>WGCA01000067.1 GCA_015494065.1 Thermodesulfobacteriaceae bacterium | reverse complement strand
TTGAATGATCTTTTCTCTTTATTAAACGAATTGCGTTCTGTTTCTGGCAATAGAATTAATAAAAATTTTGTAGAAGTTTATACTAAAAACTTAAATCAATTATCTCGCTTGGTTAAAAAATTTAAAAAAGTTAGTCGTCTATTGTATAGATCTCTTTCTAAATCTGCACAGGAAAACGAAAAATTTTTGCTTGTTATTTCTAGTATTGAAAATAAACTTTCAAAAAAAGTTGTTTTTTTACGTAATGCTATATTTGTTATTTTATCATGTTTGTTAATTTCATTTTTGATAACTTTGTTTTTGGGCTATATGCTTTTTGGCTGTTTATTAAATGATATTAAAAAGCTTCATGAAGATACAAGTAAATTATCTGCTGATTTATCACAAACTATCAAACATGATCCCTGCTTTTCTGAAATTGTAGACCTTAAAAATACGATAAATGAATTTGCTCAAAATCTTTATAAGAACATAGCCAATTTGCAGGCTTTATTATCTAAAACAAAAGCCCTATCTTCAGAGTTAAAAAAGTTTGCATTGGCGGTATCTCAGTCCCCTGTAGGTATTGTTTTGGTTGATTCTAATAAACGTGTTCAATATTTTAATAAATCTTATTCTGAAATGACTGGATATTCGCTAGAAGATCTCTATGGTTGTGAATTAGAAATATTTGAAGAAATATCGGATAATTTAGATTTTCCAATCAAAAAGGAATTAATTCTTACCAGAAAAGATGGTTCAAATTTTTATGCACGTATTTTATTTTCGGCCATTAAAGACGAGAGTAATATTAATTTTCTTGCTATTATAGAAGATATAACTAAAGAGAAAATCCTCGAAGAAAGACAGGAATTATTAAGTCGTTTAGAAATTCTTGCTTTAACTGCCGGCGGATTATCTCATGATTTTAATAATCTATTAGCTGCTATTCTTTCGTATCTTGAAATGGCTTTGCTAAAGCCTAATCAGTGTTCTGACTATGTAGAAAAAGCAAAAAAACTTTGTTTAAAGGGAAAAGATTTTACTTCGAGACTTTTAGCAATAACTAAAGGCGGTTTGCCTAAAAAACAAAAAGTAAGTTTACCACCTATTATCAAGGAAGCAGCTGAAATAACTTTCAAAGGAACTAGTTGTGAATTAATTTTGGATTTTCCTCCTGATCTTTGTTGTGTCATAGGTGATAGACATCAATTATTACAAGTATTCCAAAATTTATTTCTAAATGCTATCGAGGCTATGGGAGGAAAAGGTCGTATATGGGTTAAAACTTCGGTAGTAGAAATTAAAGACGATCCGGAGCTCAAACCCGGGTTGTATTTATATATTTCAGTAGCTGACGAAGGTCCAGGGATTCCGGCTAATATCAGGGATAAGATTTTTCACCCCTTTTTTACTACCAAAGAGACCGGAACCGGCCTGGGTTTAGCCACGGTATATTCTATAATCAAAAATCACGGTGGGAAAATTAGGGTGGAAGGGTCTCCCAACGGAGGAGCCCTTTTTGAAATTTATCTTCCCGCCAAAGAAAGAGAACAAAAAGGCGAAGAATATAAAGAAACCAATAACACAGTTCGGTGTGCGGAATTTTATGGAAAGATTTTAATCGTAGAAGACGAAAAACAACTGAGAGAGGGCTTAAAAGAAATGTTGGAAGTCCTCGGTTTTGATGTGGAAGAGGCCACCACCGGAAAAGAAGGGCTAGAGATTTATCGTCGTGCTCTCCGTGAAGGGAAACCCTTCGATCTCGTTATTGTAGATTTTTACCTAAAAGGTTCACTTGACGGACACGAGCTCCTGAAGGCCTTTAAAGAAATCGATCCGCGTATTCGGATAATAGTTTCTAGTGGCCAATATCTAGACCTTTCTATACTAGAAACACTGGGAATAAAGGATTTCCTACGCAAGCCGTATAGCTTTCGGGAACTTCATACTACTATCGCCCGCCTTTTGCGAAAAAGTTAACCGTCATTCCAGGTGGATTGTTGCATAGCGAGCGTGAACAGGCTATAAGGCCAGAAGACTCTGAAGACAGGTGGGGGCCCTTTGGAGAGACGCCATCTTTGGCTCCTTGCTGATACGGTGCTGATGGGGCTGGTGGGCGCGGTAGCCGCTTTTGTCTTTGCCCACCTGGTTGATCTTTCCCAGGCATTTTTCTTAGTGAAACTGGCCCATTATCGCCCTCCCGGACTTCCTAACGAAGGGGGTAGCCTGCAGGAGTGGGTAGGCCCCTATGGCCTCCTGTTAATCCCCGTGGTAACCACCGTAGGAGGCCTCATTTCCGGTCTCATTGTCCAGTTTTTGGCGCCAGAGGCGAAAGGACACGGTACGGATGCGGCTATCAGGGCCTTTCATTTTGAGGAAGGCCGGGTGCGTTTCCGGGTCCCTTTTGTCAAGATGATCGCCTCCGCCGTCACTTTGGGCTCCGGGGGTTCTGCGGGAAGGGAAGGTCCTACCGCCCAAATCGGTTCAGGCATTGGGGCTATCTATGCCCACTTGACCAAACGTCCTCCCCATGAGCGACGTCTCCTCCTCCTCATGGGTATGGCGGCGGGCCTTTCGGCCATTTTTCGGTCTCCCATCGGCTGTGCCTTTTTTGCCATTGAGGTCCTCTACAGCCAGATAGAGTTTGAATCCCGGGCCCTGCTTTACTGTCTCATTTCCGCGGTGGTGGCCTACGCCTTTACCGGTTTTTTCACCGGCTGGGAACCCCTTTTTTCCTTACCGGAAAATCTGGCCCTCACCCAGACCCACGAATATTTATTTTTTGCCGTACTAGGGATCTTGAGCGGGCTTATGGGGGCCGCCCTTCCCGTAATTTTTGGCACTATCCATTCCTTTTTTGACAGGATGCCCCTCCCTTTTTTCATTAAGCCCGGGCTTGGGGGTTTTTTGCTGGGTGTCTTGGCCCTTTTTTTGCCTCAGGTGCTGGGGATAGGTTACGGGTGGTTGCAAAAGGCCATGAACGGTGAATTACCTGGTACTATGATGTTGATTTTATCCCTGGCCAAGGCCCTGGCCTTTTCTTTGACCGTCGGTTCCGGCGGTTCAGGGGGCGATTTTGCCCCGAGTCTTTACGTGGGAGGTATGTTGGGCGGCTTCGTCGCGAGCCTTTTTGACCAGCCTCCGGCGGCTTACGTAGTGGTAGGTATGGCCTCGGTCTTTGGGGCGGCGGCCCGGGCCCCTATCGCTAACAGTCTCATCGTGGTGGAGATCACCGGCGGTTTTCACCTCTTGCCTGCCGCAGGGCTTTCCGTCATGCTGGCCTATCTCATCCAAACTTCCCTTTCCCAGTATCTTCCTTATCGTAGCCTCTACGAATCGCAGGTCCCCACGCCGGTCCATTCGCCGGCCCACCGGGGAGAGTTTTTTACGGATATTTTGGCCGGCATCAAGGTCAAAGATATCTTTAAGCCTTCTAAGACCTGGGCCACCATCCCTGAGGATATGACCTTTCGTCAATTTTTGAACTTCTTTGGCCGCACCGAACAGCATTATTTTCCGGTAGTGGATAAAGAAGGCAATCTGGTAGGAATTTTTTCCATAAATGATATTCGTCCCTTTTTGTTTAACGAAGATATTAAAGATATTTTGGTAATCAAAGATATTGCCAGAAAAGATATTATTTCTACTACTCCTTCCGAAGATATCAATACGGTTTTGCGCAAGTTTACTATTCGCAATATCGATCAATTGCCCGTGGTGGCAGACGATGATCCCAAACGTTTTCTGGGGATGATTAGCAGGCGAGAGGTAATAGACTTTTACAACCGGCGACTTAACCAATTAAAAAAGGAATCCCAACGTAGTTAAGTGAAAAAAGAATACACTAAATTATTTTTCGACGCCTTCCTTTTAGGCATAATAGGTGTTGTTTCGGCCCAGGTTTTTACCTTTCTGGTAGATACCGTCCATCATCTTTTTTTAGAACGTCTAGTAGGTTTTAACGGACTGGTGCCGGGTCCAAATTTCACCCCCTATTTGGTTCCCGTAAGCACTACTTTAGGGGGGCTAATCTCAGGACTTATCGTTTACACCCTGGCTCCTGAAGCTGAGGGGCACGGGACGGATGCGGCCATCAAGGCCTTTCATTTTAGCGAAGGCAAGATCAGGCCCCGTGTTCCCTTGGTCAAAATGATTGCCTCGGCGGTCACCATCGGTTCAGGCGGGTCAGCAGGGCGTGAAGGCCCGGTGGTCCAGATAAGTGCTGGTATCGCCTCTCTTTATGCCACCCTTACCAAACGATCGGTTCCGGAGACACGTCTTTTATTGCTAATCGGGATGGCGGCCGGTTTGGCTGCGGTCTTCCGCTCCCCCATTGGCGCGGCCATGTTTTCGGTGGGTATTCTTTATAGCGAAGTAGATATCGAGGCCCACGCCGTCCTTTTCTGCCTCCTGGCCTCGGTAACGGCTTACGCCTTAAACGGATTTTTAGTGGGTTGGGCCCCGCTTTTTAGGGTGCCCGATTTTTATATCACAGAACTTTCCCAGTATCTCGCCTTTGCCAGTCTGGGAATCTGTGCGGGGATGGTGGCCTCCTTTTTACCGGAGGTCTTTTACCGGGTAAGAGACTTGTTCCGTGCCTTGCCCATACCCAACATCTTTAAACCGGCCATAGGGGGTCTTTTTCTGGGTCTTATCGCGATGAAACTGCCCCAATTGCTCGGAGGGGGTTATCCCTGGATCCAGGCGGCGATTGAAGGAAAAATCCCGGTAAACCTCATGTTCGTACTGATTTTTACCAAAATACTGGCCCTTTCCTTGACGGTAGGTTCCGGGGGGTCAGGGGGAGTCTTTGCCCCCAGTCTTTTTGTGGGGGCCATGTTAGGCGGGGTGCTGGCCCACGTCTTTCAACAACCTCCCGCTCCTTACGCCGTAATCGGGATGCTTTCGGTTTTTGGCGCCGCTGCCCGAGTCCCTTTGGCCGCCCTCTTCATGGTAATCGAAATGACTGGGGCTTTTCACGTATTAGGGGCCGCCGCCCTTTCGGTTACGATTTCTTACGTGATGCAAAGGTTTATGGCCGGTCCTTTAAAATATCAGAGTCTTTACGAAGGCCAGGTCCCCACCAAATTTGAATCCCCTGCCCACCGGGGTGAGTTCTTTTACGACGTCTTAATCGGTACCAAAGTGAAGGATATTTTTGATCCCGCCCGCAAAAAGTGGCTCCTGCTCCCGGAGGACATGCCTTTCCGGGAGTTTGTTAAAATATTTCATGAAACCGAACAACATTATTTTCCGGTGGTAGACCAGGAAGGTCGGCTCGTGGGTATATTCTCATTAAACGACGTCAGGCCATATTTGAAGGACGAAACCCTCTGGGATCTTTTGATCATCAAAGATATTGCCCGTCCCCAAGTAATTACCGTCACGCCTTCGGAAGATATTCATTCTGCGCTGCAAAAATTTACCGTGCGCAATATAGACCAGCTCCCCGTGGTGGCTGACGAATCCCCCCAAAAATTCTTGGGCATGTTGTCTCGTCGCGAAGTGATTGCTTTTTATAACCAAAAACTGGCTGAGATTAAGCGTCAAAGAAGTCCTATTTCTATCTAACCCCCTTTAAAAGCCTTTCTTAGCGGTTATAATTTAGAAAAATTTTAAAATTTTGAAAAAAACCAAGGACAAGAGGTGAAGCGAAGAGGTATGAAGGAAAGAGTAGCCACCAATCCTGAAATAATTACGGTCCAGCGCACTTTTGAAGACAACGCTTTAGCCCGTTGGCTTTACGGGGAAAAGGGGTCTCATTTGAAGACCATTGAGCGAGCCTTTAACGTGCATATCCAGGTTCGGGGCAACGAAATGCAGATAACCGGGGAAAGGTTTGATACGGAACTTGCGGACCGGACCTGTGAGCAACTCTACGGGCTACTTAAGGCAGGCTATACCCTTTATCCCAGTGACGTGGAGTACGCCACTCGTATCATTAGCCAAAATCCTTTGGCCAACCTGAAAGATATCTTCCTGGAGACGGTCTTCGTAAGTTCCGGCCGCAAGATCATCACCCCGAAGACCATTAACCAGAAAATCTATATCGACGCCATTCGTAACCATGACGTCGTCTTCGGGGTAGGCCCGGCGGGAACCGGAAAGACCTATCTCGCCATGGCCATGGCCATTTCTTATTTTATGCGGGGAGAGATCCAGCGCATCGTGCTGGTAAGGCCGGCGGTCGAAGCCGGTGAAAAGTTGGGCTTCTTGCCGGGTGATATGGTGGAGAAGGTAAACCCATATTTAAGGCCCCTTTACGACGCCCTTTACGATATGCTTCCCTACGATAAGGCCTCCCGCCTTATCCAGAAAGGTGCCATCGAGGTGGCCCCTTTGGCCTTTATGCGCGGGCGCACCTTAAACGAGGCCTTCATCATCCTGGACGAGGCGCAAAACACTACCTCTGAACAGATGAAGATGTTTCTGACCAGGTTAGGCTACAGTTCCCGGGCGGTAATCACGGGAGATATTACCCAGATAGACCTTCCGGAGGTAAAGAAAAGTGGCCTGGTCGAAGCCATAGAGCTGCTCCAGGGGATAGAGGGGATCGCCTTCGTCTTTTTTGACAAGCAGGACGTGGTACGACACCCGCTGGTCCAGCGCATTATTGAGGCGTACGAAGGGAAGGAGAGAGAGAAGAAGGGACTTGCCCAATGAAGGCGCGGTTCATTCCCGTGGAAGAGGCCGTGGGGATGGTCATTCCCCACGACCTTACCGAAATCCGCCCCGGGGAGTTTAAAGGGCCGGCTTTCCGCAAGGGCCACGTGATTCGGGCCGAAGATATCCCCCGGCTCAAGCGCATGGGCAAAGATCATATTTACGCCCTCGAGCTTGAGCCTGGCGAGCTCCACGAGGATGAAGCCGCCCTGCGCTTGGCCAAAGCCGTGGCCGGGCCGGGGGTAACTTATGGCACGGAAATCAAAGAAGGGAAGGTCACCTTTTACGCCGCTTATGACGGCCTTTTAAAGATAGACGTAGAGGCCCTGCTTTCCCTTAACCTTTTGGGGGAGATTATCCTTTCCACCAAACATACCGATTTTTTCGTGCGCAAGGGGGAGGCGGTTGCCGCAGGTCGGGCGGTTCCCCTGGTGGTAAAAGAGGATTTGCTGGTTAAGGTGGAGGAGATCGCCGGTAAGACGGATCTTTTGGCGGTGAAACCCCCGGTCATCAAAAAAGTTGGGCTGGTGATCACCGGAAACGAAGTCTATTTCGGGCGGGTAGAAGACGCCTTCGTGCCGGCCCTCACCCCCAAACTTGAGGCCTTGGGGTTGGAGGTCCTGACGGTCCGTTTCTGTCCTGACGACCAGGCCTTCATCAAAAAGACCCTGGAAGAGGTCTTGGCTCAGGGGGCGGAGCTCGTCCTGGTAACGGGGGGGATGTCGGTGGACCCGGATGACGTTACCCGGCACGCCATCGCCGCTTTAGGGGTGAGCGATCTCGTTTACGGGAGCCCGGTTCTGCCCGGGGCCATGTTTTTGGTGGCCTACCGGGGAGATACCCCTATTTTGGGCATTCCGGCCTGCGGGATGTATTTTCGCACCACCGTACTTGACCTGGTCCTGCCCCGCCTTATCTGTGGAGAGAAGGTGAAAAGGGAAGACATTGCTAGGATGGGGCACGGGGGTTTTTGTTTTGGTTGCAAAACCTGTCGCTTTCCAGTCTGTCCTTTCGGACGCGGAGGTTAGAAAGGAGTAAGCTATGTTTATCATCTCACATTTTCTAAAGGCCTTGGCCACGGTACTTGATATCGCCTTAAATCTGTATATGTGGCTTATCATTATTCGTGCTCTTCTGTCCTGGGTAAACCCCGATCCCTTCAACCCGATAGTCCGATTCCTTTACGGGGTTACGGAACCGGTGCTGGCCAGGATAAGGCGGGTGCTGCCCCCCCTTGGGGGGATTGATCTATCCCCGCTGGTGGCCATTTTAGGCATCATCTTTTTGCGGCAGTTTTTGATTCCCGTACTTTACGATTTAGCCTATTCCCTGAGGTGATCAGATGGCTTTGACCCCCCTTGATATCCAGGAAAAACAGTTTTCTACCGGGCTTTGGGGTTACCGGAAAGACGAGGTAGACGAATTTCTGGAGGAAATAGCTGCGGTTCTCAAAGAGGCCCAACGGGAGAGTAACGCTTTAAAAGATGAGCTGACCAGGGTAAAGGGTGAACTTGAGCGCTTGCGGCGGGAGGAAAAATCCATAAAAGAGGCCATCTTAAAGGCCCAGGAACTGGCGGAAAATATCAAGAAAGAGGCAGAAGTGGAGGCCAAGGAGATTCTGGTGCGGGCCCGTGAAGAGGCCAACCGGATCATCAGCGAAGCCAAAGAAGAGCGGAGCAAGATCCAGCTAGAGATCGAAAACCTGAAGGCGGAACGGGAAAAGATGCTCCTTGAACTGAAGACCTTTCTCAAGACCTGGGAGGAATACTTGGCTCAGACCTTTAAGCAGGATGTTTAGGGTAGCGCAAGAAGGCGTTATCTTGGCCGTCCATTTGCAACCCAAGGCCAAGCGTGATGAAATCGCAGGTACCCACGCCGGGGCCTTAAAGATCAGGCTTAAGGCCCCACCGGTGGATGGTAAAGCCAACCAGGCCCTCTTGGCCTTTCTGGCCCAAAGACTATCTCTACCCAAGGGGAAAATAAAGATTTTAAAAGGCCTTACCTCTCGCCAAAAACAGGTCCTTATTCAGGGGTTGTCCCTTGAAGAAGTGCAAAAACGGCTCAAAGTATAAGGTTGGGTAGAAAGCAGGAGGTCTGGCCTTAATGGAGGAGAAAGTCAGAAACGCAGAAGCCGTATTATTTGACATGGACGGCGTAGTGCTGGACAGTATGCCGTGGCACGTCAGGGCCTGGCAGGAGGCCTTTCGGGAGTTCGGACTTAACGTTCCAGAAGAAGCCCTTTACCTGCACGAAGGGGCCATTGAGGCCGAGACCTCACGTAAAATCTTTGAGGACCAGGGGGTTTCTCCAACTGAAGAACTCTTCCGCCAGGTCCTAAAACGCCAGCGAGCCTTGTTCCGGCAGAAATACTGGTCTTTCGTAAAACCATTTCCTGAGATCCCGGATCTTTTGGCGGACTTGAGGAAAGAAGGAAAAAAACTCGCTTTAGTTACCAGTTCCCACCGTGAAATTTTGGAAGAAATTTTACCCTCCAGTTTGAGGGGGCTTTTTCATTTTATCCTCACCGGGGATCAGGTTAGGCGCCGTAAGCCCCACCCGGAGCCCTATCTACTGGCCAGAGAAAAGTTAAAGGCCCCAGAGGAGGCGGCTTTGGCGGTGGAAAACGCCCCGGCTGGTATTAGGAGTGCCAAAGGAGCAGGGCTTTTTTGTGTGGCCCTCACCACCACCCTTGCCCCCCAACATCTGAAACAGGCCGATCTGGTGCTTCCTTCTCACCGGGAGCTTTATCGCCTCCTGCTAAACGGGAAAAGTCATGCTTAAAGTCACGGAAGCCCCAGCTTATTTCGCCCGTTATCGCGAGATTATCCCGGACTTTGAGAAATTTTTGGCCCATTTAAGGGAGCCGCTACCCCTTTATTTCCGTCTGAACGAGCTTAAAGCTCCGGACCCTGAGGTGGTCTTGGCTGGCCTGGCCCGTCAAGGGGTCAAGGCTGAAGCGGTGCCGGGTTTTCCCCATTTTTACCGGGCAGAACCCCGCGATTTTCCCCTGGGGAACACGGAAGAATACTACCTGGGCTATATCTATCCCATGACCTTGAGCAGCGCCTTACCGGTGATAGCTTTGGAACCCAAGCCCGGGGAGTATATCCTTGATATGTGCGCAGCCCCGGGGAGTAAGACGACTCAGATAGCCCAGGTGGCTGAAGACAAGGCGGTTATTGTGGCCAATGACCGGCGGCTTGACCGCCTTACGGCCCTGGTGGCTAACCTCAAGCGTTTGGGAGTGGCTTGTGCCCTTACCACCCTTTACCGGGGGGAGGTCTTTCCCTTTGGGGTCCCCTTTGACAAGGTTCTGGTAGACGCCCCTTGCTCGGGAGAAGGTCGTTACCGTGAGGGCTATGAGGGAGAGCTCCTTTACCAAAAAGAAGGCCACACTAACCTTCCGGCGATTCAAAAAGGGCTCCTGGTAAGGGCTTTTGACCTGGTCAAGGTTGGAGGCATCGTAGTTTATTCCACCTGTACTTTTAATCCGGAAGAAAACGAGATGGTGGTGGATTATCTTTTGCGCAAAAGGCAGGCCGAGATAGTATCCTGTACTTACCCGCTCCCCCACCACCCCGGGGTGACGGAGTGGGAAGGTCGGCCCCTTCACCCGGATCTCCAAAAGACGGCGCGGTTTTACCCCCACGAGACCCAAGCGGTGGGCTTTTTTGTGGCTAAAATAAAGAGGCTTTTCTGATGGGACGCCGCAAGAAGATCCATAAAGAAGCCAAATGGCCCAGGGTGGTTTCCTTAAAAGAAAGGGAGGAAGTCCTTTCCTTTTGGGAAGAGCGGTTTGGTATCCCGAAAGAGATCTTTCAGGACTACCTTTTGCTCTCCACCGCCAAAAATTATTGGCTCTTTATCGCGCCTCCGGACTTAAGGCCGTTGCAAAACCTCAAGGTCCAGACGGTGGGGCTTTTATTTACCAGGAGGGTCTCTCGGTGGCTCAAACCTACTTCCACGGCCTTGCAGCGTTTTGGTCATCTGGCCACCAAAAACGTCCTTGAGCTTAGCCCCTCCCAGCTTGATCGCCTAAGACGCGAAAAACGTCTCCCTTTTGAAGCGGAAGTGGAAGAGGGCTACGTAATCATCAAATGCGAGGGGAAGGTGTGGGGCTGCGGCCTTTACGCCCAGGGCAAATTGATCAGTTTCCTCCCCTAGTTTTTATGACCTGGGCCGGGTTTCCGGCCACCACACTTCGCGGCGGAACAGGCCTGGTCACCACCGCCCCGGCGGCGACCGTGGCCCTTTCCCCTACCCGGGCCAAAACAATGGCCCCTTCACCGATCCAGGCGTGAGGGCCGATTTCAATAACCTCAAAGTTTTGGGGAGCAGCCGCCAGGAGACGGCCCTGTGGGTCACGTCGGTGTTGTCTTTTCCCACTCGGGATACTTACCCGGGAGGCGATAAGACAGCCCCTCCTTAAAATCACGTGCCCTAGGATACAATAAGGCCCCACGTAAACGTCTTCCTCGATTACCCCAAAGGGGTGACTGAAAAAGCTACCAAACCCGATTTCGCAGGACCAATCCACCCTGGTGAGACAGAGACGGTAAAAGGCGCGCCTTAAAAAATTGCCCGGCACCCCCGGAACAAGGGCGAGCGTCTGGGCCCAAAAAAGATAAATTTTTTCGCTCTTAAAGGCCTTCTGGCCCAAAAAGGCCAGAAGATAAGGAATGAAGACCAAAATTAAGGCCGCGTAATTTAGAAGTTTTTTGATTGTTTTTTTCATGTTTAAATAGCCAGGCCCATTTTAAAACTTATTGCTTTGGTCTTGAAGTAGTTTATTTTCTCATGGTAGAGGGAGGGAAAAATTTTGCCCTTTGAGAATCTGGTTCGGAAAATGAGGCCAACGCCTACAGAAAGTGGCATACCGATAAAACGGGCCGAGTTTGAAACGCTGGCAGCGGCGCTGGATTACGCCGCAAAGGGAAGGACTGGTTTTAATTTTTTCGGTCCCCGTGGTTCCCTCCTGAAGGCCCTATCTTACCAGGAGCTTAGGCAGGAAGCCCAGAAGTGGGCCCGCAAACTTTTGGCCTTGGGGTTTAAACGGGGAACCACGGTAGCTATCCTGGCCCATACGCGCCCCTTTTTTGTAAAGCTATTTTTTGCCTGCCAATACGCGGGTTACGTGCCGGTTCCCCTGCCTTTAATGCTCCAGTTAAGCAGTGCGGAGGCTTACGTCAAACAGCTAGCAAGACTCCTTAAAATCTCAAGAGCCAAGGCCTTATTTGTCCCTGAAGAATTTTTAAAGTTCGGGCAAGAGGCGGCTAAAGAGGCCCGGGTGCCACATTTTGGCACGGAAGAGACCCTGGAGGCCCTCCCGGAAAAAGACGCCCCGTTCAAACCCTTGGGGCCTGACGAGCTGGCTTATATTCAGTTCACTTCCGGGAGCACAAAGTTTCCCCGCGGGGTCTTGATCACTCAGCGGGCCTTGATGCACAACCTGCATCTGATCGCCAAATATGGGGTTGAGCGAAGAGAAGGGGACCGGGCGGTTTCCTGGTTACCCTTCTATCATGACATGGGGCTCGTGGGGCTTATCCTGGCGCCCTTGGCCAGTCAGGTGTCAGTGGATTTCTTAAGTCCCAAAGATTTTATTATGCGTCCCGGCCTGTGGCTGAAGTTGATTTCCGAGCATCGGGCCACCATTTCCTTCGCACCACCTTTTGGTTATGAGCTGGCGGTCTTGCGTCTAAAAGAGGAAGATCTAGAAGGGCTTGATCTTTCCTGCTGGCGGGTGGCCGGGGTGGGGGCAGAGATGATAAGGGACTCTATCCTCAAGAAGTTTGCCCAAAAATTTGCCCGCTGCGGTTTTGACCCCAAGGCCTTTCTGCCCTCATACGGGATGGCGGAATGCACCCTGGCCGTCTCTTTTACCCCCCTGGGAGAGGGGATAAAGGTAGACGTGGTGGACCGGGAGCTACTGGCCAGGGAAGGTAGGGTGTCCTTTTGCCCTTCTAATTCCCCTCAGGCCAAAGCTTTGGTCCGCTGCGGGCGACCTTTGCCGGGTCTGGCGGTGGAAATTCGGGATGAGGCGGGACGTCCCCTGCCAGAAGGAAGGGTGGGGCTCCTTTACGTGCGCGGGGAAAGCGTGATGGCGGGTTATTTGGGAGATGAAGAGGCCACCAGGGAGGTCTTAAAAGACGGCTGGTTGAATACCGGGGACCTGGCCTATCTCCACGAAGGCGAGCTGGTAATAACGGGGCGGGCCAAAGACCTGATCATCGTCCACGGAAAAAACGTTTGGCCTCAGGACCTTGAGCTGGTGGCGGAAAGATTTAAGGAGGTAAAATCAGGTAACGCCTGCGCTTTTGCCGTGCCGGACGAGGAGGGAAAGGACGTACCGGTGCTGGTGGTAGAGACGAGGAAGCTAACCGCCGAGGAGGCCAAAGTCCTGAAAGAAAGAATAGCCGCTACCGTAAGGCAAGAGCTTGGTATAAATTGTCAGGTGTTTCTGGTCCCCAAAAATACCATCGTAAAGACTACTTCTGGGAAACCGGCCCGCAGCCATACCCGCCGTGTCTGCCAGGAAAAGGGTTTGCTTCCCCTCTTTTTTAGTTCGGAGTCCCGGTTAAAAGCCGCCTCGTAAATGGAAAAATCTATCGCAGTAACCGGCGCCACGGGCTTTATCGGCCGCAACCTTTTGGCCCTTCTGCCTGCCGGGATACGGGTAAAGGCCCTGGTGAGGCCGGCCCGTTTGAAGACCTTTAAGAGATTTTTTCCCGGGGTGGAATGGGTCGTGGGGGATCTCTCCTGCCCGGAGGCCTTGGAAAGGCTGGTGGCCGGGACCGAGGCGGTAATCCATCTGGCCGGTGCCATAAGGGGAACTTCTTACGAAGATTTTGCCGTCACCAATCTCAGAGGCTTTTTAAACCTGGTGGCCGCCGCCTCCCAGGCCGGGGTCAAGCGCTTTCTTTATGTTTCCTCCCTGGCTGCCAGGTACCCCTATCTTTCCCCTTACGCTGCCACCAAAAGACAGGCCGAGGATTTGCTTCGGCAAAGCCCTTTGTGCTGGCAGGTCTTCCGGCCTCCGGCCGTCTATGGTCCTTACGACGAGGGGCTGACGCCCTTGATAAAGCTTATGTTCAAGGGGGTGCTACCGGTTCCGGGTGACCCTGAAAACCGTTTTTCCCTCATCTACGTTTTTGATCTCTGTCAAGCCATTCTCTCTTGGCTGGAAAAGGACCTAGAAGCTTGCAAAATTTATGAATTGCACGACGGGCGTCCCAGGGGTTATTCCTGGCTTGAGGTACGGGAAATCGTGGCCCGTATAACAGGCAAGGCCCCCCGTCTCGTGGTCGTTCCTGAAAATATTTTAAGAATGGCTGGTTATGGAAGCCTTTTGGTCAGTAAAATAATAGGAAAAGCCCCGCTCTTTTCCCATTACAAAGTGTCTGAGCTTTGCCACCCCGATTGGACTTGTGTTAATGATGAGATAACCAGAGACCTTGGCTGGCAGCCCCGTTGGCCCTTGGAAAAAGCCTTAAAGGAATGGGTGACTAATGAGACGGGAAGAGATCTTTGAGACGGTTCGAGAAATATTGGCCGAAGTACTGAACCGCCCGGTAGAGATAACCCCTGAGACCAGTTTTGAAAAAGATCTTGAAGTTGATTCCCTGAGGGCTATGGAGATTCTCGCGGCGGTGGAGGACAGGTTCGATATCACGGTACCCATAAACGTCCTTAACGAAATCCGCACCGTGGGGGACTTGGTAAGGGAGATAGAAAAGCTTACGGAAGGGGACCATGGGCATCTTTGATAAGTTTAGCAAACTTGCTGCGCAATTAGATCAGGTAAGGGCCTTCTTCGGTGGCTTCAACGTAGTGATTGAAAAGATCATCTCACCTACCGAAGCCATCGTGAACGGCCAAAGGGTCATCCTGGCGGGCACCAATAATTATCTTGGCCTTACCTTTGATAAAGCCTGCATCGAGGCCGCCTGTGCGGCGATCAAGGCCGAAGGTACCGGTACCACCGGGTCACGTATGGCCAACGGTACTTACCACAGTCACGTGGCCCTGGAACAGGAACTTTCGGAATTTTTTGGGCGCAGGGCCACCATTGTTTTTACCACGGGTTACGCCGCCAATTTAGGGGTCCTTTCCACCCTGGTTGGGCGAGACGACCTGGTCCTCCTTGACGCTGATTGTCACGCTAGCATTTACGACGGTACCAGGCTCGGGGGGGTGCCGGTTTACCGTTTCCGGCACAACGACCTGGAAGACCTCGAAAAGAAATTAAGGCGTTTGCGGGAAAAGAACCCTTCCGCCAACATCCTCATCGTGGTGGAGGGGCTATACAGCATGCTGGGAGACCGGGCGCCCCTTGCAGAGATCGCTCACCTCAAAGAAAAATACGAAGCCTATCTCCTGGTAGACGAGGCCCATTCCCTTGGGGTTTTGGGCGAGAAGGGAAGGGGGCTGGCGGAAGAGGCCGGGGTAGAAGAAAAGGTAGACTTTATCGTAGGCACCTTCAGCAAGAGCCTGGCCTCCATCGGGGGTTACTGTACCAGCAATTACGAAGAACTGGAACTTTTGAGGTACGCCAGCCGTCCTTATGTCTTTACGGCCTCTCTTTCCCCGGCCAACATTGCGGCGGCCCGGGCCGCTTTACGTATCATACAAGAGAGGCCGGAGCTCAAGGAAAGGCTCTGGCAGAACGCTTACCAGCTTTACGGGCGCCTTAAAGAACTGGGGTTTGAGCTGGGGCCGGAGCCAAGCCCCATCGTGGCGGTGCGTTTTCGCCAGCCGGAAAAGGCCCTAAAGACCTGGTATGGGTTGCTGGAAAGGGGGGTTTACGTAAACATGGTCCTTCCTCCCGCCACCCCCGGCGGTGAGGCCCTCCTGCGGGCCAGCGTTTCAGCCGCCCATACCCCGGCCCAGATTGCGGCTATCTCCGAGGCCTTTGCCGCCCTTGCTTGATGAAAATAGGCGTCTTTCTTTACGGACTCACCGGCGGAGGGGCCACCAGACGGGTAGTCACCCTCATTGAGAGGCTGCTGAGCTATGGGCACCAGGTAGACCTTCTAATTATTGAGCCCAGGGGGCCACTTTTTAAGAAGGTGAAGGGGCTTCCGTTGAACCTGGTCCCCTTAGGGGTGCCTGCTTTAGGAGGATGGCTTAAAAGGCGGCTCCGTCTCAGGCTGGTTGTCCCCAAGCTGGCGGCTTATTTGGCCCGTAACAGGCTTGATGTCTTTCTTTCCGGGGCCAACCACGCCCACCTTCCGGCGGTTAGGGCTTGGCAACGGGCTGGCCGCCCGTGTCCCCTGGTCTTACGTTTGAGCAACCACATTTCTGGGGCCCTAAAAGATGCGGGCACCTGGCCTAAAAGGTGGCTTAATTCTTTAAAACTCAAAGCCATCAGGCGCTTTTATCCCCAGGCTGATTTTTGGATCGGGGTCTGCGAAAGTATTCTTAAAGACGCCCTGGACCTCATGCCCTTCCCTGCGGAACGCACGGCGGTTATCTACAACCCCCTTGAGCTAGAAGAGATTCGCCAAAAAGCTAAGGAAATTCCTCCCCACCCCTGGTTTCAGGCAAAAGAGGTCCCTTTGATACTTGGAGCAGGCAGACTCTCTCCTCAGAAAGATTTTGCCACCCTGATCCGGGCCTTTTCTCTTTTGAGGCAGAAAAGGGAGGCCAGACTGGTGATCCTGGGGAAGGGGAAGCAAAGGAGGGCTTTGTGGCGTTTGGTCAAAAAGCTAGGGCTTGAAAACTGTGTTTCTCTGCCGGGTTTTTTCGAAAATCCCTGGTCTTTTATGGCCCGGGCCGACGTTTTCGTCCTGTCTTCACGTTACGAAGGTCTGCCAGGGGTGTTACTGGAGGCCCTGGCGGTAGGCTGTCCGGTGGTGAGTACCGCCTGTTTCGGGGGTTGTGCCGAGGTTCTGGCAAACGGCCGTTACGGTCGACTCGTGCCGGTGGGGGATTACCAGGCCCTTTCGGAAGCCATCCTGGATACCCTTGAAAACCCACCACCAGCCAGTTTTTTGCAGAAAAGGGCTGAAGATTTTAAAGTGGAAAAGGTGGTTTTAGATTACCTCAAAGTTTTTGAAAGTTTGGTCTATGGCAACCAAAGTTAGGGTTGGCTTTCTCTTTAACCACTATTTTCCGCACCAGGTGCCCCACGCCGCCCCTTACGCCTTTGAACTATCCAGGCGGTATGGGAAAGCCTTGGACGTGACAGTGGCCTGTGCCACCGAGGAAGAACTCAGGTTCGCGCAAAAGATAGCCTCTTTTTATCCCGGGCATAAGGCTCGTTTTCTCAAACTCCCTGTCCCCTGGTATTACCAGCTTTTAGATCCTTTCGTTTCCACCTGGGCCTTTGGGCGCAAGACTATGGTCCTTCGCCGGAACCTTGAGTTCTTCAGGACTCTTGACGTCCTGGTGGCGCCGGAAAGGCACTGTGCGCGCCTGCGTACCAAATTCGGTCTGGAAGACCTGATCATGATCCATACCCGTCACGGTGCCGGTGACCGTAAGGGCGGGTTTGACCCGAAGATCAAATATTTTGACTTTGTTTTGTTGCCTGGGCAGAAATACGTGGACCGTCTGAAAGAATTGGGGCTGCTTGAGGAGGGGAAATACGCCGTGGTGGGTTGGCCCAAATTCGAAGTGGTGGAGAAGCTTCACCCCCAGCGCCCTAGGATCTTTGCCAACGACCACGTCACCGTGGTCTACAACCCGCATTTTGACCAGCGGGTGGCCTCCTGGAACAAATGGGGGCTTAAGGTGCTCGAATTTTTTGCCAAGCACCGGGAATACAACCTCATCTTTGCCCCCCACGTGGTGCTTTTCAGGAGGAGGCTCAGACACCGGGCCCGCCGAATTCCCAAAAGATTTTACCGCTGCCCCAACATCCATATCGATTTGGGCAGCATGGCCTCGGTAGATATGACGTATATGCTAGCCGCCGACATTTATCTGGGGGACGTGAGCAGTCAGGTATACGAGTTTATTTGGAAGCCGCGCCCCTGCATTTATTTAAACGCCCACGGAGTCAAATGGCAGGGTAACCCTTATTATCTTCACTGGACCTTTGGCCAGGTGGTGGAGGATTTTGAAAGGGATTTCGCCCGCTGTCTTAAAAGGGCTTTTACCCTTCAATCTCTTTATGAACCCAAGCAAAGGGAGGCCTTTCGCTACACCTTTTATGACGAACCAGGGACTACGGCGGCTCAGCGGGGGGCTGCGGCCATCTACCAGTTTTTACGCGAACACCCCCGGACCAAGGCACGGCTTAAAGATTGAAGTCCTGCCCCAAGTAAAAATTCCTAGCCTTCTGGTCTTGGGCGATTTCCTGGGCGGTGCCGGCAATCAGGATCTCTCCTTGATAGAGAAGGTAGGCGCGGTCGCAAATTTTAAGGGTCTCCCTTACGTTATGATCCGAGATCAGGATCCCGATTCCCTTCTCCTTGAGTTCCAGGATGAGTTTTTGGAGGTTTTTTACGGTCAAAGGGTCTATCCCGGCGAAGGGCTCGTCAAGGAGGATAAAATCAGGCTCCACGGCCACGGCCCGGGCGATCTCCACCCGCCTGGCCTCACCCCCTGAAAGGGTATAACCTTTGTGTCCGGCCACTTCTTCCAGGCCAAATTCTTGGACAATGGCCTCTTTGCGCTGCTCTCTTTCTTCTTTAGTTAATTTTTTGAGCTCCAAGACCCCGAGGATGTTTTTTTCTACCGTCAGTTCGCGAAACACCGAACGTTCTTGAGGCAGGTAGGTCAGCCCCAATTTAGCCCGCTTGGCCAAAGAAAAGGAGGTGATCTCTTTCTCGTTTAGCCAGATTTTGCCGGCTTCAGGTTTGAGTAGTCCGGCGATCATATAAAAAGTGGTGGTCTTGCCGGCCCCGTTGGGCCCGAGGAGCCCTACCACCTCCCCGCTTCGGACCTCAAGGCTTACTCCTTTGACGACCTTTCTTTTTTTAAAACTCTTTTCCAGTCCTTGTGCCCACAAGGTTTTCATCAACGCACCCCCCGGGTGAGTAAAGCGCGCCAGCCCCAGAAAATAAGGGCCAGAAAAGGGTGCCGGCGCAGGACCGCAGGCACTTCCAGGCGCTTGCCGCTGTGACGTTCAATCTTCCAGAGGGCGTAATCTACCCCACCCTGAAAGGTGAAACAGGCCTTGGCCAGCCTTAAGACCGAAAGAACCTTTCCCTGGACCATCCTGAGGGACCATTTAAAATAGGCAAGTTTTCTTAGTTTGGCGGGTATCTTTGCGACGTAGCGGTCTTCCTGCACATTTATATTAAAGGGAAGGGCAGGTACGGCCCTTTTGGTCACTTCTTTAAAGAAATCCTTGTTTTTCTCCCAGAGGGCCAGAAGCCTTTTAGGGGATTCAGGCCGCAGTTCCGCCCGGTAACTATAGGTAAGGCCGGTAAGCCAGAGGTCTTTTATCCTCCCCTGCGGCGGGGCCAAAGGGATGGTCTCTTGCAAAAAAGTGACTACGGCCCGGGCCAGGATCCGCAAGGCCCTTTGCCGACTGAAGGGGTCTTTCCACCAGATGAGGGCGGTGGGCTGGGCAAAACGCCCCCAGAAATAGGAATGAAACCACCTAGGGGTTACGGCCTTTTCTAAATGCCAGAGGGCCATCACGGCGTATTTGGCCCTTATCCTGTCCCGGGAGGCCCAGAACACGTTGGGGGGCAGGAGATAATTGGCCAGCGCCAGGGCCGGGTTGCGGTAAGCCCCCCGATAATCTTTTGTCAAGAGGTAGAGATCGACCAAACTTTGGGTCAGGTCCTTTTCCTGGAGACAGGAACCGTAAAAGAATATGGCCCGGAGATTGGGGTAGGTGTTTTTGAATTCCCCGATGAGGGGCAAAAGGGCTGGCTCTGGTTCCCTCACCGCGTATTCTGCCAGATAGCTCAGCAGGTCCCTTGAGACTACCACCGGTAAAAGATCACCTCCGGTCCGGTTTCTACGGTAAACGTGGCCTGCCCGGTCAAGATCTCCCCGTCCACCGCCAGGGTGGAGGTCTTAAGCTCGATCTTGGGAAGACAGGAGACTTTAAAAGGTAGGAGTTTTTCGGGGAAAAACCCCACCTTTAAGTAAGGACAGCGGGAGATAAAGGGTTTTAGCGGTAAAAACACCTTCTCAAGCGTGGTCACCATTACCGTATTCAGGGAGAAAGGGGCGGCCGGGCAGGTGTTTAAAGGAAAGCCGGGGCGACCCCGAAAAAAAACCTCCTTTAAAAGGCTTACGGCTACGGGGAGGGCGTTTCTTAGCCCGCGCAGGCCCTTTTCTTGGCGATTTAGATTATAACGTCTTACCCCTTCGGCCAGCATCCCTGCCGCGCAAAACATACCGTAAATCTCGTAAGACTTGATCTTAAGTGCCCGTCTTATCTCAACTGCCGGGGGTTTTCCAGCCAAAAAGTACCTAAATATTTTAAGCTGCCCTTTAGGGCGGCTAACGTCCCAGGCAATAAGATTGGTGGTCCCCCCGGGCAATACCGCTAGTATGGGAAGACGGCGCGCCTTGAGACAAGTGGTTAAGACCGCGGACAAAGTCCCGTCTCCCCCGCTAACCAGCAAAATCTTTTTCTTTTGGGCCAAAAGGGTGAAGGTGGCCTCCTTAAGTGAGTCAAAGTCCTTTCCCTCAGCGTGATCAAGCCCGGCCTGGTGGGCGAGCGCCAGCAGGCGGTTTGCCTCCCGGAGATTGCGCCCGGAGGTCGGGTTGATGACCAGACCGGCTTCGGCTATGCGGTGGCTTCTCTGGTAAACCACTTGAGGGCCAACTTGTGGGCACGGTATTTTTCTATTTCAGCCAGCCAGGGCGTAAGGGGCCTTCTCCTCCCTTGCCACCAGGCCAGAGCTAAGCGGAACAGGAGGACCAAACTAGTAAAGACCGTCCAGCAGGTGGTGGCCAGGAGACCATACTGGGGTTGGCCGAGGAGGTAACTTACGGTCAGGATGATGAGACAGGGGTTACGCCGGGCGGTGATAAGACGAAAGTAGGAATCAAAAGGCCGCCAACAAAAAATTTCAAAGCCAAAACGGGCCATGAACGCCCCTTCTACCAGTCTTCCTAGGACGTAGCCGGTTACAAGCAAGGTGCCCAGCAGACTGACAGGCAGCGGGTTGGTGAGCCCCCATCGCTCAACCCCGACGCCCCAGAGTATATACCAGATGGGGGGGTGAATGAGATCAATGAGATGGTCAAAGTAATGGCCAAATTTGCTTGAAGTGACCGTCACCCGGGCCAGTTTTCCGTCTACCGTGTCAAAAAAGGTCATAAGCCAGGCCGCTATTAAGCCCAGCCCTAGACGTCCCTGATAAAAGAGGTAACCGGCTAGGACGACCAGGATGAAACCCAAAAAAGTTACATGGTTGGGCTTAAGGCCAAGCTTGACGCACCACTTGACTACTCTTCGGGCTGGATGGGGCCACAGCCATTTGGTCACCAGGTCAGTGACCCCTTTGTAAGACCAATCATAAAGGCGCCTTTCAAGGAAATCCCGGTTTTTCTCCGAGACCGGGAGGGCAAAGGGCGGTTCAAATTTGCGCAGCTGTTTAAAAAAAGCTGCCGAAATTTCTCCAAGGAGCTGGGTTTTGATCCTTTGAGGCAAAGGGCCCCGGCCTTCAAAACAGGCCAGGGTCTCGGCAAAAACGGGGGCCGAAACGTAGGCGGCAAGAGGGATTTCTTTGGGGCCTTCTTTTTGGTAAACCAAAAGACCTGGCTGGGTACCAAGATATTTGACCAGACGGTCGTCAAGCAGGTAGTCCACGTTGAAGATAAAGACTTCGTCCTCGGGGGTGAGTTGCGAAGGGTCTTTTAGTTCTTTGACCTGGGGGCCGAGGAGTCTTTTTAACCGTTCTGGGACGGTAAGCCCCCAGATTCTTACTTGGTCTTTGCCGTAAAAATAGACGTAACGGGCCATCTTTTCTATTTTAACGGATAGCACTATGTTGACCAGGGAAAAGCTCTTAGTTCATTGTTCTGATTGGCATTTGGCAAGCCTTGCCCCTCCTTGGCGAAAGCTAGCGGGGCGCCGGCTCATCGGTTACCTCCGCTGGCGACTTTTACGGGGCAAGAAACACGGGCTAGCCCCCCTTCTTGCTCTTTGTGAGGAGGTAAAGCGGCTCAAGCCTCACCAGATCATTGTCACCGGCGACCTTACCCACCTGGGGCTGCCTGAGGAGTTCACCTTGGCCCTTTCCTTTTTGAAGTGCCTGGGTAGCCCTGAGCAGGTAGGCATAGCCCCTGGCAACCACGATTCCTACGCACCAGAGGATTTTTCGGCCACCTACGGAAAGTGGGCCGCTTATCTTGAGGGGGAAGGACCCCTTACGGAACGGTTCCCTCGGGTGCGGGTTCTAGGAAGGCTGGCCCTGGTGGGGCTTAGTACCGCCTGCCCTAACATCCCTCCTTGGGCCGTCGGGCGGCTTGGGCTCAAACAACTGGAAAGACTGGCGCAGACCTTGGCCTGGTTGCGCAAAAGGGATTTTTTCCGGGTGCTTTATCTGCATCACCCACCTCTCAAAGGGGTGGTTTCCAAACGCAAGGCCTTAAAGGACGCGCTGGCCTTACAAAGAATCCTGGTGAAGGAGGGGGTAGAGCTTGTCCTTTACGGGCACACCCACCGGGTTGGCCGGTTTGAGCTTGACACCCTCTGGGGCAGGACCCCTGTCTTTGGGGTCTCCTCCCTTACTTATCTGGGTTCAAATCCTACAAAAAAATCAAGATTTTTCCTTTTCCGTATAGACGACCAAAAAGGGACTTTTGTATTTCAGAGTTTTGTTTGGGACGGGGCCTCTTTTAGGCCCGAGCCGCTTTTTTGAAACGCCAGAGGGCCAGGCCCAATACCAGGAAAACGGGACCAAGGGCTACCAAAGGGGGGGAGAGGCCGTAGACCCTTCCCGTGTGGGTTACGGCTTCCCGCAAGAGGTAGAAAAAGAGACCCCCGAAAAGGCCTCCCAGCAGACGGGTAAGCACCGGTTTTTTCCTTTTAAGGGGGCTCGTGGCGAAGCTTAGGGCCAGGAGCCCCATGGCCAAGACCAAAAAAGGGGTGGTCAACCGCTCCCACAGGGCCAGGGTGTAGCGGTACACGTCCTGCCCCCCGGCCTTAAAGATCAGCCGGTAGTGCCACAGGGTTTGGGCGTCCAGGAATTCTAAGGGGAGGGCCAGCCTACTCAGTTCCTGCGCCGGGATCGGGGCTTGCCAAAAAAGGCGAGGATAAAATTTTTCCTTAACCTCTTGGGGCCCGAAGAGATTTTCCCTGACCTTCCAGAGGAGCCATTTACCCTTATCGGCCTTACCCATGGGGGCAAAAAGGTAACTTTTGAGCTCCTTGCCCTCAAAGCAAAAGATTTCGATCCCTTCCATCAGACCGTCATCCAGGACCTTTTCCACCCTGAGATACGTCTCTCCCCTTTTGGTCCAAAAACCCTCCCCGTAGGGGGTGAACTTCTGGGAGGCCAGGGCCCTGGCGCGGATTTGCCAGGCCTTGCTCTCGGCCTTTTTGAAAAAAGTTTCCTCAAGCCCACACCAACCAAGTCCCAGTGTAAAGACCGCCAGGGCAAAAACCAGGATTTGTCTGGTCCTGGAGAAGCCTACCGCTTCAAGGGCCAGACTTTCGTTGCGGTCTACCAGCTGGCCCTGGGCCAAAAGCACCGCCAGAAGGCTTAAGACCGGCAGGAGCACGTATAGCTTATGGGGGCTAGTAAGGAGCACGTACCAGAGGGCCTTTTTGAGGTGGTAGGAACCGGTACCCACCCGGGAAAGCTGGTTTAAAAACTCAAACAGATCAAAGAGAAGCGTCAGCCCCAGGGCCACCATCAGGAAGAAACGAAGCAAGATTTTTAGGAGATACCGGTCAAATGTTTTCATTTAAGCCGCCAGTTATACCAAAAAGAGACCAGGGTAACCCCGGCCAGGGCCAGGGGTACACTGAAAAGACCTGGTAATGTGGGGAAACTCCCCTGGGCTACCAGTTTTTTGAGGGAGGCCACCCCGTAAAAATAAAGAATGAAGAAAAAAAGGGCCCAGACAAAGGGCTTTACCGTGGTCTTTCTGGGAGTGGTAGGGGCCAGGGCGAGCCCCAGACTGGCTAAAATCAGGACTCCCAGCGGGGCCAAGATGCGCCACTGGAGTTCGGCCAGGGCCTTTTTACCCTTGGCATACCAAAGTCTTGGGGTAGGCCAGGCCTTTAAGCGGTCTCTGCTTTCCTTTGCCTTTTCTTCCACGGGAAAGGTAAAGGATTCAAACTCGGAGACCAGGATCAGCCCCCCTTCTTGAAATTCGTACTGCCGGCCCTCTTTCAAAAGCAGGTATATTCTGCCCTTTGTTCTCTTTTCTAAGGCCTCTTTAGCCCTAATGACCCTTACGTTTCCGTTCCGGCGTACGTAGATGAATACCTGGTAAGCGGTGCCCGTTTTATGATCGAGTCTTTGGGCGAAAAAGACGCCACCTTTGGGTAAAGCATAAAACATTTTGGCCTTTAAACGTTTGAGGGCGAAACGCCGGCTTGCAGCTTCTTTTAAAGAATAAAATTTTTCCCAGGCCAGGGGGCGAACTATAAGGGAAAGGGAGGCTACGGTCAAAAAAAGAACCAGGGTCAGGGGTAAGAAGGCCCGCAGCAAGTGTTTGGTTCCGAAGCCACAGGCAAACATGGCCACCATTTCCGCATTGCGAAAGAGTCGGTTGACCCCTATGAGGACACCAAAATAAAAGGTGGTAGGCAGGATTATCTCCTGGGCAATGAGTACCCGCAAAGAGACGAGTTTTAGGATAACAGCGGTGGGGATCTCCCCCTCCGCGGCCTGGGCTAGGTAACGGGCCAACATGTAAACCCCGAAGATGAAGGTGAGGGTAAAGAGAAAGAGGGCAAAAGACTTTAGGATCTGACGCCTGACATAAGCCGTCAAAATCATGTAAGGCCGAGGTCTTCTTTGATTTTTGAGGCTACTTTTTCTGCCATGACAAGGTCTTGGGGATAATCTATTTCACACCAGTAAAGCCCAGTAATATCACAGACCCAGACTAGCCCCTTTCTGGCTATATCATCTATGGCGGAAAGGAACCAGCGTTTGGTAGGGTCCCGGGCGGAAATAATACGGGCGACTGTTTCCCGGAAAATGGCTGGCCCCTCCCCTAAAATGGCCAGCAGACCAATAGATTCACCGTTTACCTCCGAGGGGGAAAGGTTCTTTCCCACCCGCAGAAGTTTTTTCCCGCTGGTTATGACCTTCATGTCGTCTTCGTCGTACGTGTCTTTGCGGTTAACGGTAAGGGTAATTGGAGCTCTGGCCTCTTTGAGCAGACGGGTCAAGATTTCCGGCTCGATCAAGACGTCTCCGTTCATAAGAAGGAAGTCTTCGGTCATTTCGGTGCCGGCCAGCCAGCAGGTGTAGAGATTGTCCGTGGTGGCGTAATCAGGGTTGTAGTGGGTGCGAATAGGGTAACCCGCAAAGCGCTGATTCAAAAATTCTTCCACCAGGTCGGCGCGGTAGCCGGTCATAATCACTATTTCTTTTACGCCCCGGGACAACAAGACTAAAATCTCCCATTCCAGGATAGGACGCCCTGCGACCGGCACCAGGCATTTGGGGCGGTCTTTAGTGTGAGGCAAAAGCCTTTTTCCTTGGCCAGCAGCCAGAATGACGGCTTTCATCTTACCCGCACCATAGCTCTCCATAGGGTTTTTCGCAATTCTCGTTTAAACTAGAGCGCTATGGTCCAGGTAAAAAAAGTAGAAAATAGAAAAGATCTTGAGGCCTTTATCAGGCTTCCCTGGCGGATTTACCAAGAGGATCCTGCCTGGGTGCCGCCCCTTATCTGGGAACGTAAGGAATTTCTCTCTTCCCGAAACCCCTTTTTTAAATACGGTGAGGCGTGTCTTTTTCTGGCCTACCAGGACGGGGTCCCGGTGGGGAGGATAAGCGCCCAGGTGAACCGGCTCCATCTGGCCCGTTACGGACCGGAGGGGCATTTCGGTTTTTTAGAAGCAATCGACGATCAGGCGGTCTTCGCCGCCCTTCTGGACGTAGCAGAGGGTTTTTTACGCGCCAGGGGTCTTAAGAAAATCCTTGGTCCTTTCAATTTTTCCATCAACCAGGAATGTGGTCTCCTGGTGGAGGGTTTTGAGACACCTCCCACCTTTCTCATGGGACATGCCCGGCCTTATTATCAGACCCACTTAGCCGCCCTGGGTTACCAAAAGGCCAAGGACCTCTGGGCCTATCTCATGACTCGGACGGAAGAGACCCTGGCCCGGGTTGAGCGCCTGATCCCCAAAAGCTCTCACCACGTAAAGATCCGTACCATTTCTAAAAAAGCCCTGGGAGAGGAACTGGCCTTGATCTTTGCTATCTTTAACGACGCCTGGTCCCAGAACTGGGGTTTTATCCCTTTTACCCGGGAGGATTACCTCTATTTTGGCAAGAGTCTCAAATATCTGGTCCCGGAAGATTACGTGCGCATCGCCGAAGTAGACGGCGAGGCCGCGGCCTTTATAGCCATCCTTCCTGATTTTAACGAACTCATCAAAGAGCTGGACGGCCGCCTTTTCCCGGCGGGAATCTTAAAACTCCTCTGGCGTCTTAAATTCAGGCCTCCCAGGAGGGCCCGGGTGGTCCTGATGGGGGTTAAACAAAAATATCAGCGCCGTCTCGTGGGGCCGCTCCTTATTCTACGGCTCATAAGGGACGCCAAGGAAGCCCTTTTGAAGAGAGGGGTGGAGGCCCTGGAGCTTTCCTGGATCCTTGAAGACAACCGCCGGATGTGTCGTTTAGCCGAGGCCCTGGGCGCCAGACGCTACAAAGTGTATCGTATTTACGAAAAGGAGCTTTGAGATGAAGGCCCTGCTGCTGGCGGGTGAAAGGCGGCGAAAAAGTCCCCTGGTTCAAGGTAAGGCCGTCCCTTACAAGGTCATGCTTCCGGTCTGCGGCAAGACCATGTTTGAAAGGGTCTTCGAGGTCCTAAAAAACGTCTCATTCTTTGAAGAGATCTACGTTTCCGGCCCCCCGAAACTGGCCTCGGTCCTGAAGGAAGCCTATCCGTCATTTTCTTTCAAGTTTCTACCGCAGGCCACCTCTCCCAGCGTTAGCGTCTTTTTGGCCCTGGAAGAGATAGCCACCTGGCCCCTTTTCCTCACCACGGCCGACCACGTCCTTTTGACCGAAGAGATTGTTTCCTTTTTCGTCAAAGAGGCCAGGGCTGCCAAAGGGGCGCTGGGGGTAGGGGTAGTGCCCTTTTCTCTGGTCAAAAACGCCTATCCAGAAGCCTCCCGTACCACCTACCGCCTAAAGGAAGACCGCTTTTGTTCCGCCAACCTTTATTTTTTGGCGGGGGAAGAAGTAAAGAAGGCCCTTTATTTCTGGCGGGAAGTGGAAGACAGACGTAAAAATCCCCTAAAAGTGGTATGGTCCTTTGGGCCGGGTCCGCTTTTACGGTATCTGTTAGGCCGGCTTTCCCTGGCGGAAGCCTTTTCACTGGCCAGCAAAGTCCTGGGTTGCAGGGTCTTTCCCGTGGTACTTCCCTTCGCCCGGGCCGCGGTGGACGTGGACGATGAGGCGGACCTCCGGCTGGCCCAAAAAATACTTTCGTGTCAAGAGGGGTGATTCCTTTGCGCCGTCCGTCAGTTTTTAAAAAGATTTTTTTCTTGGCCCGGCCTTATTGGTTCCTTCTTTCGGTTTCTCTCCTTTTGAGCCTGGTGGCTTCTTTATTTTCAGGGTCCGTGGCCTGGCTGGTGAAGCCGGTTCTCGACCATATCTTTCTCGAAAAGAATTACCGTTACCTGGACATCCTTCCCCTGATAGTGATCGGGATCTTTTCCCTAAGGGGGCTTAGCGCCTTTTTCCAGGCCTATCTCATGCGGCTCGCCGCCCTACGCTTCGTAAACGACCTGCGTTACCGGCTCTACCAGAAGATCCTCCGGCTCCCTCTAAAAGAGGTCTCTGCCGAGACCTCGGGGCGTCTGGTCTCGCGGGTCATAAACGATACTACCGCCCTTGAGCCGGTTTTGGGCGATATGTTTCGCACCTTAATGCTTGAGGGCCTTACCGTAATCACTCTGGTAGCGGTGGCCCTTTACCGGCGTTTTGATCTTGCCCTGCTGGCCTTAACCGTCTTTCCCGCCGTGGCCATCGGGGCCCGCAAATTGGGGACTAAGGCCCGCAAGGCGCGCAAACTGGGCCAGCAGGAAATAGCCGAAGTGACCCATCAGGTCACCGAAAGCCTTCAAGGGCTGCGTGAAGTAAAAGTGTACCTTCAGGAAGATTTTTTAGTTCGTCGCTTTCGGCAAAAACTTGAAGGCTATTTACGTTACCTACTCCGGGTTACCAAATACCGCGAGGGGGCAAGGCTTTTGGTGGATTTAATGACCGGGCTGGGCGGGGCCCTGGTTTTTACCTACGGGGGACACCTGGTCATCAGGGGTGTCATCACCCCGGGAGACTTTTTTTCGGTACTCACCGCCATTTTGATGATTTTTTCTCCCCTTCGGCGTATCTCCCGGGCCTATACCGGGCTTTACGACGCTTCGGCGGCTCTAGAGAGGGTGGAAGAGGTCCTCGCTTACCCTGAGGAAAAAGGCGGACCAAAAAAGGCCTCAGCCCCGCAAGAAGGCCTGATCTTTGACCACGTTTATTTTCGGTACCGGGAAGGAGAGGATTTCGTCTTGCAGGACATAAACTTGAAGATCCCTGCGGGCCAGGTGGTAGCCTTGGTAGGCCCAAGCGGGGCGGGCAAAAGCACCCTGGTCTCCTTAATCCCCCGCTTTTACGACCCCAGCCAGGGAAAGATCCTGCTTGACGGCACAGATCTAAGGGAGTTTGAACTGGGCTCCTTAAGGGCTCTCATCGGGATCGTTTCTCAGGACATCGTCCTTTTCAACGCCACCGTTTACGAAAACATCGCTTTCGGTAACCCCAAGGCCAGCCGGGAAGAGGTGATCGCCGCCGCCAAGCTCGCCTACGCCCACGAGTTCATTAAGCAGCTACCCCAAGGTTACGATACGGTCCTCGGACACAAAGGTTTTAACCTTTCAGGGGGGCAGCGGCAGAGGCTGGCCATCGCTCGGGCCATCCTCAAAAATCCCCCCATCCTCATTTTGGACGAGGCCACCAGCCATCTCGACGCGGTTTCAGAACAGAAGGTGCAAAAGGCCCTTGAAAGACTCATGCGCGGCCGGACCACCATCGTCATCGCCCACCGGCTCTCTACGGTGGTACAAGCGGATCTGTTAGTGTTGCTGGAAAAGGGAAGGGTGGTGGCCCAGGGCAGACACGAGGAGCTACTAAAGACCTCTCCCCTTTACCGGGAACTTTACCACTCCTTCCAGCTAGAAAAGGCAGGCTAAAAGGATTTTCTATTAAGGGTCATTGTATCCCCTCTACGCTCGATGACTTTCATCTGTCATTGCGGGCGGTCAAAAGCCCGTGAAGCAATCTCATGAGATCACTTCGGGGTCTTGCGGGGCCCCTCGCGATGACAGGAAGGTGATTGCTAGGAATTTTTGAGCTGGTTTGAGACTATTTCGGGTGCCTTTTCGATTATCTGGGGGATGGCCTCGGTTTTGGGGCCGCCCCCTTGGGCCATGTCAGGGCGCCCGCCTCCTCGGCCCTCCGCCAAAGAGGCCAGGGCCGCTACGATCTTTCCGGCGTGTACCTTGGAGGTCAAGTCTTTGGTCACCATGGCCAGGAGCTGGACCTTTCCGTTGGTGGGAGAGGCCAGGATGACCACCCCGGACCCCAGCCGATCACGTAGAAAATCCCCCATTTCTCGAAGGGTCTTGGCGTCCTGAGCCTCTACCTGGGCGGCCAGGACTTTGATTCCGTCAATTTCTTTCACCTGGGAAAGGAGGCCTTCAAGCCCCCCTCTGGCCAGCTGCCTTCTTAAGGCCTCGATCTCCTGTTGGGCTTCTCTCAATTGCTTAAGGAGGGTGTCGAGCCGTTTGGGAAGCTCTTTGGGGGCCACCTTGAGTTTAGCGGCCAGTTGGGCCCGTTCCTCTTCCAGTGCGTGGACGAATTTTACCGCGGGCTCCCCGGCTACGGCTTCTATCCTCCTTATCCCGGCTGAGACGCTGCTTTCGGCGATAATTTTAAAGTAGCCGATGTCTCCGGTGCGGTGGACGTGGGTACCCCCGCAGAGTTCCATGGAGAAATTTCCGATCCTTATGACCCTTACTTTTACCCCATATTTTTCTCCGAAAAGGGCCATGGCCCCTTGGTCTACCGCCTCTTTGTAGCTCATGAGCTTTACTTCCACCGGGAGGTTGTCCCGTATACGGGCGTTAATGAGGTCTTCAAGGGCGAAGATCTCTTCCATGGTAAGGGGTTCAAAGTGGGTGAAGTCAAAGCGGAGTCTATCAGGGGCCACTAGGGAGCCTGCCTGGTGCACGTGGTCACCGAGAAGACGCCTTAAGGCGGCGTGTAAGAGGTGAGTGGCGGTATGGTGTCTGGCAATAGCCGCCCTGCGGGAAGAGAAGACGGAAAGTTTCACCCGGTCACCCTTACGCAGAACCCCTTCTTTGACCTTCAACTTGTGGACGAATAGTTCCCCCAGCCGGTAAGTATCCACCACTTCGGCCTGGCCCCCGGGGGCGAGGACCAGTCCAGTGTCTCCTACCTGTCCTCCGGCTTCCCCGTAAAAGGGGGTCTTTGAAAAGACCACTTCCCCTTCTTCCCCTGAAGACAACGCCGGGACTTCTTCCTGACCTCTGGCTAGGGCCAGCACCTCGGCCTCCGCCTCGGTGGTTTCATACCCGACGAATTCTTTCCCCAGGCCTTTTTCAAGCAGGGAGAGAAAGACCTTTGGGGCCTTGGCCAGCTCCCCTCGCCAGGCCTTGCGGCTCCTTTCCCGCTGTTTGGCCATTTCTCTTTCAAAACCCGCCATGTCCAGGCTAAAGCCCCGCTCAAGGGCCACGTCTCGTACGATGTCGTAAGGGAACCCGTAAGTGTCATAAAGCTTAAAGATAAATTCTCCGGGGATGACCCTTTCCCCCTTTTGGGCGAGCTTTCTGAGCTCCTCTTCCAGGAGGGCTAAGCCCCTTTCCAGGGTTTCCCGGAATTTTTCCTCTTCTAAGACGAGGATTTTCTCGATGGTCTGGGCCGCTCTTATTAGTTCTGGATAAGTCTCCCCCATCTCTTCCACTACCACGTGGGCGGTCTCGTAGAGGAAGGGCCTTTCCAAACCGAGACTGCGGCCGAAGCGCACGGCCCTTCGAATGATACGGCGTAAAACGTAGCCCCGACCCTCGTTTGAAGGGAGAACGCCGTCGGCGATGAGAAAGGCGGCTGCCCGGGAATGGTCGGCGATGACCCGGAAGGCCACGTCGTTTTTCTGGTCCTGGCCGTAGTGAAGACCGGTAAGGGCTGAGATCTTGGCCATCAGGCCGGCGAAGAGATCTGAGTCAAAATTGGTCTTGCCCCCCTGGATGGTGGCGGTGATACGTTCAAGCCCCATGCCGGTGTCAATACAAGGGCGGGGAAGCGGGTTAAGATGCCCCTCTTCGTCCCGTTCGTACTGCATAAAGACCAGGTTCCAGAGTTCCAGGTAGCGGTCACAGTCGCAACCCACCCGGCAGTCCGGCCGCCCGCAGCCCACTTCCGGGCCCTGGTCAAAGATGATCTCGGAGCAGGGCCCGCAGGGGCCGGTATCTCCCATGGCCCAGAAGTTATCCGCTTCCCCCAACCGCACGATTCTTTCGGCTGGCAGACCAGCGATTTTTTGCCAGAGGGCATACGCTTCGTCGTCGTCCTTGTAAACGGTAACGTAAAGGCGTTCTACCGGGAGCTCGAGCTCTTTGATCAAAAATTCCCAGGCGTAAGCGATGGCCTCTTCTTTGAAATAATCTCCAAAAGAAAAATTGCCGAGCATCTCAAAAAACGTATGGTGCCGGGCGGTATAGCCGACGTTTTCAAGGTCGTTGTGTTTACCCCCGGCGCGTACGCATTTCTGACAAGAGGCCGCGCGCTTATAAGGCCTCTCTTCCTGGCCCAGGAAGACCTTTTTGAACTGCACCATCCCGGCGTTGGTAAAAAGGAGAGTAGGGTCGTCGGCAGGTACCAGCGAAGAGCTGGGTACGATCGTATGCCCCTTGCGGGCAAAATAGTCCAGGAACAACTGGCGGATTTCTTTCCCCTTCAGATAACGCACGCCGGCCTCCTCAACCGTTTTTGCTTGAGAATAAACCGAAATTCGCCTCCTGAGAACCGCTCTTGAAACTAAAATCTTGATTAACTAACATAACTTATAAATTTGAAGTTATTAGGAGTTAGCATGAAAAAACACAAGTTAAAGGGTTCCGGGCAGGCTGCCCGTCAGGTGCTAGCAGAAAAGTTAGAACTCTTAGCCGCTGCTTTAAGGGAAGGGCGCTTTTCCTTTGAAGGGGAAAGCTGGCCCGTAGACAAGGACGTTTTGGAGTACCACTGGGAACTGAAGATCAAAGAAGGCAAACTCAAATTTGCCCTCACCCTGGCCCTTGACCAGGGGGTTCGTCCCCAATCCGTCCCTAAGCCCAGGGTTTCTAAGAAGCAGATCAAAAAGGCCATGGGAGCAAGTTTTAAGGCCATCCTGCGCAGGTTAAAGCAGAACGAATTGCCTTTTTTGGCCGACGTAGAGGAATTGCTTCAGGCCTTTAAAGATTACGAACCCTTTGTCGAAAACAGCTGGAGGAGGCCGTGGCTTCTTTGTGCCGAAAAGGTTCTTGAATTACACGAAGCGGTAAAAGGGGGTGATATAGCCCGGGCAAAGGAGATTTCTTCAGCGATTCTGGCTTACGAGAAGGATTGTCACCGAAAATACAAGTAATACGTAACCTTTTTGTTACAAAATTAACGACCCTTTAACTTTTTCTCACGGTATAAAAAAAGCGTTAAAAAAGCAAGGAGGTTGGCGGATGAAGGATTGGTCAAAGTATTTGTCCCTGATCGTATTTCTTTTGGTAGCAGCGTGGGCCGGAAAGGGCTTGGCTTACACACTCCAGGTGGACAAGCCCTTTAAGGTAAACGTTAATTTCCGCGAAGAAGTACGTTCCGAAAGCTGGTGGACTTTTGATAAGCCGGGCATTGATGATTCTTACACCTTTGTTTCCAGCAAGATGCGTTTTGGTCTGGGAGTAAACACCAAACTGGTGGATGGTTTTGTCCAGTTCCACTGGACCCAGTTCTTTAATCTTCCTGACGACGCTGGTTTTGGTACGGGTGATCTTTATTACAAAACTAATAAAGGGCCTGGCCTCTGGTCTGACCCTGATAGCAGCGTGGGTTACGGGGCCATCTCTCAGGCCTGGATAAGGCTTAAGTGCCCGCAGGTCGAAGGGCTTAGCCTGCGCGGTGGTCGTTTCGTTTATAACTCTGGCCTGGAAGCTCTGCCCAAGAATCCCACCCTTAAATGGCTGCGTAAACTGCGGATTTCTCAGCGTTTGATCGGTGGTTTTGAATGGTCCCGGGTCGGACGTGCCTTTGACGGGCTCCAGCTCGTATACGACCAACCCCTTTACAACGTCACCGTGACCGCGGTACACCCTACCCCTGGTGGCTTTTATCTCCGCCGGGACGATCCCACCTATAACGGTTATGACGTGCACGACGTAGACATCCTGGCGGTCTCAGCCACTTTGAAAGACTCTTACATTGATGGTCTGGACGCCCAGGTCTTTTATTACTACTACAATGACGACCGTGGTCTGGCTGAGGATCCTGAGATCCACAACATCGGCGCCCATCTTCTCTACACCGCCGAGGCTGGCCCTGGAGCCTTTGATTTCCTCTTCTGGGGCGTCTATCAGTGGGGAACTTATGAGGGGCTTGATCACGACGCATACGGGATCGCGGTTGAGGCCGGTTATAAGTTTAAAGATCTTCCCTGGCAGCCTTGGTTCCGGGTAGGTTACTGGTACGGCTCCGGTGACGACGACCCCACCGACGACGACCACGAGACCTTCTTCATGATGATCCCCACTCTGCGTATTTACGCCTTCACTCCTTTCTACAACCTGATGAATACCCAGTATGTCTTCGGCCAGGTCATCCTTAAGCCCCACAAAAAGGTAGTGGTCAGAAGTGACCTCCACTACCTCCAGCTCACCGAAGAAGAAGATTATTGGTATCTGGGCTCCGGTATTACCAGGCCGGACCTTTTCGGTTACGTAAAGAAACCTTCCGGTAACGATGACGATCTGGCCACCATGTGGGATCTTTCTATCTTCATCAAGGATCTGGCCTCTTATAATGGCGTAAAGCTTGGCCTTAACCTCTACTACAGCCACGTTTGGGGTGACGACGTAATCGAAAACAACTTCACCGAAGACGACGATATGGACTTCTTCTACGTCGAGGCCGTAATTACTTTCTAACCAGGTTGTCTTGAGGGCCCGGGAGACCGGGCCCTTTAACTTTTAAAAGGAGGTGTCCCGTGAGGCTTAAGACCTTATCCGCCGCTATCCTTTTGGGGCTTTCCCTGGTGGCCTGTGGTACCACCCAGACGGCCACCGCCCCTAAGAAGCAAGCCGTAGCCCAGGAGACTAAGACCGCGGTTCATCCCGAACTTTCCGAGCAGGAAAAGTTGACTCCCTGTGCCCAATGCCACCAGGAAGTCACCCCTGCGATCTACCAGGAATGGTATCAGTCCCGCCACGGGCTCGACAACGTCAAGTGTTTTCAATGTCACGGAACTTATGAGGACTTTGAGGTGGTACCTTCATCTTCCCGGTGTATGCCTTGCCATGCCCAAGAGGTAACCCACGCCCCTAAAGATAAAAAATGCGTGGCCTGTCACCCGGCCCACAAATTTTCCGTACATAAGTAAGGAGGTGTCCCATGGCCCTTACGAGGCGAGAATTTTTGAAACGTACCGCGGCCCTTACCGCGGCCTCTCTGGCCGGCATTAATCTTCCTTTCAATTTGGAGAAAGAGGCCCATGCGGCGGATGCAGATAAATGGGTAAGGGGGACCTGCCGCTTCTGCGGGGTTGGCTGTAGGGTAGAGCTTGGTCTCAAAGACGGCCGCCCCGTAGCCATAAGGGGGGTTTCCCAGTCGCGGACTAATTTTGGTTTCCTTTGCATGAAGGGTATGCTCTTTTATCAGCTCATGACTCACCCGGACCGCCTCAAAAAGCCCCTTTACCGGGCCTCTAAAAAAGAAAAATTCCGGGAAATTTCCTGGGAAGAGGCCCTTGATATCGCGGCGGAAAAATTCGCCGAGGCAGTCCAAAAATACGGCCCCAACTCCGTGGCCTATTACGGGTCCGGCCAGGCCCTTACGGAGGAAACCTATATTTTTCAAAAGGTCATGCGGGCGGGGCTTAGGACCAACAACGTCGAAGGTAACCCCAGGCTTTGTATGGCAAGCGCCGTGGGAGGCTATATTACCTCCTTCGGGGCCGACGAACCCATCGGGTCTTACGCCGATATCGAAAAGGCCTATTGCATCTTTATCATCGGCAGCAATATGGCCGAAGCCCACCCGGTGCTCTTTAGGCGGGTGATGCGCCGTAAGCTTGACAATCCTCGGGAGGTAACCGTTATTAACGCTGACCCGCGCCGTTCTCCCACCTCCCGTATCGCCGATATCCACCTTCAGTTCAAACCTGGTACTGACTTGGCCCTTCTTAACGCCATGGCCTACGTGATCGTAGAAGAAAAGCTTTATAACGAAGACTTCATTAAAAATTATTGTACTTTTCGGGTAGGTAAGAAGAAAAAAGAAGTAAATTTTGAGGAATACAAAAAGTTCTTGGCGGCTTATACTCCCGAGAGGGCAGCTCAAATTTGCGGCGGAAATATCACTCCAGACCTTATCCGCAAAGTAGCTCGCATCTTTGCCACTTCCCCGGCCACGATGAGTTTCTGGACGATGGGGATCAACCAGCGTATCCGGGGGGTGTGGGCCAACAATTTGATCCATAATCTCCATTTGCTTACAGGCCAGCTCTGCCGCCCAGGGGCAGACAGCTTTTCCCTCACCGGGCAGCCCAACGCCTGTGGTGGCGTGCGGGAAGGTGGGGGTCTTTGTCACATCCTTCCTGGTCACCGGCCGGTAAAAATAGACAAGCTCCGCCACCAGGTAGAAGATCTTTGGGGCGTCCCCCGGGGCCGGATTCCGGCCAAGCCGGGCTATCACACGGTGGCCATGTTTTCTGCGGTAAACGAGGGAAAGATCAAGGCTATCTGGATCAACTGTACCAGTCCTGCTCAGAGTCTTCCCAATTGTGATAAATACCGCCGGGGGCTGGCCCGGGAAGACGTTTTCGTGGTGGTGACGGATATTTTCCCCACCCGCACCACCGAGCTTGCCAACCTCATTTTGCCCACGGCCTTTCACTTTGAAAAGACCGGAGTTTACGGATGTACGGAAAGGCGCTCCCAGCTCACTCTAAAAGCGGTTGACCCACCGGGGGAGGCCAAACCCGAGGTATGGATTGTGCGGGAATGGGCCTTGAAACTCGCAGAGAAGTTGAACGACCCGGTGATCAAAAAATGCGTAGAACCTTTCCTCGGCCTTGAGGAAGGCTACGCCCTCCCTGAGGCCATCTGGAACGAGTATACGCAGAAGCTTACCGCCGGAAGGGATAACGACCTTCGCGGGGCCACCTATGATGTCCTTAAACAATTGCCAGATGGGGTCCAGTGGCCGGCGCCTACCAAAGAATGGGCCTTAAAAGGTGGGACTTACAAGAAATTCGTCCGTGGCCTTGATCCCCTGGCGGACAAACACGCGGTGGATGAAAAACCCTACCAATTTTACGGGCCGGCGCACAAGGACCGCAAACTCTGGATCTGGCTGAGACCTTACAAAGGTCCGGCGGAAGAACCGGACGCCGAATACCCCTTCTATCTCTCCACCGGGCGGGTGATTGACCACTGGCACACTTCCAGCATGACCGGCCGGATCAAGGAACTCATGCGGGCCAACCCGTACGCGTACGTAGAGATCAACCCCAAAGACGCCGAACGTCTGGGGATTAAGCCAGGAGACATGGTCTTGGTAGAGAGCCGGCGCGGGCGTAACATCCTTCCGGCCAAGGTCTATGAAGGGCCCATGGAAGGAATGGTCTTCGTCTATTGGCACGACATGCACGAAGACCGTATGATAAACCGGGTCACCAAGGACGCCTTTGACCCGGGCTCCAAGGAGCCGGAGTTTAAGATCTGCGCCTGTCGGATAAAGCGCGTCTCCGGCCCGAAACCCTTAAAGCCATTTTTGGTAACCTTATAACAGAAAGGGGAGGATATTTTTCCTCCCCCTTTATTTGTGCTGGTTGACATTAATTGATTCTACAGTTCATTTGCGGGAGGGATGATGCCGGTCGGGGGCTTTGTTTTACACGTCAAACCGGAAGACAAAGAAAAAATTTTGCCTATCCTTTCTAAGTTTGAAGGACTTACGGTTTACGGACATAACGAACAGGGACAGATTGTGATCGTCCTTGAGACCGAGACCTCAGAAGAGATGGAAAACTTGGTAGAGAGGTTAGTGGCCTTAGAAGGGGTTTTGACCTGTGATCTCGCCTATCTCCACGGTGAAGATGAGGTGGAAAAGATCGAAAGAGGCGAGTATGTCCCGAAGATCCGTTTCGGAAGGCGGCCAGACCAGGAGAAACTTCATTAAGTTTCTGGCCGCCGCCTTTTTGCTCTTCCGCCCGGGGGCGGCCCAGGCCAGACCACTTTTGTCCTCTCCAGTCAAGGTAAACCGCCTACGCCCTCCAGGGGCGGTGCCAGAAGAACTGTTTCCGGCTAAGTGTATCCGTTGTGGGCGGTGTGCCGAGATCTGCCCTTATCGTTCCATCAAGATTCTAGACGTGAGATACGGGGTTTTTGCCGGCACCCCCTTGATTAACGTAGAAGAAATCCCCTGCTATCTCTGCATGAAATGTGTGGAGGTGTGCCCCACCGGGACTTTACGACCCATAAGCCAGGAAGAGACCAGGATGGGCCTTGCGGTCATAAACCGCAGGCGCTGTGTCACCTGGTTGGGCTTGGCCCTCTGCCGCACCTGTTACAACGTCTGTCCTTTCAAGGAAAAAGCCATCCATCTTGACCAATTGCGCCCGGTGGTGGACGAACGTTTTTGTACCGGTTGTGGTCTTTGTACCCACGGCTGTCCCGTAAACCCTAAAGCCATAAACATCGAGCCCATCTATGCCTTCCGCAAAAAAAGAAAATAAAAAATACAACTCTATCCGTTTATTGGTTCAGTTTTTGGCCTTTTTGGTCATTTTGGTAAACCCTTTTTTGAACTATTACTGGCATTTCAACTTCGTGCAGGGTTGGTACCAATCACTTGGTGTTGGCAAACTCTGGTTCGTTTCCCCGCTGGAGGGCCTAGAAAGTGTCCTAGTCTCCAAGACCATCTATCTCCCCCTTTTGGTCGGGATGCTGATCCCGGTGTTGGTGGCCCTCTTTTTGGGGCGGGTCTTTTGCGCTTGGATTTGCCCTATCAACTTTCTTTGCGAGCTAGAAGACCGGCTTCTTCGTCTTTTAAGGGTTAAAAGACAAAGAGACCTTTTTCTCCTTCCCAAGCGTCTCCTCTGGTTTTCCCTTATCGGGGACATTACCCTTGCCATGATCCTTGGGGCTCCACTCTTCGTGTTTCTTTCTCCTCCCGGACTGGTGGGCAGGGAGATCATGATGGCGGTTTATTTTCATACCCTGGCCGTAGAAGGGCTGGTAGTGGTGGCGGTCCTTTTGCTTAACCTTTTTACCAGGCGTTTTTTCTGCCGTTATTTTTGCCCTTTAGGGGGGCTTCTGGCCTTTTTGGGCCTTAAAAGGAAGCTTCGGGTGGTGCGAGCAAAGGAGGCTTGTAACGCCTGTGGTCTCTGCCAGCGGACCTGTCCCCTGGGGCTTTCACCGCAGCGGGGCGAAAGCGAAGGCCCTTATTGTTGGAACTGTGGGGCCTGTGTAGACAGTTGCCGTTTTGGCGCCTTGAATTACCGGTGGGTTAGTGACCCTGCGGGGCAAACCGATATCCTACCCCGGGGTGAGTAATGATAAAGCGGGGGTTTTCTGGATCTGGTTCTATTTTTTGGCGCAGGCGTTGAATGTGGACGTCAAGGGCCCGGCTCCAGGGGTAAATTTCCTTATCCGGCCAGAGCTGGCTGCGCAAGAAATCCCGGCTCAAGACCTCGTCAGGGTGTGAGGCCAGAATACGCAAAAGCTCAAACTCTTTTTTGGTAAGTTTTACCTGTTTTCCTTTGAGGTGGACTTCCCGCTTGTTTAAATCTATTTTGAGGTCACCGAAATCTAAGAGTTCTTTCGGTCTTCCGCTGGTCTTTTGGGCCCTACGCAAACAGGCCCGGATGCGGGCTACCACCTCCAGGTATTCAAAGGGTTTTACCAGATAATCATCGGCCCCGCATTCAAAGCCTTTTATTTTATCAGAAAGACTATCCCGGGCGGTAAGCATTATGATGGGGATGTCACTTTCCTGACGGATACGCTGACAGACTTTGAGCCCGTCCATGTCCGGGAGGTTTAAGTCGAGGATCAGAAGGTCTGGCTTTTTTTCGGTCAAGAGTTTTAACCCTTCGGTGGCGTTTTCTGCACCAAAGACTTGAAAACCATCAAGTTCCAGGTGTTCTTTAAGGACAAAGACGATGTCGCTATCGTCTTCGATGATGAGGATCTTATTTTTCTTTTTTTCTTCCATCTTGTTCTCCTTTAGGGATGGAAAAACTAAATACACAGCCGGAATGTCCTGGTGGATCAGCCACCCAGATACGCCCCCCGTGGGCCTCAACGATTCCCTTACATATGGCCAGACCCAAACCTATGCCTTCCCTCTTGTCCCTGGAGACGCGGTAAAACTTTTGGAATACTTTGTCTTTTTCTTCGGGCGGGATGCCCGGACCAAAGTCTTCCACACTTACAACTATTTCCTTTTCATTTTCCTTGGTACGGATGATTATCTTTTCGTTTTCCGGAGAGAACTTGATGGCATTTGTGAGAAGATTTGAAAGGACTTGCTGAATTTTTTCATAGTCAAAAGGAGCCCAGAGATCTTTTCCATTTTCAAGTATTATTTTGATATTCTTTTGTTGGGAAAGAGGACTTACTAAAAAGATTGCATCTTCTATTGCTTCGTTAATGTTGTTTTCTTCTTTTAATAACTCGATCTGTCCACTTTCTATTTTTGAATAATCAAGAAGATCTTTTATCATCTTTGAGAGCTTTTCTGTATTCTTTTTAATAATTTCCAGGTGTTTACTTTCTGCTTTTCCTTTTCTTTCGATAAGTTCTAATACACCTCTGATAGCTGTTACAGGGGTTTTGAGTTCATGAGTAATATTAGAAAAGAAATCGGAACGGAATTTTTCTGTCTTTTTTAATTCTGAATATGCCTGGTATAATTCTTCAGTAGCTTCTTTTACTTTTTCTTCTAACATTTCCTGATGTTTTGCCAGACTGTCAAGCATTTCATTGAAACAGGTACTCAACGTTTTCCATTCATCTTTAG
>WGCA01000066.1 GCA_015494065.1 Thermodesulfobacteriaceae bacterium | reverse complement strand
CTCTATAAATACGGGGTGCTTTTGAGCCCAGCCGTAGGAGCAGTGCTTATGTCCCTGAGCACGGTCATCGTGGCCATAAACGCCCGGCGTCTCAAAATTTAAGAGGAGAAAGAGATGAAGAAACTTTTGGGGATGAGTCTTCTTTTTCTCCTTTGGGCCGGATGGATTCAGGCCAAGGTCAGAGAATACCACCTGGTGCTTGAAGAACGCCCGGTCACCATAAAAGGGCGAACCATCAAAGCCATGACTATCAACGGGCAGGTCCCTGGGCCTACTCTTTATTTTGAAGAAGGAGAGCTGGCCAGGATCAAAGTGGAAAACCGGATGTCTGAAGAAAGTTCCATTCACTGGCATGGGATCCTGGTCCCCCCAGAAATGGACGGAGTTCCTTACGTAAGCTTTCCCCCTATTAAACCTGGAACCACCTTTACCTACGAATTTTCTATTCGCCATAGCGGCACCTACTGGTACCATTCTCACACCGGCCTCCAAGAGCAAAGGGGCGTTTACGGCGCCATAGTGATCCGCCCCAAAAAAGAACGTTTCTCGGTCGATAGAGATTACGTAGTCGTCCTCTCAGACTGGACCTACCAAAATCCAGACGAAATCCTCCGCACCCTTAAGGCCGGGCGCGAGTGGTACAACATCAAAAAGGGCACCGCCCAAAGCCTTTCGGGGGCCTTAAAAGCTGGCATGGTCAAGCATTTCTTCAAGCGGGAACTCTTGCGTATGCCTCCCATGGACCTTTCGGATATCGCCTATGATTCCTTTTTGATAAACGGCAAGCCTAAAGATACTCTGCCCGCCCAGCCCGGGGAAAAGGTTCGCCTTCGAATCATCAACGCCGGTGCGGGAACCAATTTTTACGTGGAATTTGCAGGCGGCCCTATGACCATCGTCTCTGCTGACGGCCAGGAAGTAGAACCGGTAAAGCTTAAACGGTTTTTGATGGTCATCGCCGAGACTTATGACGTGATTATTACGGTCCCTCAAGGCGGGGCCTTTGAATTTAGGGCCACCGCCCAGGACAATACGGGCCACGCCTCACTCTGGCTCGGCCAGGGGCCCAAACACCCGGCCCCAGACATCCCTTCTCCAAACCTCTATTACACCATGGGAAAAGTAAGCCTTAAATCCCTGTTAGCGTTGAAGCCAGAAGCGGTCATGGGCATGTCAGACGCCGCGGTAAAGGCCGGTAAGTTTGACCACCCTAAAATGATGGCACACATGAAGATGGGACACGGGAAAATGACCTCCCGTTCCAAACTGGCCCTTGATGGAATGGACCCTCGCCGCCCTTGGCCTCCCTATCGCTTTCTGCGGGCCATAAAGCCCACCGCACCTCCACCAGGAAAACCCGTGCGGATCATTCGCCTAACTCTGGACGGGGACATGGAACGGTACGTCTGGTTCATGAACAAAAAGGCCCTTTCGGGAAGTGATGTCATTCGTATCCGGAAGGGGGAAGTAGTCCGGATCATAATGGTTAACCGGACCATGATGCACCACCCTATGCATCTTCACGGCCACTTCTTCCGGGTCTTAAACGGCCAAGGACCTTATGCCCCCTGGAAACACACGGTAGACGTGGCTCCCATGTCTACCACGGTCATCGAATTTCCCGCCAACGAAATGGGAGACTGGTTCTTTCACTGCCATATCCTCTACCACCTAAAGAGCGGCATGGCCCGGGTGGTGCACTATGAGGGGTATTCTCCTCCGCCAGCCGTCAAGAAGATAAGGCCTCTCCTCTACCAAGACCACTGGTACGCCTGGGCGGAAGCCTCCCTGGCCACCAACATGAGCGAGGGCTACTTGAACCTCTCAAATACCCGGTGGAACTTGAGAGCCGTGTGGGAGATCGGCTGGAAAGGGGTACCGGAAACGGAGTCCGAATGGGTCTTTCTGGCAGAGCGATATTTCAACCGCTTTTTTACCCTCTTTGCAGGTGCGGATCTCTTGGCCAATGAAGAAGACAAGACCCGAGGCATAGCAGGTTTCACCTATCTTTTGCCCCTAAATTTTAGGTCTTATTTCTGGGTAGATACCGACGGTGGCACCCGGTTTGGCCTGGGAAAACACCTGCCTTTGACGCCCAGACTTTCCCTGGAAGGCTACGCAGAATATGACACCTGGGAGAAGTGGGAAGGTGAGGTAGGTTTGAGCTACGTACTCAACCGCCGCCTAAGTCTCAGGGCTTTTTGGCATTCGGATTATTTCTGGGGCCTTGGGTTTAATCTTTGGTTCTGATCGTTTGGTATCTTGGGCACAACGAAAGCCCACTTCTTCAAAGGCCTCCCAGGGCATCCGTTTAACCGGAGCCAGACTCAGAGTCTGTGAAGGTTCATGTAGTTTCAGGCCACTTATAAGGACAATTTCCGCCTTCGGGGAAGGCAGGACACTATCTTCCACCCACTCGCCGAAATGGGTACTAAGTCCACGAATCCCTAAAGCGTTGGGTTTCAAGTCCATTACACTCACCGGCAACTCAAAATGCTTATAAAAGTCATCAGGCACTTCTAGTTGCAAACCCCTTAACCCTCGGCCTTCGGTAAGGGCATAAAACCATTCTACCTTGGTGGGGAGTCGCTTGCCGTAATGTTTGGCATAAGCCAGGGCTCCAAGAGCCGTTACCCGTACTACTGGACAGGAGGCGTAAATCGGGTTCTGGACCAAAAACCTTTTACCTTCGTAAATAATAGGTTCGTAATTTTCACTCACTTTGCCTAGGTAAAGCCAGACTTGATCGCCCTGTTTAACGACCCCGTCTTCTACCCGAATTTGGGAAGACACCTCATTAAGAAAAATCACGTATTGGTGGTTAGTAACGGGGTATTCGTCAAGGTAAAAGGGCTTGAGGGTTACCGTCCGGGGAGCTGGCCCCAAGAAGCCCGGAGGAACCTTTATCTCTCCTCCGGGAAGGAGGCGCATTACCGCTCCGTCGGAAGATATCTTAACGGCAGGGAATTGGCGGGTTAATTCTGGCGAAAGGGCAAGTTGTACTTCGTGGTGCTGCGCGCTATGTATCCTCTGCCACAGATAATAGGAAATTCCTCCCAAAAGCAAAAGGCCCGCGACGATGATTGTGGCCAACCACAGGGGCGGTTTTGAGCGAACTTTGGAGGGCGGAGCCTTTCCCCTTTCCTGAAGGGCCAAGGCCTCTTTTAGGGCCTTTTCCATTTCTTCTACCGAGGTGAAGCGTTTATCAGGGTCTTCCTCGGTGGCTTTGCGAATTATACGGTCCAGGGCCTGGAAAAAAGGAGTGGGGGCTTCTTTAAGGCCCACCTGAGTAAAAGGGCGAGCCGAAGGGGGAATTTTTCCCGCTACCGCTTCATATAGGATCTTTCCCAGGGCATAAATGTCTGCCCGCTGATCAGTGCCCTTAAAATCCACGAACTGTTCCGGGGCCATATAAGCTGGGGTGCCCTTTATCTCCAGAGAAGAAGTAATGGACTCAAGCTTGATGGAACGGGCCAGGCCAAAGTCGGCTATCTTGGGGATATCTCTGTCAAGGAGGATATTTTCGGGTTTGAGGTCTCGGTGAAAGATACCGGCCCGGTGGATAGTCTTGACCCCTTCAAGCACGGGAAGGAAATATTTTTCGATCCAAGTACGGATTTCTTTTTCTGAGGGATAAAAACCTTCCTCCCGCATGGTACTACGCAAAGTACGCCCGGGAATGTATTCCAGCACGATATACTCCACTTCTACCTGGCCCTCCGGGAGCTCCACCCGGGCTTTGTCATAATCGTAGATCTGGATCACGTTGGGGTGTCTGATCTGGACCATGGTCTCCACTTCCTGACGAAAACGGCGCAGGGCACTTTCTAGCTCCTCGGGATCATCGATAAAGGTCTTGAGCCACTCCCGGGAGACAATTTTAATAGCCACGTCCCTTTTGAGGTTTATCTGATGGGCCCGGTAGACCTCTCCCATTCCTCCCCGGGCGATAAACTCCAAAATGACCCACTTGCCGTTTAGAACCGTACCTATGGGAAGCAAGGGCCTTTCTTTACTCATTTTTGTCTTCTACCCAGACTACAATCACGGTGACGTTATCCCGCCCTCCCCGCGCCAAAGCGGCCTCTACCAAAAGGTCGCACACCTCCGGGGGAGGATAATCCGTAAGGATCTCCCGGATTACACGGTGGGGCACCAGGTCGTGGAGTCCGTCGGTCGAAAGAAGAAAAATATCTCCTGGGCGAACGTCTATGGTAAAACAGGCCACTTTTTCATAACCTCCGCCCATGGCTTGGGTGAGGATGTGGCGGTAACGACTGGTGCGGGCCTCCTCTTCGGTCATCTCACCTTCTTCTACCATCTCCTGTACCAGGGTATCATCGGTGGTGAGCTGGGTTAAGTTATCTCTCCGAAGACGATAGATGCGGCTGTCTCCTACGTGGGCGATGAAGCCGTATCGTCCTTTGAGTACCAGGGCCGAAAGGGTGGTCCCGAAACCCTCGCTTTCCGGGTGGGTCTCCTCATAGCGCAAAAGCCTCATCTGGGCCTTTTCCACCGCCCGTTCCAGCCGTTTAAGCAAGGCCCGGGGGTAGAGCCGATAAAGAAGCTGTTCCTTAAGACTTAAAGGGGCAAAGTAGCTCTCTTTCAGGGCCTCGCATACCAGGCGGCTTGCAAGATCCCCTGCGGGGTGTCCGCCCATGCCGTCAGCCACGGCCCATAGTCTTCCCAAAGGGGAAGGGTGGTCCACCACCAGGTAATGGTCTTCGTTTCTTGGCCGGCGCAATCCTATATCGGTGCGAGCACAATGTTTGATGAGCATTTTTCAGCCACCCAGGCAAAATTAGCGCAAAGATATACTACCATTTTACTTTGTAAATCCATCTTGGAACACGAAAGCCCAAAGGCCACAAAAGAGCGTAAAGGCTAGGTGTTTTTAGAGGGATCTTTGTTTAAAATAACCAGGATGATTCTCGCCACTGGTCAGGACCGTTGTTATGACACTGGGGGGAAGGAAATTCCCTGTCCGGGTACTGGACAAGACGGGGAATTCCAATTTGGGATTTCCGCCACCCCTCGCTTTGAAGTAAAAGGGGAGCTGGTTCATGACCTTTTAACCGGGCTCATCTGGCCGCAGAACGCCTCCCTTTTTGAATTTCCCATGGGCTGGGAAGAGGCACTTGAAGCAGTGAAGCGGCTCAATCAGGAAGGTTTTGCCGGTTTTTCGGACTGGCGGCTCCCCAACCGGCGTGAACTGCGCAGCCTGGTCTTTTTTCAGGCCAAAAACCCCGTGCTCCCCCCTGGCCACCCTTTTAAAGGAGTCTTCCATGGTTGGTACTGGACCTCCACCACCGCTGCCATAAATCCTCGTTACGCCTGGAACGTGCACTTCGGGGGAGGGCGGATGTTTTACAGCCACAAAGAAGACGAGCGCCTGGTCTGGCCGGTAAGGGGAAAGTTTCTCCTCCCGGCTACCGGTCAGCGTAGCTGTTATGACGCCCAGGGTAGCAGGGTTTCCTGCTCGGGCACCGGACAGGACGGCGAACTCCTCAGTGGAGTTCCCTGGCCAGAGCCGCGTTTTGAAATCCACGGGGAGGTGGTCCACGATCGTCTCACTGGACTTTTCTGGACTAGATGTGCAGACCTGGCCCCGGGGCTCACGACCTGGGAAGAGGCCTTTTCCGTGGTAGCCGAACTTAACCGCCGAAAATACGGCGGTTTTTCGGACTGGCGACTCCCCAATATCAATGAACTTGAGAGCCTGGTGGATGCAGAATACCACTCCCCGGCCCTTTCCCGGGCCCATCCCTTCCTTGAAGTAAGGGAATTTTACTGGTCCTCTACCACGAGCTTCTATGACCCTCTCTGGGCCTGGGCCCTTTATCTCACCAAAGGCGCGGTAGGTATCGGCTTAAAATATGGCCGACACTTCTACGTCTGGGCCGTACGGGGCCGGGTAAAGCCTCTTATCTGAAATATGGGACCTCCCATTTTTGGCGGAAACCGAGGGCCAAAGCCATAAGGAGGAGTTCTATTTCGTCCCGGGTGGAGGCGAGTTCGGCCAAAAAGGTCTCAAAACTCGCTGTCTTCCCGGAAAGGGCTGCGGCGAGCAAGGCCGCCTGCCAGAGAAAGGCCTCACGGGCCGAATCCTTCGGAAGGATTCCCCAGTCTTTTTGGTCTATGAGATGCAGATAGGCCAGAAGGGCCGCGATGAGACGGGCGTCACTCAACACGGCGTGGCGGTTGCGGTAAAGCCAAGTGAAGTGTGGCTCAGGAAGGTATTCCTTTAAGCGGGCAAAGAACTTTTCCTCGCCCAGGCCGAAGCGTTCAAGGAGTTTGGGAGCGTAGCGCACAGTCTCTGGGGTAAGCTTATTCTGGCGCGCCAGGGCCTCGCGCACGGCCCGGCGCACTGCTCTCGCGGCAAGCTCTCCAAGCTTTACGTGCTTGCCTGCTCCGCGCAAAGGGATGCGGCCAGTCTTGAGAGAGGCAATCCCTATCTGGTCCGTCCCGGTACCAGTGGCAAGGCCCCGGGAATAGCGGGAAGGGACGTGCAACTCCTGAAGGACACTGGTCTTGGCCTCGGTGGCCATCTTGACCAGCCGCACTAGGGCACAAGGGGCTAGCTCCTGGTTTACAAAAAGAAGGAGATTAATAGTTCCTATCTTTTCAAACTTTCCCTCCCATTCATAGACCTGAGCCGGGTCTCCGGCACGCCCGGCGTTGGTCTCTACCCCGGCGGTGGCCGCGCAAAAGACAAGAAGCTCCTCTCCTCCGGGCAGGGAGAAGCGCTCTTCGGCCAGCCCGGCAAGCGTCATGTTGGCCGCGGTACCGAGAAGCGCTGTCTTTTCTGGAGGGAGGCCGTGGTATTCACAAACCAGGCGGTGGTAGGTCTCAGGGTCGCGTACCGCCAGGCATTTTCCGTGTTCTCGGCCCGGACAGGGCTTGGGTTCGCAGGCCTGATGGTTGGCAAGATAAAGGAGGTCCTCCCTAAAACCCCCGTTTACCCGACAAGTGGAAAGGACCAGGTGGGGTGCAAGAAACTTGCCATAAAGGATCTTCTCTCCCCGAATGATCTCAAGTTCTGGATAAGGACTTACCAATTTAATCATGACCCATTCTTAAACTTTGCCCTTTAAGGCTGTTTTGGGATATAATTTCATAAAAACTTTTTGAGGGTTTAAAATGGCACTTAAAATCGAAGAAGAACGTTTGAGAGAAATACTTAAAGAAGTTTTGGAAGAGTTTGTTGATCCTGATTCTGGTCTGGAGCTAACCCCCAAAATAATAGAAAAACTACAAAAAAGTAAAAAAGAGAAAGAAAAAGGGTTGCTTCTTTCAGAAGATGAAGTTTTCAAATGAACATTTATACCGTAAGATTTACACCTACCGCAGCTAAAAGTATCAAGCGTCTCCCTAAAGAAGTTCAAAACCGGATAAAACTCAAGCTTAACTGGTTGAAAGAAAACGCTGATATTATAAAACACCTCCCCCTTAAAGGACCTTTTAAAGGTTTTTACAAACTGAGAATGGGAAATTACCGCATAATTTATGACATTGACTATGAAGAATTTCTTATAGTGGTTCATTTCGTTGGTCACCGCAAAGAAATCTATCAAAGCTCACTCCACTAGGGCCTCTATTTGGAGATAAAGGTCCTTCAGGGCCTCCAAGGTTTTGGGCTCGGGTCTTTGCCAGAGTCCCCTCTTGGCCGCTTCAAGCAAACGTTCGACAATATTTAACAAGGCCCGAGGATTATGTTTTTTAAAGAAGGCCTGCATTTCCGGCGCAAGGGTATAAGTCTTGGCTATCTCTTCGTACATCCAGTCGGCCAGAACATCGGTGGTGGCGTCCCACTGAAAGCAATAGTCGATAAGGCGCGAAAGATCCCCGGCGCCTTTGTAGCCGTGACGTTTCATCCCTTCGATCCACTTAGGGTTTAAGACTTTGATGCGAAAAAGAAAACGCATCTCTTCGGCGGTGGTCCGCACCCGGGGTTTTTCCGGATCGTTGGTGCTTCCGGTATAGGAGACAGGCCTGCGCCCGGAGACAACTTCCACCGCGGCGTTTAAGCCTCCGTGGTAGGCGTTAGGGCAATCACAGGAAAGGATGTCTATCTCCCGGGTGTCGTCGTTTTTATAGGTTACTTCCACCCGGGAAAGCACCTTTTTAAAGGACTCATGGGCCTTTAGTCCATAAAAGTCCTTCCCGTAGGCGAAACCTGCCCAGGCCACATAACTTTCCGCCAGATCCCTGCGCTCCTTCCAGGTGCCGGTATCGAGGAGCTCGCTCACCCCGGCTCCATAGGCCCCTGGAGGATCAGAAAAGACCCGGAGCCCGGCCAGACGGGTGGCCTCCTCCCGTGAGAGACCCTCGTCAAGATAAGCGGCAAGGTCTTTACGGTAATGGGCGGCCAGGAAATTTTCCTCCTCGTCTTCCTCAAGGAGGGCCACCATTCTTACCGCTTCGTCAAAGAGCTCCATCAGATTCCGAAAGGCATCCCTAAAAAAGCCGCTGGTCCGGAGGGTAACGTCAATCCGGGGCCGCTTCAGAATGGAGAGGGGAATGGGTTCCACCCCCAAAACTCTCTGATTTTTTTCGTGCCACACGGGCTGAACCCCCAAGAGGTAAAGGGCGCAGGCCAGGTCCTCACCCCGGGTACGCATGGTCGGAGAGCCCCAGATTACCATGGCCAGCGTGCGCGGGTAACAGCCGTGATCCTTCAAGTGGCGGCTAAGTAAGGCCTCCGCCTGCCTGACTCCCCTTTCCCAGGCCAGTTTGGTGGGGATCTTCTGGGGGTCCACAGAATAAAAATTCCTGCCCGTGGGTAATACGTCTGGTTCCCCCCTGGTAGGGGCCCCGGAAGGACCAGGGAAGACAAAGCCTCCGGAGAGGGCCTTAAGACAAGAAGGAATCTCTTCTTTTATCCCCTCAAGGAGCACCAGAGCTTCCTCTTCGGTAAGCCCGGCCCCCTTTGCTATGGCCTGGGCGGTTTGATGACCGGCCTCACCTCCTGGGAGTCTGCTCAGGATATGCAAGCCCTCATTTACCAGGGTAGAGGCCACTTCGTCCAGGTAGTCATGGAGTCTGGCCAGCGAAGAAACGGGGGCTTTTTCCATCTCTTCCTTAGTCAAGGAAAGGTCCTCGTTCAGGCCAGTGGCGCAGGCCTTTTCAATAATTTTTCGGGCCAAACTTTCGGCCTGGGCCGGGTTTTCCCCGCGCAACACACGATGTTCTTCCAGTAAGCGGGCAAGTTCTTCGAGGACCCCGTAGCGCCCGGCTGCCATCTGAGGAGGGATCATGTGGTCGATAATGACACAGTAGCTGCGGCGTTTGGCCTGGGTCCCTTCACCGGGATCATTTACGATATAAGGGTAAATGTTGGGCAGGGTACCTATGGCCAGGTCAGGATAGCATTCCTGAGAAAGGGCCACGGCCTTTCCCGGGAGCCATTCAAGGGTCCCGTGCTTTCCTACGTGAACCACGACGTGGGCCCCGAATTCTTCCGCTACGAAACGGTAAAAGGCAAGATAGTGATAGGGAGGCGGCAGGTGGGGATCGTGAATCTTCTCTCCGTCTTCAAGCTTTTCGTGTTTGCCCCGGGGTGGCTGGACGGAAAGGAAGATGTTTCCGTTCAAAAAACCGCTAAAATACATCCTTCCCTGATGGACAAAGAGGTCCCCCGGAGGACTTCCCCAGGCCTCCTCAAGCTTCTGCCGCACCTCTGCGGGAAATTCCCTGACCCAGGCAAGGACCTTCGCACAGGAGACAGACACTTTGGCCTTTTTGGCCAATTCAGCGGGAGTGAGGTAGCGCCTTTCCGCAACCAGGGTGGCAAGGAGCTTCTGGGCAAGTTCCTCGCCCGAGGAATAGAGCTCTTCCAGATGGTACCCCTCTTTTTTCAAGGCCTTTAAGAGCTCCACCACTGAGGCGAAGCTATCGAGACCGAAGGCGCAACCCACCCGGTCCGCCCGGGGCGGATAATGGTGAAAAATGATGGCCACCTTACGTTTGGCTGGGGGCAGGCGAAAGAGCCGCGCCCAGTTCAAGGCCAGGCCCGTTACCCTGGCCACCCCTTCCGGTACCGGGACCAAACGCCGCAGACGGACCCCAAGGAGCGGGTCCTTCTCTCCTTCCTCCCGGGTGGCGACCAGGGTGGTAATGAGGGTCCCGTCAAACTCCGGCTGAGCCACGGAGATGGCAAGCTCAAGAGGGCTTAAGCCCGCAGGGCTTTCCTCCCAGACCTTTCGCGGAGAAAAGCTGATGAGCCCCTGAAGCACCGGGACCCCGATCGCCGGGTAAAGATCTTCGGTCTCTGGCCAGAGAAGACGGTGGGAAAAGG
>WGCA01000065.1 GCA_015494065.1 Thermodesulfobacteriaceae bacterium | reverse complement strand
TCCTAATATTCTTAAACCTATTCTTCATCTTCACGATATCATGAAAAATATCTCTAAGACCAAGAATTATTCTCTCCGTGCAATCAAAGAAAGCGATGATGAATTTGGCGACTTAGTAGACGTTTTCAACGAAATGTTGGTTGCTATTCGTAAAAGAGATCTTGAACTTGAAAAACATCGAGTTCACCTAGAAGAGGAAGTCGAAAATAGAACAAAAGAATTAGTTGAAGTCAACAAAAAATTAGAAAATATTATTAATGAATTAAAAGAAGCTAAAGAAAAAGCCGAAATTGCTAATCAAGCTAAAAGCCAATTTTTAGCTAATATGAGCCATGAAATCAGGACACCTTTGAGTGGTATTATTGGCATGATAGAACTTTTATCCCAAACAAATCTTACAGAACAACAAAAAAATCTTCTAGAAATAATTAAATCTTCAAGTAAAACTTTACTTTCTATTATAAATGACATCTTGGATTTTTCAAAAATCGAAGCTGGAAAACTAGAATTAGAAAAACTTGAATTCGAGCTTCCTTCGTTGATAGAAGATACTATCATAATATTTGTTGATGCGGCCCGCAAAAAAGGAATTTCCTTAGATTTAATCACTAAAGATATACCCTTTAAAGTGAAGGGTGATCCTGGACGATTGAAACAAATTTTACTCAATCTGATAGGTAACGCCGTCAAGTTTACCGAAAAAGGCGGGGTTACCTGTTATGTCGCTTGCCAAGAAAAAGTTGGCCATAAAGCCATATTGCTTTTTGAAATAAGGGATACGGGCATAGGTATTCCACCTGAAAAACAAAAAGAAATTTTTGCCCCTTTCTCGCAGGCCGATGCTTCCACTACCCGTAAATTTGGTGGTACCGGTCTTGGTCTTGCTATTACTAAAAGCCTGGTTGAGCTTATGGGGGGAGAAATAGAAGTGGAAAGTATCCCGGGGATAGGATCGGTCTTCCGGGTAAAACTACCTTTAGAAGTGCTAGTCTGGAAAGAAGAACCAAAGCCCGTTTTAAAAGACAAAAAAGTTTTAGTGGTGGAACCGCAGTCTACCAGCAGGAACCAGCTCTGTTCTTTTCTTAGAGAATGGGGCATGCTCGTTTATGAGGCTTCAAACGGAACAGAAGCCTTGAAAATCTTGGACCAGGACAAGTTTGATTTCCTCATTTTGAGTAAAGAACTACCAGATACGGACGGAATGGTGCTGGCCAAAAAGATTTTTGAGACCGTCGGAGAGATCCCAACCGTTCTCCTGACCGCTTTGCCGGAGAGCAATATCGTCAAAGACTCCTTCGGCATCAGAGCCGTTCTTTCAAAACCTTTTAAACGAGCCCACCTTTTAGATCTCCTATTGGGAATCCTAGAAGGTAAACCTGAGGAAGAGAAAAGATTTGCGGAAAAGCTTTCCCTTAGAGGTAAAATTTTGGTGGTAGAAGATAACCCCATCAACCAGGAATACTGTATTTCCGCCTTAAAGCTCTTGGGTTGTGAGGTGAAGACAGCCTCCAACGGCCTAGAAGCCTTGGAACTCTTGAAGCGGGAACCTTTTGATCTGGTGCTTATGGATTGCCAGATGCCGGAACTTGACGGCTACGAAACCACCCGCCGCCTCAGAGAATGGGAGTCCCAGGGTATAACACCCCGCCCCCACACCCCGGTGGTGGCCCTTACCGCCCATGCCCTCCAGGGAGACCGGGAAAAGTGTCTGGCCACAGGAATGGATGATTACCTGGCCAAACCCTTTACCATAGATGAACTCCGTCAGGTGCTCCTAAAGTGGTTAGGAGATAAGATTTCTCAAGAAAAAGAAACTCCAAGGGAAGAAAAGCAAATCATCAAAGATATTGAAAAAAAGGACACCATTTTTGACCCAGAAAAGCTAAAAAACTTTGAAATCCCGGGTAAACCTGAGGATAAAAGTTTTATTATCCGTATGGTCTCCCTTTTCCTCACGAGAACCCCGGAAATCCTTGAAGAAATAAAAGAGGCCTTAGCTGCAGAAGACATAGAACGTGTCCACCGGGCGGCTCACAGTCTTAAATCAAACGCCGCCATGATGGGCGCGGTTAAATTAGCAGAAGTGGCCCGAACCCTTGAAAAGGTAGCAGCCGATAGGGCCCTCAGCCAGACTCCCTCTCTGATCAAAAAGTTAGAAGAAGAATTTTGCCGGGTACGGCCCGTCTTTGAAGAGCTGCTCCGTGAATATTCTTCAGCCGAGGATAGGACTGAAAAATAGTTGTAATGGGAGCATTTTGGGGCCGCATCAATATCAACAGACCAGTCATTCGGATCGTTAAATTCCCAGAAATTCGTGCAAAAGGTCCTCAGAAAGATGTTGCCTAAATACTTCTTGGGCCCGTTTAACCTTGAGAGGGTGGCGCAACGGGGCCTCCCTGGAGAAACGTTCTACCTTGCGGGCCACGGTATAAGTATCTCCCTCCGCCACCAGCACCGGTACCCCGGCCTCTTCGGCCCGAGAAAGGATGATCTCGTTAGGATAGAGTCCCCCGGTAAGTAGTAGACACCGGGCCCCGGTCTCCAGGGCCGCGAGCTGGATGTCTGAACGGTCTCCACCCACAATGACTCCAAAGTTACGACTGCGCCGGAAGTATTTTATGGCCTGATCTACTTGCATCCCACCGATAAAGAATTCCTCTACCAGTGGATCTCCTTCAAAAGGAAACAGGACTCTGGCCTGGAGGACCTCCGTAAGCTCCTTCACCGAGACCCCGGCCAACACCTTATCGTAAGGGATTTCACCCAGGACCTTTATCCCCTTCTTCTGGACAAAGGGTTTGACAAATTCCTGATATTCTGCGGAAAGTTCCGGAGCAAGGGCGTTGATAAGAAGGGCGGCCTGGTTTCCCCGAAGATCCTCGTAAATTTTGAGGAGGAGATCAAGGCTCTCCAGGCCTTCGTAACGCATTACCAACAGGACCCGGCAGGGTATTTGTACAAGAAGCCGGGAGGCTGAAAGCCCCAGGAAATTACCGGCGTAAAAACCTCCGTAACCATGGAGGACGACCGTTTGCCCCCCTTCACCAGCCCTTTGGAGTAGAGAAACCACTTTTTCTAGCAGGCCTTTTTTTTCTCCCTTCAAGGCCTCTATCACAAGTTCCTGGGACAGGACTACGCCGGTTAATTCCTCAGGTGGTATTTCAAGCCCCAGGGTCTCTGAAACAAAGAGGGCGTCTGCGTCGGTGATATGGCCTTTGACCTCCACCGGACGTCCTCCCAAGGGACGGCGGTAAGTAAAGGGTACCTTTTTTTGCTTCAGGTATTCCCCCAGCCCCAAAATGGTCGTGGTCTTTCCGGCGTGAGGGGCAAGGGAAAGGATATAATAGATGTTCATGGCTTAACCCTCCAGTATCAAGCGGGCATCTACCGCCACGGCTCCCTCACCGCGACGGCGCACCATAAAGGGATTGACCTCCCCTTCTACTAGTTCCGGAAAATCCACCGCCAGACGACTTAAGGCCACCAGTGCTGAGGTGAGGGCCGCAAGATCAGCTTCTTCCTCTCCCCGTACGCCTCGCAGGAGGCCGTAGCCCCGGATCTCCCGGATCATCTCCCGGGCCTCTTCGAACTCAAGTGGCGCCAGCCGGAAAGATACGTCCTTCAATACCTCTACGTAAATACCTCCTAGCCCGAACATGACCATGGGGCCAAATTGAGGGTCCCGGGTAAATCCCAGGATTACCTCCCGGGCGTTGGTAATCATTTCCTGGACCAGGATCCCAGTTATGGTGGCCCGGGGAAGGGCTTTCTTTACCCGGAAAAGGATCTCCTGAAAGCCCTTAATCAGTTCTTCCTCGGTGCGGATATTGACCTTTACCCCGCCCAGGTCCGTCTTGTGTTGGATTTCCGGCGAAACCACCTTCAGTACCAGAGGATACCCTATGACCTTGGCAGCCAGCAGGGCCTCCTCGGTGGTCCGGGCAAGCAGGGACTTGGGAAAACGAAATCCATACGCCTCAAGTATTTCGCGTACCTCATGGTCGTAAAGATAATTTCTTTCTTCTTCGCGAACCTGTTTCATAACCGCCGCCGCCCGTGCAAAATCCACCTTCGGGGGACTTTCCTCCCGGCCCTTCGTCTTCTGAGAAAGGAGGGTAAAAAGCCAGGATTTTTCCAGCGTAGTTACCGCTTCTTCCGGATAAGGGAAGACCGGTACTCCTTTACGTCTAAGAAGACTGGCCCCCTTCCTCACGCTTTCTTTGCCTAGGAAACAGGCCGTGAGGGGCTTTTTACCCTTTCTACGGATAATTCTTACAGCCACCTCGGCCGGGTCCACCGTAGCCGTATGGGAGAGAATGATCAGTATGCCGTTAATTTTGGGATCTTCTAACAATATTTGCAGGGCCTTTTCGTATCTTTCAGCATCGGCATCTCCTGCCACGTCTACCGGGTTGTAAAAAGCGGCGTAGGGAGGAAGTATTTTTCGGAGTTTATCCACGGTTTCCGGACCCAACGTGGGAATTTCCAGGGCTGAGCGTTCGATAGCGTCGGCAGCCACAATCCCTGGCCCACCGGAGTTGGTGAGCACCGCCACCGCCGGCCCTCCCATGGGAGGCTGAAGGGCAAAGAACAGGGCCTGATCAAAAAACTCCTGCAGGGTAGCCGCCCTAATGACCCTGGCCTTTTTTACCGCCGCGGAAAAGGCCTGTTCCGAGCCGGCAAGCGAGCCTGTGTGAGACGAGGCCGCCCGGGCCCCGGCCCCGGTTACGCCACTTTTAAAAATTACGACCGGTTTCTTGCAGGAGACCTCCCGCGCTACCTCTACAAAGGCCCTCCCGTCGTCTATGCCCTCAAGGTAGCCCAGAATGACCCGAGTGTGGGGGTCCTCCCCCAGGGCTCTGAGACACTCCACCTCAGATACGTCGCATTTGTTGCCCAGACTCACGAAGCGGGAAAGCCCGACTTTCTCGGCCCGGGACCATTCGAGCAGGTGCAAACAGAGGGCCCCTGATTGGGAAAAGAAACCCACCGCCCCTCTGAGGGGTTTTACCGCAGCAAAGGTCACGTTAAGCCGAGCGTAAGTATCAAGCACCCCCAGACAATTGGGCCCCACGATGCGTAGACCAAATTTTTGGGCCTTGGCCAGGACCTCCCTTTCCAGTTGTGCCCCTTCCCTTCCCGTTTCCCGAAAACCCGCCGAGAGGATTACCGCCGCCCGCACCCCCTTCTTTCCACATTCCTCGATCACTTGGGGTACAAGGGGGGCCCTTACGGCGATAACCGCCAACTCCACTTCCCCCGGGATCGCGCTTACCGAAGGATAGACTTTGAGCCCCAAAATCTCCTGGGCCTTGGGGTTTACCGGATAAATCGCGCCCCGAAAGCCAGCGGAAAGGAGATTTTCCAGTACGGTATGGCCCACCTTGCCCGGTTCCCTAGAAGCCCCTACCACCGCGACGGCTTTGGGACGAAAAAGGAAATCCAGCATAGAGTTATGTTACTACTTTTCGTAGGAGAAATCCAATTTCATATCCTTCCATTAACAATTTGGATTTTCGTTCCCGACGCGTTGAATTTTGGGGTGGCCGGTGGTATAAGGTGCAGTCAAATTACGGGAGGTCGAGGCCATGGAAAATCTTGTCGAAAATCAAAAACAGACGCCGGAAGAAAGCTTTGAAGAGCTTCTGGCCGGCGAAATCAAAACTATTGCCCGGGGAGAAGTCTTCACGGGCAAGGTGCTCCGGGTAGATCCTGAGTACGTCATCATCGATATCGGTTATAAGAGCGAAGGGATCGCCCCGGTTTCAGAATTTACGGGACCAGACGGAGAGATAAAAGTAAAACCTGGTGACGAAGTAGAAATCATCGTCGAAAATACCAGGACCCCCGACGGTCTGGTTCAGGTTTCTTATAAAAAACTCCAACGCCGTAAAGCCTGGGAAAAAATCGAAAAGGCCCTGGAAACCAAAGAGCCCCTTGAGGCCTACGTTACTGAGAGGATAAAAGGCGGTTTTGCCGTGGATATCGACGGGGTGCGGGCCTTTTTACCTTTCTCTCAAGCCTTCATAAAACCGCCCAAAAACCCTGAAGAAATCGTGGGCTCCACCCTGAGAGTGGAAGTCATCAGTGCCAACCGCAAGAAAAACAACGTGGTGGTCTCACACCGCACCGTTCTTGAAAAGGAACTTGAAGCCAAAAAGAAGGCCCTTCTAGAGAGCCTGGAAGAAGGACAGGTAGTAGAGGGCAAAGTAAAGAGTATTACCGATTACGGGGTCTTTGTGGACCTGGGAGGTGTTGACGGTCTGCTCCACGTCTCCGACATTACCTGGGGGCGGGTCAAACACCCCTCCAACTATTTCCAGGTTGGAGACACGGTAAAGGTCAAAATCATCAAATACGACCGGGAAAACCAGAAAATAGCCTTGGGAATCAAACAGCTCACCCCGGATCCCTGGGAAACCGCCAAAGAAAAATATCCTGAAGGGGCAAGGGTTCAGGGCCGCGTGGTCTCCCTGACCAATTTCGGCGCCTTCGTAGAGCTTGAACCTGGCGTGGAAGGCCTGATTCACATCTCGGAACTCTCTTGGACCAAAAGGATTAAACATCCCCGGGACGTCCTTGCGGTGGGAGACCAGGTAGAGGTGGTAGTATTGGGGGTGGACGAAGAGAATCGCCGTATCTCCCTCTCCTTAAAACAGGTAGAACCCAATCCCTGGGACGTACTTACGGAACAATTCTCCGAAGGGATGGTCATCGAGGCCCCGGTCAAAAACGTCACTGATTTTGGCGTGTTTGTGGCGGTCATGGAAGGGATTGACGGTTTTATCCACGTCTCGGATCTTTCCTGGGGGCGGGTGAAACACCCGGCTGAGCTCTATAAACCCGGTGACACCATCCGGGCGGTCATCCTTAAGATTGACCGCGAGAAGGAAAAGCTGGCCCTGGGCGTCAAACAATTGACCCCGGATCCCTGGGAGAGTGTGCCGGAAAAATATCCCGTGGGGAGCACGGTTAGCGGAAAGATCTCAAACGTGACCGATTTCGGGATCTTTGTGGAACTGGAACCGGGGGTGGAAGGTCTAATCCACGTCTCGGAGATCTCCAACAAAAAGATCAAGACCCCGGTGGGCATGTTTGAACCGGGACAGGAGATAAAGGCCAAAGTGGTGAAGGTCGAACCACAAGCGCGGCGGATTGGTCTTTCCATCAAAAAGCTCAAAGAAGAGGAAGAAAAGAAGCAATATTCGGAATTTACCAAGGAACAGAAGGGTGGCAGTATTACTTTGGGGGCAATCCTAAAAGAGACCCTGAACACGGGAAAGGAAAGTTAGTAAAAGTCGATGGCTTCCCGTAATTTCTGGCTCACGGGCCTGGCCTTTGTAGGTGCACTGTTTCTGTTTTTCCTGTTGCTCCTGCTGATAGGTTTCTTTCTCATGCTCAGGGGCCAGCCCGCCCTTTCCACAGGGGCCAAAATAGGTATCGTAGAAATCAAAGGCCTCATTACCGAGGCCGATGAGGTTTTGCGCGAGCTTCACCAGTTTGCCAAAGACGACTCCGTAAAGGCCATCGTGGTAAGGATCGAAAGCCCCGGAGGCTCTGTAGGGGCTTCACAGGAGATTTACCGGGAGTTAAAGAGGTTGCGGCAGAAAAAGCCGGTAGTGGCCTCCATGGGCTCGGTGGCGGCCTCAGGGGGGCTTTACGTAGCCCTTGGGGCGGAAAAAATACTGGCTTCCCCCGGGACACTTACCGGCAGCATCGGGGTCATGATCCAGATACCAAACGTGAGCAAACTGTTAGAGAAAATCGGGGTGGAAGCCACCGTGATCAAAAGCGGTCCTTATAAAGACACGGGAAGCATCCTACGCCCTTTAACCGAAGAAGAAAAGGCCCTCCTCTACGACACCATTAAAGACGTGTACGAACAGTTTGTGGCCACCATCGCGGAAGCCAGGCACCTTGAGCCGGAAAAGATCAAGAAATTTGCAGACGGACGGGTCTTTACGGGAAAAAGGGCCAAAGAGCTGGGCCTGATCGATGAGCTTGGCAACCTGGAAGACGCCATAAGGCTTGCGGCCCAATTGGCGGGGCTTGAAGGACGGCCGCAGGTGGTTTACCCCCAGAAGGAAAAGTTTTGGCTTAAATGGTTGATGAAGGAAGACTTTTCAGGGGCCTTAGCCGTCCTTTTTGCCCCCTTTTATCTCCTCAACAACCTTTGAAAAATGAACAAAAAAGAACTCATCAATGAATTGTGGCAAAACTTATCTGATTTTCGCAAAAAAGACCTTGAACTGATCTTGGATCTCCTTTTTAACCGTCTAGCCCAGGCCCTCAAAGAAGGTCAACGCATCGAAATAAGAGGTTTTGGGCGTTTTTTGGTCAAAGAACAGCGCCCCCGGCGCTTTAAAAACCCGCGCACCGGGGAAGAGAGACAGATTCCTTCCCGACGCCGCATCATCTTTAAACCTGGCAAAGACCTGCTTGAACGACTAAACGCCTCGGCGCTGGCAAGCGTAGACCTGGGAACCCAGACTTTTCGGGTCCTTTTAGCCAAACCTGCCGAAAACAGTTTCCGCCCCCTTTTGCGCCGACGTTACAACGTTCGCCTGGGAGAAGGCCTTAGTCGGTCGGGAGAAATAAGCCCGGAGGCCTTTGAGCGGGGCCTGAAGGCCCTTTTAGAAATCAAAGAACTCTTTACCAAGACCGGGGTTCGGGATGTCTTAGCCGCCGGAACGGCGGTTTTCCGCAAGGCCAAAAACGCCAAGCTGTTTCTGGAAAAGGCCAGAGAAAAAGCCGGTTTTGAGATAAAAGTCCTCACCCCGGAGGAGGAGGCTGGCTTTACCCTCAAAGGGATAAATTACGGTTTCCCCCTGGATCCCTCCGCACCCATCCTTATTATTGACGCCGGTGGCGGCAGCACGGAGTACATCCTGGGACAGGGAGGAGAGGTCCTCACTTGGGGAAGCCTCGATTTGGGAGTGGTTACCGCCACGGAAAAATTTCTTCCCCCTGACACCCCTCCGGACCAGGAAAGTCTTTCCGCCCTTTGGGGTGAAATTAAGGAAAAGTTGGCTCCCATCCAGCACCTGCCCGTCACCCCAACTAACCTTATAGCCACCGGAGGCACGGCCTCCTGTCTTGCGGCCCTGAAACTGGAACTGGAAAATTATTGTCTTGAAAAATTGCACGGCACCGAAATTAAAAGGACCGAACTTGAAGAAATCTACGAAAAGATGAGGCGGCTTGCCCCATACGAACGTCGGGCCCTTAAAGGAATGGAGCCAGGAAGAGAGGACATTATCCTGGTCGGGACCATGCTCTATCTCGCCCTTTTAGAAATGCTCGGGCTTAAGGCTTTTAAAGTCAGCGAAACGGGTATTCTTGAGGGTTTGCTCTTGCATCTTATGGAAAGCAGCCCCAATATTTCCGCTAAGATTTGAAATAAAAACCAAATTTTAGATATAAGGGGTGATCTCTATGTTAAATCTTCCTATAGAGGAAGCTTATACTTTTGACGACTTACTTCTTTTGCCCGCCGAATCGGACGTATTACCCAAAGACGTAGATCTTAAGACCAAAATAACCAGAAAAATAACCCTTAATATCCCGCTCCTTTCGGCGGCCATGGATACGGTAACCGAGGCCCGTATGGCGATCAGTATGGCCCGGGAAGGGGGTATCGGGATCATTCACCGGAACATGTCCATAGAAGAACAATGCCGTGAGGTGGAAAAGGTCAAAAAATCAGAATACGGCATGATCATTGACCCAGTCACCGTGGAGCCTGAGGTCCCCATCCGCCAGGTGTTGCGTATTATGGAGGAATACCGTATTTCCGGGGTGCCAGTGGTAAGTGGGCCAGAAAAAAAGCTCCTGGGCATCGTCACCAACCGTGACCTCCGCTTTGAGACCCAACTTGACCGACCGGTAAAGGAAGTAATGACCACCAAAAACTTGATCACCGCCGGCCCGGGTATCACCCTGGAAGAGGCCAAAAAAATCCTTCACGAACACCGGATCGAAAAGCTACTTATCGTAGACGAAAACTTCTGCCTCAAAGGTCTTATCACCATCAAAGACATCGAAAAGTTACGCAAATACCCAAACGCCTGTAAAGACGAGCTGGGGCGGTTACGGGTAGGGGCCGCGGTGGGGG
>WGCA01000064.1 GCA_015494065.1 Thermodesulfobacteriaceae bacterium | reverse complement strand
TGGAAAAAATCTTGCTTGCCAATAGGCTTGCGGCTAACTAGATTTTGGGGCGGGAAGGGTGAAGCCATGTTAGAGGTGGCCAAAAACAAAGAGGTAAAACCCCTTCTAGTGGCCCTCCATGGGCGGCCTTTCTCTTCCTTTCCACTACACCCTTCTTTGCTTAAAAGGCTTGAAGAGCTCGGCTTTACCAAGACCACCATCATCCAGGACCTCTTTTTGCCCCAGGCCTTAAAGGGCCACGATGTCATCGTCAAGGCCCGGCGCGGTAGCGGGAAGGCCTTGGCCTATTTGATCACCATTTTTGACCGTTTCTGGAGGGAGCCCCCTTCTACTACCGAAGCACTGGTACTGGTAACCAGCGAAGCCCGCGCCCAGGAACTGGCCTCCCTGGCCCAGCACTTAAGCCAGGGTTTCCCCTTTTCCGTTACTCCTTTCGCCGCGGAAGAAAAGATCCCGGAAGAACAATTGAAGGCCCTGGAGAAGGGTTCGGCCCTTCTTATAACCACTCCTCACTGGCTAAACCGCATTTTTAAATGGCGGCTCCTGCGCCCGGAGACCTTAAAAATCATCGTACTCGACGAGTTTGACCAGCTGGTGGCCCAGAGTCGCTCTTTTGTGGAAAACCTGCTCAAGAAACTGCCCCCTCCCGGCAAGCGTCAGGGGCTGGTCTTCATGGAAGAGCTAAACTACGAGACCCTGGAGCTGGCCTATCAATTTCTGAAAGACCCGGACGAGATCTACGTTGAGCTAGGGCGCCAGGATTTCAGCGCCGTAAACCTTGCGCTCTTCCACGTCTCCGCAGAAGAAAAATTCATGTTGTTACTGGGGGTTTTGGAGAAATACGCCTGGCCCAAAACCATTATTTTTGTGAACAACAAAGTGGAAGCACAAAGTCTCTGTGACGAGCTCAAAAAATTGGGGGCCCGGGCGGTCTTTTTAAAACCTGATCTGGGCCCGGAATATCGGCTCCGTTTCCTCAAACAATTTGCCGGAAAAGAGGCTGACATCCTGGTGGCCACCGACGCTGGTTGCCGCTTCATCCAACAAAAGGGCGTGTCTCTGGTCATAAATTATGATCTCCCTGAGACTGCCGAAGATTTCCGCCAGAGGGCGCTTAAGGTAAAAGACGGAGGGGAGATAATCTCTTTTTGCGACGAAGAAGGGGCCTTTTACCTGGAATTTATCGAAAAAGAGCTGGGGTTTAAATTGCCGGTAAAGTGGCCTGAGCCGGAAGAGGAATGGTTTCTGTCTCCGGTGGCGGTGAAAGAAAAACTTGCCGCTAAAGGGCAGAGCAGAACTCCCGCCAAGAGGCCTAAAGCCAGCAAAAAGGTCGCGCCTCGCGGGCTCAAATTTTCCTCAACCAAAAAACGTCCGCTACGCAAGCCCTAGAGATTCTTTCAGCTTCGTGTTAAAAAGGCCCCATGCGGCTGGGAAGGGTCCTTTACCGGAACGACGTTTACTACGCCCTCTTTGAACCAGAAAAGATCAAACTCTTAAAAGAGTTCCCTGCCAAAGGTCTTCGCTTCTCCGGCCTTGAGATCGCACCTTCTGAGGCCCGAATCATCGCCCCCTGTGTCCCTTCAAAAATTATCGCCCTGGGGCTTAATTACCGGGACCACGCCCGGGAGCTGGGGCTTCCCCTGCCAGAAGAACCGCTGATTTTTATGAAGCCCCCTTCGGCCGTCATCGGGCCGGAGGAACATATTCTTCTTCCCCCTGAAAGTGAGCGGGTGGACTATGAGGCCGAATTGGCGGTGGTAATCGGCCGTAAGGCCAGACGCGTCAAACCTGAAGAGGCTTACGAGTATATCCTGGGTTACACCTGCTTTAACGACGTCACCGCCAGAGACCTCCAGCAAAAGGACGGGCAGTGGACCAGGGCCAAGAGTTTTGATACCTTCGCCCCCTTTGGCCCTTGGATAGAGACCGAGCTTGACCCTTCTAACCTGCTCGTCCGTTCGTATTTAAACGGAGAGTTAAGGCAGGATTCTTCCACCAGGGAGCTCGTATTTTCCGTGCCCGAGATCGTAAGTTTTGTCTCAAACATTATGACCCTTTTACCGGGTGACCTTATCGCCACCGGTACCCCTCCGGGCATAGGGCCTCTTACCGCCGGAGACGTAATCGAGATAGAAATCGAAGGGATCGGGCGCCTTAAAAATTACGTCTCGCCCGAAAATCTGCTATAAGCGGAAAACAAAGCGGTAAGGAGGATGGACCATGGAGATCAAAGAACTGGTGCAAGAAGTGGGACGCAAGGCCAAAGAGGCTTCCCGTGCCCTGGCCTATCTGTCTACTGATATCAAAAACCAGGTCCTGCTGGACGTGGCTGAAAGACTGCGGGGGGAACGGGCCTACCTCCAGGAAGAGAACGAAAAGGACCTGGCCGCGGCCAGGGAAAAGGGCCTTTCGGCGGCCTTGATCGACCGGCTGACCCTTTCTGACAAGGTGATTGAGGGCATGGCTCAGGGGCTGGAAGAAGTGGCGGCCCTCCCGGACCCCGTGGGCGAAGTGGTCAAGATGTGGCGGCGGCCCAACGGTCTGTGGGTGGGACGGATGCGCATCCCCCTCGGGGTAATTGCCATGATTTACGAAAGCCGGCCCAACGTTACCATCGACGCCGCCGGGCTCTGTTTTAAAAGCGGCAACGCCGTCATCCTGCGGGGTGGCTCTGAGGCCATCAATTCCAACCTGGCCCTGGCCCGCCTTTTCCAGGATGCCCTTAAGGCCCACGGTGCCCCCGAAGGGGCGGTGCAGGTGATCCCCGTCACCGACCGGGCGGCGGTAAACGAACTATTAAAGCTGGAAGATTACGTTGATCTCATTATTCCCCGGGGAGGGGAAGGGCTCATTCGCTTCGTGACGGAAAACTCCCGCATCCCGGTCCTCAAACATTACAAGGGGGTTTGTCACGTCTACGTGGATCGTTACGCCAATCTTGAGATGGCACGGCGCATCTGTTTTAACGCTAAAGTGCAGCGCCCCGGGGTCTGTAACGCCATGGAAACCATGTTGGTCCACGAAGCGGTGGCAGAGGCCTTCCTGCCGGAGATGTGTGAGGAGTTCAGGGACGCGGGGGTAGAGATCAGGGGTTGTCCTAAGACCCTGGCCCTAGTGCCCTGGGCCAAACCCGCTACCGAGGAAGATTGGGAGGCGGAATATTTGGACCTCATTTTGGCCGTGAAGGTGGTGTCTACCTTTGACGAGGCCCTGGCGCACATCGCCCGTTACGGCTCAAACCATACGGAAAGTATCGTCACCGAGGATTACCAGCGTGGCCTCCGTTTCTTGCGGGAAGTAGACGCCTCGGTGGTCATGATTAACGCCTCTACCCGTTTTAACGACGGAGGCCAGCTCGGCCTGGGCGCGGAGATCGGTATTTCCACCACCAAGCTTCACGCTTACGGGCCAATGGCCCTGGAAGAACTCACCACCCTTAAATTCATCGTCTTTGGTGAAGGGCAAATCAGGGAATAATGGCCTCCCGCATAGGTCTCCTCGGCGGCACCTTTGACCCTATCCATTTCGGGCATTTACGTGCCGCTGAGGAGGCTTACCAAAAACTGGCGCTGGACAAAGTCATCTTCCTGCCCACCGCCGCCCCCCCGCACAAAAAAAGACCAGACCTGAGCCCCTTTTCCCTGCGCTTTGAGATGGTACGGCTGGCCCTTTCAGGGGTCCCTTATTTTGAGGTCTCGGACCTGGAGAGGCAGCTTCCCAAACCTTCCTATTCCGTAAAGACCTTGGAAGTCTTAAGAGAGCTGGTCCCCGGGGGAGAATTTTTTTTTATTTTGGGCTTTGACGCCTTCCTGGAATTTGAGACCTGGTATGAGTACCAGAGAATCCCCACCCTAGCCCACCTGATAGTGGTGACCAGGGGAGGGGGAGACGAGGAGGCCTTTGCCGCCAAAATCCGGGAACTATTTCCGGAAAGCAAGAAAGAAAATAATTTTTGGTGGCGGATTCCTCGGGGGTTTAGCGTACGTTATCTTCCGATCCTGCGCCTGGATATTTCTTCTACTTTTTTAAGGGAAGCGGTAAAGAATAGGGAGTCAATTCGGTTTTTGACTCCGGATCCGGTAAGGGATTTTATTTATGCTCACGGTCTTTATACGGCTGATCTCGCTTCCCCAGGTGCCAGAGAAGATTACGACAAAAGCCCTGAATGATGCGCACCTCCTGGGCGGTGAGGTCGAGCCGGGACAAAAAACGTCGGATGGTGGTCATCCAGAGGACTACGTTATCATGGGGGACGTAATCGATGGCCTCCATGGTTTCCTTTAAAAGCCGGTACATGGGTTCCAGTTCCTGAATGGTGGCCAGCCGGGGTTTGGGAAGCTTCACCTCAGCCGCCTGCGAAAAGATTTCATAGAGGATGATCACCACCGCCTGTGAAACGTTTAGGGAGGCGGCTTCCGTGGTCGGGATGGTCACTACCTGGTGGCAAAAATAGAGGTCTTCGTTGGTAAGGCCCCATTTCTCGTTGCCAAAAAGGAGGGCGATTCTGTTCTGCAAGGAGAGCTCAATTATTCTGGGGGCCGCTTCCCTTATGGTTTCAAAGACCTTTCGCTGTCGCCCCAGTCGGGCCGTAGTCCCTACCACGTAACCAAAGGGAGCGAGGGCCTCTTCCAGCTTCTCGTAAACCTTCATCTCTTCAAGCACCGGCAGCCCCGCTTTGGTGGCCATGGCCTTCATTTTTTCCTGATCAAGGTTTTTGGGACGGACCAAAACAAGCTCACGCACGCCGAAATTGGCACAGGCCCGGGCGGCAGCTCCTATGTTCTCGGGATACAGGGGCTCCACCAGCACCACGGCTATATTTTCCATCCTGGCCTTTATCCTTTCCGCCTTGGCCCTGACTTGCATGCCCTAAAGTCTAACCCCAAAAGACACCCTCCCGAAAGACGCCAATATTTTTTCTTGACTTTTGTTAATAATTATTTTAAAAAACAAAACAAATGCAAAAGCGTTGCTGATGTAATATATAATCATTTGCAATAGGAGGTTTTTGATGGTGCGCTGGATTTGTTGGGTAGTTTTCTGGTTTAGTTTGTTAGTTTTTACGGTCCAGGCCGGGGAGGTCCCTTTGGGGTTACCCCCGGTGCCGGTGCCGGCGGACAATCCTCTCAACCCGGCCAAAGTCAAGCTGGGCAAGTTATTGTTTGAGGACACGCGTTTTTCCGCCGACGGTACGGTTAGTTGTGCCACCTGTCACGATCCGAAGACGGCCTTCGTGGACGGGCTGCCGGTTTCTGAAGGGATCAAGGGGCTTAAGGGGACACGGAACGCTCCCACGGTGATTAACGCCGCTTATTACACCAGCCAATTCTGGGACGGACGTCGGGCCACCCTGGAAGAGCAGGCCCTGGATCCTTTTGTAAACCCGGTAGAACATGGGCTCAAAACTCATGACCCCATCGTCAAAATTTGCCGGCAAGATCCCCGGTACCGCAAACTTTTTGCCCAGGCCTTTGGCATCAAGCCGGAAGAGATAACCATCGAACATGTGGTCAAGGCCATTGCGGCCTTTGAACGTACGGTTATTGCCGGAAACAGCCCCTTTGACCGTTATTTTTACGGTGGCGAGGAAGACGCCCTTTCGCCAGCCGCCAAGAGGGGACTTAAACTCTTCCGTACCAAGGCCCGTTGTCAGGACTGCCACCGTATTGACCAAAAATTTGCCCTTTTTACCGACAACAAGTTTCACAACCTGGGGGTGGGGATGGAAAAGATTACCCCCAGATTGAGGGAGATCGTAAACGCTTACCGTAAGGCCAAACGTCAGGGTCTTAAGCTTGACGAGTCGGTGCTCACCAACCAGGAACTTTCGGAACTGGGTCGGTTCGTGGTCACCTTAAACCTGCGGGACATCGGGGCCTTCAAGACCCCTTCTCTGCGCAACGTGGCGGTGACCGGCCCCTACATGCACGACGGCAGTATCGAAACCCTGGAAGAGGTAATCGAATTTTATAACCAGGGAGGGCATAAAAACCCCTTCCTGGCCAGTGGGATAAGGCCCCTTGGGCTTACGGAGCAGGAAAAGAAGGATTTGGTGGAATTTTTAAAGGCCCTTACCAGCCCTGAATACCAACACCTTTTAGAAAAATAAAGGAAAGGAGTGGAAAAAATGAAAAAACTTACCCGTCGGTCCTTTTTAAAGAAGGCGGCCATCGGAGGGCTGGCCGCCGCGGCTCCCTTAAAAATGGTCGAAGTGGTTTACGGCCAGGGAGCACAGGAGAAATTTACCTTTGCCGTGATTTCAGACGCCCATCTCACCCACATCAAGGGGACCAAGTTCGTGCGCAATTTTGACGAGGGACTTGAACGTGCCGTTACCGAGGTCTCTTTCATGGACCCACCGCCTGATTTTGTGGTCTTCGGGGGAGATCTCGCCCAGCTCGGCAAAAAAGAAGAACTGGAACACGGCTTGGAGAAACTCTCCAAGCTCAGTCTCCCGATCAAATTCGTGATCGGAGAGCACGATTTCTACCTGGACATGGGGGAATACTGGCAAAAACACATTGCCCCGTTGAATTACAGCTTCGACCACAAAGGAGTCCATTTTGTGGTGCTAAACAGTATTCTCACTTACGACAGCTGGATTAACCAGTTCAAAGACCCCATGGAACGGATGCTCGGGATGGCCCGGCTGGATAACCCTCACGGTTCGCCCTTTATCGTGGGAGAGGAAGGCAGAAGATGGCTCAAAAAAGACCTGGCCAAATTAAGCCCGGACACGCCCATCATCGTCCTTACCCATTCCCCCCTTTATAAAATCTTTAAGCCCTGGAACTTCTGGACGGATGATGCTGAAAAGGTACAGGCCATCCTGGCGCGGTTCAAAAAGGTGACCGTCATGCACGGGCACGTACACCAGATAATCTACAACCAGATCGGTAATATTTCTTTTTACGCCTTTATGTCCACCGCCTGGCCCTGGCCTTATCCACCCACCTACACCCAGAAACCCAATAATTTCCCCAAGATCACCGTGATGATGAACCGGGCCGACCCCTTTCACGAAAGGGACGGCACCGGCTGGTCTTGGGCAGAGGTGGCCGCAGGGCGGGTCACTCACCACTACGAGTTGTGGGAGAACACCCCCCGCACGGTCTATTACGACGAGAAATTAGGCCACCCGGTGGACAAAGATTACCAGGATCCTTCAAAGAGGATCCCACCCCAAATCCATTATTAAGGAGGCCCCGTATGTTCAACAAGATTTTGGTACTGTTAGCCGTTTTTGGGCTATTGGTGTTGGCTTCAAACGCCCGGAGTGACGAATTCACCAAGGAAGACCTCAAAAAATGGCACGAAGCCTTTATGGAAGTGGTCAAAGAGGGAGAACGTCTCTTCCATTCCCCCCTCGGGCGCAACAAGGTCTCCTGTGACATGTGTCACCCAAACGCCGCCAACACCCACCCTGAAACCTACCCTAAATTTCAAAAACAGTTGGGTAAAGTGGTAGAGTTGCGGGATATGATCAACTGGTGCATCCAAAATCCCCTGGAAGGAGATCCCCTGCCTCTGGATGATCCCCGTATGATTGCTCTCGAAGCCTACATCAAATGGGAGCGGCGGGGAGTACCGCTGGCTCCTGGTAAGCATTAATTTTCAGGCAGGCCCCCTTCACGGGGGCCTCTTTACCAGCGGACCAGGGCGCTTGCCCAGGTAAACCCACCCCCAAAGGCCACCATCAGGACCAGGTTTCCTGGTTTTAAACGGCCTTCTGCTGCCGCCTCGGTAAGGGCGATAGGGATACTGGCCGCGGAAGTGTTCCCGTACTTGTGGAGGTTGACGAAGACCTTCTCCTTGGGAAGCCCCAATCTTTCCCTCAAATATTCGATGATGCGGATGTTGGCCTGGTGGGGGACCACCAGATCCAGGTCCTGCGGGGATAACCCGTTGGTTTCAAGGGCCTCAAGGGCCACGGTTTCCATGGCGCGTACCGCGTTTTTAAAGACCTCGCGTCCCTGCATGCGGATGAAATATTCTTCCCGGGGAAGCTCGTTGCCACAGGGAGGGTAAAGGGACCCACAGCCCTTCAAGGTAAGGAGATGCCAGAGGCTGCCGTCAGCGTGGAGATGGGTGGAAAGAACTCCGCGGTGTCCGTCCGGGGAACCGGTAAGTACCGCCGCTCCGGCCCCGTCTCCGAAAAGGACACAGGTGGTCCGGTCCTCCCAGTTGACTTTATTTGAGAGTACTTCGCTTCCGATGACCAGGATCTTCCGTTTGGGGTCGACCCGGAGAAACTGGTCAGCCACCGCCAGGCCGTAAATAAAGCCGGAACACGTAGCGGAAAGATCAAAGGCGCCTGCCTTTTCTGCCCCGAGCTCTTTTTGTACCAGTACCGCCACCGAGGGCATCAAATAGTCAGGGGTGAGGGTCCCCACGATGATAAGGTCAAGTTCTTTAGGTGATACTCTGGCTTCTGCCAGGGCCTTTTGGGCCGCTCTGACCGCCAGCTTGCTGTTTGATTCTCCCGGGCCTACCAGGCGCCTTTCTCTTATCCCGGTGCGCTGGACGATCCATTCGTCGCTGGTATCCACTATCTTTTCAAGATCCTGGTTAGTCACCCGCCGCGAGGGCAAAGCTGCTCCTAAACCAATGATTATGGCACCGGCTTTCATCTCTGCGCACTTTGGACAAGACTGGGTAGTTCAGCCAGGTCTCGGCTAAGATTTTCAAGTACCTCTTCTTTGACAAAGCCAAGGGCTGTGCCCAGGGCGTTTTTAATGGCCTGGGCATCGGAACGGCCGTGGCTGATAATAACCACCCCTTTTACCCCCAGAAGAGGTGCTCCTCCTCTCTCACGCCAATCGATCCTTTGCTGGAAACGCTTTAACGCTCCCCTGGCAAAGGAAAAGCCTATTTGGGCCAGGCGGGAGCTTCTAAGCTCCTGGGCCATCATCAGCATAAGGGCTTCGGCCAAACCTTCGGAGAGCTTAAGGCAGATATTGCCCACAAAGCCGTCACAAACAATGACGTCCACCTCGCCCCGGTAAATATCCCGCCCTTCGATATTGCCCACGTAGTTGAGGCCGCTTTCAGTAAGCAGTTGGTGGGTGCGCTTAACCAGCGTATTCCCCTTCCCTCCCTCTTCTCCGATAGAAAGGAGCCCTACTTTGGGAGAAGGGACCCCGAGGATTTCACGGGAGAAGACCGCTCCCATATAGGCAAATTGGAGGAGGTGGTGGGGCTTACAATCCACGTTGGCCCCGGAGTCAATCATCACCGCCTGTCCCTTGATGGTGGGAAGCACCGTGGCGATGGCAGGCCTTGAGACCCCTTTGATACGCCCTAGGACGAATAAGGCCGTGGCCAGTACCGCCCCGGAGTTGCCGGCACTGACCACCGCCTGGGCTGTGCCTTCCTTAAGCAGGTTGAAAGACCGGCGTATGGAAGAATCAAGTTTGGTACGCAGGGCCCCTATGGGGGACTCGTCCATGGCCACCACTTCTTTGGCCGGTACGATTTCCAATTTTTTAGGGGCTCTGCGCTTAAGCAAGGGTGCCAATACTTCCGGCTGCCCAACCAAATAGACGCCAAGTTCGGGGAAGCTCTTCAGGGCCATAAGAGCCCCTTCCACCGTCGCCTGCGGGGCAAAATCTCCCCCCATGGCGTCTAAGGCGACCCAAACGGCCACCGGCTAAAACTCCTCTTCCTCCGTGGGAATGAAGACTTTGCCCCGGTACGTCCCGCAGGAAGGACATATACGGTGGGGCAACTTGGGAGACTTGCATTTGGGGCACAGGCTCAGCGACGGTGCCACCAGATGCTTATGAGCCCTTCTCATGCCACGCCGGGAACGAGAGGATTTTCTTTTGGGAACCGCCATTTTACCTCCTCCTTTTTATAAAACTAACGGGAAGAAACTACCAGTTTCTTTAAAATTGCAAAGGGGGAATCTTTAACCGCAGGCTTACAGCCACAGGTTTTTTCATTGAGGTCCTGCCCGCATAAAGGACAAAGCCCTTTGCAGGCCTCGTTACAAAGCTTCCTCATGGGGACCGCCAAAAGGATCTCCTCCCTCACTACCTCGTCCACTTCCACCGTGATCCCGTCGAAGAAAATAACGTCAAGTTCGTCTTTTTTTAGGCGTACCTCTTCTTTCATACGGGAAAGGGTGGCCACCGGCTCCAGCAAAACGTTTATGTTTGCCTCCACCGGGAAAGGGAATTCTTTAAGGCAGCGGTCACAGGAAAGGACAAGCTCTGTCTTTACCTCCCCGGTGACCTTTACGTCTATCCCCCAGCGCATTAAATGCACCTTGGCCTTGATGGGCTTGGAAACCGGGTAACAATCTCTTATAAGCTCGCCCTTTTGGTCTTCAAAGGCCAGGGAGAGCCCCTCAGGCGGAATGTCTTCAAACTTAATCTTTAACTCTTCTCTGTTCATGGCTCCAATTGTCACAGAACTATTTAAAATTTTGGATTGGATTATTTAAATCTACTTCAGTTAAAGGGTCTCGAAAAGTTATAATGAAAGTTTATTCTGATGGGCCTTCTTCGCTATGACAGAACTGATAAAAGGGGCAGTGATGACATTCGTGGATCTTCTGGGCGTAGGTGCCCATAATCCTTCCTTCACAGAGAGTTCCCGCGATGGCCCAGCATATACGGCCAAAATAGGGATAGGCCGGACACCTCCGCGAGGGATCTTTTTCGATCCCGCACTTCATGTACTCCCAGCAAGGGGTCTTTCGGTCCTCTTCCTCACTCTGGTAGGGAAAGTAAAGGGTAAACGTGCTCCCTTCTCCCACACGGCTTTTTACCCGGATAAAGCCGCGGTGCTCTTCCATGATCTTGCGCACAATAGAAAGACCCAAGCCGGTACCGACTCCAATTTTTTTAGTAGAGTAGAAAGGTTCGAAAATGAGTTCTAGCTTTTCTTCCGGGATCCCTGGCCCGGTATCGCTCACCGAGACGGTCACCCAGGTGATCTCGTTACTAAACTCCGTCCCGGTGCGCACCGTTACAGTCCCGCCTTGGGGCATGAGGGCTTCGATGGCGTTGGTGATCAGGTTACCTACCGCCTGTTTTACCGAGTCATGATCAAAATAGACTCGGGGTAGGTTGGGGGCGTAATCCTCGATGATCTTGATTTTCTGTTGGGAGCAGATGTCACAAAAAAATTCCACTCCCTCCCGTACCGGTTGGTTGATATCTCCCCGCTTTAGTTCAAAGCGCCCTTGAGCTGATAAAATAAGAATGTCTCGTAGGATAGACTCCAGGCGGGCGGCTTCAGAAAGTATAACCTTGACGTATTCTTTCTCCCGGCTACCTTCGGGGATCCGTTTATCAAGCCTTCTGGCCATGCCCCCTAGAGCAGCCAGGGGATTTCTTATTTCGTGAGCGATGTCTGCCGTCAATCTTCCCAGGGCCGAGAGTTTTTCAGCTTCGATGAGTTTCTTTTGCATCTTTTTCAAGTTTTCTAAAGAATCAGCCAGCTGGCGGTTGAGCTTTTCTATTTCTTCTTTGTCGCGGCGGAGCTTTTCCGAGAGGAGCCCTAAGGGAATGGCGATGAGGTAGAGAAAAGAAATCCTCAAAGCTAGATCGGTCCAATGGATATGGCCCGGATATTCCCCCACGTTGATCAAATAAAGTACCGCGGCCACACTTGCCACCACCAAACCAAAACGAAGACCAAAATAGAAAGTATGGAGGGCAGTCAGGAGATAATAACCCAGGAAAAAACTGTTGTCGAAACGACGTTGAAAACTCACCAGGTAAAAGACAAAGACGAGGTCCAGGACCAGGGACAAAAGATAGATTTGACGGATCCGCCAGGGTCTTAACCAGATAAGAAGATAAAGAATCAGGCTATAAAGGCTAAAGGCGCCGAGAGCCCAAAGGAGGGCCTTGGTCTCATCGGCGGAAAGAGGGGCCAAAATGAGCCAGGCCAAACCACCAAGGATGGTAATTACCCGAAGGGTAAAAAAGACGGCATCAACGAGAGAGAGCCGTTCTTTGAGGGCTGACCAACGTTTCCCCCTAAGACGTTCAAAAAGTTTAAGCTTTAGGGGCGGTCCATCCGTTTTCAATGCCATTGAAGCCGTCTCCAGACAAAAACCGACCTGCAAATTATTCGCTTTATCAACAGGATACCCGAAAAACGGCCCTAACGCCTCCCTCCACTAAGGAGAATAAGTCAGGTAAGCCCTCTTGGGCAACTTTTCCAAAACCTTTACAAAATCGAAAAACTCAAAAAGACTATGAGAGAAGCGGGCCGCAGTCTGAGGACCATAGAGATTGACCGGGCTACGGTGAGGTATACTTTTAACAAGGCCAAAGTTTTGGGGATATTTTGATGGTGAGAATTCGAGACCTGCTTCTACACCTTGAGGCACACCTTCGGCTCCTGGCTTGTGATGTCCGGGGGGCCGAATCTACACGGTCACAGAGCTCATGGGCCACAAGATCCTTGCCATGATGGAACGCTATGCCCACCTTGCCACTGAAGCCAGAGGCGGGCCATTAGGGAGATCGAGGCGGAGAATAGAGGGAAAGCGTTTTGGCTTGAAAAAGCGATTCCCGGAAACTATTGGAGATTTTGGGTGGGCCGCCCAGGACTCGAACCTGGAACTTATGGATTAAGAGAGCGTTAACACTTTTACAAACTTTATTTTTCTGGCTCAAACTCCCTCAAACTGCCTCAAATGAACACCAAAATTGACAAAATTTCATAACGTTGGACACCTATATGGACACCAACCCCGAATCCCTTGAATACCAACGCTTTCGTCCGGACACCCGTTTTCGGGAATTTTCCGGAAACACGGCCCGGTATCGCCTTTGACATCAGGAGCCGTTTTCTGATATAAAATTGATTTTGTCCTTCTCCCTTCGCGATGCGCCGGATCTCGGAGAGGGGCACGACCACCTTTCCTCCCACCTTCCGGGCCCGATCTCGCCCTGGGCTATGAGTCTTCTCAGGGTGGATTCGGCCACACCGAGCCTTTCGGCGGCCTTACGCACCGGAAGAAGCCTTTCCTCGGTGAGCTCGCTTCCGGATGCCGCGAGCCTGTCTATCAGCCGCGAAAGCTCCCTGAGGAGCCCGGCCTGGAGCTCGAG
>WGCA01000063.1 GCA_015494065.1 Thermodesulfobacteriaceae bacterium | reverse complement strand
AATCACCACCATCATGGGAATTTGAAGTAAAAAAACCCCATTCCTTAAAAAGGAAAGTATCGCCAGGGTTGTAACCAGAAAAATTGTAGTTATCAATGTAGGATATGCCACTGGTATCCCAATATTCATTTACCACCTCAGCACTAATAGAGCCTCCAGCATCAGCATCAAAATACCAATCCTGCATAAATTGTGCCTGAACCGAATTTTGGAAAAATGCAAACAAAAGCAATACTAAGAAAACACTACTGAAAAATACTCCCACTCTTTTAATCATAAAAACCTCCTTTTTATTTTTCAAAAATTTCTACCCATCATTAATGCAACATCTATGCCACTTCGTGATTGCTCAATTAGGTTATTTTTTCCTTAAACTAGTTCCTTAAAGCGGCGTTTTAAAATTTGTAGTGAAAAAAAATTCCTTTTGGGTGAAAAATTTTTCCCTCCATAAAAATGATGGATCAAAAACACAGTTTTTAAAAGGTTTTGGCAAGTTTGAGTCCAACCTTTCCGTTTGTGTAAAAATATAAAGGAACTTTATTTCCCTACAATTAAACTCAGAAAAAAGATTCGCTACACAAAAGCCATTGGACTGCCCACAATAACCAACCGAGATGCATTACGCCTCCTTGTCTCGTTTTTGAATATCAGGGGAGCGATCGTTCCAAAAAATGGAAAGGGATCCTGATACAACCCCATTAATTAAAATGCCCAAAGATCTCAAAATTTTGACGTCTGTAGGACATAGTACCAAGATTCCCGGTTAAGGTTTGAAGGACTGAAGAGATAGGGAAGAATACCTTTTAACAAAAGCGATCTGAAATTTCCTCAAAGGGTTAAGGGAGGTTTTTCTTGAAATTCTGGGCTAATTTTCGTGAAAATTAGCTTTAAAATTAAAATAAAACCAGATTTTCCATGAATTTCGGACATAATAAGCCCTTGTAGGCTAAAAAGCCTGTCTACTCTGTCCTTTTCTCCCAAAAATTCCTACCTAAATATCAACCCTTCCTCTAGCCGGCTGGCCGCAAAATCTATCCAGTCAATATGTACTATCTGCTTGGTAAACCATACCTTCAGCCGCCGGGCATGCCGTACCACCTTTGCCGCTACCCCTAACAGGTGCTTGATCACCGTCCGGGGCCGACACTTTCTGGCAGACTCCGGCAAAAGCTTGTGCTGCATACCCACCAGCAACAAATGGGCTATATGTCCCAGACCATAGTAGGCCTGATTAGCCACAAACCTCTGACACGGAGGATGATGAAGCCCCAAATCCCTGAGAGGACCCTTAAGAAGGTTCTCCTACCCCTGCTTCTGCCTGTGCCTTTTTACTAACTCCCTAAGGCCTAAATCCTCCCTGCTCACCAGAATGAAGAGATAGCTAGGAAAAAGTCTCCTCTGGCCCCCGTCACTTTTGCGTCTCACCACCACGTAAGTCTCTTCTTCAGGCCATCCCGTGGGTTGATGATAAATGAAAGCCGCTTCTTCGGTCCCATCATCGGTAATCTTCTCCCAGGCTTCCTCCGGAAGGCTCTGGGCCAGCTCGTAAAGAGGCTTCTTGTGCACCCCGTGGGTCACGCTTATGGAATAATCCTGCCCCGCCTCCTTCAAAAGTTTTACTACTCCCTTCTTGTAGTAGGCGCTGTCCATTAAAAAGTAGCCCCTGGTACCTTCTGGTAAAAGCTTGAGCACGGTCTGGATAAGTGCCTCATAGCCCTCTGAAGGGTGAACATTACCCGGATAAAACCTCTCCTTTACCCATAAGTTCCCGATGAAGGCCCCATGCAGCCAGAAGCCCTGCTCTCCGTTATAGAGTCTTTCGGCTCCCTCAAAATTTTTGCCATAGACTTCGATGGCCGTACCGTCCACAAATATGGGAAGCCAGCCCCGATGAGAAAGTTCGTGCTCCACCACGGCTCTAACGAGTTTGGCACTGAGTTTTTCGGCTACCTGGGAAAGGGCCTGCAGGGAGGCCTGGTCGAAATGGCAAAGATACTCCTAGATCCTTCGGCTGTCTGGAACTTCTTTAAGGCCGGCCAAAGTTCTCTGGGCCAGATCTTCTTTGAGCAGGTCCACATCGCAAAGATCCCCTTCCCCCCTCTACCGTTTTGTATCGGTAGAGGGGCCATAGAGGAAATAAGCGAAAGAAGGTACTGGACATCGGAAGGTCCTCGGTTACGAACCTTGAACTTGAGGTTTTGGGCTAGAAATTCAGAAACGCCAAGATGGGAGGCGAACCGAGCCAGAAAGGTAAGACCTCCTTTGGAGGTAATGAGCTCGTCTGTGAAGTCAATTTCAGGTTTAGGTGGTATAATGCTCATAGGGCACCTCCTGGGTGAATGGGCTGTTTCTTTCAAACTCTTTTATACCCCAGGTTTGGTGCCCTTTCTTCATTTCTTAAGCGGGAATTAAGGATAGTAAAAAAATCATTCCCTTTTATCAAAAATGTGTTATAGGTGAAGGGACATGAAAAATTTGTGGCGGAAAAGGCGGCTCTTGCTCTCCCGCGTCCCGGAGCTCTTGGAAAAGAAGCGGTATCGAGCCTTCTTTTGCACTAGAAGAGAGGAATTTCATCAGGCCTTTTCGCTGGTTTACCAGCGGTATCTTGCCTGCCAACTCATTCGCCCTAACAAAAAAAAGATTTTTTATACCCTTTACCAGGCCTTACCAGAGAGCCGGGTTTGTGTATCCTGCGGACCAGATCCTTCGCAGATTACAAGTACCGCTACCATAGTGATAGATAGTCCTTTGGGGCTCCCCAGCGACAGCACTTATCACCAAGAGTTAAATCGTCTCCGGGACAAGGGGCGCAAACTGGCCGAAATAACTTGCCTGGCAGCGGAGAAGGATTTTTGCTACCGTAACGGGCTTCTTTTTGTCTTGAGGCTCCTTTACCGCTACGCGGTAAGAAGAAAGGTTACCGACTTCGTTATTTCTATTCACCCTAAACACCGGGATTTTTATGAAAAAATTTTCCTCTTTGAACCGATAGGCCCTATCAAAAATTACAAAAATCTCTACAACGCCCCGGCTATTCTGGAACACCTCGATTTGACCACCGTCAAGGAAAAATTTTATGAAGCCTATGGGGATTTCCCGGAAGGGAAAATCTTTGCCGATTTCTTTTTAAAAATTTCTTTTTTAAGCGATATTGAAGAGCTTTCCAAGGTTAAAAATATGAAATCGCGCGACTTCTGGTATTTCTTCATGAAGTTCGAAACACTATTCCCCTCCTTCCCTCCCGATTTTCAAGCCTTCTTTGCCATCAATTTTGATTTAGTCCTCCAAGAAAAGATTGACGAAGAAATCGAAAAAGAAACCGAAGAAGATAAACTGCTTGAAATCGCTTAAACAGCCTAAATTCTCCCTCCATTTAAGTTAAACTTCAAAATTTTCGATACTCTTTTAATGAAAGAATTCCTTAAGGAGTAATAAGTGGTACCAATTGCTGCCCCTCAAGAAGATATCTTTGCCGAAGAACAAAGAATAATCTGGCGTAGACGTAGGCGCCTTATTCTTTCCAAAATACCTGAATGTCTCAACAAAAAGATCGTCAAAGTCAGTTTCTGTAGCAGGAAAAAAGATTTTGAAGATGCTTTTTCCCTCCTTTATCAGCGCTATCACAAAGTCGGCCTCTTGCCTTCTCTTCCTGAAGAGATATTTTTCACCCCTTACCAATTTTTGCCTTCTAGCAGGGTCTGCATCGCCCGGGATTATAAGACCAAAAAGGTAACGAGTACCGCTACTTTGGTTATAGATTCCCCTCTTGGGCTTCCTAGCGATTGTATATACAAAGACTTGATTGATAAACTGAGGGCCCAGGGGAGAAAGCTTGCCGAATTCAGTTGCCTGGCAGCCAAACCTGATATCTACAGCCGAAACGGACTATTTTACGTTTTCCGCATGCTTTATAAATATGCTGTTCAAAAGGGCATTACGGATATCGTTATTTCAGTACATCCTAAACATACTACTTTTTATGAACTCATTTTATTGTTTGAGAGAATTGGCCCTAAACGATATTACTCCAAACTACTAGACGCCCCGGCCTACCTGGAACGGCTCGATTTGACAAACGTACAAGAAACCTATGAAAAGGCTTATCTTCCTTTTGAGGAAGGAAAAGTCGTAGTCGACTTCTTCTTCCACCGGGCCTATCCTGAAGACCTTACTGAACTGGCTATTTTAAAGACTACAACCCCTGAAATATTCCATTACTTTTTCTTCGAACGGACTAACAAATTCCAGGACCTTGACGAGAAATTTAAAAATTTTTTCAAGGATCATTACCAAATTGAGGCCGTAGAAAGCGCCACTTCTTCGTAGAAAGCAAACCGAAGTTGCTTTCCCCCTCACACATCTCAAAGTGTAGAGGCGTGGCAATTTTAGAGATTGCTTCTCCCTGTCGTGATGATTTAAACCACGACAGGGGTCGCAATGACAATCAGGGGGTCGTCGCGAGGCGTGAACGTACCCTTCTAGTCATCGTGAACACGGCCCTCCTGGTCATCGCGAGGAGCGAGCAGAGCGAGCGATGAAGCGATCTCAAGAGATTGCTTCGCTCCCCCTCCACTTCACAATGTGTCGAGGGGTCGCTCGCAATGACAGGGGGAGTCATCCAGAAATTAGGAACGGATCCTAATTTTTGATGCCAGGGAAACCGGATAAAAGGTACTTTTTTGCGTAAAAATTGAGCCGCTTTTCGGTATTCACTGCGAAAAAATGGGAACGGATCCTTCTCTCATTAAAACCCTACGTTAAAGAGGAAATTCGTAGGAGAAATAAAGTTTGATGCCCTTCTTTTGGGCATATTCTCTAACAAGGGGCGAGGTTTGATAGGTGACAAGGATGGGGATCTTCTCTCGGGCAAGAGGTCGCTTATTTTCTCAAGTTTACGAAGGAAAGCATCAATATCTCTTTTCTTCAGTTGGGTTTTGGCTTCGCCAACGACCCAGACTTTGCGGCCGTTAATCTGGCCTGAGCCCAGGATATTGATTTCTTCGAAGCGACCTGGGGCAATTTCAATAAAATCCCGTTTAAGGGGCTTAGTGAGTTTGAGATTAAAATCTTTTTCCAGGAGAGGAGGAAGGCCTTTATAGGCTCTGTCTTCGAGGATGTAGCCTACGGTATGGGTGAGGCCGCCTAGCTGTTCTCTAGTTTTACGATGTTCTCCGACAAGCTTGTGGAGTTCCTCTTCAGTGCGTTTCTGGGCCTCAGCCAGTTCGTTAACTCTCTCTTCAGTACGCTTTTGGGCTTCAGCCAGCTCATTGAGTCTTTCTTCGGTGCGCTTCTGGGCTTCAGCCAGCTCTTCAACTACTTTTTCCAGCTTATCCAGCCTCTCCTCGGAACGCTTTTGGGCTTCAGCCAGTTCGCGAACGATTTCTTTGAGTTCGTTAAATTCCCTTTTGGTAACCTGGTCTTCGAGTTGGGCGCGCTGTTTTTCTATCTCTTCAAGGATAGCGTAAAGGACCTCACG
>WGCA01000062.1 GCA_015494065.1 Thermodesulfobacteriaceae bacterium | reverse complement strand
TTCTAAATACAACTCCACTGCTTCCTTAAGATTATGCAAGGCTTCTTCTGGAGAATCCCCACAGGAAGAGACTCCCAGCTCTGGACAATAAGAAACATAGCCTCCTTCTTCCTTCCAGATGATAGCTAAAAATCTAAAACGTTTCATGGATTACCTCCAAAAAATCTTTCTGCTTCTTCTTTAGTCATTTTCCTTCCAAGTCAAGATGAACCTTACCTTTAGAGCGAAACAACGTAGAGAAAGATATTTCAGAAAAATCCGTCTGTTCTGAAGCGTGCTCCAAGGTTAAAGCCACAATTTTTCCATCTTTATCGACATTAACATATAGATTTTCAGAAACTTCGATAGTTTCAGTTACTTCTCGATTAGAAAACTCAATTAGTATTGTATCCGTGTCTTCAAAATATTTAACTTTCATGATTCTCTCTAATCCCACTGTCTTCGATCAGGTCTGCTAGTATAAATTATACTCAAAATAAGCTGTGCTTTTAAAATCTTTCATTTTTCCTGAGCTGTTTCGACCAAGGATTCCGGCAAAACAAAACAGACACCCACCGGAAATATTTTTACCGTTTTAAGTTTATAGCGCGTTCTGATTCTTTCGGGTTCTCTTTCCAGATCCTCCTCCAGAGTCTTTCGCCGCGCCTCAAGATACCTTATATCCTCGCGCAGGGTCTCATCTATACGCCGAAGCTCTTCCAGAGAGAAAAGAAGAGGCATCTCGGTTTTTTTATAAAGTTCTTTCAAGCGGCCTTCTATCTCCCGGAGGCGTTCCCGAATGACTTCCCTTATCTGCTGAATCTCGTGGTTGGTCTTTTCCTTAAGAAGCTTCCGAAGCTCCCGGGATTTTTCCTTCTCCAGGGCCTTGATTTTTTTCTCGATTAAATCGCAGCTTTTGCGGAAAGAGGAGCGAATTTTTTGGGCCAATTCCCTGGGGATGGGGCGATGCTCTCCGGTAAGGAGAAACCCGAAATCTCTATCCTCGGTCAAATACACCAAAGGTTCGCCGGGATTAAAAGAAAAACGAATAGAAAAAAGTTCCTCATGAAGTTTCAGCCCCTGCACGCTTGAGGCCAGGAGTTTTAGAAAAATCACCGCCTGGGGTTCCCTCAAATAAAGATCAGGCATAACCACAAAGGAAGCACGATGAAGTTTCTCCCCGATAAAGCCCAGGGAATAAAAGGCTTTCTTGAAGACCGAAAAGGCCTTCTGCATGAGGGGATGGTTCAGGTGGAGGAGCACCACATCCCGGCGGTCCCGGGCAAGCTCCGGCCTGAAGACCAGGGTAAGAAGCCGCCCTTCGGCATCCCTGATGGTGGAAAGTAGATCCCGGCCCCAGGAAGGCGGAAGACTTTCCAGAAGATACCCTTCCTCAAAGCCTTTCCGTTTTTTAAGACCGGGATGCCCCGAAAGTTTAAGGGCCTGGTCAAGAACAAGGCACAAGGTTTCGGGATAAATTTTCTTCTCCTGGCGAATGGTTTCTATTTTCGCTTTAATTTTTCGGATGCGTTCCAGGTCGAAAAGTCTTTCTCGAATTTCGTCTTCGAGTTTTCTACGGGGGACGAGGCGTTCTATTTCCTGAGGGCTCACCTTTCGACCAAGCATTCTTTCGTGGAGTTTTTCCTCAAGCACCGCGGCTACAGAACCCAGATCCTCCCGCATCTTTTCCACTTTGTGCACGATGGTGGCCAGAAATTCTGAATCCTGATGATCCTGATAGACGAAGTGAAAAATCTTTACTTCCTCGGCTTTCTGGCCGTGACGGTCAATACGGCCGTTTCGTTGCTCAAGACGGTTGGGGTTCCAGGGGATTTCATAGTGCAGGAGATGGTGACAATGGTTCTGAAGGTTTATGCCCTCGGCGGCGGCATCGGTGGCCACCAGGATACGTACCGGATGTTCGGAGGGCGGAGCCTGAAAGGCCTCTTTGATCTTTTCGCGCTCGGAAAGATTCATCCCTCCGTAAAGCGCAAGCACTTTCTCTTCTCCATAGCGGGCGGAAAGCTTTTCATAAAGGTAATCCAGAGTGTCCTTGTACTCGGTGAAGATGATAAGTCGTTTTTGGGCGATCAGATCATCGGCCAGAGAAAATAGAGTTTTCAATTTGGTGTCGGGAAGTTCGGGGGAAGACACCAAATCCCACATGCGGCCAAGAAGATCAGCCTCCTCGGAGGAAATTTCTCCAAGAAGAAGGCTCCCTTCCTTTAAGGCCTCGAGTTCCAGGGCCTGTTTCTCCAGGTCATCGGCCGTGTCTTCGGCAAGCCTTTCGGCAAGCCGCTCAAAAACCACGGTCCTGGAAGAAGTTTCTTCGGTCATTGAGATTGTAGGCCTGGTTACATGTTCCAGATGGACTTCAAGGGAATTGCGAAAGGCCGCGTAACTTGAGAGCAGGCGCTTTTTGAGAATGGTCAGGGCAAAACGCAGAGCGTTTCGTTGAACTTTATCTTTAAGGGGTCTCGCAAGTCTCTTCTTAATATAAGCTTCAAGGCCGTCAAAAAGTTCTCTTTCCTCAGGAGAAAGGGCCACTTCCAGGGCCTTGATGGTCCTCTTCGGGAAGGTTCGGTTGGAAACCTCTGGAGTAAGCTCTCTTTTAAGGCGCCGCACCATTACGAGTTTCGCCTGGCGAGGGTCCACTCTGGGGCCGCGGGTGAAACGCAGGGGATCAAGCAACTCCAGAAGGGCCGTGAAGGACTCGGTATAGCCGTTGTGAGGAGTGGCGGTGAGGAAAAGGCGGTGTTCAAAATGAGGGGTTATCTGGCGAAGGAGCTTCGTACGATCGGAATCCTGAACATAGTCCTTGCGGCCCGAAGGGGCACAATTATGGGCCTCGTCCACAATGAGAAGGTCCCAGGAGGTGGTGCTCAGGAACTGCTGGAGATAAGGCTCTCGTTTTAAAAAGTCCATGGAGGTGATAAGCCGCGGGAAGGACTCCCAGGGGTTCACATGAAGTCCGTATTCCCTCTGGAGCCTTAAAATTTCGTCCCGGTCTATGATCTTGAAGACCAAATTGAATTTGGTAAGCATTTCGTCCTGCCACTGCCTCTGAAGCGAGGCCGGGCAAAGGATCAGGATCCTGCGCACACGGCCGCGAGCCAGAAGTTCCTGGAGGATGAGGCCGGCCTCTACCGTTTTCCCGAGCCCCACATCATCGGCCAGAAGGAGAGAAACCCGGGGCATGGCCAGCGCCCTTGCCACCGGCTCAAGCTGATAGGGTTCGATCTCTATGGCCCCACGGAAGGGCGCGGTAAACGAGTCCCTGGCGAAAACCGAGGCCTCAGTCCACTGGAGAGAAAGAAGAAGCGAGGCCAATCTTTCCGGAGGATCCCAGGCCGAAAGGTCGGGAAAACTTAGCACCTCTTCGACCCGGGGAGAGACTTCAAGCTCCCAGATGACCTCAAGGGAGGTGCCTAACCGGTGGTCTTCCAGGGATTCAAGGGTAACTTTGTGAAAGGTGGCCTCAGGGGTTGCGTACGGGTAAATATCCTGAACCAAAAAGGTCTGGTTCCTTACCCTTACTATCTGACCGGGTTCCGGGATGGTCATTCGCCCTGGAGAGCCTTATCCCCTGATTTTTTTCAATCATAGCAAAAAAGAGATTTTCTAAAAAGGAGACCTTTTATAGTCGAGTTCAGGAAGGAGGTTTTGAGAAAGGAAATCGTCAATTTTTGGGGTGACCGGTGGGATTTGAACCCACGATCCCCGGGGCCACAGCCCGGTGCTCTAACCAACTGAGCTACGGTCACCTCCGCGATTAGAAATTTAACCTATTTTAGGCCTTTGGCAAGGGGATGGTCTTAAGACGAAAATGGCTGGGGGACTAGGATTCGAACCTAGACCGGCGGGTCCAGAGCCCGCTGTCCTGCCGATTAGACGATCCCCCAGCTCTACGTGAGTAAAAATAGCGAAAACTGCACCTATGTCAAGTAAGCTCAAGGACCCCTACGCGGATTTCCGTCTTGATGGGCAGGGCCAGAGAAGCCGCCAGCCGAAAAAGCAGGTGATCCAGCCAGGACAAGACCTTCTCAAAGGTCTCAAGGTCTATTTCCTGAAAATTCACGATAACCCGCAGACAGTCGGCCTCCCGTTTAAAGGTAAGAGGGAAACACATATCGGCATAAAGGCCTTCAACTGTAAAGACGCCGTCGCTGTTGATCCTCTCAACCAGATATTTTTCAAATTCAGCAAAAGTAAAAGATCGGTTTTCGACTCCAAACCTGGGCTCTTCTCCTTCTGGTCTGTGAGAGAGAGAAGGTTTTTCGATCACGAATGTGAGCTGGTGTAATTTTTCCCGGGTCTGGTAGCGGAGCTTGGTAAAAAGGACTTCAAGGGTGGGGAAACCGTAACTTTTTCCGTCCTCAAATTCCTCCAAAAACTCGGTAGCCGGCAGGCGGCGTTTAGAAGTGGGATAGGGCAAGATTTCTGTAAGTTGCTTCAGGACCTCGTCTGAGACCCTGACCTGTTGAAAGACCCGCAGCCCGGCCTCTTTGATGGCTTCTTTCCAGAAGTGATCCCTTTCAAAATCCCGGCTCCCGTAATCGTATTCGTAATAGACCTCCTTTATCCCGGCGGAAGCGATAAGCTTGAGGCAGACGTAACAAGGGGCAAGGGTACAGTAAAGAGAGGCCCCCTCTACCGGGATCCCGAAGCGGGCCGCCTGGGCAATGGCGTTAGCCTCGGCGTGGGTGGCTCGACAGTAGTTATATTTGTCGATATCAGGGACACCCTTCTCCCGCCTGAAGCAATAACCCGGGCCGCGGTCAATACAATGCCAGGCCCCTGGCATAGGCCCGTTGTAGCCAGTGGCCAGGATGCGTTTGTCCTTTACGATGACCGCCCCCGAGGGGCGAGAATTACAACCGGAGCGCAAGGCCACCATTTTGGCCAGGAGCATGAAATATTCATGCCAGGGCGCCCGTTTCATAGGGCAAATCTGCCAGCCAATTCCGGATAAAGGGGAAATTCTTGGCAGAGTTTCGCTACTTTTTTCCTAATTTCCTTTAAGAGGGCATCGTTCTGGTGGTTGTTGAGCACGGAGACTATCCATTCCCCTACTTCTTCTATTTCCTTTTCGCGCAAGCCCCTGGTAGTCACCGCCGGAGTACCTATCCTGATCCCGCTGGTCACTTTAGGCGGCAGCGGGTCAAAGGGAATGGCGTTTTTGTTAACGGTAATGCCCGCCTTCTCTAAAGCCTGCTCTGCTTCAGCCCCGGTAAGCCCGTGGCCGGTAAGGTCAACCAGGATCAGATGGTTATCCGTTCCTCCAGAGATGAGCCGAAACCCGGCCCCTTTGAGTACCTGGGCCAGGGCCCGGGCGTTGGCCACCACCTGTTGCTGGTAGGTCTTAAACTCAGGAGCCAGGGCCTCCTGGAAACACACGGCCTTGGCCGCGATAATGTTCATGTGCGGGCCGCCCTGGATGCCCGGGAAAATGGTCTTGTCAAGGATCTTGGCAAAGCGTTCCCGGGCCAGGATAAAACCACCCCTTGGCCCACGCATGGTCTTATGGGTGGTGGAGGTAACAAATTCCGCGTAAGGCACAGGAGAAGGGTGGATACCCGCGGCCACCAGGCCGGCAATGTGGGCCATATCCACCATAAGGTAGGCCCCCACCTCGTCGGCAATGGTGCGGAAGGCTTCAAAATCGATGATACGCGGGTAGGCACTGGCCCCGGCAATAATGAGCTGAGGTTTGTATTCCAGCGCCAGCCGGCGTACTTCGTCGTAATCAATGGTTTCCGTCTCACGGGAAACGCCGTAGTGTACTACCCGGTAAAGCTGCCCGGAGAAGTTAACCGGGGCCCCGTGGGAGAGATGGCCGCCGTGGGCCAGGTTCATGGTAAGGATCGTGTCACCGGGGGAGAGGATAGCGAAATAGACCCCCATATTGGCCTGGGTCCCGGAATGGGGCTGGACGTTGGCGTATTCAGCCCCAAAAAGGGTCTTAAGCCTTTCAATGGCAAGGGTTTCGATCTGGTCGACGATCTCGCAGCCCCCGTAGTAGCGCCGGCCGGGATAACCCTCGGCGTATTTGTTCATCAAGACGGAGCCTTCGGCCTCCATCACCGCCAAAGAGGCGAAATTCTCTGAGGCGATCATTTCAAGCTGCCCGCTCTGGCGGACAAGCTCTTGTCCGATGAGAGAGAATATTTCAGGATCAGTATCCTTTAAAAAACCCATGATTTAGCCTCTTTCAGACAACTCGTCTATTTGGTTAACCCGTCTTAGGTGGCGCCCCCCTTCAAAAGGGGTTTCTAAAAAGACCTTTACCATCTCCAGCGCCAGGACGTCGCCGATTACCCGCCCCCCTAAAACCAAAACGTTGGCGTCGTTGTGGAGGCGGCTCATCCGGGCGGTAAACAATTCGTGACAAAGGGCCGCCCTGATCCCGGGAAAACGATTGGCCACCATGCTCATCCCAAGACCGGTGCCGCAGACCAATATCCCTCGCTCCGCCTCCCCTTGCAGGACAGCCTTCGCCACTTTGGCCCCGTAAACCGGGTAATCCACCGATGCGGTAGAATGGCACCCCAGATCCAGGACTTCGTGTCCGGCGTCCTGCAAAAATTTCTTAATCTTTTCTTTGAGTTCAAAACCGGCGTGATCGGCTCCCAAGGCAATTTTCATGGCTAACCTTCAAAGGCTTTAAAGATGATAACCGCGTTGGTGCCCCCAAAACCAAAGGAGTTAGACATGGCCACCCGCACCCTGGCCTGACGGGCCTTATTGGGCACATAATCCAGGTCACATTCGGGATCAGGCTCCTCGTAATTGATGGTAGGAGGTATTATTCCTTCGGTGATCGTCTTTACCGTAAAGACCGCTTCCACCCCACCGGCTCCTCCCAGCAGGTGGCCCGTCATTGATTTGGTAGAAGAGACCGGGATCTTCTTGGCGTAATCCCCAAAAACGCGCTTGATGGCCTTCGTCTCAGCGGCGTCGTTTAAGGGGGTGCTCGTCCCGTGGGCGTTGATATAGTCCACTTCCTCAGGCTTTAGCCCTGCGTCCTCAAGGGCCAGTTCCATGCATTTGGCCGGTCCTTCTCCTTCAGGGGTGGGGGCGGTCATGTGGTAAGCGTCCCCGTTTAGACCATACCCCACCACTTCGGCGTAAATTTTGGCGCCCCTGGCCTTAGCGTGTTCAAGTTCTTCCAAAATCAGCACCCCGGCCCCTTCGGCGATCACAAAACCGTCCCTCCGGGCGTCAAAAGGACGGCTGGCCTTCTCCGGGGTATCGTTAAACTTCGTGGAAAGGGCCTTCATCACCGCAAACCCTGCCACGGTTAGAGGGGTTATTAGGCCCTCAGTACCACCGGCGATCATCAAATCAGCCAGTCCCTCCCGGATCAGCCGGAAACTCTCCCCGATGGCGTGGGTGCCGGCGGCACAGGCGGTACACACCGCCGTGTTAGGCCCTTTAGCGCCGTAGAGAATAGCCACCTGACCAGAGGCCATATTGGGGATGATCATGGGGATGAAAAAGGGTGTCACCCGGCGCCAGCCCCTTTCCTTAAGGATGTGGGCGTATTTTTCCACGGTGCCGGTGCCGCCCATCCCGACCCCGATAATCACCCCGGCCCTTTCTCCGAGCTTTTCTTTAAGCCCGGCGTCTTCTAAGGCTTCACGGGTGGCGGCGATGGCGTATTGGATAAAGGTGTCTACCCGGCTGACCAACTTTTTGGGCATATACTCTTCCGGCACAAACCCTTTCACCTCTCCGGCTATACGGCTCGCGTAGCCAGAGGCGTCAAATTTGGTAATGGGCCCGATGCCAGATCGGCCCGCCACGATGTTCTCCCAGGCCTCTTTGACGCCCAAGCCCACCGGGGTTATTGCCCCGAGGCCCGTGACCACCACCCGCCGACGCATATCTATTCTCCTACTTTGGCTTTTACGTAATCAATAACGTCTTTGACCGTGCGTAACTTTTCCGCCTCCTCGTCTGAAATCTCCATACCAAAGGCCTCTTCCATGGCCATTACCAGTTCCACCAGGTCCAGCGAATCAGCCCCCAGGTCATCAATAAAAGAGGCTTCAGGTTTGACCTGCTCCCGCGGAACGTTCAATTTTTCCACGATGATGTCGATAATTTTTTCTTCGACCGCCATAAAACTCCTCCTCCGCTTTCGAAATTAAAGCTCTTTTTACCGAAGCGCAGAGGCTATTTCAACCAGAATTACATATAAATGCCACCGTTTACGTGAATAACTTGCCCGGTAATATAAGAGGCCCCCTCCGAGGCCAGAAACACCACCGCAGGGGCCACCTCTTCCGGAAGACCAACCCGCCCCAGGGGAATTTGCGCTACCAGCGCTTCTTTTATTTTTTCGGGGATCTGGGCGGTCATGTCCGTCTCTATGAAACCCGGCGCCACGGCGTTGACCGTGATCCCGCGGCCAGCCACCTCCCGGGCCAGCGACTTGGTGAATCCTATAAGGCCGGCCTTGGAAGCGGCGTAGTTGGTCTGGCCCACGTTGCCGGAAAAAGCAATCACCGAAGAGATGTTGATAACGCGACCAAATCGCCTTTTCATCATCCCCTGAAGCACGGCCTTGGTGCAGTTAAACGCCCCTTTCAAATTGACTTCCAGGACGTAGTCCCAATCCGTCTCTTTCATCCTGATGAAAAGGCCGTCTTTGGTAACCCCGGCGTTGTTTACCAGGATGTCAACCGGCCCCAGGGTCTCTTCCACCTTTTTTACCCCGGCCTGCACTTCTTCTAAGCTGCGCACGTCGAATTTGACGGCCAGGGCCTCCCCCCCGGCCTCTTTGATACGGTTGACCACTTCTTCGGCGGCCTGGGCAGAGGCAGCGTAATTAACCCCTACTTTGGCCCCGGCCTCCGCCAGGGCCAGGGCAATGGCCCGTCCGATTCCCCGGGAGGCCCCGGTCACTAAAGCCACTTTTCCGTCAAGACGCATTTTCTACTCCTTTGAGGGCTTTTATGCGTTGAATTAAAAGGGGCAAAATCTGGCGGACGTCTCCTTCCACGGCTATCTCGGCCCTTTTCATCAAAGGGGCTTCCGGATCCGTATTCACCGCCACGATGAGCCCGGGATGTCTGAGCCCCACCAAATGGTGAATAGCCCCGGAAATGCCGAAGCCGAGGTAAAGCCTGGGGGAGACCGTTTGCCCGGAAACACCTATCATGTGTTCTTCCGAAACCCAGCCCAGGTGACAAACCGGCCTGGTGGCTCCCACCGCGGCCCCCAGGAGATCTGCCAGTTCAAAAAGTTTTTCAAAAAACTCCTTGGAACCCAGGCCCCTTCCCCCGGCTACTAAGATTTTGGCTTGGGAAAGGTCAATTTTGGGCCGCGGTCTTTCCTTACGGGCCATAACCGTAATGGCGCTTTTAAGCTCTTCCTCTTCTAGAGGAAAGGGTTTTACCTCGCCGTGCCTGGCCGGTTCAGCCTTGGCCCTGGGAAAGACCCCGGGCCTTACCGTGGCCATTTGGGGCTTGGTAAGGGAGATGATCTTGGCCATGATGTTTTCGCCAAAGGACGGCCTTATCTGAATGAGGCGCCGTTCCTCGGGGTCGATTTCAAAGGCGACACAGTGGGCGGTAAGGCCAAGACGCAGGAAGCCGGCCACCCGCGGAGCCAGGGCTTGCCCCCGGGCAGTGGCGGGAAAGAGGAGAATTTCTGGCCTTTCGGCCTCAACCATTTTGACCAGGATGCGGGTAAAGAGATCGTCCAAAAAGGAAGAAAACTTATCGTGAAAGGCCCACACTACCTCGTCTGCCCCGTGTTTAATAAGCGCTTGAGCCGCCTCCTTCCCCTCGGGGGAGGAAATAAAAAAGGCCAAAACCTTGGTCTTTAGCTCTTCAGCGAGTCGGCGGGCCTCAGAAAGGAGCTCTAAAGAGACGGGATGTAAGGCCTTACCCGTCCACTCTGCAAAGATAGCCACCCCTTGGTATGACATACCAAACTCCTTTTAAACTTAAATCAGGCCCCTTTCCTTTAAGATCTTTACCAACTGCTCTACCACTTCCTCCGGGGGGCCGGAAAGATATTCCTTCTTTCCTTCGTAAGTAGGGGTGAAAACGTCAAGCACCCTCGTGGGGGAACCAGAAAGTCCCAAACGTTCCGGCTCCGCCGCGAGATCCTCCGCCGTAAGCGTCGGAACTTCTTTTTCGGCCCAAGAGAGCAAACGCTTAAGCGAAGGGGGTCTTGGTTCGTTGCTCTCCGGCTCAATGGTAATTACCCCGGGCAAGGTGAGGCTTACGACCTCTTCCCCCTCGTCGGTCAAGCGGGTAAGCACGAGCTGGCCATCTTTGTAGGTTATCTCTTTGACCCAGATCACCGAAGGCCAGCCGAGCCAGGCCGCAAGCTCCGGGCCCACCTGGGCCGTTTCCCCGTCCAGCGAGACCTTGCCGCAAACGATCAGGTCAAAAGGGCCCAACCTTTCCGCCGCTTTGGCCAGCACGTAGCTGGTAGCCAAAGTATCGGCACCGGCAAAGGCCCGGTCCGAGAGGAGGAAGACCTCGTCTGCCCCGCAAGCAAAGGCCTCTTTTAGGAGCGGGGCCGCGTTGGGAGGCCCCATCATGACCGCCGTCACCTTGCCTTGGGTGTTTTCCTTAAGCCTCACCGCGGCCTCCAGGGCGAAGCGGTCGGCCGGATTCAAAATAAGCTTGGCGCTTTCCCTTTTTAGGGTGTGTGTCTCTAGGTCCACCTTTACCGTGTCAGGCTCTGGTACGGGTTTAAGACAGGCCATAATGTGCATAAAATCCCCCTAGCCAAGCTCCAGCGGCTTTACAAATTTGGGCAGTTCGCGGGCGATGATGTTGCGCTGGATCTCGTTGGTCCCTTCGTATATCTGTAAACATTTGGCGTCCCGCATCATCTTCTCTACCGGGAAATCACGCATATACCCGAAGCCCCCCATCATCTGGACCGCCCTTTCCGTCACCCACATGGCCACGTCGGTGGCGTAAGCCTTGGCCATGGCCGAAGCCCCGGAGATATTTTTGGCCCCGCTGTCAATAAACCGCGCTGCACTGTAGACCAGGGCCCTTGCAGCTTCAAGGCGCATGGCCATCTCAGCAAAAGTGTGGCTTACCGCCTGAAAATTATAGACCGGCTGACCGAACTGGACCCGGCTGCGGGCGTGATTCAAGGCCACCTGAAGCGCCCCTTGGGCCAAACCTATGGCCTGGGCCCCCACCCCTGGACGGGAAAGATCAAGGGTCTTCATGGCGATGATAAAACCCATCCCCTCCCGGCCTAGGAGTCGCTCCTTGGGGATACGACAGTTGGAAAAAAAGAGCTCCGTGGTGGTCGAAGCCCGCAGCCCCATCTTCTTTTCCTTTTTGCCGATCACGAAACCTGGGTCTCCTTTTTCCACGATAAAGGCGCTGGCACCTCGCGCTCCCTTTTTAGGGTCCGTGACCGCGATCACGGTATAAATATCGGCGACCCCGCCGTTGGTAATCCATTGCTTGATGCCGTTTAGGACGTAGTAATCGCCTTCTTTACGGGCGGTGGTTTTGATGGCGGCGGCGTCTGAACCCGCCTGGGGTTCGGTGAGGGCAAAGGCGCACAGTTTTTCACCTGAAGCAATGCGCGGGAGATATTTTTGCTTCTGTTCCTTGCTGCCGGCGATAAGGATGGGATAGGCTCCCAGACCGCTGGCGGCAAAAGTGGTAGCCACACCGGCGCAATATTTGGAAAGGGTCTCGATCGCCAGACAGTTTTCAAAGGTCCCAAAGCCCAAACCCCCGTACTCTTCCGGGATGAAGAGGCCGAATAAATCGGCCTTGGCCAAGGCCCAGAGGGGGCGCGGGTCACAAACTTCGTCCTCATCCCATTTGCGAGCGTAAGGGGCAATATATTCCTGTCCGATCCGGTCCGCTATCTCTACGATTAACTTTTGGGCAGGGGTGAAGAAATAGTCAATCATGGCTTCCTCCTCGTCCTTCTTTAACCCAGCCTTCTATTTATCTCAAGCAGTAGCTATTTAAGATAACGCCACGTGGGAAACAAAGCCCTGCCGGGAAGATAAAGCTTGGCTGAAGCCCCGTTGGCCAGAAAGAGCCAAAGGCCGTCTACTCCCTGGGCCAAGATCAACCTGCCGTTGGGGGCAAACACCGGGGCCTCAAAGCTTCCTTTTTCGGTTTCGGTTACCCGGGTGGGTTCTCCTCCGTGGGGATCGATGGTGTAAATGGCAAAGCGGCCCCCCTGCTGGCTCGCGTAAGCGATCCGATCCCCAGTGGGAGACCAAGAAGGAGAGACGTTATAGGACCCCCTAAAGGTGAGGCGGCGTACCCCCCGGGTGAGGAGATTCAAGACGTAGATCTGCGGGCTGCCGGAACGGTCAGAAACAAAGGCCAGCTCCTTTCCGTCCGGAGAAAAACTCCCCCCGGTATTTACCCCCTCCCCGAAGGTGAGACGGCGCACAATGCGGCCAGAAAGATCAATAAGATAGAGATCCGGGTTACCGTCTTTGCTCAGGGTGACTACCAGACGGTCTCCCCGGGGGTGCCACACCGGGGCGGCGTTAAGCCCCGGGTATTTCGCTAAAATAAAACGCTTGCCCGTGCGCAGGTCTATCACATGGATCTGCGGGCGCCTTTTTTCGTAATAGACAAAGGCCAGGAGTTTGCCATCCGGGGAAAGACGCGGCTGGAGGATCAATTCCCCTTCGGCCACCGCCACTTTTCGGGCCCCGTCAAAATCCTGAACGTAGAGGGTATCGTGCCAGCCCCGGCGCACCACGTAAGCCACCCGGCTAAAAGAAACACCGGGGACCCCGATCATCTCTTTGACCGCCAGATCCACGAAACGGTGCGCCATATAACGGGCCGAACCTTTAGGGCCCCGATAGCCCCGGGAAAGGACCGTCTTTCCCTTGACCAGATCCTGAAGATAGAAGGCCACCGCCACCCGCTCCCCGGTGGCCGAGATTTTACCCGTAAGCAACCAGTCCACACCCAGGGTGCTAAAAAGCTTTGTTTCTTGGGCCTCCAGGCCCTCACCCAAGACGTTAAAGACCAGGTGCCACCTGAGGTCCTGCCGTACGACGGCGGAAATTTGAGAAGCTAGCGGCTTAGGGCCGGCAAACTCTGGCACCGCCACGGGAATTTTTATGAGCTCCGCCCCCGTGATTTCAAGCTTGACTTCCTGGGCAAAGGCCTGGGCCCATAAACATAAGATCAGGAGTAAAGGCCAGAGAAAACGCATGTCTTTCATCTTAGGGTGGCTTTTTAAAAGGTGCAATCTTTTAGTAAATCTTAAAGACCGCCGAAATAGTAAGCCTCTTTCCGGGGGCGGGCAAAGGCTGAGCCCGTTTGAGGGTAGCCACCACCGCCTCGTCAAACAGGGGCTCGCCAGAGGGGCGCAGAAAACGATAGGAAATCAAACGGCCGTCCGGAGCGATTAGTAGCTGGACCTCCGCGGATAAATCTTTATGGCCTTGTAAGATTTCCGGGACAGCCCAAAAACTTCTGAGGTGGACCATCAGACGGCGGGCAAATTCTTCCGAAATACCACCGCCCAAACTAATGCCTCCTGGGCCCTGGCCTTTCGGTCTGTTCTGAAGGCGGGCAAGCCGCTCTTTCAGTTTCTGCTCTTCTTTCAGGGCCGCCAGCTTCTGGGCCAGGAGCCTTTCTTCTTCAGGAGAAACCCCGGGCTCTGGGGGGCTGGGAACCTTCTTAAGGGCCTTTTTGGTCGTTTTGGGGCTCGGGCTCTTTTTCCTGGAAGAAGTGACTTTTTTCCTTTTAGAAAGGGCTGTCTTCTTCCGGGAAAGCCTTTTTGGGAGGGCGGATCTCCTCTTTTGGGACACGGACTTGGGGGCCTTACTTCTTTGAGGGGTTACCTTTTTGGGCCTGGTCAGACCCCCGGGTCCTGTGGCAGGGAGCGTCACGCTTTTTAGTTTCAGGTGCACCACTTGAAAGGAAGGCTTGCTTGGCCTTGGCAAATAAAAGAGGAAAAAGGCGGTTAGCAAGTGTAACCCTAAAGAGAAGAAAAAGGCCTTGAGCCAGATGTTTGAAAGATTCATCAGGTTTCAGGCCTGGTGATGAGACCTATTTCCGTAAAACCAGCGGCCTCGATCTCAGCCAGCACTTTGGCCACCAATCCGTAAGGGCAGCGACGGTCCGCCTTGAGGTTTATTTCCCTTATCAGCCCCGCCTTTTTGGCCTGTAAAAGCCAGGGCCTTAGCTTCTCAAGGCTAAAGGCCTGGTCTTTGATGAAAATGCGGCCCTTTTCGTCTAAGACGATCATTAAAGGGGCCTTCTTTTTTAGGACCCCAGCCTTGGTCTCGGGGAGATCCACCTCAAGCCCGGTAGATAGCATGGGGGCGGTAATCATAAAGATTATCAAGAGGACCAGCATCACGTCCACCAAAGGCGTAACGTTTATTTCAGCCAGCAAACCCCTCTTTTGGTTCTTCATAGGGCAGACTCCGGGACGATTACTTCAAGTTTTAGCAAATCTTCCACCACCTCGCTCAAGGGCAGCCCGATGACGTTGGTCACCGAACCCTCGACCCTTTTTACCATATACGAAGCCATGCCCTGGATAGCGTAAGCCCCCGCCTTGTCCCAGGGCTCAGCGGTGGCCAGATAAGCCTCAATCTCGGCAGGCGAAAGCTCTTTAAAATAGACCCTGGTCTCCACCACCCGACCCGCCTCTTCTCCCGCCCAGATTACGTAAGCGGTAAAGACCTGGTGTGCCCGGCCGGATAAAAGCCTTAACATGCGCCGGGCCTCCTCCGGCCCCTCGGGTTTGCCGAGGATCTCTCCCGCACAATATACCACGGTGTCTGCCGCAAGAACCACCTTCTCCTTCCCGACCCTGGCTGCTACCTCCCGCGCCTTGGCCCGGGCCAAGGC
>WGCA01000061.1 GCA_015494065.1 Thermodesulfobacteriaceae bacterium | reverse complement strand
CTCAATATTCCCCTGGCTCAAGCTTTAGAAAATGGTTTGCTCTTTGAGAGGATAAACCCGCTTGAGCTTTATCCCGATGAATTTTTAGAAATGGTTCGTCACCACGTAGAAAAAGGGGTAAGGGCGGTCGTAATTGATAGTATGCGAGGCTACATGTTGGCCATGGAGGAATTTAGTAATCTCAGATCCCATTTTTATAATCTGGTGGCTTATCTTACTTCCAAAGGAGTCACCACTTTTATTGTCAATGAAATCGAAAACCTCATTGGCTCTCTGAAAATAAGCGAAATCGGTATCAGTAATCTGGCAGATAACGTCATTTTACTGCGTTATGCGGAATCTCGGGGCAAAATTATCAAAGTAATCAATTGTCTTAAGAAAAGATTTGGTTTTTGCCAACCGGAACTGAGGGAGTTTGAGATTTCTTCTCGGGGCCTCAGGGTTGGCACTCCGCTCACACATCTTAAGGGAGTTTTGTCGGGTATCCCTCAGGTGGCATAAAATGAGCCCCAATCGTCACACAATCGTCCTGCTACTCTCCCGGCGGGGTGATACCTTCTTAGTAAGCCGCTTTCTTAAAGCGAAGGAATTTCAAGTGCTTCAAGAACTGCCAAAGCCCGGGGAGCAAGAGGTTGACGCGATCCTCCTAGACGTACGCCTTCCTAAAGAAAAGCTCAAAGAAGCCCTGGTTTTTAAGCGAAAAGCGCTGCTCTTTCTGCCACTCATTGCCTTGGTCCCGGAAAGGGTTTCAACCAAAGTCTTTTATAAAATGGGTTTTGACGATTGCTGGCATTACCCTCTATATCAAGAAGAACTTTTTCGTCGTTTGAGATTTTTCCTGAATTTTCGTGAAAAAATGCGACAACTCAAAGAAAAAGAGGAAAATCAACGGTTACAGGCGCTGGGCTTTCTGGCTCTTGGCGTAGCCCATGATTTCAACAATCTTCTCTCCCCCATTCTGAGTTACGCGGATCTTTGCCTTTTAAAGGCAAGTGAAGACGAGGAACTGGCTTCCCATTTGCGTTACATCAAAGAATTGGCACTAAAGTCTCGCGGACTTATCGAACAAATATTTTCTTTTTGCAATCCGGCCAAGGATACGAAAGAGCAAATAGAATTGGTAGCAGAGATACGCCAGCTGGTTCCTTTGTTAAAAGCAGCCTTACCAAAAGGGATTATTCTAGACCTAGAACTTTCTGAAGGGCCCTATTGGGTAAAAATCCATCCTAGTAAATTGCATCGCCTCCTTTTAAATTTAATCACCAACGCCGTTAAAGCCACCGGCCAATCAGGCCAAATCTTATTAAAGGTGGGCCAGGAGGACGGAAAGGCCGTCATCATGGTACGTGATTCCGGCAAGGGCCTTGATGAAAAAGCCAAGCAAAATATTTTCAAGCTTTTTTATTCTTCCCAAAAGACCACCGGTATTGGACTTAATATCGTAAAAGATATCGTCGAAGAAGCGCGGGGAGAAATCAGCTTTGAAAGCCAAGAGGGTGTAGGCACCACCTTTAAGATCCTCCTCCCTCTGGCGAAAAAACAAACCTTCACCAGGGCCATTTCATCTCTTGCGGAAAGGGCCTTAAAAGCACATAAAACTTCAGGCAAGATCTTGGTGGTAGATGACGAGATCACCATTTTGGAATTATTCAAACAGTTTCTTGAGGTTTTGGGTTTTGAAGTCATTACCGCAAGTTCCGGCCAGGAGGCACTTCGACTCTTTGTTCAGCACCAAGAAGAAGTGGTTCTTCTGGTCTCGGATTATTTTCTCACGGATACCAAAGGGGACGAACTGGTCCGGAAAATTAAAGAGATAGCCCCGGGACTTCCGGTCATATTTTGTACCGGTGCTCAGCAACAGATCAAACTACCAGGCCTTTCTAGATTAAGGACCCTTCGCAAACCCTTTTCCCTGGCAGATCTTCAACATCTGATCAGCGAGTTCCTTTCCTCAGAGAAAAAAGCTTCATCTATAGCCTAAAATCAATTTAAGAACATTCTATTCCGAACAGACTCTTAGTTGACGTAGCTGGTTCGCCAAGAAATACCCCGTTAGAGAGACCTAACGGGTGGCAAGTTTGCTAACCAAAAGCCCCACTTCAAAAAGTAGGTAAAGGGGCACTGCCATGAGGGCCAGGTTGAACACGTCCGGGGTGGGGGTGAGGATGGCGGCCAGAATAGTGATAACCAGAATGGCGTGGCGTCGGAATCGGCTTACCTTTCGGGGATCAAGTACCCCGGCCCGGGCCAGGGTGACCATTATAAGGGGGAGCTCAAAAATGATACCAAAAGCCAGCAGGAAAAGGCCTACGAAATTCACGAAGTGCCCCACGGAAATAGTGGGGACAATGTCTTCTTTTTGAAAAGAAAGCAAAAATTTAACCCCGTAAGGTAGGGTCACCAAATAGCAAAACGCCACCCCGCCGTAAAAAAGGAACATACCCGAGAAGATGAAAAGCAGACCTGTACTTTTACGAAAGCCAAAAAGACTTGAGATGATCAACCAGCAAAGCCACAGGAAATAAGGCACCATGATCAGGGCGGCGCAGGCCAGGGCAATCTTGAGCAGGGCGAGAAAGGGCTCCATCACCCCAAAAAAGGCCAGTTCTTGCCCCAGGTGTCTCTGTACGGTGGCCAAGATGCGGGGTGAAAGAAAATAGAAAGAGACGGTCAGGATGAGAAATAAGGCACCGGCCAGGATTAACCTTTTCCTTATGGAGAGGAGGGCCTCCCCCAGGAGTTCCAAGGATGCCGGAGCGCTCTTTTCGGCCATCTAAAGCAGGTTTTCCCGGATATAGGCTACGGCGTTTTTGAAAAGTACCAGACCCAGCGGGTCTTCTTCTCCCCGGCGCCAGCGGGGGTGGTTGGTGAAATGATTGTAGGCTTCCGGGTGCGGCATAAGCCCAAAGATGCGCCCGGTCTCATCACAGATGCCGGCGATGGCCTCAAGGGACCCGTTGGGGTTGTACGGATAGGTCTGGGTTGGCGCACCGGTTTTGGGATCTACGTATTGGCAAACTATTTGTTCGTTTTGCTTAAGCCTTTCCAGCACCTCTTCGTCTTTGGTCACGAACTTTCCCTCCCCGTGGCGCACCGGTAGATACAAGGTTTCAAGGCCTTTGGTAAAGACGCAGGGAGAGTTTGTATTTATCTTCAATTTGACCCAACGGTCTTCAAAGCGACCCGAATCATTGTAGGTAAGACTAGTCAACCGCTGGTCGTAGTTTCCCCCGAAACCGGGCAGGAGACCCAGCTTGACCAGGAGCTGGAAACCGTTACATATCCCGATTATCAACCCGCCCTGGTCGATTAATTTCAAAAGCTGGTCAAGCAATCTTTCCCCGCTCTCTTTGACCCGGGCGTAGCGGAAACGATGGGCCCCAGCCTGGGCCGCACCCAGATGGTCTCCGTCCAAAAAGCCCCCGGGTAAACACAGGAGGTGGTAAGCGTCAAGGCGGGCGTGACCGTAAATAAGGTCACTTAAATGGACGATGTCAACCTGTTCCGCACCTGCCTTTTTACAGGCGTAAGCGGTTTCTCTTTCGCAATTGGTGCCGTAACCGGCGGTAACGATGACCTTTACTTTCCGGGACATGGGGCCTCCGCTTGCGTATTTTCTTAAGCGGTGGTTTACATTTAACATGCCCTACCGGCGGAAACAATTATTTTTGTTATTATTGGCGCTCGTATTAGGCTTAATAGGTCCCAGAAACGCCCTGGCCCTTTTAAAGATCGTTGATGACCGTGGTCAGGAGGTCACCCTTGAGGAGCCAGCCCAAAGAATTGTCTCCCTTTACGGGGCCCTCACCGAGACCGTGACCGTCCTGGGTAAATGCGAAAACATCGTAGGGGTGACGGCGCACGAGACCTATCCCCCCTGCGTGCGGGACAAGCTCAAAGTAGGGACCCACCTCCGCCCCAACCTGGAAATCATTCTTTCCCTAAAGCCTGATCTGGTCCTTCAGGGCTCGGTCTCCCGGGGAGGGCTGCTGGCGGTAAAGGAGCTTGAGGCCCACGGGCTGAAAGTGGCGGTTTTTAACGCTTACACCGTAGAGGCGGTGTTTTCTACCATAGAACGGGTGGGGATCCTCCTGGGCCGCCGGGAAGCAGCCCAGGCGCTGGTGGCCCGTATGAAAAGAAAATGCCAGGAGCTTGAGGCCCGGGTGGCAAGGGTGAAAAAGCGCCCCCGGGTCTTTTACGAGGTCTCATACCCTACCCTTTTGGCTGCTGGCCAAAGACACATCGTAAACGACCTGATTACCAAAGCCGGAGGGCAAAACGTGATCCAGGTCCCCAAAAAATTCGTAAGAGTGGCCCCGGAATTAATTATCAAGCTGGCTCCCGAAGTCTATATCGTCCAATTGGGCCCCATGAACAAAAACCCTTTGCCGGTGGCCAAGAGACCCTTTTTAAAGGTAATCCCCGCGGTGGCCGCCGGGCGGGTCTATTACGTGGACGAATTTTTGTTCGCCCGGCCTGGTCCCAGGATCATCAAGGCCCTGGAAGAAATGGTCAAAATACTCCACCCAGAGTTACCATGAAAAAATTTGCCCTCCTTGCGCTACCCTGGCCCATCTTTAGCCGGCCTTCCGTACAGCTTGGCGCCCTTAAAGGATATCTGCGCACGGTCTGGCCGGAACTTGTAGTCGATAACTACCACCCCTATCTCTGGGTGGCGGCCCAACTGGGCTATGAGCTTTACCACCAAATCTCTCAGAGTAGCGGGCTTTCAGAGGCCCTCTCTTTTGCCCTCCTCTTCCCGGAAATGAGGAAAAGGGCCCGGGCTCTGGCCCAGAAGGAAGCCAAAAGGCGGGGGCTCTTTCTGGACTTTGATAAGACCCTTGGTCTCCTGGAAAAAAGTCTTACGACTTATCTAAGCCGTATCGATTGGGCCGCTTATCAGGCGGTGGGGATTTCGGTCTGTCTTAACCAACTGGGGGCCTCGCTTTGGGCCGCTAGGTGGCTTAAGGAAAGATTTCCCGAGTTGGTGGTCATCTTCGGGGGTTCTTCCTGCGCCAAGGAACTGGGGCGGAGCCTTCTGGCGCGCTTTCCCTGGGTTGATTTTGTAGTCAACGGCGAGGGGGAAAGGCCCCTTTTTCTCCTCTTAAGACACCTTTTGAGCCAGGAACCTTTACCTGAAAGGGGCGTCTTTTACCGGGCCGGCCCTGAGATCCGGGGCGGGGGGACGCTGGTCCTTCCGGGTGACGAACTCCCAAGCCCTATCTACGAGGATTATCTGCGCGAAGTCCTTGCGCTTCCACCGGATAAGCACTTTTTCCCCCTGATTCCCCTGGAGGCCAGCCGAGGTTGCTGGTGGTTCAAATGTCGCTTCTGCAACCTTAACCTCCAATGGCAGGGGTTTCGCCAAAAACCTCTGGCCAAAGTGCTGCGCGAAGTCGAGGCCCACGCCCGGGCCGGGTTTCTGGATTTCGCCTTCATGGACAACGCCTTATCGCCCAAGGAGGCCCGCGCCCTCTTTGAAAAGCTGGCCCAACACCAGAGAGACTACCGGTTTTTTGCCGAGCTAAGGGCGGTCCATCCCCGCCGGGATTACCTGCTCTTTGCCCGGGGAGGGCTTAAATGGGTACAAATCGGGATCGAGGCCTTAAGCACCTCACTTCTTAACCGGCTGAACAAAGGCACTACAACCATTGACAACGTAGCGGCGATGAGACATTGCGCTGAAGCAGGCCTGCGTCTTGAAGCCAACCTTATTCTGGAGTTTCCCGGAAGCACCCCGGAGGAAGTCGAAGAAACCCTTTCCGTCCTGCCCTTTGTCTTCCCCTTCCGGCCCCTTAACACCGTCTCTTTCTGGCTCGGCTATGGTTCACACGTCTTTTCTCATCCCCGGCAATACGGCCTGAAAAGGGTTTACCCCCACCCCAACTACGCCTACCTGCTGCCGGAAAAATACCGTAGGGGGTTTGTCCCTTTAGTGTGGTCTTACGTGGGAGACCGCCGGCTTCAAAAACGCCTTTGGCAGCCGGTGAGACAACAAGTAGCGGTGTGGGAAAGGGAATGGAAAAGCCTTACCGCCCGCTACGGCTCCCTCCTCACTTACCGGGACGGGGGAGATTTCCTCCTTATTCGCCAGGTAGCCCCCGGGGGAAAGGTCCTGCACCACCGTCTCAAGGGGACTTCTCGGGAGATATACCTCTTTCTCCAGGATATCCGGACGCTTTCAGAGGTAAAGGCCCGGTTTCCGGCCTTGACCACCGAGAAAATAGAAGCCTTTTTGCGCGACCTTGAACAAAAAAGGCTTGTTTTTCGCGAAAAGGATCGTTTTATCGCCCTCGCCTACCGGGAAAACACCGCAGCTCTCTGAGCTTGGCCTTGAGGCGCGAGACGATCTCTTCCGGGGTGAGACCTGCGGTTTCCACCTCCCAATCCGCAAAACGCCGGTAAAGGGGCTCCCTTTTTTTAAGCAAATTTTCGATCTCGGCCGCAAGGGCCATATCCGTAAGGGCCGGGCGCTGGCTTGCGGTCTTTTCGTCTCGCTTTAACCTTTTTAGGATCAGGGCCGGCGGGGCTTTGAGCCATACCACGCAGGCGTTTTTCCGTAAAAGTGCCATCTCCTCTTCGTGCATAACCGCTCCGCCCCCGAGCGCCAGGACCCCTTCCTTGAGGGCGGCCAGCTCCCGGAGGGCCTTTTTCTCAAGGGTCCGAAAATAAGGCCACCCCTTCTTGGCCACCATCTCGGCAATGGTCTGGCCTTCTTTTTCTTCAAGATACTGGTCTACGTCCAGAAAGGGGACGGCAAGCCTTTTGGCCAGGAGCTGGCCCACGGTGGTCTTTCCCGTTGCCCTGAAACCAATCAAGATGATCTTCACTGGTAGAGACTGGCCAGTACCTCCCAGAAATTGGGAAAGGACTTCGCCACACAGCCCGGGTTCTTGATCACCATCCCTGGGACCACCAGCCCAAGCACCGCAAAGGACATGGCGATCCGGTGGTCTTCGTAGGTCTCGATCTCAGCGCCGCGCAGCTTTTGCCCTCCGGTAATAACCAGCCCGTCTTCCAGTTCCTCCACCTCCGCCCCACACTTGCGAAGCTCCTGGGCCACCGCCGCCAGGCGGTCCGTCTCCTTGTAGCGCAGGTGCGGGACCCCTCTGATTAGGGTCTTGCCCTGGGCGCAGGCTGCCACCACCGCCAGGGTGGGCACGAGGTCTGGATAGCGGCCCATGTTGATCTCTATGCCTTTGAGGGGCTGCTCAGGCCTCCTCGCGACCCGAACCCCGTCGTTAAATGAAATTTCGCACCCCATCCGGGAAAGGAGCCCGGAGAAGGCGGCGTCTCCCTGAAGGGAGTTCCGGGGAAGATTGGTGACTTCCACCTCTCCGCCCACCAGGGCCGCGGCGGCCAGGAAATAAGAGGCGCTTGAGGCGTCCCCTTCCACCAGGTAAGACCGGGCCTGATAGGGTCTCGAGGCCACCTTAAAAACCCCTCCGGCTTCCTTGATTTCTCCCCCAAAGGCCCTCATGACTGCCACGGTAAGGTCGACGTAAGGGCGTGAGACCAGGGGGGTGGTAAGCCTTATCTGGGCCTCTTTTTGGGTATAAGGCCCCACCAGCAGGAGGGCCGAAAGAAACTGGCTGGACTGGGCCACGGAAAGGGAGACTTCCCCTCCGCTCAACCCTTCCCCTTTTAGCTTAACTGGGAGGAATCCCTCTTTCTGGAGGTAATCAATATGTGCTCCCCAGGTTTTGAGCGCTTCTATCAGGGGTTTAACCGGGCGTTCACACAGGCGTTTGGTGCCCGTAAGCACCAGGGGAGTGCCCCTTCCCAGGGAGGCGTAGGCCAGGAAAAAACGGGTCCCGGTACCGTTGTTGCCCATGAAGATCTCTTTCCCGCTGAGCCTCGGGCGCCCTCCCACCCCTATCACCCGAAATCCTTCGGAGGAAAATTCAAGCTGGGCCCCGGTGGCCGCCAGGGCCGTGGCCAGGAGGTCCGGGTCTTCACTGCGCAGGGCCCCCTTGAGCAAACTTTCTCCTTTCGCCAGGGCGGCACAGATCAGGGCCCGCTGGGTAATACTTTTGGACCCAGGCACCGTGACCTTGGCCTTCAAAGGTCGCGTCAGGGGCTCGATTTTTTTGGTTTCCATCAATTTGCTCCTTTTAATGCGTTTTCCGCTGCTTGACGCATCAGGGCCGCCGAGGCTTCAAGACCCGTCCAGAGTTTGAATTGTTCTATCCCCTGATAGACCAGCATGGAAAGGCCATCTACGATTGCGCAGCCTGCCGCCTGGGCATCCCGCAAAAATTTGGTCATGAGTGGTTGGTAGACTAGGTCCATGGCCACCTTAAAACGCCTCAAGACCTCTTTGGGGACAGGACTCCGTTCCTCTTTAAGCCCCACGCTGGTGGTTTGGACGATAACGTCCCCGTGCGCCTCATTTATTTCTTTTAAATGATAGGCCCTGGCCCCGAATCTTCGGGCCAACTCTTCGGCCCGGGCCAAGGTCCGGTTATAGACTGAAACCCGCGCCCCGGCTTGGATCAGGGCGTAAACCACCGCTTTAGCCGAACCCCCTGCTCCTACCACCACTGCTTCTTTACCGGTAAGGTCGATCTTTTCCGTAAGGGCCTTCAGGGCCCCGAGCCAGTCGGTATTGAAACCGTAAAGCTTACCTTCCCGGTTCAAGATGGTATTCACCGCCCCGATCTGCCGAGCCGTTTCGTCTATCTGGTAAAGATACTTCATCACCTCTTCTTTGTGTGGAATGGTGACCGAAACCCCGGCGATGTTGAGGGCCGAAAGCCCCCTTACGGCTGCCTCAAGCTCTTCCGGGGCCACGGGAAGGAGGCCGTAAACCGCCTTTATTCCGTAGGCCTGGAAGGCGGCGTTGTGCATGGCAGGGGATAGGGAATGTGCCACCGGCCAGCCTATTATGCCGTAAACTTTCATAACGTTTAGTTTACTTGAAACAATCAATAATGGAAACTATAGGAAATGGTCGAGGATTTGACGCATCACGTCTGCAGGCAGTTGCCCCGGGGCCGCCTTACGCCCTCCGGGGAGGGCGGCGTAAGTCCAGGGGGCTCCGAGCAGTGGGGCCACCACCCGGGAATAGACCCCGGCCTTTCCCATGGCGAAGGTAATCAGCGGGAAATCAAGTTCCTTCTGCGCCCAGACCATAAGGTTTAAGACCGTCAAGGCATCCTGAGGAGTCTTGGCTGTGGTCACCACCTTCCCCACATCAGCCTCGAGGGCTTTCATCTGTCGGACGGTTTCCTTGAGAAAAGACGCGGCGGGAAGCCCTGAAAAATCGTGGAAGGAGAGCAAGAGTTTGGTCCTCTTAAGCCCGGCCCTCAGTTCCTGGATAGCCTCTTTTCCCGCCGCCAGCTCAAGGTCCACGGCAAAGGCCCCGGCTCTCGCCGCTTCTTTCAGAAAAGAGACCCTGGTCTTCAAAGAGGCCTTGGTGAAACCGCCTTCTTCCACCGCCCGAAAGGTAAAGATAAGGCCCTTTTGGGCCTTTTCCAAGAAAGGTAAGACGGCCGGGCTTTCTAAGGCGTCCAGACGGATTTCGCAGAGGTCTGCGATCTTTTCCGCCGCTTTAAGGGCGGAAAGGGCGTCAGCCAGCTCCCTTTCCGCCACCGAGACGCAAATCATCCTTTTACGGTTTCAGGGTCTATCCCATTGAGGTAATTAAAAATGGCGGTGTCGTACTTGCTGGTGGTCTCAAAGACCTTGCGGGCCAGGATGAAACGGGTCTTAAGGGTGGTCTCTCCGTCATGGGCCCGCATCTCCGCCAGGATCTGGTCGTAATCCGCCGGATCAACCACCACGGTAACGTCGCGGAAATTCTTGGCCGCCGCCCGTAAAAGGGTGGGCCCGCCGATATCGATGTTTTCGATGGCCTCTTCTAGGCTGGCACCCCGGGCCACCGTCTTCTCAAAGGCGTACAGGTTGACCACCACCAGATCAATCGGTTTTATCCCCTGCTCCTCGAGCTGTCTCATATGTTCCGGGTTTGACCTGATGGCCAGAATACCGCCGTGTATCTTGGGGTGCAGCGTTTTGACCCTCCCGTCCAGCATCTCGGGAAAACCCGTCACCTCCGAGACGTCGGTCACCGGGACCCCGGCCTCCCGGATGACCCTGGCCGTGCCACCGGTAGAGATAATCTCTACCCCCATTTCGTGTAAAGCCTTGGCGAATTCTGCCACCCCGGTCTTATCCGTAACGCTGATAAGCGCACGCTTTATTTTGGCCATGACTCCGCTCCTTTCTACCTTTTTAGGCTAGACCAATTTCTTCGTCCGTAAGGTAACAGGCCGGATCAGGGGCCCAGAGGTCTCCGGTAGCGGCCTCTGCCCGTACCCGGAAATTGCCGGCACAACAATCAAGGAAACGACACTTGGCGCATCTTCCCTTAACGTGTTTCCATTTCTCCTTGAGCTTGGCCATGAGAGGGTCACTGGTATCCGTCCAGATTTCGCTAAAGGGCCTTTCCCGCACGTTGCCAAAGGAATAATGACGCCAGAACTGATCGGCGTGCACCGAACCGTCCCAGGAAACGCAACCGATACCGACCCCGGAATTATTACCGCCGTTCATACGCAAAAGCTCAAGGACCTCCTCCGCCCGGGGGTTCCCTTCCCTTTTCATACGCAGGTAAAGGTAGGGGCCGTCGGCGTGGTTGTCCACCGTAAGGACCTCTACCTTATGCCCCTTGTCGTGAAGCTCTTTGGTGCGGTCAATAATGTAGTCCACCCAGTAGCGGGTTTCCTCGTGGTTCAGGTCTTCTTCCATGAGTTTGGTCCCGCGGCCGGCGTAAACCAGGTGGTAAAAACAGATACGGGGAATTTTTCGCTCTTCCACCAGGTCAAAGACCTTGGGAATTTCTTTGGCGTTCAAACGGTTGATGGTAAACCTCAGGCCCACTTTAATCCCTTCGGCCTGACAGTTTTCCACCGCTTCCATGGCCTTGGCAAAGGCGCCCTTTACCCCCCGAAACCGGTCGTGGACTTCCTCCAGCCCGTCAAGGCTGATGCCCACGTAAGAAAGCCCCAGCTTTTTTAATTCCTTGGCGAGCGCCCGGTCGATGAGAACCCCGTTGGTGGAAAGTACCGCCCTCATACCCAGGGAGACGGCCTTGTGGATCAGGTCCAGGATATCTGGCCGCATAAGTGGCTCCCCCCCAGAAAAGAGAATTACCGGGGAGCCGAATTGAGCCAGGTCCTCTAGAAGAGAAAACCCTTCTTGGGTGGTTAACTCGTCTGGATGGGCCGAAGCCGTGGCGTGGGCGTAACAGTGGATACAACGAAGATTACACCTCTTGGTCACGTTCCAGACCACCACCGGTTTCTTGTCCTTGGAAAACTGGAGCAGGTGAGAAGGCAGGTCTTTGGCCCTGCGGCCGTAACGCAAAGGATCGGAGGCCTCTACCGTACCACAATAAAGTTTAGAAATCCCTATCACTTTTTCACCTCGCCACTAGTTCTTTTAGAATTTGTCTAATTTTATCAGCTTTTAAAGGTCTTGTAAGATAGGCGTCGCACCCTGCGTCTTGGGCCTCCTCTTCTTGGTTGCATTTTTCTTCACAAACCGCCACGATGGGGATGTGGCGGGTCTCTTGGCTATTTTTAAGGAGCAAAACCGCCGACAACCCGTCTAAAACCGGAAGTTTCTTTTCCAAGATGATGACGTCCGGCTTAATTTCCCGGGCCAGGTCTACCAGCTCTTGACCGTCTTCGGCCTTAAAAATTTTGAAGCCTTCGGCGGCCAAAATTTTTTCAAAGTCCAGGGCTAGTGCTTTGGCAACGGCAAGAAGGGCAGTCTTCATCTTATTTGGTCTGGTAGGTCTGCCTGATAAGACGGTTTAGGTAATCTTCGGGGTGCTCGATGGCCTCAGGCGGGATAACAAAATTTAGCTTACCCGTGCGTTCGTTGATCAACCTCAGACCATATTCCAGTAAATTCACGATCCGGTCGCAGTAGGCGTACACCCCTTGGTCAAGCTCTATGATGTGTTTTAGGATGCGATCCACCGCCTCTTCAGAAAAGGTCACCTTAAAACCCGCACGCCTTTCAAAGCTCCGCTCATAATTTTTAATCTGCCGCAAGAGGATAAAGAGTTCCTCCAGGGCCTGGTGCAGATCAAGGTCGTCCCGGCGGTGGAGCTTAATGGCCAATTCAAGACGAGTCGGGGTAAGCTTTAAGCCGTGGCCCCGGGCGAAAGACTTTTTCCTGGCCGCCACGAATTCCTTGATCCGGGAAGCCTCTTGTTCTAAGGCGGCTTGATACCTCTTTTCCCACTCCGGCTGACGCCAGGTATTTTCCAGATGAGAGAGCCAGCCGAGGGGATCCTTTACCAATTCTTCGGTTACCACCAGGTAATTGACCCCCAAGGTGGGAAGCCTTTTCTCAAAGGGGATAAGGGCCCTTTCTATGACCCGTACCAGGGCCCGGGCCCCGGTCTTTTCCTTTTCCGCCTCCTGGGCCAGGAGTCTTAGAGCCTTGTTTTCAAAGACCAGGTCGATACCGTAAGCCCGAAAGTCGCGTTTCTTGTTGACGATTACCGCGCTGTTGGGGTTGCAGAGTATCAGATAGAGGTCCTCGACGGTTAAAGGGTCAAAAACCGTGATTACCGGCAGCCGCCCTACGAATTCCGATTCGAACCCGTAGGCGATCAGGTCCTCAGCCTTAACGAAGCGCAAGTAATTTACCTCTACGTCATTTTTGGAAGTTACCTCCGCCATGAAACCCAGGCCCTGTTTGTGGAGCCTCTTTTTGACGATCTCCTCAAGGCCCGAGAAGGCCCCGGACACAATAAAAAGGACGTAACGGGTGTTAATGGTCCTCTTCTTGCGTTGCCCGGTGCGGCGGTAGTATTCGATGGCCTCAAGCTGGCTTACCGGATCATGAGGCACCCTCAAGTCCACCTCGGTCTCTTCCAGGGGTTTGAGCAGGGCCCGCTGTACCCCGGTCCTTGAGACGTCAGGGCCGATGAGGTTTCCGCTGGAGGCGATTTTGTCTATTTCGTCGAGATAGACGATGCCAAACTGGGCCCGCTCTACGTCTCCGTCCGCCTCATGGACCAGGTCGCGGATGAGATCTTCCACGTCACCACCCACGTAGCCCGTCTCACTAAACTTGGTGGCGTCTCCTTTTACAAAGGGGACCCCGAGCCGCTGGGCCACCAGTTTGACCATATAGGTCTTACCCACCCCGGTGGGGCCGATCATTATCACGTTGTTCTTGACAAAACCTGCGTCCTGGAAACGCCCCCCTCGCTCAAGCATGTAACGCACCCGGCGAAAGTGAGTGCACATCTTGGTGGCCAGGACCGCTTTGGCCTCGGCTTGCCCAATGACGTACTCGTCAAGATAACTTTCCAGGTCTTCGGGGTTTAGATCAAAGTTGATCAAGGCCTGGGGGCCGTGGCCCCGACTTGATCGGGATTGGGTGCCAAAACGAGGGATAGCCATTTCGTCTCCTGATGGGCGTGTTTTTTTGTATTTGGGAAACGGTGGCAAAAACTTTTCCTCACTCATTTAGATGCATGATACTTAGAGCCCCCTTCCTTGGCAAGTAAAAGGGCCCTTATTCTGGACTTAAATCTACTATAATTCTAAGCCGACCTTTAAAAATTTCATCAAGCTTTTTTTTCACCTTCGTGAGATAGGATCGCAAACTCTCGCTCTCTGCGGCCCGCAACAAAAAAGAAAGCCTTTTTTTGCCGCGCACGCTTTCAAGAAGCGGCCCAAAATAAACCGCCGCTTCTTCCTTTAAGTAATTTTCGACGACCTTTACCACCTCCTCAACTTTCACGCGTTCCGGGTAGATAATGAGTTGGGCCAGTCGTCCGAAAGGAGGAAAGCCCTGTTCGTGCCTGAGTTTTAATTCTTCTCTGAAAAAGGCCTCGTAGCCCTGCAGCAGCCCCCGGTAGAGGTGGTGTTCGGGATGGTAGGTCTGGATTATAAAATTTGCTTCGTTTTCATGGGCAATTAGCGCCAATTTTTTAAGTAATTGATAGGCCCTTTCTGCCGCCAGATAAGAGGGATGCCCCAGAAGCTGATCCGCCACCAAGGCCGCGACCAGGGCGGGCCTTCTTAAGGGTGAAAAGCGGCTTACCTTGGCGGTGGCGATGATGATATCCGCCGCGGCCAAGTCCTTTTCTTCCCACAAAGAGATCCGGGCTTCTGGGAAAAATTTCTTGGCAATTTCTTTCAGCCGTTCGGTACCGAGCCCCAGGGGTTTGGCCCTTTCGCTGCCACACCGGGGACAAAGGGGCAGGGCCTTTTCCCGGTAGGCGCAGAGGGGGCAGCGCAAAAGGGCCTCTTCCCGGTAGTAACGCAAGGGTTTTTGGCAGCGGGGGCAAAGCCACAGATGGCCACAATTTTCGCACACCACCCCGGGGGCGTAACCAGGGCGGTTCATGAAAAGCAGGGCCTGCCCTTTCCGGGCCAGGGTGCGCCGGAGGGCGTTTAACAGTTTGGTAGAAAAGAGGCCTCTGGCCTCCTTTAAGACTACCAGTTTGACCGGTGAGGGAGAGCGCCTCCCTTCTTCCAGGCGGTAGATCCCTTTTAGGGCCAAATAATAAGTCTTGACAGTGGGGCTTGGGGAGGCGAGGAGCATGGGAACCGCTTCCATTTTGGCCCGCATCAAGGCAAGATCCCTAAAGTTGGCACGAAACCCTTCTTCCTGTTTGTAACCGTGGTGTTCTTCCTCTTCGAGCAGGATAAGGGCTAGACCAGTGACGGGAAGGAAAAGGGCAATCCTGGTACCCAGGATGAGCCTTTGCGGGGTCGTCAGACACTCAAACCAGATCTTTTCCCTTTTTTTGGGAGACAGATCAGCGGTATATACCAGGGGGGAAAGGTCTTTTAGTCTTTCGGCGTAGAAAAAAAGGAGCTCCCGGTCGGGGAAGAGGAAAAGACACGAACCTCTTTCTTTCAAAACCTTTTCTATCCGGGCCCTGAGACAGGAAGATCTCTCTTTTAAGTCCTCACCAAAAAAGAGGGCGGCCTCAAACCCTGGCCCCATATGGGCCGCTGTTTCTTTTCTAAAGGCCTCTTTTTCCCGCCTGGTCTGGACGAAAAAACTGGCCGGCACGGCGTATTTCAGCACCTCTCCGGCCGGGGCCAGGTAAAAATTAGCAAGCCAGTGCAGGAAAGACAGAAGGTTTTTGGGGAGAACCGGGGCCTGGTCCAAGAGACCAAGGGTTTCTTTAAGGTACGGGGGCGCTTCCCGGGCCTCCCCCCAGAGGAGACCAATCTTTTTCTTCCCCTTTAAGGTGACCCAAACCCGGGCACCAGGGATAAAGGGCCCGCGGTGCCAGTAGGTCAGAGGCTTTAAACGGTAAGGCAGAACGACTTCTACCGCCCTGCCCTCTTCCTCAGAGTTCTTTAAGTTTCTCTTTAAGGAATTTGCGGACTTTGTCACCGATTTCCGGGTGTTTCAAGGCGAAAGTAATGACCGCTTGCATGAAACCAAACTTATCCCCGGCATCATAACGTGTTCCCTGAAATTCGTAAGCGTAAACCGGATGGTCGTCTTTGAGCGCCGCCAGGGCGTCGGTGAGCTGGATTTCCCCTCCTACGCCCGGTGGGGTCTTGGCAAGATAATCATAAATTTCGGGGATCAGGATATAACGGCCGATGATGGCCAGGTCCGAGTCAATCTCTTCGGGCTTGGGCTTTTCCTTCATTTCCCGCACCCGGATGACCCCTTCGGCCACTTTTTCCCCGGCCACGATACCGTAGCGGGAGATCTCCTCCCGCGGCACCCGCTGGACGGCGATCACCGGGCCCTTGAAGCGGTCGAAGACCTCGATCATCTGCTTAAGACACGGGACATCTGCGTCCACCAGGTCGTCCCCCAGCAATACGGCAAAGGGTTCCCGCCCCACCACGTGGCGGGTGACATAGACGGCGTGTCCCAACCCCAACGGCTTCTTCTGCCGTACGGAGATGATGTCTTCGATAAGGTTGGTGACCCGGCGTACCTCTTCCAGCAGGTCGTATTTCCCTTTGGCCTCCAGGTAGGATTCCAGCTCGTAGGAATAATCAAAATGGTTTTCGATGGCGGATTTACCCGCCGCCGTCACTAAAATCACCTGTTTTACCCCTGAGTTTACCGCCTCCTCCACGATGTACTGGATGGTAGGCCGGTCAACTACGGTCAACATCTCTTTGGGAATGGCCTTTGTGGCAGGCAAAAAGCGGGTACCCAAACCGGCTACCGGCAAAACAGCTTTTTTGATCCCCATAAAACCCCCTTTCTAGAGATGATACCCGTTATGGATGGTAAGTATTTTTGGGCTAAAAGCAAGCTAAATCTTTCTCAAGGGCCTCTTCGGTCTGGGTGAGAGGGGTATAGAAGTCTTGCCAAATTTTTTGCCCCCGGGCCAGGATATCCACGAAACGGGAAAGGTCAGCCGCGTTTACTATCAGCTCTATGCTCAAAAGGAAGGCCTCGCGGGGATCCAGACTCTTGTGACCCGGTGTCACCCAGGTGACAAAGATTTTACGCCGCTCAGGCATGGGCAATTTGTTCAGGATGGTGAGGAAAGGAGCCAATTTTTCCTTCTCTTCGCAGACAAAAACCACAAGAGAAGGAGGGTTAAACCTGAGCCACTGGGCCAGCAAGGCCGCCTTCTTGACAGGGCGTACCTCGTAGCCCGCCTGGGCCAGCTCTTTGAGAAAGGGGGTTCGGTCTCCCGGATATTCCCAGAAGACCAGGGCCAGGGGCTTGTCAAGCAGAAATTCAAACTCCATCCCTTCCGTTCCCCCGGCTATCTCGAGCATGCCCCCACATTCTGGACAGGGAAGGGACAGAAAATCCATGGCCTGAGGGTCACCCTTCAGGCGATACCTTTTGCCGCAACTTACACACCTGGCTTCGATCACCAGCGCCTCCGGTCTTCTATTTCGATGGTTAGGTTTTCGTCTTCAAGTTCGCTGGTCTTCTCCCCTCTCTTACTCTTAATAAGATCAATCCCGCGCCCCACCACGTCCCGGCGGGTACAGTAGGCGAGGGCTACTTCTTCTTCAATAACACCCTGTTCGTAAAGGCTTAGTAAGTGCTGGTCAAAGGTCTGCATATGATAGGGGGAACCTTTGCTTATGATGTCGTAAAAAGTCCGGTTTTCGTCCTCTCCTTTAATAATCGTCTCTTTGGCCCGGATGTTATTGAACAGGATATCGAAGATGGCCACCCGGCCGCCGTCTTTGCGCGGGACAAGTTTTTGTCCCACGATCCAGCGCACCGTATCAGCCAGGCGCAGCCTTATCTGCCGTTCTTCCTCTACGGTGAAGAACCCAAGAATGCGGTTGATGGTGTTGCCGGCCCCGACCGTATGCATGGTGGAGAAGACGAGGTGGCCGGTTTCCGCGGCGGAAAGGGCCACTTCCATGGTATCCCGGTCCCGGATTTCACCTACCAGGATGACGTGCGGGGCCTGACGCAGGGCAGCCCGCAAACCGTTGGCAAAGGTGTCAAAGTCTTTACCCAGTTCCCGCTGGTTAAAGGTAGCCTTGGCCGGGCGGTGCAGGTATTCCACCGGGTCTTCCAGGGTGACGATGTGGAGCGGCTCGCTGTGGTTTATCTCCTCCAAAATGGCCGCTAGAGTGGTGGTCTTTCCCTGCCCCGTGGCCCCGGTCACCAGGATGATGCCGGACTTTTCCCGGGCCATAAGGTAGCAGGCCTTTGGCAGCCCCAATTCCTTTATCCGGGGCGGGCGGGAGGCCAGTTTTCGCATAACAATGGCGTAAGTGCCCTGACGGGAAAACACGTTTACCCTGAACCTGGTCCCGTCAGGTAGGTGATAAGAAAAATCCGCCGAGCCTGTGCGCAAAAGGTCCCTTAGAAGCCTTTTTTCCCGCCCGATAAGGGCCAGAGCCAATACTTCCGTTTGAAAGGGAGTAAGTTCGGTCAACGGAAAGTAAGGCAGTTTTACTGGATGGAGCCTGCCGTCGGCCGCCACCTGGAGGGGTCTTCCCGGGGTGAAGATAAGGTCACTTATCCTTTCCCGACTTTTGGCCAGTTGGGTGATGAGGTTGGCGACTTCGGCTGGTCTGATCATACGGGAACCTCGGTAAAATCGGCCAGTTCACTCTTTTTGACCAAGGGCAGAAAACGGGACTTATCAACGGCCTTGTTAAGGGCCTCCTCAGGCGAGATATAGCCCTTCTGGAGCAGTTCCATAATAGAGTCATCAAGGCTTACCATCCCGAAGCGGCGCCCGGTCTGGATCACCGAAGGGAGTTGGTAGGTCTTCCCTTCCCGGATGAGGTTGCGGGCCGCAGGGGTGGCTACCAGAATCTCAAAGGCCACCACCCTTCCGGGTTTGTCGATCCTCTTGAACATGGTCTGCGAGACCACCGCCCGCAGGGCATCTGCCAGGGTGGACCTGATCTGGGGCTGCTGGGCGTGAGGGAAAATTTCGATGATTCTGTCCACCGTCTTGGCGGCGTTCAAAGTATGAAGGGTGGCGAGCACCAAGTGACCGGTCATGGCGGCTTCAATGGCCAGCGAAATGGTCTCAAGGTCCCGCATCTCGCCTACCATGATGATGTCCGGGTCCTCACGCAGGGCAGAACGCAGGGCGGCGGCAAAACTTCTGGTATGAAGCCCCACTTCCCGCTGGTTTACCAGACAGCTCCGGGAACGATGTACGAATTCTATGGGATCCTCGATGGTCAGGATATGGTCCTGGCGGTGGCGGTTGGCGTAATCGATGATGGCCGCCAGGGTGGTAGATTTACCCGACCCCGTGGGCCCGGTTACCAAAACCAGGCCTTTGGGCAACATCGCCAGTTTGGTTATGATGGGGGGAAGTCCCAGCTCTTCGGCGGTCTTTACCTGGGAGGGAATGAGGCGAAATACCGCGCCGATGCCGTTTTTCTGTTGAAATAGGTTTACGCGGAAACGGGCCAACCCGGGGAGCTCAAAACCGAAATCCACGTCACCGGTCTCTTCAAAGGCCTTTATCTTCTCCTCCGGGGTGATTTCGTAGAGCATGGCTTTGAGTTCGTCGTTTTCCAGCAATTTGTATTTGACCCGCTGAAGGTCCCCGTGGATCCGCATAAGGGGAGGGTTACCGGAGGCCATGTGGAGATCCGAGGCCCCGGCATCCACCATGAGTTTTAAAAAGGCGTCAATCTTGGCCATCGCTGCCTCCTGCTGAATAGAAATCGGCGAGGGGTCGATAAGTCTTAAATGAAAGTTTGGGCGAGAAATTGCGTTAAATTAGGCCCCTGATATAATGCAAACCAAAAATGGAAGAAATCCTGCGTCTTGAAAAGGTTTCAAAGATTTACGAACCCCATATCACCGCCCTTGACGAGGTAAGTTTTTCCGTGGCCAAAGGGGAGTTCCTTTTTATTACCGGCCCGAGTGGGGCGGGGAAAAGTACCCTCTTAAACCTTATCTTTCGGGCCGAAACCCCTACTTCTGGAGAAATATATTTCGAAGGGCGCTCCCTTTCCTCTTACAAACGCAAGGAAATACCCTTTTTGCGTCGCAAGATTGGGTTTATTTTCCAGGATTTTAAGCTGCTTGAGAACCGGACGGTCTTCGAAAACGTAGCCATCTCCCTGGTCATCCAGGGGTTGAACGAGGGGGAGATCAGGCGCCGGGTCGTCAAGATCCTGGAACGCTTGGGCCTGGGGGGGCGGGAAACGCAACTGGTCAAACAGCTTTCAGGGGGCGAGAAACAGAGGGTGGCCCTGGCCCGGGCCGTGGTCAACCGGCCACGTCTCTTGTTGGCGGACGAACCTACCGGAAACCTTGATAGCCGGCGCACCGAAGAGGTAATGGACATCTTTGAGGACTTAAACGCCGAAGGGACCACCATTATCCTGGCCACCCACGACGAGGCCCTCTACGTAGACCGCCACCGGCGGGTACTGGTCTTAGACCAAGGGAGGTTGCTTAACCCGTGACCCTCATCAGACGCACCTGGCAAGAATTCCGCAACGCCCCTTGGGCGTATCTCACGGCCACCCTGGTGATTGCTCTGGGATTGGCCGTCTTCTCCTTCTTTGGGCTGGTCTATTTTAACCTGGTCCACTTCACCGAGCAGGTGGCTCAGGAGCTAGTCCTGAACGTATACCTCAACCCGGGTAGCACCAAAGAGGAGGCCCAGGCCGTAATCGCCGAACTTGAAGCCTACCCCCTGGTGGCCAAGGTCTCTTACCTTTCCGCCGAAGAAGTTTTAAAAGACCTTGAAAAACTCTTTGAAGAAAAAGACCTCCTGGCCGGAGTTTCCCTGGAATTTCTTCCCCCGGTGCTGTTGGTCTCCTTTAAGGACCCTTTTCGAGCCAGCCAGCACCTTAAAAAACTTTCGGCCAAGATAGCCGCTCTTCCCGGGGTATACAAAGTCCAGTTCGCCAAGAGCTGGCTGGTTCGTTTGGCCAACCTGAAGCGGTTTCTGGAGATCATGTCGCTGGCCGGACTTGCGCTCATCGGGCTCGCCACCTGTTTCATCATCGCCTTGGTGGTGCGTCTTTCCCTTTCCCAGCGCCAAAAAGAGCTGGAAGTCCTGTCTTTGGTGGGGGCGACGCCGGGGTTTATTCAGGGGCCCATCATAGTGATGGCGGCCCTGGAAGGGGCGGTGGCCTCCTTTATGGCCCTCTGCCTGGTCTATTTCCTTAAATTTTACCTGGACGGTGTCCTAAGGGATTTCTTTCCCAACGCCACCGGGGCGCTCCTCTTCTGGGGACGCACAGAGCTCATTATCTTGATAGCAGGAGTGATTTTGCTTTGCGTTACTGGATCTTATTGGGCTTCCAGACGCTACTTGCGCTATTAATGGCCGGGGGGGCTTTGGCGGCCAACCCCCCAAGGCCCCTGCTCACTCAGGGGGCCATCCTTCAGGAACTTTCCGCCAAAGAAAAAAAGATCCTCCAAGAACTTGAGGCGCTTTCCAAACAGATCAACCAAAAAAGAGAAGAGATAGAGGCGCTGGCTGAAGAAATCGCCAAGAAAGAACTTATTTTGCGTCACTTAAACGAAGAGGTACACCAAAAAGAAAAACTTCTGGCAAGACTTAATTTTCTCTTTCGGGAAAGGCTCAAAAGACTGGCTACGCTCGGTAAGATCGGCTGGGTCAACCTCCTTTTGGCCCCGCAGGATATCGCTACTTTTTTCCGGCGACAGGAATACGTCTCCCTCATCCTCTACCACGACCAAGAACTGGCCCAAAAAATAAAAAAAGAGCGGGAGGAGCTGGCTAACAAAAGGGAATACGTGGCCCGGGAAAAGGAACAGCTTGAAGAATTAAAGAGGCAATATGAAAACCAGCTGGTGGTGTTAGAAAACCTCAAACGAGAAAAAGAAAACCTCCTTGAAGAGGTAAAGAGGAACAAAAGGCTTTACGCCGAAACCCTGAAGATGCTTGAGCAGGCCTACGCCGCCATCGCCCAGATGGCCGAAGAATTGAAACGCACCCGGGCCGAACTTGAGGCCACCCGCGAAGAAGTGGAAAAGGCCAAGCAGGAGGCCAGGAAGAAGGCCCGTAAGGGGGTCCCTCCGCCACTTTTAGAAGTCAAGGGGATGCTTCCACCCCCGGTTCCCGGAGAGGTGATTCGTTTTTTTGGCCTTAACGATGATCCCTTAAAGGGAGAAAAATTTTTCCAGCCCGGAATTACCATTGCGGCCCCGGCCGGAAGCCCCGTAAAGGCCCCTTACGCCGGGAAAATTATTAAAATTTCCTACTTGCGCCAGAAGGGTTTTGTGGTCTTTATTGATCACGGTTACCATTTCTTGTCGGTTATCGGTGGTTTGAGTAAGGTAACAAAGGGACTCGGGGCCGAAGTGGCCACCGGAGAGGTTATCGGGGAAGTGGGGGAAAGCCCTTATGAAGAAAGCGGGGTCTATTACGAACTCCGTTACCGGGGCAAACCTCAGGACCCTTTAGCCTGGCTTGATACGAGCCAATTAAAACTTTTGCGTTAAGGGGTGACCATGAAACAAAAAAGATTCCTCCTGCCTGTCTTGGTACTGGTCGGCTTTTTCCTGTTGGGAACGGTGCTTGGACGAAACCTCTTTTCGGCCCCCAATGCCGAAAAAAAGGACATTTATACCCAATTACGCCTCTTCTCCCAGGTCCTGGAGCTGGTGCAGCGCAGTTACGTCAAGGAAGTGGACCCGCAGGAGCTGATTTATGGGGCCATCCAGGGCATGCTCTCCAACCTCGACCCGCATTCCTCTTTTCTTAAGCCTGACGACTATAAAGAACTTCAGATCGAAACCAAAGGCAGCTTTACCGGGATCGGCATAGAGATCACCATCCGGGACGGGATCTTAACGGTGGTAGCCCCTATAGAAGGTACCCCGGCCTGGAAGGCTGGCCTCAAACCCGGGGATAAAATCATCAAAATCAACGGCAAGCCTACCAAAGGGATGAGTCTCATCGAGGCCGTTAAATTGTTGCGCGGCCCTAAGGGGACTAAGGTGACCATTTCCATCCTGCGCGAGGGGTGGCAGGAACTTAAAGAAATAACGCTTGTGCGGGACGTGATTCCCATAAAAAGCGTGCGTTACTTCACTATCGAGCCTGGTTACGGCTACGTAAGGATCACCAACTTTCAGGAAAAGACACCGAGAGAGCTGGTATCGGCTTTGGAGAAGCTTGAAAAAGAAAATACCCCCCTTAAGGGCCTTATCATCGACCTGCGCAACAACCCCGGGGGTCTCTTGAGCGCCGCGGTACGGGTAGCGGACGAATTTATTGACGAGGGTTTGATCGTCTATACCGAAGGCCGGCTCAAGCAACAAAATATGCGTTTTGAGGCCACCCCCAACCGCCGTAAACACCCATACCCCCTGGTAGTCCTGGTAAACGAAGGAAGTGCTTCCGCCTCAGAGATTGTGGCCGGGGCCCTCCAGGACCACCACCGGGCCCTCATCGTAGGAATGCCTACCTTTGGCAAAGGTTCGGTACAGACCATCATTCCCTTGCCGGACGGCTCGGCGGTGAGGCTCACCACCGCCCAGTATTACACCCCCAGCGGGCGCTCCATCCAGGCTAAGGGTATCGAACCCGACGTGGAAGTCCCCTTTATTGACCCTGAATGCCTGAAAAAGACCAACAAGAGACACGCCATCAGGGAAAAGGACCTGGCCAAACACCTGGAAAACCAGGAAGAAAAGGAAAAAGAGAAAACCAAAGCAGGAGAACCCAAAAATAAAGAAAAAGCTGCCCAAGAATCTCGTAAGCTTTCGAAGGAGCGGTTCCGTTATGACAGCCAGTTCCAGGAGGCCTTAAGGCTTCTTAAAAGCTGGGAAAAAATAAAGGAAATTCAGACAGACTAGATGCCTTCCCGCAGAAAAAGGCCCGCCCCTTCGCGTCTCGGGTGGGCCTTTTTTCTTTTATTTATCCTGGTAACCGTTCTCGCCACCCTTTGGGTCTTACGCCCTTTAAAAGAAACAGAAAAACCTCCTTCTCCCGGACCAAAAGTCAAGCCTTTAAGGACTATCCCTAAAGCTTCTAGGGAAACTCAGGCCCCCATGGCCTGTATCATCATCGATGACATGGGGCAAAACCCCAGGCTTGAGCGCCGGTTCTTTGTGCTTGGGCTCTGCTTGAATTTTTCTTTCCTCCCCCAGGGCCGTTTTACCAAAAGGCTTGCCACCGAAGCCCACGCCCGGGGCTTTGAAGTCTTAGTTCATCTACCTCTTCAGGCCGAGAGAAAAAGGGACGCCTCAGCTTTTATTTCTTTGCAGATGGGAGAAGCTGAAGTAAAAAAGCGGGTTAGAAAGGCGGTGGCTGCGGTACCGTACGCTATAGGCATAAACCATCATATGGGTTCGGCCTTTTCCGCTGACCTGAAGCACATGCGCTGGGTCCTTGAAGAAACCAAGGCCCTGGGGCTCATTTACGTAGACAGTCGGACCACTCCTAAAACCGTGGTCCCGCAGGTGGCCCGGAGCCTGGGTCTTCCTTTTGCGGAAAGACGGGTTTTTTTGGACCACTTTGAGGGTTACGAAGCGGTGTGCCGCGCCCTTGAAAGATTTATGACGCGGGCTAAAAGGCGTGGGCCCACGCTGGCCATCGGGCACCCGCATCCGGCCACCTTGCGGGCCCTGATCAAGTACCGCTTGCGTTTGCAAAAGGAAGTCTGCTTGGTCCCGGTCAGCGTCTTTGTACGGAAGGTGAACGGTTATGATAAAACCCTATCTCAGAAGTTTTAAGCCTTATCCTCCGGGAAAACCGGTAGAAGAACTCAGACGGGAGCTCGGCATCGAAGGGCCGATCATCAAATTGGCCTCTAACGAAAACCCTTTCGGGCCTCCTAAAAAGGCCCTTGAGGCCCTAAGTAAAGCGGCGGAAACCTTAAACCGCTACCCGGACCCTTCAGCCTATGAACTCCGTCGGGCCCTGGCCCAAAAATTTGGGGTCAAAGAAAGCGAGATCGTGGTAGGAAACGGCTCAAACGAAGTCCTCGACCTTCTGGTCAAGGCCTGCCTCAGTCCTGGTGAAGAGGCCCTGATGAGTGATCCTTCTTTTCTGATGTATGAAAAGTTTGTCACCGCCGCTGGGGGAAAGATCAAAAAAATCCCGCTCAAGAACGGTAAGCACGATCTGGAAGGCTATCTCTCCTTGGTTAGTGAGAAAACCAGGCTCATCTTTCTCGACCACCCCCACAATCCTACGGGTAGTATTTTGACGCACGAAGTCTTTCTTGCTTGGCACCGCAAACTGCCCGAAGGGGTGGTGGTGGTCCTTGATGAGGCCTACGGGGAATTTGTTAATGATCCGGCAAGGGTAAGGCCCCTCTTTTTTAAAGACCAGCGTCCGCCGGTGGTCCTTTTGCGCACCTTTTCCAAGGCTTATGGTCTCGCCGGTTTAAGGATAGGTTACGGGATCATGGAAGAGGAGCTGGCCTCGGTTTTAAACGCCATCAGGCAGCCCTTTAACGTGAATACCCTGGCCCAAGAAGCGGCCAGAGCGGCCTTAGAAGACGAGGATTATTTGCGTTTTGTCCTCGAAAAGACCTGGGAAGAGAGAAAACGCCTGACCCGGGCCTTTCAAGAAATGGGGCTTCAGCCCTTCCCTTCTCAGGCCAATTTTATCTTGGTTGATCTGGGCCGGGAGGCCCGGCCAGTTTACGAGGCCCTCTTGCGCCGAGGGGTAATAGTGAGGAGCATGGAGGCCTACGGTTTCCCTACCTGTCTGCGGGTAAGCATCGGCACCCCCCAGGAAAACGCCATCTTCCTTAAAAAATTACGGGAGGTGTTAGGTGGCCTCTAGAAAACTGGTCATCACCATGGATGGCCCCGCCGGTGCTGGCAAAAGCACGGTGGCCAAAAGGCTGGCCGAAGAACTAGGGTATCTGTACTTGGACACCGGGGCCATGTATCGGGCCGTGGCCCTGGCGGCCAAACGGGCCGGCGTATCACCCGAAAAGGAAGAAGACCTCTGTCTCCTGGCCGAAAAGGCAGCCATTGAACTCGTCCCCGGAAAGGACAGGGTGAGGGTATTTCTTAACGGAGAAGACGTAAGTGAAGCCATCAGGACCCCTGAGATAGACCGCCTCTCTTCCCAGGTGGCCAAGGTAGCCGGGGTGCGACGGATCCTGGTTGACAAACAGAGGGCCCTCGGGGCCAGAGGTGGCGTGGTGGCTGAAGGCCGGGATATGGGAAGCGTGGTCTTTCCCCAGGCGGACGTCAAATTTTTCCTTACGGCTTCCCCTGAGGTGCGCGCTAGGCGCCGCTTTGAAGAACTCAAAAAACGGGGGCTTGCCCCTGATTTTCAAAAGGTGCTGGCAGAAATTATCGAGCGCGACCGGCAGGATCGTGAGCGTCCCATAGCCCCTTTAATGGTCCCGCCAGGGGCGATCATCATAGATACTTCCACTCTCAATATAGAGGAGGTTTTGCGCCTTGTGCTGGCAAAAGTTGAAGAAAAACTTGCTTAAGGTTTTTTTGCTACTGGTTTGGGCCAACGCGGCCCTAGCCCTGACCCCTTTTGAGGAAAATAATATCCTCATCTACCAGAAGGCCCAAAAGGCGGTGGTCCATATCGAATGCCTTAAAAAACCTACTTCCCCCAAGATACCCGTCCCCGAAAGGGCCGTGGGTTCTGGCTTTTTTATTTCGGCCGACGGACACATCGTCACCAACTACCACATTGTAAAAGATGCCTACCATATCTTGGTGAGCGACTGGCAGGGCAAACGGTATGAGGCGCAGGTCCTGGGGACGGACCCCCCTACGGATCTGGCGGTCTTAAAGATTAAACCCGAGGCCCCCACGGCCAAATTGACTTTTGGGGAGAGCCGGCACCTGAAAATCGGCCAGAAAGTGCTCGCCATCGGCAACCCTTTTGGCCTGGACAACACCCTGACGGTGGGGGTGGTAAGCGCCCTTAACCGGAGTCTGCCAAGCCCCACCCTTGAGCTCTCACACAATATCATCCAGACAGACGCCGCCATTAATCCGGGCAATTCCGGGGGGCCGTTACTTGATTCCCAAGGCCAGGTAGTGGGGATCATCACCGCCATCCTCAAGCCGAACGCGGAAAATATCGGCTTTGCCATCCCCGCGGAGGTGGCCACCCGGATTATTCCCCAACTCATCACCAAAGGTTACGCCGTAAGACCCTTTGTGGGGATAAGGGGCATAGACATCACTCCGCGGCTGGTGACCCTTTTTGGCATAAAACCAGAGGAAGGGGTGCTGGTCCAGACCGTAATTCCTGGCTCCCCCGCCGCCAAAGCCGGGATTAGAGGGGGAGACAAAATAATCCTTCTGGGGGAGGAAAAGATCATCTTGGGGGGAGACGTCATCGTAGGCATCGAGAAAAGACCTGTGAGGCGGGTCCTTGATATTGTGCAGGAACTCACCCGCCACCGGCCCGGGGACAAAATTACCCTCAAGATCCTTCGTCAGGGCCAAAAGCTTACCCTCTCGCTGACCTTAGGACGCTTAAACCCCATCAATTTTAGTGCCCCATGACCAAGCCTTATCTTTCCGTAGTCATTCCTGTCCACAACGAAGAGGAAAATATTCCTCCCCTGCTGGAGGGGCTTTCTAAAACCCTTACCGCCCTCGGGAAACCCTTTGAGGTAATAATCGTGGATGACGGTTCTACCGACGGGACCCTTGCGCGGCTTAAAGAACTAAAATCTATCTATCCCTGGCTCAAGATCGTGGTGTTACGGCGGAATTTTGGCCAGAGCGCCGCTTTTACCGCAGGCATCGACCACGCCTCCGGAGAAGTCATCGTGACCATGGACGGAGACCTCCAGAACGACCCGGCTGATATTCCGCTCTTACTTGAAAAAATCAAAGAAGGTTTTGACGTGGTTTCCGGCTGGCGCAAGGACCGGAAGGACCCTTTCTGGTCCCGCAGGCTGCCATCCCTTCTGGCCAACGCCCTCATTTCCCGCATTACCAAGGTTAAACTCCACGATTACGGTTGCAGCTTAAAGGCCTACCGGGCCGAGGTCATCAAGGGGCTCATCATCTATGGAGAATTACACCGTTTTATTCCCGCCCTGGTCAACCTTTCCGGGGCCCGAGTGACCGAAGTAGAGGTCCGCCACCATCCTCGCCGTTTCGGCCGCAGTAAATATGGTTTCTCAAGGACTTACCGGGTCCTGCTTGACCTCTTACTGATGTTTTTCTTCCGCAAGTTCGCCACCAAACCCCTTCACATTTTTGGTCTTACCGGGGGGATACTCTTTTTCCTCGGTTTTCTTATTGAGTGTTACCTGACATATCTTAAACTTTTTTTGCACCAAAAAATTGGCCACCGGCCCCTCTTAATTCTAGGGGTCCTCCTTATCCTAGCCGGTATCAATCTTTTGGGGACCGGCTTGCTTGCCGAGCTCTTGATCCGTACCTATTACGAATCTTCTGGCAAACGTATTTACGCCGTGCGAGAGGTTGTTGAGTGAAAAAGACCCTTTCTTTCTTTTTAAAACTGGCGGTCAGTGCTGGCCTGCTCTTTTATCTCTTCCGCCACACGGATTTCCGGCTCCTGTGGCAAAGTTTCAAACAAATAAAACCTTCCTGGTTTTTGCTTGCGATCCTTTTCTTTTTTGCTTTTCAACTCTTAAGCACTTATCGCTGGTATAAAATTGCCGAAATCTTGGGTTTTAAAAAAAATTACCTCTTTTTCGTGCGGGTTTATTTTATCGGGGTCTATTTCAACACTTTCTTACCCGGGCTTCTTGGGGGAGACATCGTCCGGGTCTTTTACCTGGTAAAAGAAGGGGCTGCCAAAAGCGTGGCTTCCTTTAGCGTGCTTTACGACCGGGGGTTTGGGCTCCTGGGGGCGCTTTTTTTGCTGATCGTTTTTTTGCCTTTGGAAGGGGCGTTTTTACCTCCCCTGGCCCAAAGAGGACTCCTTTTTCTTTCGATGGCCATCCTGGCAGCGGTACTGGTGGTGGTTTTGTTTTCCCGGACGCTTAGGGAGAAGATCGGACACGAGCTCTTCCAAACCCTCACCGCCGTGGCCCCACCGGCCAATTTTGCCAAACTCTTTATCCTGGGCCTTTTGGTCCAGGCGTTTTACAACGTCCACGTGTACTTTTTGGGCCTTAGCCTGGGGCTTTCCCTCGCTTGGCCCAAGTATTTTTTGATCATCCCCCTTATGGGTATTTTGGCCAGCCTGCCGGTTAGCCTGGGGGGGTTTGGAATAAGAGAGGGTACACTCTCTTATTTTCTGCAACTTTTGGGCTATCCCAAGGAGCTGGGTATCGCCTTAGGTTTTCTTATATACGGGGTCATGCTCCTTGGGGGGATTATCGGCGGTATACTCTATTTGACCGGGCCCAGGGGGCTTAAAGGTTCTCAAAATGGATAGCCTTTTGAAAGACTTTTTGAACATCTTCGTGCCCCTTTTTATCATAGTGGACCCCATCGGCTGTATCCCCCTCTTTCTGGGGCTGACAGAGGGACTTTCGGAAAGAAAGAGGCGCCTTTTGGCGCTTAAGGCCTCCATAGTGGCCGCGGCGGTGCTTTCGGCCTTTTCGCTCCTGGGAGACAGGATCCTCCTTTATTTCGATATTTCCGTGGCCTCTTTCAGGGTAGCCGGGGGCTTGATCCTCCTCTTGATAGCGCTTCAGATGATCCAGGCCCAGCCACGGGCCACCAAGAGTCTGCCTGAGGAGGAAGAGGAAAGTCGTCTTAAAGAAGACATCGCGGTGGTGCCCCTAGGAGTGCCTATCCTGGCAGGTCCCGGGGCCATTACCACGGTATTGGTCCTTACCGGAGGGGTTCCACAGTGGGATCTGCGCCTAAAAGTGGTCCTGGCGGCTCTCTTGGTAGCCGGGCTTACCTTTCTCATCTTTGCCCACGCCGCCCGCCTGGCCAGACTCCTCGGCCAGACCGGGACCAATCTTTTTGTGCGCCTTACGGGCTTGATTTTGGCCGTCATTTCCGTTGAATATATGGCAAGAGGCCTGGCAGAACTCTTTCCAGGCTGGCTGGGTTAGAAGGGGGAGCCATGAACATCGCGGTGGTAAAGGACGAAATTTTCCTAAAACACGACCCCGGAGACTATCATCCGGAAAGACCGGAAAGGCTGATCAAAATTTATGAACGTCTTTCTAAACCGGATCTGGCGGATTTTATAAAGGTATTCAAACCCCGGGAAGCCACCTTTGAAGAACTCTGTTGGAACCATAGCCCGGAATATGTAAAAACCATCCAACAGACGGCGGGGCAGGCCCGGGTGCAGCTTGATCCTGACACCGCCACCTGTCCGGACTCTTACGAAGCCGCCGTTAAAGCCGTGGGGGCCCAGTTCGTCGCCCTGGATGCCATCTTCAAAGGAGAGGTGAGCGACGTCTTCTGCCTAGTGCGCCCTCCGGGCCACCACGCCGAAAGAGACCGGGCCATGGGGTTTTGTCTCTTCAACAACATCGCCCTGGCAGCCCATTACGCTCTAAAAAAGCTGGGGCTGAAAAAGATCTTGATTATAGATTGGGACCTCCACCACGGAAACGGCACCCAGTGGTCTTTTTATGACAGCGCTGAGGTCCTTTATTTCTCTACCCACCAGTTCCCTTATTACCCCGGCACCGGCCGGGTGGAAGAAATCGGAGAAGGTCCAGGGACAGGCTATACGGTAAACGTACCCCTTCCGGCAGGCTGTGGGGACCTGGAATACGCCACCGTCTTTAAGAAGGTATTGGTACCCATTGCCCGGGCCTATCAGCCGGAGGTGATACTCATCTCCGCAGGCTTTGACATCTATTTCGGAGACCCTTTAGGGGGCATGCTGGTGACCCCTATCGGGGTGGCCTATCTTGTCCGGGTGGTGAAGCAGCTCGCGGCGGAGTGTTGTCAGGGAATGATCCTCTTGACCCTGGAAGGGGGCTATAGTCTGCAGGGGCTTTCAGACTGTGTGGCGGCGGTAATCTTTGAGCTCGTTGGTCGTTCCATCATCCCAACCGATAAGCTTGAAGAATTCGAGGAAGAAGAAAAACCCCTTGACGTACTTACCCGAGTCAAAACCGTACTTGGCAAATTCTGGCCTGAACTGGAAGCATGATCCTTGACCCTTTAGCGATCGAAAAAGAGAGTTTTCGCCTGATAGATGAGGCCTTTGCGAGGGAGGGCCTTTCTTTTCCTGAAGAGACTCTTCCCCTGGTAAAACGGGTGGTGCATGCCACCGGGGATTTTTCTATCGCCCGGGACCTCGTCTTCCACCCCCAGGCGGTAAAGGCCGGGGTTTCCGCCTTAAAGGCTGGGGCCAACATCTTTTGCGACGTAAAGATGGTAGCGGCAGGGATAAGGCAAAGCCTCCTTGCCCGTTTCGGGGGGAAGGTCTTTTGTTTCATCGGGGAAGAAGAGGTGCGTCTTAAGGCCTACCGCAAGGGGCTCACCCGGGCCTTCGTGGCCATGGAAAAGGCCCTCACGTTTCCCGGCCCCAAAATCTGCGTGGTGGGAAACGCCCCTACGGCCCTTCTCCCTTTACTTGAGGCTATGGAGAGGCCAAACCCCCCGGCCCTGGTCATCGGAGTACCAGTGGGGCTGGTGGGGGCCGCAGAAGTTAAAGAAGAGCTGACCCGAAAAAAAAGCCCCTTTATCACGCTGCGGGGCACCAGGGGAGGCTCTCCAGTCGCCGCCGCCCTGGTAAACGCCCTTTTGGGCCTGGCTGCCTACGAAGATGCGTCTACCACGCCACCTTAAGGGCCGCCTCGGTTATACGACCGGGGCCTGCGCTACCGCTGCCCTAAAAGCCGCGCTCCTGGCCTTAAAGGGAAATTTTCCTGCAAAAGTAAAAATTCGGCTCCCTATAGGCCTGGAGGCCGAATTTAGCCTTTCTTCTCTTGCCGCGAACGGCCACAAGGCCATGGCCTCGGTCATCAAAGACGCTGGGGATGACCCGGACGTTACCAACGGGGCGGAAATCGTGGTGGAAGCAGAGGTCCTTCCTGGCCACGGCGAAGTGATCTTTGTGGCCGGAGAAGGGGTTGGTATCGTCACCAAACCCGGGTTGGGGCTTCCTCTGGGAGAGCCGGCCATTACCCCGGTGCCCAGGCGCATGATGAAGAACGTGATCAAGGAGATCTTGGGGCCTGATTTTTTAAAAAGCAAGGTGAAGGTCACGGTCTCTGTCCCCGGCGGAGAGGAGCTGGCTAGATATACCCTGAATCCCCGTTTGGGCATAAAAGGAGGGCTTTCCATCCTGGGGACTAAAGGGGTGGTTATTCCGTTTTCCACCGCGGCTTACAAGGCCTCCATTGTCAAGGCCTTTCACGTGGCCCGGGCCCTGGGTCTTAAGGAAGTGGTGCTGACCACGGGAGGCCGGTCTGAGGCCTTCTGTCAGAAGATATTTGGCTCTTGGCCGGAGGAAGCCTTCGTACAGATCGGGGATTTCGTAGGGTTTGGCCTGCGTTCGGCCCGAAGAAACGGGTTTGTGCGGGTGGTTTTGGCCCTCATGATCGGCAAACTGGCCAAGGTAGCCAAGGGTTTGCGCAATACCCACGCCAAGTACGGCGAAGTGCCCCTGGATTATCTCTTCCAGTTGGTTAAGGAAACAGGAGTTGGTGAGACCCTCTGGCCTAAACTCAAAAAGGCCAACACGGCTCGACATTTCTGGGAAATCTTAAAGAATGAGGACGAAAAACAGGCCTTTTCATTGGCCCAAAGACTTTGTTTGGTGGCGGCTGAAAGGGCAAGCCTCATGGCCGGAGGGCCACTTAAGGTAAAGACCCTCCTTCTAGATTTTGACGGCACCGTGGCAGGTGAGGCGGAATATGATCCATGTGATAGGGTTTCATAGCCGGCCCCTTACCCCACCTACGCACCTGGCCCTGATCGAAAGGGCGGATTTTTTGGTGGGCGGAGAAAGACACCTGGCGGCCTTCCCTGATTTTTCCAGGCCCAAGATTAAAATAACCCCCCTGGCTAAGGTCTTAGATTTTTTAAAGACTCATCAGGACGAAGAGGTGGCCCTGCTGGCAAGTGGTGACCCTCTCTTCTTCGGCATAGGCAAAAAGCTTCTCGAATTCATCCCCCGGGAAAAGCTTGCCTTTTACCCGGCCCCGACGGCCTTTCAGCTCGCCTTTGCCCGTTTGAAGATCTCCTGGGAAGACGCGCGCATTATCTCGCTCCACGGCCGAAAACCCCAAAACCTCCACCTGGAAATTTCCCCGTACGAAAAGGTGGCCTTTTTTACCGATCCCCAAAACACCCCCGCCGCCATCGCAAGCTACCTCTTGAATAAAGGGATATCAGGCCGGGCCTTTGTTTGCGAAAACCTGGGGCTTGCCGAGGAAAGAATACGGGAAATGGACTTAGAGGAAGTGAGCAAGCAAGCCTTTTCTCCTTTAAACGTCATGGTCTTGTTGAAACCAGCTTGCCCACGCCTCCTGGCGTTTGGGCTTGCCGAAGAGGCCTTTTTTCACGAAAAAGGCCTTATAACCAAAAGTTACCTGCGGGCCGTGGCCATCTCCAAACTCAAACCTTTTAAAGAAGCAGTGGTCTGGGACCTGGGCGCCGGAAGTGGGGCTGTGGGACTTGAGCTGGCCGGTCTTTGTTACCGGGGCCAGACCTATCTCGTAGAAAAAGACCCGCAGAGGGCAAAGCTTTGCGCCCGGAATATCGCCCGTTTTAAACTGGACAACGTCTCTTTGCTTGTGGAGCCCATCAAAGAGGCTCTCAAGAGCCTACCCTCACCTGATCTGGTCTTTATCGGGGGTGGTTTCAGGGCCATCCTGGCGGAGGAAAGACTTTTCTTAGAAAAGCTAAAAACTACCACCAGGATCGTCACCCATTTCGTATGTCTGGAACACTTACTCGAGGCGGTGGGCTTTTTTAAGGGAAAGGGCTTTAAAACCGATTTTGAAGCCTTGTGGGGGGCCAGGGGCAAGGAACTACCCAACCGCGCTCACATCCTTTCAGCCGAAAATCCCGTCTTCATCCTAAGCGCCCGGCAGGAATAATTAGCTCTTT
>WGCA01000060.1 GCA_015494065.1 Thermodesulfobacteriaceae bacterium | reverse complement strand
GTTTCAAGGCGCGCCTGCAATACATAATGTCTCCGCGCAGCCGGGCCGAGTTGTTAAAGACCGGGGCGTTGCTCAAAGAGGAATTTTCCTTCCAGGGCGGAGACGGCTACGTGTATTTTTTAAACCCTTATCTGGCCCTGGCGGTGCTTACCCGCATTTTTGAATTCGCCCGGGAGCCCCTGGATACCGACGACCCTTTTTACCGTGAATGGGATTATGTTTTCGAGTTTTTTGCCACCGTACAACAGTTCAACGAGCGCATCATGCAGGACCCGGATTACGCCCTTCTCCTTCACGAGTACGGGCGGAACTTACTCTATCCCACCGGTTCCAGGGCGGTGCGGCGGCAATTTGAAGTGGAAAAACAGCTCTTTTCTGCGGCTGAGATCAGGGCCATTCCCCACAATGCCATTCTCCACCAGTTGGGCCTCTTGGCCAACACGATCGGTGGGGTAGGGCAGGCGGTCAAGAAAAACCCTGAGCAATTTGCCTGCCTGGAACAGAGCTCTCCCCGCTTTAAACTTCTTATTTCGCTGGCGGAATACGCCTTTTCTTTTTCAGATTTCTACGCCTTTTTGGGTTACTTAGCCATCCTGGACCCGGGGTTCTGGCTGATGGCTGCCGCTCAGGCGGAAAACCCTCAGCATACCCAGGAACTGCGCCAGGTGGCGGATTTCCTTGAACTGCACGCCAAATATGCCAATCTGGCCCGGGTGGGCCGCATCTTTTACCGGGATATTTTGGATTTTACCGCTGCCCTAGAAAGGGCCACTTGTTTCCCTGGCGAAAACACAAGCTCTTATTCGGTGGAGGAGAGGCGGTGGCTTGATGCTGAACTGAGAGATGTTCTTGAGATCTTGCACGCCCTACGTCTGGCCCTGATCTATCAAATCTTTTCCTTGGCCGTACAGATCCCAGAATTCAGCCCCCAGCGGGGTACCACCCGGGAGGAGATAATCGAGCGCATTTTACACCTGGACGTGGAAAACGCGGTCAATATCCTGAAAAATATCTTCCCGCTCCTTGAATCATCGCCTGAGGCCAAAGACTTTGGGGAAAAGGCCACTTACCACACCGAACAATATCTGGGGTATTTTCAGGAACACCAAAATATCTTCAATCCTCTAGCGGCACTTTATAAGCTGATTCTTCGCATTAGCGGCGGGATTACCCACCTCATCGGGGCCTTTGGATGATGCTAACGGTTATGATAAGTGAAACAATCTTTGTCGCGACTGTTTCCCTAATAAGATAAGGGGCGTTTCTGGGCGCACTCCCGGCACGCCAAGACCCTTCTTCAGCGCTTCCAGGAAAGGTAGGCCTCTTTACGTGACCAGATAGGGACTCCGCAGACCTCACACCGGGGCAAAGTGGTGCCGCGGTAAAGCATCCTCATCCGGTCCCAAAGTTCTTCTGCCATCTGTTTGGGGTCCGTAGAGGCAAAACGCATGACCAATCCTTTGGGCTTTTATTTTCTATTGGCATTTTAATACAACTGAAAAATTTAGGGAAGAATTCAAATCTTCGAGATTGGGCACGAAGTTTGCTCAGGCCAATAAGGAAATTCGTTTTAGGAGAAGGTGATTATGGACTTTTACTTTGTAGAAAAAGATTTTGCCATAGAGCTTCCTATCGATGGAGAAAGGGTGACGTATGTCTTCCTGGTCAATGATCCCCAACGCATTACAGCCGATCGCCTCTATTTTGCCCCCTCGGATGAAATCCAGCGCGTAGTCGAGCGTTTCGATAAGGCTGGATACAGCGATTTCGAAGTCAAAGTTTTTTTAGACAAACGTCAAATTTTTGAACATCCGAAATTTCCTCTCAACTTGACCTATAGCGGCGGTTATTTGGAAAAGAACGAAACTTTTGTGCCTTTGGAGGAAAAGATCAAGCCCCTCCTTGGTAAGGAGAAGATTAGCGTGGCCATTGTAAACGGTATGGGTGGGGGAATTGGGGATAACATTGTAGGCATGACGGCTCTTAACGTTTTCTATGATCGTTTAATGCGTCATTTTCGGGAAGTAAGCATAGGTATTTTTACTTTGAGACCACGGGCCATTCCCATTCTCAGGCAGGAGACCATTGTGGACGAAATCTATCTTATGCCGGCTCCGACGGAACTCCTCTTTCAGTATGACGCCGTGGTGGATCTCTCTAACATGACCGGCTGGCCCATTTTTAAACAGGAAATGGTAGATTTTTACCTTCAGGCCATGAGTATAGACCCGCAGGAGATTTCCCCTGAGGAAAAGCGCTGTTTCGTGAAAATAAACGAACGGGTGGCTCATGAACTTGAGCCCGTAATTAAAGCTCTCAAATGTTCAGGCCGGCCTCTTCTTCTTTTCCATCCTTTGAGTTCTTCGGCTATACGTTCGGTGCCCAAGAAGGTTATCCCTAAAATCTTACGAAGAATCTTGGAAAAAACAGACTATTTGATCGTTTCTCTTCTCCCGGTAGCATTCGAACATGCCCGTTTTGTTCGGCTTGATCAATTCTCCCGAAAGGGTTTTGACCACTTTGCCTATCTAATTTCCCAGATGGACGCGGTAATCACCGTAGACACGGCGGTCTATCACGTGGCCGACGCCTTTTCCGTCCCCACGGTAGTGCTTTTTACCTCTATTCCTCCCGAACACCGCATAAGTTATTACCCTTACCAGAAGGGCTTCCTCATCGGAGGGAAAAACGGAGAGCCCCTTTTTTACCGGCACGCTTCCGAAAAAGAGGAAGAGATAAGGGCTCTCGCTGAGGCCTGGAGAAAGTTTAAGATCGATAAGGCCCTTGAGGCCCTGGAGGAGTTGCGGGAGAAGCGACGCCGCATAGAAACCAAGCCCTGCCCGGTCTGCGAAAACAAGGTACCTTTTATCCCTACCGATCGTTATCGTACTTATAGGCACCTAAAGTGCGACCAGTGCGAAGCCGAATTTGCCTGGCCGAGAAAGGGGTATGATTACAACCAGGCCTACGAACAGGGAAAAAGTGATGTAGCCCAGTACGACCATTATATTTCTTCCCTTGATCCTGAAAAATCCTACCTAAGTTATATTTCCAATATACGTTTCCAAAAAGTTCGCGAATTTTTAGAGCAGATTCCAAGCAAAAAAACTTTACTTGACATAGGCTGCGCTAATGGCTTTTTCGTGCGTTACGCTCGAGAAATCGGCTTTCAGGCCTATGGTCTGGATGCCAGCGCCTTGGCCACTGAATGGGGCGAAAAGCACTTCGGGCTCCGGGGTTACTTGGTGACAGGTCAGGGGCTTGAGGATCTACCTCCCCATTTTCCAAAAAAATTTCAAGTGATCACAGCCTTTGAGGTCATGGAACACCTAGAAAAACCTTTAGATTTTGTTCAAAAAATTTACGAAAAGCTTGAAGAAGGGGGCTTGTTTATCTTTTCTACACCGAATAGAAAGACCACAGGACGAATTTTAGGTGTCAAGGACGAAAGAATTTATTTTATAGGAGGAGAAAGAGACGAACCGCCCGACCATCTTACCCGCTTCACCAGGGTTTCTCATAGAAAACTCTTGGAAAAAGTAGGTTTTGAGGTCCTTTGGCAATGCACCATCCCCCCTCTTCCGGGAGATCTTTTCCGGGCTTTAGGGGATGAATTGAAGATTCCCAATCTGACCGTAAAACTTGACTCGGAAAGGGAAATAAACATTGCAGGAGATAAATTGAAGCCCTTTATTTCTAAAGCTTTTGAAGCTCTAAGACCCGCCCTTTCTGATCAAGGTCTTTTTCTGATCACGGCGGCGGTAAAAAATTGATATTCAAACCCATTCAAAGTTCTGAATAACCAGGATGCCTGCCTCTTTCGCCTTCTTGAGGACATCCAGGCGGGCAAAGTGGGTTACAAGCAGCGGTATCACCGGCCCACCCCATTGTCTTTCTACCAATTTGATTTTTCTCTGCAGCTGCTTCAACTTACCGGCGCTCTCAAGTTTGAGTGCCGTCTCCCCCACCAAGAAGACCTCTTCCCCGTTCCTCCTGGCTCGCGCAAAAATGTTGATCTCTTCGCCGTTAAGGTAAGTACGCACAAAACGATCAACCACTTCGAGATGATGATATTTCTTGAGAAGGGCGGGAAGATAACGATAGGCTTCGTTTTCCAAGGAGTAAGCCACACTTCGCGCCAGACCTCCCAGCTCCCGGCGGGTTCGAGAAAGCCCTCGCGTAAGTTTCCTGATTTCCTCTTCCGTACGCTTCTGCGCTTCAGCAAGCTCCTCGACGACCTTTTCCAGCCTATCCAGCCTCTCCTCAGACCGCTTCTGCGCCTCGGCGAGTTCTTTAACACTTTTTCCTAGCTCGCGGACGATTTCCTCAAGCTCGTTGAATTCCGTCTTGGTGATGGATTCCTCCCAGCGGGCGCGCTCCCGCTCCATCTCCTCCATGAGGAGGAGGATTGTCTCCCGCACCGGGGGCTCAAGCTCGCTTATTTTCCGAATGAGGTTCGTGCTGAACATGGAAAAACTCCGCTTTTTCTTTTGAATTTTTTACCACATACTCTTCCTAGTCATCGCGAGGCGCGAGTGAAGCGAGCAACGAAGCGATCTCAGAAAAAAAGCCCCTCTACCGCGGTAGAGGGGCTTTTTGCGCCGGGATTAACTCGGAATTAACCCTGGAGCAGCTGGACGGCCATCTGCGGGATGGTGTTCGACTGTGCCAGGGCAAACATTCCGGCCTGCATCAGCACCTGCATCTTGGTGAAGTTCGCGGATTCAGCGGCAAAGTCTACCTCGCGGATGGCTGACTCCGCAGCCTGAACGTTTACCTGGGTCACGGAAATATTGGCCACCGTGGATTCAAGCTGGTTCTGTACGGAACCGAGCTCTGCCCGGATGCCGTCGATGTCAGAGACCGCTGCTTCCACGATGGTAAGCGAGATCTGGGCGCTTTCGTAAGTGAGAACGTTCAGGTCAGAGAGCTGTTTGGTCTCCACCTGGCCCAGATCACCCACTCCTGCCAGGACAAGATCGCTATCAGCTTTAATTTCGCTTCCCTTGGCTAAAACAAGGTCTTGGGTAAGGGTTACTCCACCGGTACCAACATAGAGGTCCTGATCAAGCACGGTTCCGGCAGATACGGTTACCGCCGTACCACCGCCACCGGTAGAAGTATAAAGGGTCATGGTTTCTTGGACTACAGTTCCTGCCGCTAGTTTGGTATCCTGGGCCAAGGTAGTCCCTGCCCTTACCGCCATGTCTTCGTTTAAAGTAACATCTGACTGTACCTGGAAGCTTTCAGTAAACAGGACTGAACCTGCTTGAGCCTGAGTGCCAGCATAGAGTTTGGTCCCTCTTACAAGGACGCTCTCTTCGTTATCAGAAGTAAATTGTTTTACGTGGGCATCTTCACCGAATCGAGACCCTGCCGCTAAGGTAGTGGTACCATTTACCAGCGAGGAACCGGCCGCTATATCGGTATCTGCGTTAAAGGTAGCAGTATTTTTGGATACTGTAGCGTAATAGTTGATAGTTCCATCATCGGTTTCGGTTAAATTGTTTACGGATCCTCCGTTGATGTAGGATCCAGCCTTATAAGTCATCTGATAACTGGAAGCTGTGGTAAGATCGGTATCCGTTACTTCAAATACCAGGTTACCATCGACGTAAGTATCATAAAGGAAGGTGAAGCTCTGTCCGTCCGTAAGGGTAAGGGAGGCGTAATCGGTGGCCCCGCTTCCGATGGATACGGTGGTAGAAGTGGTACCGTCGTTATAAACGCCCCAAATCACGGTGTTACTACCTGGGGTAATGGTCATATATTCGGTCCCATCTCCTCCACCGTTAAAGGTAATGCTTGTTTCAGCCTTGATAAGGGAACCATCATTAATGGTGGCGGTTCCCGGTGAGGCAGAAACGGTGTATGTAGCAGTTTCGTCATTCTGCAAGACACCGGTCCAAGCCGAAGTTGGAGCTAGTATCCCGTCAGATGAAGTGGCACTAGAATAAGTCAGGCCGATCATCATGTCGGCTCCCAATTTGGAGCCAGCAGCCAGGGTAGAGCCATTCTGTAGCTGGGTGTTCTGAGTGGGATCATATTTGAGTGCGATATCCGTATCTAGGGTGACGTCAGTAGCTAAAGTGGCAGACCCTGCTAGCGTCGATCCCTCCGCCACCCCGAGGGCCCGGGCCAGCTCACCGTAAACCACCGTACCCTTGCCGATCACCGTACCAGCTTTGAGCACCGAACCGGCGGTAGCCACCATGTCCTGCGTGAGGGCGGTTTTTTGATCTGTAGCCCCTCCTACCACCACTTCTCCCGTGACCACCGTGCCGGCCTTAAGGGTAGATCCCCAACCAATCTGCGAAGAAGAGGTTACGTAAATAGAAGAGTCACTGTTTCCCATGGTGGACATAAGGGTAGCGTCGCCACCCACCGTGGATCCTTCCGCCAGGAGAGAGCCTGCGGCTACCTGCGAATTTACGGACAGCGTGGAACGATCAGAAATTTCTGTGGAAGTACCACTTTTAACGGTGAAGGTAGCTCCCAGTCCCGTGCCGCCCACACCCTGGATCTGAAAATCCGCAACGCCTTTCTGGATCAAACGGATGTGGCCCAGAGTGGAGAGTTCATCCGCCGTTTTTCCCAGGACCGAACCCAGGCCGCTATCCGCTTCCACCTTGATGGCCCGGCCATCGGAAGAGGTAAGCACCAGACGCCCATCCTCCGTGACGGTGGCCGTGACACCGGTCTCAAGGCTTTTCTGGTTGATGGCGTTCGCCAGGGCCCCGTCGGCGTCTGCAGCTTGGACGGTAATGTCTCCAATGGTCACCCCGTTGATCTTAAGTCCGGAGATGCTTCCGGCCTTGATCTGCTCAGACTCGGTTTCGACTACGGCGACGGCAGAGATGCCGGTGATTCCAGAATAACGGTTAATTTCGTTAGCCAGCGCTCCGGCACCGTTGTCTGGATTGTTGTTGTAATAGAGTTCAATTTTTTCGGTAGTTACGGTGAGGCCCGAAGCGGCGTTAGTGAGGGTAAGTTGTACCGGACCAATGGTGTTAAGGTCCATAACCGCCGTTTTGGTACCACCTACCGCGTTGGTCTCGGCGCTGCGGATGGAAAGGGTGGCTGTCACGTAAGAAGCCGAACCAATCTGGAACTTCTTGTTCACGAAAGAGCCGGAAAGGAGTTTCTGCCCGTTGAACTCGGTCGTGCGGGCGATGTTGTTGAGCTCCGCAAGCAATTTGTTAATGTCACGCTGGATGGACTTGCGGGTCTCGGCGTTCTGAGTAGCGTTGGCCGCCTGGGTAACCTTCTCCTTTAAAGTTGCGAGAATGTTCCCGTACTCAATGAGGGCCCCGTCCGCTACTTTGATAAGCGAAATACCCTCGTTGGCGTTCCGGATGGCCTGCGCCAGCCCCTTGGCCGTGGCCCTTAAGCCGTCGGCGATGGCGAGCCCCGCGGCGTCGTCCGCCGCCCAGTTGATGCGAAGACCAGATGAGAGCCTTTCTAAAGATTTTTGAAGACCTTTAGACGTTTGGTTGAGACGGTTCTGGGCCTTTAAGGCCGCGATGTTGGTGTTGATGTTGAGAGCCATAGCTCTACCTCCTTGTAGAATTTTCTTGGCCGACTTCCCTGTCGGCCTCTACAGCCTTTATCGGTGTCAGGCAGGGGGCACTTTAAAATTGTTTTTTCCCAGACCCGCGACCATCTTGAAGGTTTCGGTGGACAAAGAGAACTCTTCAGAAAAACAGAAAAGTTTCCTCAACGGGTGCTTATTTAATGACCGGATCTCGGATCGTCACGGCCTCTACCGAGACCTCACGACAGGGATTGCTTCCCCCTGTCGTGATGATTTAACCACGACAGGGGTCGCAATGACTGAGGGCGGATGCATGTACGTAATGACAAACAATGATGTCGACTATTTGAGGACCCTATTAATAAAGTGGGTTTTGGTAGTTACTGATGACCCTTTGGCGGTGGGTGAATTCCTTTTGTAAGGAGATAATCTTGGCCTTTAGTTTTAAAAAAAGTTCCTTTAGTTCCCTTTCTTGGCGTAATATTTTTTCAATCCTAGAGCTAGAAATTTTATTTTCTTCCGCCGGTAAGCCTGTATTACGCAAGAGGGCGTGGATTTTGCGCCGTTCGTAAAGGAGGCGGGAAAGTTGGTCAAACCCTTTGAAACTGAGCCTTTCTTGTCCTAAAAGAGAGATAAGGAGTTCTTTTTCCTCTTTTTCTATTTGTTCAAGCTTTTGGAGGAGTTCTTCAAATTCCATCTCGGCCACCGAAAGGAGGGGAGGGGCTCCCCTCCTCCTTAACCCGCAACAGCGGTTTGGGGGCTGGGTTGAGCCGAAGAACCGGCAGAAGTCCCGTTGTTTCTTCCTAGCACATGTTCCACCCAGATCTTTTTGAGTTCGGAAAGGTAGCGAATGCTGCGGTCGATCACTTCCCGGTCTTTTTCCCCTCCACCGTTTATTTTGGAAAGTTCCCTGATAATGGCTCCGTAAAGCCCGTAGAGAAACTCTGCTGCTTCGCCACCTTCTTTCAGGTTAACCCCGGCCTGAAGCTCTCCCACTATGGCGATGGCCTTGCCCAAGTGCACTCCCCTTGGGCGGGGTTCTTCAAAATGGTTCCTGGCCAGGGCCAATTCTTTTATAGCTGCTTCAAAGAGCAACTTGACGATCTTTTGGGGGTCCTGCAAGGTTGAAACCGCGTTTCTCTGGTAATTTTTGAGCCCTTTATCGTACATTATAACCTCCTTGTTCCCTTTTTGCGTTCTTCCCTGAACGCATTGGTTTTATTTCTTTTCGGATAGCCCCATAATGCTCTTAAATTGGACGTCTAAATAAGAGGACATATCGTTTAATTGCTGAATATATCTGTCAAGCGCGATAAATTGTTTCTGTAAGTATGAGATATATTGGTCTACCCGTTTTTGGGCTAAAGAGATATCATTTTTTAAGTTTTCGATGTATTTTTCCGTAGTTTTTTGTTCTAAAGCAATTAAACCTGACGGACCCAGATATTTTTGTAAGACGTTATTAAACTTTTCTCCAACGCCGGTGATATTTTGGTCGTCGTCACCAAGGAGGAGTTTTTTAACCTCTTCAGGGTAGGAGGTAAGGGCGTTTTCCAGCTTTTTTTCGTCAAAGCTCAGGGAACCATCCCGGTTAAAATTAAGGCCCAGGTCAAAAAAACTTTTTACGTGTTCGTTTCCCGGATTTACGGTAAAGAGGACGTCTCTTAGGTCCCTTAAAAGGCTTTCGGCCGCCCGGGAACGATAGAGAGGGCCTTCCTCCCCTGTTTCCACGTTAAAAGCCATCTTTTCGTTCAATTCTTTGAAAAATTCCTTGAGATCATTAACAAAAGAGCTGATAAGTTCTTTCAAACCTTCCCGGTCCGCCGTGACCTCAACCGTAGCCGTGCCGGCCTTTTTGAGTTGGAGCGCCACCCCCGGAATGAGATCGTCTATCGTATTGGCTCCGCGCTGGTAAGAGATGTCGTCCAGGGTGAAGAAGGCATTCAGACTCTCGCCGCCATCTTCGATCTGGTTGGGGAAAAGGGCGGGATCAGCGGGATCCTGGGTGACGTTTAATGGTTCCGGGGCACGGAGATCAACGAAATAGTTACCATCCTTGTCCCGAATGAGATAGGCGCGCAGGGAGGTGTTTTCCGCCGCCTCGTTGATCAGATCTACCAGGCCGGAAAGGGTGGTCCCGTCCGCCACTTCTACGTTTAGGCTCTGGGAACCGACTTCGATATTGAGGGTGATCGGGCCCCCGGAACCATTTACCACGTCCTCAGGGTTGGTGTAGTTTCCCGTGCGCCAGATATTGGGCACCGCGGTAATCTCTTCAAAGGCCATCCCCTGTAGTTCCTGGGTGACTACCACGCGGTTTTCTTCGCCGGTATTTTGGGCCTTGAGTACCAAACGGTAAGGATTGGAAGGGGCCCCGGTATCCACCACCTTGGCTTCAAGGCCGGGGTTGTCTTCGGCCTCGTTTATCAGCTGGGCAAGGCCTTCAAGGGTGGTCCCCTGTGGTACGAGTACGGAAAAGTTCTGGTCTCCCACCGAAATTTGGAGCACGTCATCCGCCGAGGGAGCGATATCCGCGTCCTTGGTGGCGTAGCCCTGCGATTGCCAGAGGCTTTTGCGGGCGAGCTGGGAAACACTGATGTTATATGTCCCTTCAAGGGCCCCGACCTCGGCCCGGCCTGTGACCGCGTCTCCGGAGACCGATATTTTCTTAGTGAGGTAGGTGCTTTCGAGGGAGAGGTCAAGAGTCTTGGTCTTCAGGGAGAGGACTTTGGTGTTGAGCCAGTCAAATTCGTTCAACCTGGTCTCATAGCGGTCTTGGGTCTCCTTCATGCGCTCGATGGGCTTTTCTTCAATCTGGCGTAACTGGTCTATCAAACCCTGCAGGTCAAGCCCTGAACCCAAACCTAGAACGTTTATTTTTCCCACCACGCCCGCCATAACTGACTCCTTATTAGAGCTATCGAATAGATGGGCTTTTGAACTTAAAAAATCATTTTAGGGCCAAGGAAGCGTTTTCCTTTTCGGCCTGCTGGGCCAGACGGTAAAAATGGGGCTTAAGAGGCGCCCTTAAAGGGTACCGCTTGGCGTCTAATACCACCTGTTTGGCAAGCCGCCTGGTAATGTTGACCACCACGGGGCCGAGCAGATTGACCGTCATCTCTTCCGGTTTTTCTTTGGGGATGGTGACGATGCTTAAAAAACAGAGTTCATCGCCCTCTTTCAGGTGTAGTTCTTTTAAGACTTCAGGAGGGAGCTTGGGGGCGTAATCAGGGAAGAAGAGCCGGGGATCCACCACCACAAAGGCCAGCTCCGGCACGTCCACCGCCTGAAGCCAGAAGAAAGGGGAATTCTGACGGTGGGGGATAAGCACGTAGCGTTTGGCTTCGGGAAAACCCAAAATGCCCGAGGTAAAAAAGATTATCTTGTTTTCTTCTATTTCGATCTTGCCAAATCTGGTGGTTTCGATCTGCAAGTTACTCCTCCCCGTCTAATTTGAGCACTTCATCAAGGATAGTAGGGGCTGCTGCCGCCCGGATATTTTCTTCCTGAATCTTTTGAAAGACTTCCAACCGGTGTACCGGTACGTGGGCCGGAGCTTCGATGCCCAGTTTTACCTGCCGTCCTTTGATTTCCAGGACCACGATTTTTATATCCGGCCCGATGGTTATGGATTCTCCTATTTTCCGGGTAAGGACCAGCAAAGTGCACCTACGTTAGATAATTTACGAGACTCATCTGCATGACCTTAGAAGTAGCCGCAAGGGCCGCCTGATAAGCCGTTTCCCTGGCCTTGAGCCTGGTGGCTACTTCTAAGAGGTCCGCGTCTTCGGTATCACTCAGGTTTTCTTGGATGGTGTCTTTCAGGTCTAAATAGAGGTTTTCCTTGAGTTCCAGGTGGTCCATCCGCGCCCCCAAGGCAGTGCGTTCGTTTACGAGGTTGTTCAGCACCCGGTCCAGCCGGTCAATATGGACCCCGAGTTCTTCTATTTCCCGGTGTGGATCTGCGCTGTTAGATGCCACTAAGGTCTTTTTAAGTCCGATCAGGGTATCAAAGAGCTCCGTCTCACCTATGGCTTCGTTTCCGTTGCGGCCGACCAGGATCTTTTCCCCGGCAGCGTAAGAATAATAGAGGTCTTCTTCGCCCCCCTGATAGATTACCTCTTCCTTGACCTCGCCGCCTGGTAAGGCCTGCCGGACCAATTTAAAAGGAGCTTCGCCGTCCTTATAACCAACAGGCTGGTTGCCCCCGAAAACGTATCGCTCACCGTGTTTGGTATTGGCCAAAGCCAGGGCTTCTTTAAGTAAATTATCCACTTCTTTGGCGAGGGCTTCCCGGTTTTGGGGAGACAAAGTGTCGTTTCTGGCCTGAATAGCTAGTTGTTTGGCTCTCGTTACTATGTTTTCAAGTCCTTCGTAGGCCCCTTCCATGGTACGCAAATAGGCCTTACCTTCCCGGATAGAATGCCGGTATCGTTTGATTTCCTCAAGTCCCTTGCGGTAAGTTAGTGATCTTACCAGGGCCACGGGATCATCCGAAGGTTTTTCGTATTTGGTTCCCGAGGCTATCTGGGTTTCCAGTCGGCGCATATCATCTGTTAATTTGTTCAGGTTGTAAAGCATACGGTCATACAAGGTTTTCATGCCTACCCTTATGGCCATGACCTTCCCCCGCTCTTTTACCTCTTGGCCTCAATTAATTTATCGAGCATTTCGTCGGTCACCGTCAAAATTTTCGCTGAGGCGGCAAAGGCCTGCTGGTATTTGATAAGATTGGCCATCTCTTCATCAAGCGAGACCCCGGAGACGGAGTCGCGCATGATCTGTAGCTGGTTTATCAGGTCTTCCATAAAGGTTTTGGAATTTTTGACGGTTTTGGTGGCAATGCCTACCTCCCCCACAAGAGAGGTATAATAATCGTAAAGGTTGGCCTCGCCTAAGACCTCGCGGGAGACGCCCGAAAGTTCCGAAAGCCTTAAGGCGTTGCGGTTATCCCCGGGCTGGGGCTCAAAGCCTTGGAGCTCCGAAAAGAGCCCTTTTTTGGCGTAATATACTTTGCGGGAGAGATAAACCCCCAGGTTCCCTTCCTCCTCGGAGTAACTGCTTGCAAGGGAAAAACGAGACCAATCCGGGGCCCCATCTCCGTTTAAGTCCGGATCGTTTACCAGGAGAGAAAATCTCCCGGAGGCGTCAAGCGCCGTGGAGAAATCCGCTAGCTCGTCCCGATCGACGTCCAGGCCCTCAATTTCCTGCCGATAGTCCTTGAAACGTACGTAACCAGTGAAGGTGATGCTTGAGGTGGTGGAACCGTCTGAAAAGGTGAGGCGGTCGTCGTTGTCATCGTCCACAGAGACGGTAAAAAAGGCCGCCTGTCGGCGGTCATCTCCTGCGTCGGGAAATTCCGTGGCCCGCAAGGAGAGGAGAAGATGGCCGTCGTCGGTAAAGGCGGCGTGCAGGCCGGAAAGACCGTCAAGGGCCGTGGCCGCCTCGGCCAGGGTGGTTCCTGAAGAAAGCGTTATGCTCTCCGGGCTTCCCAGGGCATTTCCCTCGGCGTCGTAAAAGGTAATCTCTACCGTGGCAGAGGAATCGGTCAGGGTGAAGGCGTCGGCACCGGTGAAACTCGCGTCCGAACGGCGCACAAAGAGGTGTTCTTTTTTGACCTCGTTCTGGTCGGCGTCCTGATAAGAAAGGGTCAGGAACTGGAGGGCCGTAGGCGAAGTGGTGGTGTTGTCGTCGGGGGCAGAGAAAAAGAGATCTTCATCAGCTACCGGTGCGTCCGTCATAAGGAACCAGCGGTTTTCGGGGTCACCACGGAAGCGGTTGGCCGAAATTTTAGCCTCAAAGGCCTTGCGGGCGAAGGAGTCGGTAAGGACAAAGCTTTTGGTATCATAAAGCCCGGAGAGTTCCACCACCAGCCTGCCTTCTGTATCCAACCCCGCGGAAAGACCAAAGCGGGCGTTTTCTTCAGCGTTATATTTTTCAAGGATTTGTATCATGCCCCGGTCCGTAGTTAGCTCTACCCGGAAGGGATCCACCACGGAGTTGTTGGGGTCGGCGTCGATGGGGTCCCCGTTTTTATCGTAGAGCCAGTTCTCAAGAGCCCCTATCCGGAAAGATAACCGGTAGTAGGAATCATCCTCAGGGCCTGGCCCTGCCAGTTTCTTGAGTGTAAGGGTCCCCCACGAGCGTAGGGGGTCGTTCCCTTCGATTACGAAATAAGAAGTCCCTTCGGGCACGCCTTCGTCAAGGGCCACCACCAGTTCCCCGTTATCAATATAGGCCTTAAGGCCCGGAAGACCATCAAGGGCCAGTATCAGGTCTTCCAAGTCTACGTAACCGTTTCCGTTGCCGTCCGTGAGGGTTACGTCTGGGGTCCCGTAGGTGGCCAGGCTTGCGTTCTTTAGTTCGTTACCCCCTTTGTCAAAAAACCGGATATTCAACCAGCCGGAAAAGGCAAGGTTTTGGGGGTCTTGGGGGCCAAGGTCTGTTTCGTACTGGGTCGGTTTAAAGACCGGCTCAAGGCCTGAGAAGACCTGGAGGTCCCCAACCGGAGTAAAGGCCAGGGTACCAGAAGAAAGATCAAGACTTCCGTCTCCGTCTCCTCCAGAAACGGTAAGGGTAAAGGAGACCGAACCAGGGGGCGCTTCATCTAGCGAGAGGTAAAAGAGCCCCTGGTCGCCTTCGGTAAAACCGGCTCGGATCTCAGGGAGGGCATTTAAGGCCTCGGCTAGTTCCTTGAGGGTTGTACCGTTTGTTACAGAAAGCTCGGTCCTTCTGGTCTCCCGTCCCTCGGCATCATAAAAGACGAAATTAAGGGTGGCGTTCTCACCAATGGTGACCGAAGCTGGATTGGGGTAGTAATTTTCGCTTTCCTGGCGGCCGCGGGCCACAATATACTGCGGGGCCCAGACCCCTTGGTCCCGCAGAAAGCTAAGAAATGAGTCGGCGGGAGGGGGTGCTTCTGCCCCTAACTCGAAATAGGCGTAATTCCCAGAATAGTTGGGGTCAAGTTCCAGAATCAGGTGCCCCTCCCCGTCAAGGTAGGCCCTAAGTCCCTCCAGGGCGTCTAACTTAGAAAGGATATCCTTGAGGGTATCTCCCGGTTTTACGTCCACGGAAAGCTCCTGGACCTTAAAGCCGTCTTCTGTTTCGTGAAGCACCTGGCGGCCGTTTTTATCGAAAAAGCGGACGTAGAGGCGGTGGGGAGGGTCGTTAAAGACTACGGCCTCCGGGTTTTTTACGGGTAACCTGCTGCGGTAGCTTCCCGCAAGCGGCACTTGGCTGCGCCAGGCCTCGCGGTCGAGACGAGCCGCGGCCAGATATTCCGGGCTTACCGAGAGCTGGTCGTTAAGGCTTATGCTGCCGGCGTCATGGCCTTCGAAAAAGACGTTTAACCCTGTGGCCAGAAGGATACGGGCACTATCGTTTGAGAAGGCAAAGCCCCATCCCTCCTGGGCCTGGAAGACCAGGCGTCCGTCCCTCACCAGGGCCTTTACCGTTTGCTCGGTATCAAAGCCCAGGTCCTCAATGGCGCGGTTTATCTGTTCCTCCACGTCAAAAAGGGTGGCGGTGGGCGGAAGGTTGAAATCTACCTTGACCGGAGTGATCTGGCCGGTAGGACTTTTAAGCCAGATAAAAAGGGAGCCGTCTCTTTTTATGTCGCGGAAAAAGGGAAGGCCCTTGAGGGCCCCTTCCGTGTGGAAACGCCCTTCCAGTTCCCCTTCGAAAAATTTAAGCCCCACCCCTTCGGTATGAATCTCGTTTACCGCCCGGATGAGTTCTTCGGCAAAAAGCTGGAATTTGCCGGTAAGATTAAGTTCCTCTACCCGGTGGTTGGCGGCTTCATCGTCAAAACGGCCAAAATCAAAAGGGGCCGTGGTAATGGCAAAACTTAATTGGCCTCCGCCACGTACTGCATCTCTTACCACCAGGCGACCATCTTTGGTCAGATACGCCTGTACTTTGTAATCAAAGGCCTTTTCTACTTCGTTTAAGAAATCGCGAATGGTCTTGGTGTTATCCGTAGTGGTGAAAGTGCCGCTAACTTCTTCCCCAAAATGATTGGTCCCTTTGAAGGAAACCGAGATGGTGCCTGAAAGGCCAAGTTCTTCAAAGGTGGTATTTTCCCTAACTATTCGTCCGTCTTTGGTGAAGGGGCTCCTGGTAGAAATTACGTATTCGTAGTTCCACTCGTCTGATATCTGTTCCAGGATGCGCAACCAACCGCCGAGCTCCCCCCGGGCCACCTCTGCGCTGGTCAAACGGACCTTTTCTCCGTTGTGGCCCTGCCAGTATACTTCTCCCCCTGAAAGCTCAAGTTGCCAGTAGGAATCAATATCTACTAGGTTGTAACCCTTTCCCAGGATGACGGCGTAGGCCCCCTGGGAGTTTTCGAAATAGCGGATTTCTGCCAGTTGGGACAGTTTGGCTACCAGACGGTCCCTCTGGTCCCTCAAATCGTTGGCCTGGTGCAGCCCCGATTCAGCCGCGGTGATTTGGCGGTTGATTTCGGCGATCTGTTTGGCCAGTTCGTTTATTTCTTCTACCACATCCTTGACTTTGAGCCGGACGTTTCCTTCCAGGTCAACGAGACCCTGGTATTTGTCCTGAACCGCCTCGGCCAACACGCGGCCTTTTTCGATGACCACCCTTCGTTCCGGGATGCCCTCGGCCCGGTTGGAAAGCCCCTGCCAGGCAGAAAAGAAATCCTCCAGCGATTTGGAAAGCCCCAGAGGATTAGTTTCGTTGAACAACCCCTGGACCATGTCAAGCCCGGTCTCTTCCGCCGAAAGGAGCCCCAGGTCACTCTTTTTGAGGTTGATGTTGGCCTCTAAAAAGGCGTCAAAATAGCGCTTTATCTGTTCAACTTTTACCCCACTTCCCATGGGACCGGCTGGCCCCGGGGTAGGTGGATAGGGGGCGTTTATGACCTTTTGACGGGAATAACCCTCGGTGTCCACGTTGGCCACGTTGTGTCCTGTTACGTGTACCCCAGTTTGAAAGGCCAGAAGGGCGTTTTTGGCGATGTTTAAGGCGCTATAAAGCCCGGCCATCTTTAAGCCTCAAGGTTAAGGAAGTCTCCCCGTCCGCTTTTTAAGGTCCCCCGGCGGCCGTAACCCACCTTGGGGGTAACCTGACGGCTAAAGAAGCGGTAAGCCTCCTCAATAAAGGCAAGCCCCGCTTTGAGCAGCATTTCGTTGTGCTTAGTAAGCGCTACGATCCGCTGACGCAGGTCCTGGCTGAGGGGAGCGGTTTTGAGCCTCGGTTCCTTAAGGAGCTCCTCCTTTTCCTTTACGCACTCCAGCAGTCTTTCCACGTCGCCGGCGATTATAGCCTGCTTTTCTTCTTCAAGGAGATTTAATAGTTTTTCCCAAGGGTTTTTCATTTTTGTCCTCCGTATTTGGCCGCAAGTTTTTGGTAGAGGAGCTTGGAAAGCCCGGTTCCCCGGGCCGCCACTTCCCGGCTTACCTCCTGATAAAAGAAATCTTCGAAGATCTCCCTCTGAAAACTTTTCGGAAAAAGCCCCCCTTCGGGTACAGTGCTTTTTAGTCCTTTCAGTATTTGATAGACAAATATGGCTTCAAATTCTTGACAGGCCTTCTTTAACGCCAGCTCCCGGTCATGCCGGGCCAGCCTTTTTAGCTGGGTCAAATTTTTAAAGTTCGGACCACCTATCTTCATCGCTAACTTTACTTTAAGCAAATAAGATGCCTGATCTTAAGGTGTATTTTTGAGGCCTTAGGCCGGTGGTGGCTTTTCATTGCCGGAAAATTTTTCCGCTTCAGGCAAAAATTTCCTCCTATCCTAAAAATGGGATCCGTTCCTATTTTTTAACTTTGTCCACCGCGAAAACGTGGATATTGAGGAAAAAAGAAGGGTTTTCTGGCTAATTTTTGGCCAAATTGGCATCGTCCAAAAATGGGAACGGATCCCTATTTTGGCGGTTCGCCTTTTAAAAATTAAAAGGCGGTTTTTTAGGGTTTTTGGGCCAAGGATTTGGATTTTCCTGCAGAAAATTAGGAACGGATCCCTATTTTATCGCGATCTCGTTGAAATACCTTGCCAAAAATGGATTCCAAAAATTTAGATAATGATGAGTTCGGCCTGGAGGGCGCCTGCGGCCTTGATGGCCTGGAAGATCGCGATCAGGTCGCGCGGGGTCGCCCCTACGGCGTTAAGGGCGCGCACTAGCTCCCCGATACTTACCCCTTCTTCTATGACCACGATCCTGGCGGCCTCTTCCTTGGCCACGATCTCCGTCTCCGGGGTGACCACGGTTTCTCCGGTGGAGAAGGGAGGCGGTTGCGACACTTGAGGCCTTTCCCGGACGGTGACGGAAAGGTTGCCGTGGGCCACGGCTACCCGGGAGATGCGTACGTTCTCTCCCATCACCACCGTGCCGGTGCGCTCATCGATGACCACCCGGGCCGGGGTGTCTGGTGAGACCGCCAGCTCCCCTATCTCGGCCAGCAACTTTACCACCTGGCCCTGGTATTTGGGGGGGACCTTGAGACTTATGGTGCGTCCGTCAAGGGCAAAGGCAAAGGCCCCGTTAAGGTAAGCGTTGATGGCCTCGGCGGCCCGGGCAACGGTGGTGAAATCAACGTCCCGGAAAGAGAGCCGGAGCTCTGTTTTGCTGTTAATGCTAACCGGTACGTCCTTTTCTACCACGGCTCCGCCGGGGATGCGGCCCACGGTGGGGTGGTTCTTTTGGACGCCGCCTGCGGCTCCACCGGCGGTAAAGCCTCCCAGGGAGACGGCTCCCTGGGCCAGGGCGTAAACCTTGCCGTCTGGTCCTTTAAGTGGGGTGAGGAGGAGGGTTCCTCCCTGAAGACTTTTAGCGTCTCCGATGGAGGAGACGGTTACGTCCAACCTCTGGCCGGGACGCACGAAGGGGGGGAGTTCCGCGGTAACCATGACGGCGGCGGCGTTTTTGAGCTTGACCTGTTTGCGGTCCACTTTGATGCCGAAGCGTTCCAGCATGTTCACGATGGACTGGACGGTGAATTTGGTCTGATCTCCGTCTCCGGTGCCGGCCAGTCCTACTACCAGGCCGTAACCGATAAGTTTGTTGACCCGCACCCCTTCTACGTTTACGAGGTCTTTGAGTCTGGCTGCCAAAGCCAAGGAGGGAAGGATTAGCAAAAGTAGCCCAAGGACGAGTTTTTTCATGTCTCCCTCCTAGAAAAGCCAGATAAGTTGAAGGATACGCGCTAACCAACCAGGCCCCCGGGTGGCAATCGTATTCGGGCCCCGACCACTGTATTCCAAGTGCGCGTCCGCCACCTGGGTAGAGAGGACGGTGTTGTCTGGGCCGATGTCTTCCGGCCGCACGATGCCTGAAATGGTCAGGTATTCCAGGTTTTCATTCTGCCGCACCGTCCTCACCCCCTGGATGACCAGGTTTCCGTTGGGAAGGACTTCCACCACCCGGGCGGTGATGGTAGCCACGATATTGGTATTGCGCGCGTACTGCCCCTGGCCGCTGGTACTTGAATTAAGCTCGCCGCCAAACATTTCCGAGGCCTTAAAACGACGGTTGGCGTCTTCTACGGCCTTTTCAAAACCAAGAAAGGCCTTTATGCCGGAAGTAAAACTACTTTTGCGTGTGGTTTTGTTGTCCACTTTACTCGAGCTCTGGTAGGTTTCGACGATTTTTACCGTAATGATGTCTCCCACCCGCCTGGCCCGGTGGTCTTCAAAGAAGAAGACCCCGTGTCCTCCGTAAAGGGAC
>WGCA01000059.1 GCA_015494065.1 Thermodesulfobacteriaceae bacterium | reverse complement strand
CTTTCCGGTGAGTTACCCCCGCACAGAAGCGCTACCTTTGGCTTTTTCATCTCCGAGCTCCAATACCTTTTCTGGCCCAAAGGGCAATTTCTTGAAGATGCGTCTTTCCAGAAGACGGGTCAGTTCGTATAAATGGTCAAGCCTGATGAGGGAAGAGACGCTGCGACCGTAACGGTCCTTAAGGTCCCAAAAACGTTCCTTCAAATCCACTATCTGGATGTGCTTAACCCGTTTGTCGGCATAGTAGACGAGCTCCTCTTCCCGGATAGGGCTTCCCGGGGGGCCCGGGGGACAGAAGATATGCTGGGCCACTACCCGGGCTACTTCCGGATAACCGAGCCTTTCTAGCAGTCTGGCGGCGGAAAGGGCGTGGTTCTCCCCTGTCTTGAGACTCAAATGTTTGGTCAGGTCATGGAGCAGTCCTCCGGCTTCTACCAGGGCCCGGTCGATTTCTTCCCCCACCACACAGAGGTTTTCGGCCAGAAAGACGGCCACCCGGGCTACCTGCTCACAATGGGCGATAATATGGGGAGGAACCTGGTTTTCGTGAAGGATTTCATAACACCGGCTCCGGTCTGGTACCCGAGGATATTTGCGCGGACAACTCATAGACCTCCATCTTAACCAAAAGCGCCCAAACTGGCACCCATCTCCTAAGCGCCCATCCTATCGTGAAGCAGAAAAAATGCAAAAGGGCCTAAATTAAAAAGAAAAAAATAAAAAAGAAGAATTTCTGGTGTTGTTGAAATCTCTTTTTGTGAAACACAAAATTCGTTTATACGGATACTATTTTAGAAGGTCTAAAACAGCGAAAGGGCCTTGGTTTCCAAGAAATTGGCTACTAACCTCCTTTTTTGACGTTAAAAAAGGAGGCCTTTCTGCTCGGCGGGCTAATCGGCGTTAATTTTGGGAAACCAGTTTTGACCAAGGCCGAACTCTTGTTTACCCTTGGCTCGTCCTTAAGGAGGGTGGAATATGGAAAAATTCTGGCCAACCATCTTGGAATTCCTGCGCGCCAGACTGCCAGAAGCAAGTTTTAAGGTTTGGATTAAACCGTTGAAATTCCTGGGGGTTAAAGAGAAAAAGCTCTTGATCGGCTGCCCAAACCAATTCAGCCTGGAATGGATCCGGGACAATTATCTTTCCCTTTTTGAGGAAGCCCTGGCCTTCCAGAGGCTTTCTTTGGGCCTTGATTTCGTGGTCCAGGAGGAGGAGCTCCCCCAGATAAAACAGGCCCCTCTCCCTTACGACCCCACCCGGGTGCTCGGACGCAGGCTTTCTAACCGTTTCACCTTTGAAGAATTCGTGGTGGGGGATTGTAACCGCCTGGCCTACGCCACCTGTTGGGCCCTGGCCAACCAGGCCCCGGAACACCGGGTAGTTTATCTGTGTGCCGGCACCGGGCTGGGAAAAAGCCACCTCAGCCAGGCCGTAGGCAACCACCTGCTTAAAAAACCAAAAGGGGGTAAGATCTGCTACCTTACCGCCCAGGATTTCACCACCCACGTGGTCCAGGCCTTACGCCAGGAACGCCTGGAAGACTTTAAAGAAAAACTGCGCCGTGGCTGTGAGATCCTCATGCTGGAAGAGGTCCATTTCTTGGCGGGTAAAGAATTTACCCAGCGGGAACTGGCCCTGACGCTGGATTATCTCTTTGATGCCGGAAAGATCGTGGTATTCACCGCCAACCGAACCCCTCAGGAATTAAACAAGATGGACGAGGGGCTCAAGAGCCGGTTTCAGGCCGGGGCGGTGGTACGGATAAACCCCCCTGATTTTCAAACCAGGGTGAACATCTTAAAACGCAAGGCCCAAAAACAGGGGGTCTATTTGCCAGAAGAAGTCATCCAATATTTGGCCCAAAACCTGAGGGGAGATATCCGCCAGATAGAAAGCGCCGTCATCGGCTTGGTTGCGCGCTCAAGCCTTCTGAGAGAACCCATCACGCTTTCCCTGGCCAAAGAATTGGTCCAGGAAATCGCGCCCCCGAATCCCCGGGTGACCAGGGATTTCATTATAGATCTGGTGTGCAAGCATTTTAAGGTGAGCCGGGCTGAGCTTTCTTCCCGGGCCCGTACCAGGAGAATAGCCTTCCCCCGCCAGGTGGCCATGTACCTTTGCCGCCGTTTTACCGACGACAGCCTGGAGGCCATCGGCAAGCTCTTTAACCGGGACCACGCCACCGTGGTCTACGCCTTAAATAAGGTACACCAAAAGATTAACCGTCCCGGTCCGGTAAAATATCAGGTAGAATATCTTTGCCGTGAAATCGAAACCTATCTCAACCAGCCTCAGCGCGAGGGCGCGCCAGAAACTAAGAAAACTCCTCAAAGGGAGGTTTCTTGAGGCCCGAAAAGACCTTTTGGCTTACGCCTTTGACGCCTCGGGGCTCACTTATCTCCCCGAGGCGGTGGCGGTCCCAGCTAACGCCGCCGAAGTCGCGGCTATCTTAAAACTGGCCAATGAAGAAAATTTTCCTGTCATCCCTAGGGGCGCGGGGACCGCTACCACCGGCGCCCCTCTGGCAGTGGCCGGGGGGCTGGTGTTATCACTCCTTGGCCTTAACCGCATCCTGGAAATTAACCCCGATGACCTGGTAGCGGTGGTGGAGCCCGGGGTCTTTAACGGGGTCTTCAAGAAGGAACTGGCCGAAATGGGGCTTTTCTATCCTCCGGACCCGGCCAGCTATGAATTCTCTACCCTGGGGGGAAACGTAGCCACCTGCGCGGGTGGCCCCAAAGGCCTCAAATACGGCGTCACCAAAGACTACGTGCTGGGATTAGAAGTGGTCCTCCCCACCGGGGAAATCGTCTTTTGTGGCCGACGCACCATGAAAGGGGTGGTGGGTTATGACCTAGTCTCTCTAATCGTGGGCTCTGAAGGGACGCTCGGAGTAATTACTAAAATCGTCCTCAAGCTCTTGCCCAAACCCCCGGCCACAGCCAGCCTGGCGGTCTACTTTGAGCGTATTACTCAGGCGGCGGAAGGGTTCTTGGCCCTTATCAAGGAGGGCCTGCTGCCGGCGGCTGCTGAACTTTTGGATACGGTCACATTACAGGCGGTGGCCCGTTTTTTCCCAAAAGATTGGCCAGAGAAAACCGAAGCCCTCCTTTTGCTCCAGTTTGATGGGGCAAGAAGCCAAGTAAAAGAAGACCTCAGGCGCGCCTCAGAAATACTTGAGCCTTACGCCTTAAAACTCGTATCCGCCACCAGTCCCCCTGATGAAGAAAGACTCTGGCAGGCCCGGCGAAACGTCTCCCCGGCCCTTAAAAAAATAGCCCCTGGTAAAATCGCAGACGACGTGGTCCTGCCCCGGAGTAAGGTGCCTTACTTCCTTGAGGAGGTGAAAAGGCTAGGAGAGGCGGCGGGGCTTTACGTGGCCTGTTTCGGGCACCTGGGTGACGGAAACCTCCACGTGAATATCCTTTTTGGGCCGGACCAGCGAGAAAAGGCCAAAAAATTAAGGGAAGAGATACTTTCCCTGGTTTTGAGTCTTACCGGCACCGTCTCCGGAGAACACGGGATCGGCCTTACCAAAAAAGGTTATCTTCCTAAAGAGTTGCCTCCCCGGGTGGTAAGTCTTATGAAAGATTTAAAGAGAGTCTTTGACCCCCAAGACATCTTGAACCCGGGAAAAATCTTTTAGGAGGTCCCTATGGCGGAAAAAAAGGTGTTATTCAGGAGTGAAGAACCCAAGAGCCTGAAGGAAGTGGTCACCTTTTTAAAGGAGCTGGCCAGCCGGCTGGAAAGCGGTCAGGTAACCTTGAGGCGGGGGACGGAGGAGATCTCCCTCAATCTACCCCAAAACGTGATCTTGGAGCTCAAGGCAGAAGAAAAGATAAAACCCAGCAAGACCAAGTATTCCCTGGAGATCGAAATCGAATGGGGTGCGGGAGAAGAAAGCGGCCCCCTTACCTTGGGCTAGAGGTCGAGGCTCAAAAAATCCTCCGCCACTATGATTTCGCCAGAAAAATAGGGCCGGATAGGGCTTAGGAGGTCTTTGCCCTCACAAGGGGGGTAGAGGTGGGTGAGGAGTAATTTTTTGACCCGCGCCTGTCCGGCCATCTGCCCGATCAAAGAGGGGACCAGGTGGCCGGAGACCTTCTGTCCCTCGGGAAAAGAGCACTCCACCACCAAAAGGTCCGCCTCCCGGGCCAGTTCAACAAGCTGGGGGCTATAATCGGTGTCCCCAGAATACACCAGACTTTTGCCTTCAAAATCAAAGCGGAAGGCGATACTTTCGGGATTGTGTGTAACCGGGGCGGTCCTGATCTCAAGCGGTGGCCTTAGGAAGGCGCTTTCGTACTGGACTGAGAGTTCCTGAATTTCCAAAAGTCCTTCCGGGGGCTCCACCCAATGGCCAAAGGCCTTTTTCAAACCCGCGTAGAAGTCTTTGAACCCTTCGCCGGCGTAAAGTTCCACCTTCCTGGTCCGCTGATAACCGAACCGGTAACGGGTGGCAAAAAGGAAGGGAATGAGGTCGGTGACGTGGTCTGGGTGAAAGTGTGAGAGGAAAATGGCGTCGATATCGTCAAGGGAAAGCCCAAGCCTCAAGAGGCGCGGCAGGGTTGCCGGCCCAAAGTCTAGGAGGAAATTTTCCCCGCCCACTTGCAAAAGATAGGCCGGGGCCCCCCGGTGCAAACGAGGCCAGCCCGTACCAGAGCCCAAGACGGTGAATTTCATATCAGCCCTCCATTAAAACGCGTAAATTCTGGGCCAGGTCCTGCAGGGAGCCCTCTTTTTCAAGTTCCGGCAAAACCGCCTCTGCCACCGAATATTCTCCCCGCAGGTGGATGTAAAGTAGGGCCAAATAGCCCAAAACTTCCAAGTTTTTAGGCGCACGCTTAGAAAGCCTTTTAAACAGTCCCAGGGCCTTTTCCAGCTCCTGGGTCTCGTAATAGGCCCGGGCCAGTAAAAAAAGGCCCTGAAAAGAAAGTTCTTTTTCTAAGGGGGACAATATTTCTTTGATACGGGACCAGTTCCCTGAAAGGGCCAACTTGGCCGCCAGGGCCTCGGCAAAGGGTCCTTGAGGCGCCAGCTCGTAGGCCTTAGCAAATAAACTTATGGCCTCCTCTTGCCCTTGCCGGTCCAGAAAGACGGCCAGGTTGTAGTAAAGCATGGGGTCCTGAGGAGCCAGGGCCAGGGCCTCCCGTAAACATTCTTCAGCCTTGGCGTTAACACCGAGTTCGGAATAGACCAGGGCCAGACTATTGAGCAACTCGATGGGTTGTCTGGTCCCCCCGCGGGCCTCCTCTAAGGTCTCCCGGGCCGCCCACCAGTCCCCCAGGTCCAAAAAGACGTCTCCCAAAACGTGCCAGCTAAACGGCTCAAAAGTCACGAGTGCTTCCTCCCCCAGGCGCCGGGCGTGTTCATAAGCGGCCCAGAGGGCCTTGAGGGGGGCCTTCACCTGCCCTGGCGGAAGTACGCCTCCGGCAAGAGAAAGGGAAGACAGGAGGGAAAGGAGGTCATCTTCCGGGGGAACGGCCAAGAGGGCGGTCTCCTCCGTCAAGGGAAGGCCCACGCGGGCCCGCTCCTTAAGACAGGAAAGGGCTGCCTGATGGCCTTTGATCCAAAGGAGGTAATGGGTAGGGGCCAGTCTCTTTATTTTCTTAAGCCCTTTCCATATCTCTTCTTTCAAGCCCAGGGCAGAAAAATAGCGGGCCGCCCGGCCGCCAAACCAATAAAAACCAAAATCCTCAAAAAAAGAGACCAGTTTGGGGGCCAGAGCTAAATCTTCCCTGCCTTCAAAGACGAAATACGTGGCGCGAAAGGACCTTTTTTCCTGCCAAAGCCCCTTGAGGAGTTCTTTGGGTTTCAGGGCCTCCCCAGGAAGGAAAAAAAGACCCGGGGTCAGGGCAAAGGCCTTCTCCGCCGGGGGCCCTTTGGTCTTTAAAAGCAACCCCTTTTGGGGGCCCTTTTCTAGTTCACGCCCCAAAAGATCAGGGCCCGGGAGCCCGGCCACGGTCTTTTCCCGTACCAGACGATGGAAAACTTCGTTTACTAAGGCCAGGGCGCAAGGGCCCCACCTTTTCTTCTCTTCCGGCAAAAGGCCTTCAAAAAGGACAGAAGCCACCCTTTCCCCATCAAAGCAGAGGTTTCCGGCCGCAGCCTCTTTTCTTTCAAACCTGAGCGCCACCGGCAGAAGGGGTGCTACTGCTTCCTGTAACAGGGGAAGAAGTTTTTCAATGGTCCACGGGGTAAGAGCTGTCACCACCGGCCTCGTTAAAGATTTTGGTCAACGCCGCCAAGATTTCGGGGTGTTCCACGGGTAAGACGGTACGCAGATCAAGGAGCAGGGTATCTTCTTCTATCCGGGCGATTATGGGAGGTGAGGCACGCCTCAAGGCCTCTTCTAGCGCCGCGGCCGAAATCCGAGGGCTTTTAAGGGCCACCGCGTAAGACTTAGGGCTGGCCAGAGGTAAAGCCCCGCCTCCCACCCGGGAGATGGTCTCCACCACCTGAAGGGTTACGTCCTGAGGCAACACCTTTTTGAGACGTCGTTTCAGGCGCAGGGCCTCTTTTCTGATCTCCTCCGGTCTTTTAGTAATCATGGCAAGGGTGGGGATTTTGCTTATCGCCTCGGTCTCGTCCCGATAAAGGGCAAGCACGGCCTCCAGGGCCGCCAAAGTCATCTTGTCAATCCTCACCGCCCGGTTAAGGGGGTTTTTCCTGATGGCTGCTACCGGTTCCTTACGACCCAGGATAAGTCCCGCCTGGGGCCCGCCCAGGAGCTTGTCACCGGAGAAAGTCACCACGTCCACCCCGGTGGCCAGAACCTCCTGGACCGTGGGTTCTTTCGGCAGCCCGTAGCGGGAAAAATCAACAAAACAGCCGCTGCCTAAATCTTCTACCACGGTCAGACCGTAGCGGCGGCCCAGTTCAACCAGCTCTTTGCCGGAGACTTCTTTGGTAAAGCCCACGATGGCGTAATTGCTCTTGTGGACTTTCATCAAAAGGGCCGTGTTTTCGTTAATCGCCGCTTCGTAATCTCTCAGGTGGGTGCGGTTAGTGGCCCCCACTTCGCGCAAAATGGCCCCGGAGCGGGCCATCACGTCAGGAATCCGAAAAGAACCCCCGATTTCCACCAGTTCGCCCCGGGAAACAATCACTTCTTTGCCTGCCGCCAGCGTGTTGAGGGTCAGGAGGACGGCGGCGGCGTTGTTGTTGACCACTAAAGCCGCCTCAGCCCCGGTGAGCTCAAGGAGGATCTCTTCTACGTGGACGTAACGGCTCCCCCTCTTGCCGGTCTTGAGGTCAAATTCCAGGTTGGAATAGCGGGTGGCTATCTCTTTTACGGCCTCCACCGCTTCCTGGGGCAGGAGGGAGCGGCCAAGATTGGTGTGCACCACCACCCCGGTGGCGTTGATGACCCGCCTGAGGTTGGGTCGGAGCTTCTGGACAAGGAAACTTTCCGCCCGGGTGAGGGCCTCTTCCCGGGAAAGCTCTTTTCTCTTTCCCTCCAGGATTTCGCGCCGCAGGGTATCAGTGGCGTTGCGGGCCGCGGCGGTGATGAGCCTTTCCGGGGTTTTGGGAAATTTTTGGCGCAGGGCCTCTGCCAGTTCATGGACCGCCGGAATTTGACGAAGCAGGTCTGCTCTTTCTCCCATCTTTTCCCTCCACGGCTTTAATAAATGATTCTTGCCAAAATGAAAAGGGGGAGCCTGAGCTCCCCCTTTAAAAAGCACGTATCTTTACGCGCGCTTATTTGCCGTGGGTGGCCCTCATCTGTTTGGCCAGTTCTTTGATTTCACCCAGATCCTTGACCATCATGGCCCAGCCGTACCAGTAAGCGTAATCCGGATTGATGTGGAAGAAGGACTGGTAAGCCCGCATCCGGTGTTTCATATACATCTGGAAGAGGACCTGCTCGATATAGGAGAGCTGATCCCAGCCGGCCCCGTAATCGGTCCGCATGAAATAAAGGAAATCAGGATAAGCATAGGGTTGATCGCCCCGCTTCTTGAGGATCCCTTCTTTATAGAGTTCCGCCACGGTATTGATCGCTTCCGCCATCAGCATATCAATCTTTTTGTAGTATTCGTCGGCCTGTTTGAACTGAAAATCTACGTAATCTTTGGAGTGGCAACGGTAACATACCTTCTTGATGCGGTTGCGTTCCCGGTCGAAATCTTCCTTGGTGAGGCGGGCCAGGTCAGCCTTTTTGACCACTTCCAGCCGGGCGGTGGGTTTACCGGTAAAGGGATCCAACACCCCCAAAGCTTTAAGGATCGTGACCTGCGCCGCCGCCCATTCCTTGTCCTCAGGTAGAGGCAGCCTTACCCCCAAGAAGCCCCAGGCCGTACGGTTTTCGTGATTCCCGTCCGGCATGTGGCAGTCCTGGCACTTGGGCGCCGCCGCTCCCTCAGGGAGGTTGCCAGCCAGTTTGGCAAAATAGCGGGTACCGTGCTTGGAGCTAGACCACATCTCCCACTGAGGGTGGTCGTAACCCATATGACACTGCTGACAGGCGTGCGGGTCAAGGGCCTCCTTCTTAGAGAAGGCGTGTCTGGTATGGCATTCGTCACAGGAATTGTTCTGGTAACGATAACCCCGGGCGTGTAGTTCCTTTTTCTGCTCCTCGCTCTTGATCCCCATGTTATGACAGCCGCCACAGCCTTTACCCCCTTCCATGAGTTCATCCGGTTCAAGGTGAGTCACCGGAAGGGCATTCAAGGCGGTCCAGCCCAAATTGTGTTTGCCCCGGACAAACTGGTTGAACTGTTCCTCGTGACACTGGGCGCACACGTGTTCGTCAGGAAGTTTGGCCTTTTCGGCGTCTTTGGCGCTGGTGTGGTCGGTGCCGTGGCAGACCGAACAGGTGATGTCGTTTTCGGCGTGTTTACTGACACTCCAGTCTTTTACCTGTCCCGGACTTACCTTTTTGTGGCAGGTAATACAGGCCTCCTCCTCGGCCCAAACTCCGCTACCTAAACATAAAAACGTAAACAGTGCCCAAAAAGTAACCAGCCATCTTACCTTGCCCATAAAATCCCCCCTTCTGTTTAATAGTTACTAAATTTGATCTAATAAAATTCTTAGAGCCAAATTCATCCTTTGGCAAGAATTTTCTTTAGGTTTGCTAGTTTTTTAAGAATTTAGGTGGTCTAAATGCGCGAAAGTTTCGCTTGGACTTTCTCAATTTAAACAATATCGGTCATAAGAACTCCGCATTATAAAGCGCCGAAGCTGTTGCCCCTTTAAAAAAGGGCATTTTGGCTTTCTTCCAGCCATTGGACGCAAATAAAATTTGCCCTTTTTTACGGCCTGGACTAGTATTTAGTGAAGATACCGTAAGCGCCAGAGGAGGCATTATGGGCCAAGCCATCACCGAGTTGCGAGGAACAGACCGGATCATAGTCCCTATCAAGCTGGAACCCCACACCAAGATCAAGTTTCAATGTGGTCCGGGGGTCCCGTGTTTCAAGCTCTGCTGTTCGGACCTTTATCTCCCTTTGACCCCTTATGACATCTTGCGCCTGCGCAACCGTTTGAAGTTAAGCACCGACCAGTTCCTGGTCCTTTACACCGAACCTTTTATTCTGCCCAAGTCCAAGCTGCCGGTAGCGCGCCTTAAGATGCGGGACGACGAACATAAGACCTGCCCTTTCGTTTCGGAAAAGGGCTGCCAGGTCTATGAGGACCGCCCCTTGGCCTGCCGCTATTACCCTTTAGGTCTAGGAATCTTCCGTAACCGTGACGAAGGGCGCAACGAAGATTTCTATTATCTGGTCAAAGAGGGTTTCTGCCAAGGGCTTGATACCGGCCCTGAGATCACGGTGGAAGAATACCGCCGCTCCCAAGGGATCCCCGAGTTCGAAGAGCCGGTGCTGGAGTGGGCCGAGATCGTCATGAAAAAGGAATCCCTTGGCCCGATAGAAGTGCCTCGCAAGAGCCTTGAACTCTTTTTCATGGTAAGCACCAACCCGGAACGGTTCAGGAGTTTTGTCTTCGAAAGTCGCTTCCTTGACATCTACGAAGTGGATAAAGAAACCCTTGAAAAGATAAAGGAAGACGACCTTGCCCTATTACAATTCGGTTTTAAGTGGCTAAAGACCGTCCTTTACGGGGAAAAACACGTCCCCATTAAGAAAGACTTGCCCAAAGAGAAGAAAGTCAAGCCTATTTAACGGGGGCCAGGATGTCTCAGACGGGCTCTTTTGAAGAATGGTTTGAAGAAATGGCCGCATTGGCCCGGAAAGACCCGGACCTTTTTGAGAAAAGGCGACGGGAGTTAATTGAACAGACCATAGAGGCGGCTGCTCCGGAAAACCGTTTACGGCTCAAGCAGCTCCAGTGGCGTATTGACCGGGAGCGGGAAAGGACCAAGACCCCTCTGGCGGCGGCCATCAGACTCCACGATATGCTGATGGAGATGGTTTACGGTGAAGGAGGTTTTTTAGAAGCCGTGGAGACCCTGCGCGACCTCTTAAAGGATATCCAGCAGGGGAAAGCCCCGCGCCCTCAGTCTTTAAAAAAGGGAGGGCCCGAGGCCAAGGTGATACCCTTTCCGCGGCGCGTTTAATCGGCCTTACGTCTTAAGAAGGCCGGGATCTCCAGTTCCTCTTCGGAAGGAAGCCGGTCTAAAATTCGCGGCCCTTTCTTGCGTAACGGAGGCCTGACCTCCTTCTTCCGCTCAAGATGCGGGGCGATCTTTTCCACCTTTTGCGAAAGTTCCTCGGTAAGGACTGGCTCCGCCAGCTCAGCCGGAGCCGTCTCTTCTTTGGCCCCGATCCCCGTAGCCACCACGGTGACCCGCAGCTCTTCCCCGGCCTCTTCGTCAAAAACCACGCCCCAGAAGATTTTGGCCTCTTCGTGGGCCTCTTTGGAAACCAGCTCGGAAATGTATTCCGTCTCTTCCATGGTAAGGGTCTCGGCGGAAGCCGTAATATTTAAGAGTACCCCTCGGGCCCCGGCGATGGAAACGTCATCCAGGAGCGGGCTTGAAATAGCCATCTGCGCCGCTTCTTCGGCACGGTTTTCTCCACTAGCGACCCCGGTCCCCATCAGCGCCATCCCCATCTCACTCATCACCGCCCGGACGTCAGCAAAGTCAAGGTTGACGTAACCGGGAAAGAGGATGAGGTCTGAAATACCCCGCACCGCATAATAGAGTACGTCGTCGGCCTGTTTAAACATGTCAAGGAGTTTGGCCTTGGGCGAGGCCAAGGCCCTCAAGCGATCGTTAGGAATCGTAATAATGGTGTCCACTTCCCGACGTAGTTCCTGAAGGCCCTTTTCCGCTACTTTGGCCCTGGGGCGCCCTTCAAAGCTGAAGGGTTTGGTCACCACCGCTACGGTCAAGGCCCCGAGTTCCTTACTGATGCGGGCGATAATCGGGGCCGCTCCGGTCCCCGTACCCCCACCGAGACCGGCGGTGATAAAAACCATGTCCGCCCCGGCCAGGGCCTGTCTTATTTCCTCTTCCGCCTCAAGGGCCGCCTCTTTACCCACTTCCGGGTTGCCCCCGGCCCCCAGCCCCTTGGTCAACTCCTTGCCGAGCTGAATCTTTAGCGGGGCGGGGGAAAGGTCGAGCACCCGGTAGTCCGTATTGGCCACGATAAACTCTACCCCTTTAAGGCCCTTGCTGATCATGTTTTTGACGGCGTTACCACCAGCTCCGCCCACGCCGATGACTTTGATCTTGGCCTGGTGGTCGGTTTCTACGAATTCAAAGCTCATAATCCCCTCCCGAAAAATTCCAGAATTTTTTTAAAGGGATTTTTAGGGGAACTACGCGGGCGCTCCGCCCCCAGGTTGCGCCCAAAAAGCACCAGCCCTACCGCGGTGGCCAGGCGCGGATGATAGACCTCTTCAGAAAGCCCCGAGAGCTTACGCGGATAACCTATGCGAGTAGGTAATTCAAAGATCTGATCCGCCATTTCGATCAAGCCCGGAAGCAGGGCTGAACCTCCGGTAATCACCGCCCCTGAGCCCAAACGGGGCTTAAGCCCCGACCGCTCAAGTTCCGTGTTGATGATCTCCAAAAGCTCTTCCACCCGCGGCTCAAGGATTTCAGCCAGGACCTGGCGGGACAACTTCCGGGCCGGACGGTTTCCCAGCCCCGGTACCTCGATATATTCTTCCCGCGGCACCATCGGGGCCAGACAGCAGCCGTAGTGCACTTTCAGCCTTTCGGCCGCGGACATGGTGGTCCTGAGCCCGACGGTGAGATCACTGGTAAGGATCTGCCCCCCTACCCCAACGGCCCCGGTATGACGCAGGGTCCCTTCTAGGAAAACCGCCACGTCCGTGGTGCCACCGCCGAAGTCTATGAGGGCCACTCCCAGTTGTTTTTCCTCCTCGGTGAGTACCGCCTCCGCTGAGGCTAAGGGCTGAAGCACCACTGCCTCTACGGCAAGCCCCGCCTTCTCCACACACTTGACTAGATTGTGCACCGCCGAGGCCGCCGCCGTGATCAGGTGGACCTTTACCTCAAGCCGCACCCCACTCATCCCCACCGGCTGTTCGATACCACCCTGCTCATCCACGATATATTCCTGGGGGATGGCGTGCAGAATAAGGCGGTCGTTAGGGAGATTAATGGCCCGGGCCGCTTCTATTACTTTGTCTACGTCTTCCGGGGTCACTTCCCCGTTTCTTAGGGCGATGACGCCGTGGCTCTGCTGGCTGCGGATATGGGTGCCAGCGATACCAACGATAACCTCCCTTATTTCTTCGCCGCAGGCCTCTTCGGCCTGGCGCACGGCCTCCACGATGGCACTTACCGTGCTTTCAATGTTGACCACCACCCCACGCCTAAGCCCCGTGGCGTGGGCCAGCCCCAGGCCCAAGACCCGGAGCTCGTCTTCTATCTCTTCCGCCACCAGGCAACAGACCTTGGTGGTGCCCACGTCAAGCCCTACGATCATCTAGCTCTTTCTCCTGGCTTTTTTAAAAGCAAAAGCCGCTTTATCAGCGGGGTAATCCAGTCGGATCGCCTTAACCCGCGCGTATTGGTTTGTTTCATATAGATAGACCAAGATACAATCTAGCTTGCGGTAAGCCTGCCTAAGCTCTTGTGCTGTGTTGCCGCTAAATCTGATCCGCAGGGCATCCCGCGTAAGCAGCCAGAAACCATCCGGTTCAAATTTGAGCTGGGAAATATTGGCGTAAGGGGGGACCACGTCCTCTTTTTCTTTAAGCCAGGCAAGCAGGTCAAGGGCGGCACTCCGGCTGACTGAAAGGCGGCGCCTTTTGATTTCTTCTTTAGAAAGCCCCACCAGGGCCGGCAGCTCCTTAAGGAGCTGGTGTGGGGCCCGCGCAAAAAGGACCCCCTTCCGGTTCACCAGCCAGATCCCTTTCGGGGTAGCCACCATGGCCACGGGGTTTTCCTCACAGGCCTTTAAATAAATGGTATCGGGATATTTACGGGCGACAAAGACTTCCGCCACCCAGGGGTCTTGCTCCAGCCGGTTTTTGACCTGGTCAAGGTCAATTTCAAAAAGGTTCTGCCCCAGAACCAGCCCGGAAAGCTTGATAATCTTAGCCTTATCCAAAAACCGGGCTCCCTTTAATTCGACCTGGATCTTTTGGAGCCGAAAATAGGGGCTGGTCTTGATAAGCCGGGAGGCGGCGATCCCCCCGGCCAAAACCGCCAAAATGGCCACCATTGTTAAGCCTGACCTAAGCCTCGCCCACAATTTTGATCTCCTCTTCAAGTTCCAGGCCGAATTGACGAAAGACCTCTTCTTTAACCAAGTCTACCAGAAACAAGATATCATCTGCCCGGGCCCTGCCCCGGTTAATGATAAAATTGGCGTGTTTGCGCGAAATTTGCGCCCCACCCCGGCTAAAACCTTTAAGACCCGCGGCTTCAATAAGGTAGCCCGCGGCCACTTGGCCGGGATTCTTAAACACACATCCGGCTGAGGGGAAAGAAAGGGGCTGGCGCCGGCGACGCTCTTTAAGGTAAAAAGAGAGCTTCTCCCGCACTTCCTGTGGGGTGCGGCGGCTAAGTCTGAATCTCGCCGCCACCACCACCGCCCCTTTAGGCAGGCCAAGGCCCCGGTAAGAAAAGGCCAGACTATCCCGGGGCCGGGTGACGAAGCGCCCCTGCATAAGGAGGGTCACCTGGGTCAAAAAATCTTTTATCTCAAAGCCAAAAGCCCCGGCGTTCATGGCCACCGCCCCACCCACCGTGGCCGGCACCCCGCTTAAAAATTCAAGCCCTGAAAGACCATGTTGCACACATAGATCCAGGAGGGATTTGAGGGAAAGACCTGCTTCCACCCAGAGTTCCTCACCCTGTACCTCAAAGCCGCGCAACTTTCTCAGCGAAAGGCAGGCTCCCCGCACCCCACCGTCGCGGACTAAGAGGTTACTTCCTCCCCCAAGCAAAAATTTGGGGATACCCTCTTCCTCTAAAAAGGTACAAACCCTGGCCAGTTCCCAGATGTTCTCGGGTTCAAAGAAGAGGTCAACGGGCCCTCCCACCTTAAAGGTGGTGTAATGGCTCAAAGAGACCATCTCTTTAACGGAAAGGCCCAAATTTTTGGGTTTGACAAATCTTTTCTTCACGCTACCTCTTCCCTGACCAGCCCTAATTCCTTGAGAAACTCCTCCCCCAAACGATAGATGTCTCCCGCTCCCATGGTGACTACCAGGTCCCCAGGCCTGGTGATCTCCAGAAGCCTTGCCAGCACCAGGGCCCGGTCCGGGGCGTAATAAGTGGGGAGTCTTTTACGCCTAGTCTTTAAGGCCTGGTAGAGGGCCTCGCCCGAGACCCCGGGCAGAGGGGTCTCAGCCGCTGGATAAATCTCGGTGACCAGAAGAACGTCCACCTGGTCAAAGACCTTTAAGAAATCTTCGAAAAGGGCCTTGGTCCTGGTATAGCGGTGGGGCTGAAACACCACCACCAGACGCCTTTTAGGATAAGCCTTCTTGAAGGCAGAGACCGTCACCCTGATCTCGGTAGGATGATGGGCGTAATCGTCAAAAACGGCGACCCCCCCTACTTCGCCTTTCAGTTCAAAGCGCCGCCGCACCCCTTTAAAAGAGGAAAGCCCCTGCCGTATCTTTTCAAAAGGAAGCCGAAGACGCCGGGCCACGGCGATAGTGGCCAGGGCGTTTTGCACGTTATGTAAGCCGGGCAGCCGCAAGAAGACCTCGCCTAAAGGGCACCCCTTTTCGTAAACGGTAAAGAGGCTGAAGCGGCTGGTCTCCTGCACCTTGGCGGTAAAATCGGCCCTCGCCTCCACCCCGTAAGTTATGACCGCCGGCCCCCCATCAAGCCTTCGGAGCAACCTTTGCACCCCCTGGTCGTCCGCACAGACGACCAGGGCCCCTCCTGGTCTTACCCGGTTGGCAAAAGCCCAAAAGGCCTCTTCTATTTCTTCATAAGAGGCGTAATAATCCAGGTGTTCGGCGTCGATATTGGTGATAACCGCCAGATCCGGGGCCATCCTGAGAAAGGAGCCGTCACTTTCGTCGGCCTCAGCGACCAAATAGTCCCTGCACCCGAGCCAGGCGTTTCCCTCAAACCCGTTGACCTTCCCCCCCACCGCCACGGTAGGGCTCAGCCCAGCGGTGGAAAGGACGGCCCCCAGCATGGAAGACGTGGTGGTTTTGCCGTGGGCCCCGGCCACCACGATGTTTTGGCGGTGCAGTTTCATGATTTCCACCAGCATTTCGGCCCGGGGCATCACCTTAAGACCGAGCCTGCGGGCCTCAACCAGTTCCGGGTTCTCGGGTTTGATAGCGGAGGAATAGACCACCACTTCAGCCCCGTGTACCTGGCGGGGATGATGACCGTAAAAAATCCGGGCCCCCTCCCGAGCCAGAGCACGGGTAATCTCTGAGGCCTTAAGGTCCGAACCAGAAACCTCATAGCCCATTTTCAAAAGGAGCCGGGCCAGACCACTCATCCCGATGCCACCGATCCCGATAAAGTGAAACCTTTTCCAGTTAAACATGGGCCACCAAAGCCTCCGTCTCTCTGAGAATAATAGCTAGCGCGTCTTCTGGAAGGAGATTTTCCAAATTTCGTGCCATCACCCTCAGGCGCCGGTGGTCCTGGAGGAGATTGAGCAGGGTCTCCTTAAACGGGGCCGGTTCTATCTCTTCCTCACGCCACATAACCGCTCCCCCGGCCCTTACCAGAAACTGAGCGTTGGCCGTCTGGTGGTCGTTTATGGCGAAGGGATAAGGGACCAGGATGGCCGGTTTTTTCAAAAGGCAGAGTTCGGCCACGGTGGCTGCCCCGGCCCGACAGACCACGAGATCCGCCTGGGCGTAGGCCCATCCCATCTCCGTGATAAAAGGTCTGACCTCGGCCTCAAGGCCTGCCCTGCGGTAGGCCGCCTGCACCCACTCGTAATCCCGGGGCCCAGTCTGGTGGATTAGGTAAAGTCCGGGGACTCTGGCTAGCTCCGGGGCCAGGGAAACGAAGAGTTTATTTAAAAAACGGGCCCCCTGGCTGCCCCCGGTGACCAGCAGGCCAAGACCCTCATGCTCCCGGGGATATTCCTTGCGCACCTCCCCCCTTATGGGCATCCCCGAAACCACCACCTTTTGCCGGGGAAAATACGACGCCGAGGAAGGGAAGGTAACAAAGATACGGTGGACTAGCCTGGCCAAAAACAGATTGGCCCGGCCGGGCAAAGCGTTCTGTTCGTGAATGGCAGCCTTCACCCCCCTTAACCTGGCGGCCAGGAGGGAAGGCAAAGAGGCGTAGCCCCCTACCCCGAAGACCAGCTGAGGCTCAAAGGTGCGCAAGATCACGAAGGCCTTCCACGTGGCCCACAAGAGCTTTGCCAGGGCCCTAGCCTTTCCCAAGAAATTGCGCCCCGCCACCCCTTCGGTCGGCAAAAACTTAACGGGGTAAGGCCCCTTGGCCAGGGCCATCCTTTCTATCTGACGACCACTGCCCAGAAGAAGCACTTCCCCTCCCCTGGCCCGTACGGCCTCCGCCAGGGCCAGGGCGGGAAAAAGATGTCCTCCGGTACCTCCGCCGGCGATAATCATCCTCATCAGTGGTAAGTTATGAGCTGGGTCCGGTTATCTTCCCCCAAAAATTGCGGGGCGTAACCCAGGACCAGCTCGCGGAAAACGTCCCCCCGCTCTTGGTAATTTTCAAACTGATCAAAACTAGCCGCCGCAGGGGAAAGGAGCACGGTATCCCCTACCCTGGCCTCTGAAATGGCCACCGCCACCGCCTCTTCGAGGTTTTCCACTATTTTGGTCTCCACTACCCCTCCTAAATCTTCCGCCATCAGGTAGCGGGACTCCCCCATCAGAATGAGTAACCGCACCTTTTCCTTGACCAGGGAGAGCAGGGGGCGGTAAGAACCTCCCTTGTGCTGCCCTCCCATGATAAGCACGATGGGGGCTGAGAGGCCTTCAAGCGCCTTTACCGTGGCGTCCACGTTGGTGGCCTTGGAATCGTTAACGAAATACACCCCTCCGAAACTCCCTATAAATTCCAGCCGGTGAGGAAAACCCACAAAGGCCCGTACTGCCTCCTGCACCCCATCCTTGGTGGCTCCGGCCAGACGGGCCGCAAGGGCTGCCACCGCAAAGTTTAAGCGGTTATGTTCCCCAAGGGGTTTGAACCCTACAAAAGAATAAAATTCCCTCTCCTCTTCCCACTGGAGGAAAAAGCCGCCCGGGGTCAGCCGGGCCCCAATCTTGGTCTCGTGGCCGAAGAAAAAGACCTTCCCGTGGGGGAATGGAAGGGGGGTGGGCAGTTTTTCAGGCAGGATGACGAAATCATCGGCCTTTTGATTTTCGTAAATCCGGGCCTTGGCCAGCGCGTATTCCTCAAAATCCCGGTAACGCTCCAGGTGATCCGGAGTGATGTTTAAGATGACCGCCACTTTGGGGCGGAAGGTCTCAATGGTCTCAAGCTGAAAACTGGAGACCTCAAGGACCACCACCTCCGCCTTCTCCCCGGTCAGCAAAAATTCAGAAAGAGGGGTCCCGTAATTGCCGCCCACAAAGACCCGTTGCCCCGAAAGGCGCAAAATATCCGTAACCATAGCGGTGGTAGTGGTCTTGCCGTTGGTGCCGGTGATGGCGATCACCTTTTTGGTGGGGGTTAGAAAGCGAAAGGCCAGCTCCAACTCACCCCAAACCGGGATCCCCTTGGCAAGCGCCGGGGCGTACTGCTGGCGGGGCACCCCGGGGCTCACCACCACCAGGTCTGCCTGGGTCAAGGTCTCTGGACGGTGCCCACCGGTTTCGAAAACCACTCCCTGTTCCTCAAAATTCCTAACAAGGGAGGCGGATAACTTTTCCCGCGGCCTGGCCTCCGAGACCACCACCCGGGCCCCCAACACCAAAAGGAGCCTCAAGGCGGCCTGCCCGGAACGGCCAAACCCCATGACTACCACTTTGCGGCCTCTAAGTTTGCCCTCTAACATGGCACCCTACCTGAGTTTTAATGTGCTAACGGCTATCAAACCCAAAAAAGAGGCAATAATCCAAAAACGTACGATTATTTTGGGCTCCGGCCAGCCCTTCTTTTCAAAATGATGGTGAAGGGGGGCCATGAGAAAGATCCTCCGCCCTCCGGTAAGTTTAAAGAAGGCCACCTGAAGCATTACCGAGACGGCCTCGGCTACAAACACACCTCCCGCCAGGACCAGAAGAAGTTCTTGTTTTGAAATAACCGCCAGCGCCCCCAGGGAGGCCCCCAAAGAGAGGGAACCCACGTCTCCCATAAAAATCTCCGCCGGATAAGCATTATACCAGAGGAAACCTAGGCCTGCTCCCACCAAAGCGCCGCAAAAGACACTGAGCTCCCCGGCCCCCGGCACGTAGGGCAGATGCAGGTAGGCCGCCAGTTTGGCGTGCCCGGCCAGATAAACAAAGAGCATGTAAACCAAAGCCACCACCACGAAGGGACCGATAGCGAGTCCGTCCAGGCCATCGGTCAGGTTAACAGCGTTTGAGGAGCCTACGATTACAAGAACCGTAAAGGGGAAATAAAGGAGGCCCAAATCAGGGCGAAAATTCTTGAAAAAGGGGACCGCCAAACGGGTGTCAAAGGTGCCGTACTTGAGGGCCAGATACAGAAACAAAGCAGCGACAAGTCCCTGAAGGAGAAGCTTTTGTTTGCCCGTAAGGCCGAGGTTCTTTTTCCTGGTTACCTTGCGCCAGTCATCGAGGAATCCGATGAAACCAAAGACCACCAAGACGCCCAGACACAACCACAGGTAAAGATTTTTGAGGTTTCCCCAAAGGAGCACCGTGACCACCACCGCCCCGATGATCACCAGCCCCCCCATGGTAGGGGTCCCAGCCTTGTGCTGGTGGTCCGGACCTATCTCCCGAATGACCTGCCCGAACTGGCGCTTTTTCATGTAGTTGATAAAGGGGGGCATCAAGAAATAGACCAAGAGCCCGGCGGTGATCACAGCGTAGATAGTACGGAAGGTAATATAACGAAATACGTTAAAAAATACGTGCCATTCGTGCAGGGGATAGAGCAAATGGTAAAGCATCAGCCCCCCAGAAGCGCGTCTACCAGCTCCTCAAGGGCCATCGCCCTTGAACCTTTGACGTAGAGGAGATCACCCAGTCTCAATTCCTGCCTTAGCTGTTCAAGCAGGGCCTCTTTGGAGATAAAAAAACGACCCTTACTTCCGGCGGCCTCGGCCAACACCTGGGCTTCCTCCCCCACTGCCCAGATCTCGTCAAACACTTCGGCGGCCTCCGCCCCGGCCAGCTGGTGCAGACGCCTGCTCTCCGGCCCCAATTCTTTCATATCACCCAAGACCGCCAGCGCCCGCTGGAAACTAGGCCTTAAGGCTTCCACCACCTCTTTTCCCGCCGTAAGGGAGGCGGGGTTGGCGTTGTAAGTGTCATCAAGGATGACAAAACCCGGGCCTTTTTTGAGCTCCAGCCGGCGCGGCAGGGTCTTAAGCTGGTCCACGTTGGCCAGGAGGGTACGCCAATCTTCTACCAGAAAAGACGCCGCGGCCAGCGCCGCCAGGAAATCCAGCACAAAATGCTTACCAAGTAGCGGCAACCTAAGGGAAAAGACCTCTTTTCCGGCTACCAGTTCAAACCGGGTCCCCTCCAGAGTTATTCCTATCTTGCGGGCGGCAAAGTCAGCCCCTTCTTCCAGCCCGAAAGAGCAGGTGGGCCGGCCGCCAGCCTCCTGCTCCACCCAGGCCCGAATTTCTTCCTGACCAAAGGGATAAACCCAGGGTCCTGGCGTCTTGGCAAGGAGGCTTAGCTTTTCCCCCAAAAGGGCCTCAAAAGAGGAAAACCCCGCCAGATGCGCCGGCCTTACCCCTAACAAAATCGCTATTTCCGGTCTGACTATCTCGGCCAGACGGGGAATCTCTCCCGGACGGTTGGTCGCAAGCTCCAGGACCAGGATGGAGGCGTCATCCGGGGCGTTCAGGAGGCTTAGCGGAGCCCCGATCAGGTTATTCCAGTTACCCGGGTTACCGTAGGCCTTATGCTCTCCGAGTAAAGTGGTCAAAAATTCTTTAGTGGTACTCTTGCCACAGGAGCCCGTAATCCCCACCACCCGGCCTTTGAGGCGCCGACGGTGGTAAGCCGCAAGATCCCCCAGGGCCTTTAGGGTATCCGGCACCCGCACGATGGAGATGGCCCGGTGCAATTCAAAAATATTTATATTCTCCGGCCAATATTCCACCAGGGCCCCTTTGGCCCCGGCCTCGATGGCCGCCAGCACGAAATCGTGCCCGTCAAACCGGGGTCCTTTTAAGGCCACAAAGAGGTCCCCCGGCCTTATTTGCCGGGAATCCTGGCTTACCCGGCGGAAAGCAATGCGCATATCACCGTTTAAGAGCACCCCGCCGGTAGCCCGTACTACGTCCTCGGTAGTAATCATGCCGCCTCCCTGGCCATAAAACTCCTGATCACCTGCTGGTCCGAAAAAGGATAACGTCGGCCCGCTATCTCCTGATAAGTTTCGTGGCCCTTGCCGGCGACTAGGAGTATATCACCCTCCTTAAGAAGAGAAAGGGCCCGGCCGATGGCCTCCTTGCGGTCCTCAATTACGAGGGGAGTTTGGTGCATACCAGCCCGGATATCCCGAATGATCTTCTGGGGGTCCTCCCGGCGGGGGTTGTCGTTGGTCAAAATTACTTGATCGGCCAACTTTTCGGCCACCTGCCCCATAAGCGGACGTTTACCCTGGTCCCTTTCCCCTCCGCAGCCAAAGACCACTAGCAGCCTGCGGGCCAGAGGCCTTAAACTTTTAAGGGCGGTCTCCAAGGCCGAAGGGGTGTGAGCGTAATCCACAAAGACCAGGGCCCCTTCCTTTTCCGCCACCAGTTCAAGCCGCCCCGGAGGGGCCTGCACCCCTTCAAGCGCTCGTACCACCTCCGAAAAAGGGAAACCCAGGGCAAGGCCAACCGAGCAAGCAAGGAGGAGATTTTCCAGCTGAAAATCTCCGTAAAGGGTCGTCGCCAAGGGATACTCCTGGGTTCCGGCCCGGAGGAGAAAAACGTAGCCGTCCCAAGCCCTCTTAAGGACCATCCCCCTTATTTCCTCCCCTACCTTAATCACGGGCTTAGTGAGTGAAGCGGCCAGTTTTTCTCCCCACGGATCGGCAACGTTGATTACCGCCTTGCCCTGGGCGGAAAGGTGTTCGGTAAAAAGTCTCTTTTTGGCGGCGAAATAACGCTCCATATCGCCGTGGTAATCCAGGTGATCCCGGGAAAGATTGGTAAACACCGCCACTTTAAAGGAAAGGCCAGCTACCCGCCCCTGGTCCAGGGAATGGGAAGAGACTTCCATGACCGCGTATTCCGCCCCTTGGGCCTTCATTTCCGCCAAAAGGGCACGCAACTTGACCGGCCCTGGGGTGGTGTGAGAGGCGGAAAGGCGCTCACCTATGAGGTCGTAATGGATGGTGCCGATAAGCCCGGTTGCACCGGCGAGCCTGTTAAGGAGATGTCTGGTAAAGAAGGCCACGGAAGTCTTTCCGTTAGTGCCGGTGATCCCGATTAAAGAAAGTCCTTTTTCCGGCCAGCCGAAAAAGCGACCCGCCAGCAAGGGAAGTGTTTGCTTAGTGTCCTCCAAGAGGGCCCCGGCCACCCCTTCGGGCAGCGGCACTTCTTCCTCCATGATCACGGCGCTGGCACCCCTTCTTACGGCTTCGGGGATAAACTGGTGCCCGTCAAACCGCGCCCCCTTTACCGCCACAAAAGCCGCCCCCGGTTTTACCTCCCGGGAATCTTCGGTGAGGTAGGTGATTTCCGTCTCACCCCCCCAGATCTTTTTGGGCTTTAAGTCAAAAACTAGGTCTTTTAGTTTCATCACCTGAGAACCAAACGGCAATCTTTTATCCCTTTAAGCGGGGTCCCGGGCGCGGGCCACTGTTTTACCGTAACCCCAAAGCCGGAAAAATGGACCTCAAGCCCTAGGGGGACCAACTTTTCCAGGGCCGCTTTAAGGGTTAGACCGTGTAGGTTCGGCATCCGGGCCCTGTGAGAGCGGGCTGCCCTTTTTGGTCGCCCTGAGGGCGATTTTAAATCCGCCGCCATCACTTTCACCGCCTGGGGGATGAAGCGGGTGTAATAACAGGGAAGGCCCCAGGCCCTCACCCCTTTGGCGTAGAGCCCGAAGGCCAAGGTGGGGTCTTTCCGCGGCCAAAGCCCGATCATCAGGAAAACCCCGGCCTTTCTGCTGCCCCCGTACCACCAAACCCCACCTTTTTCCCGCGGAACCAGGTCTTCGAGTTCTTCCGTCTCCACGTTAATCAAATATTTTTCCTTCCGGGAAAGGCCCGCTTCCACCCCAAGTTTGGGGGAAACAATTTTTCCCGTACGCAGGGCTGCTAAGGCCCTTACCGTTTGCAGGAGAGAGGGGCGTACCTCGTCCAGGGAGGAAACCTCAGGGGGCATGATCCCGGGACTTTCCCCGGGCAGATCAATACCGGTGGGTTCCCCAAACCCTAGGGCCCTCAAAAAGGAGGTCAACCCCTCATACATGCTGTCGTAATAGGCCTCTTCGAAGGGAGATCCCACCCAGGAAAGCCTGAGCTCAGGGGCCAGCAGCAGGTCTTCGACCCCCGTGCTAACCAAGGCCTTAATCCGGCCCGATGATAAATCCAAGACCACCGCGCACCCTGCCCGGGCGTGCAACCGCTTGAGGGCCCGCAGGAGGTCCCTGGATAACGCTTTTTGAAACTCTACCTTCACCGCGGTGCGCAGAAAACTGCCATCCCGGGCCAATATCTTTTGGTAATAGGCCTCAAGGGGCCCTTCCTTTTCCGTAGTACCCAAAAAGGCGGCAAAAAGCGGCCCATAAGGGTATTGCCTCTCGGTATAGGACTGCCAAAACAGGCCCTTAAGCTGAGGTGGCTCTTTGGCTGGCGCCCCTAAAAAGATAGGGGCCTCTGCGGTGGCAAGGAGTAAGGTCAGCTCTTCTCTGCTCTTCCCGGTAAATGCGGCCAGCCGGGAAAGGTTTTCCTGAGAAGGGTTGAAGACCTGGGGAAGCAGGATAAAACCCCTCTTCTCCTCAGAATAGGCCAAAAGTCGTCTTTCGGCGTCGTACACCCGCCCTTTAAGGGTAGAGGCCCCAAGCTCCTGTCTTTGGGATAAGGGACGGGAGCCACCTGAACCCACCCCTAAAAAGGCGGCTCCGCAGAAAAAGACCAAGATGAAAAAAAGGGCCCGCTTCATCTTTACTTAAGCTCCAGCTCCACGATTTGATCCTTACGGGGCGGATGGAGCCCCAGAAGTTTGGCCTTTTTGATAACCACCTCCCGGGTGGTCAATTTTTGGTAACGCTGGTCCAATAGGGCCTTTTGTTGGCTCAAGGTGGCGATCTCATGCTCTAATTTCAGGTAAAAACGGTATTGCTGGTAAATGATGATCCCTCCCACCGCTACCAACAGCAATAACACCCCGAAAAGAATCAGAGAAAGATACTGGAAAAGGGAAAAACTGCGCGCTCTGGTGCGCTTTATCCTTTCCTGGGGGGTAAAGGTATAGGCTGCCTGTGGCGCCCCCATGGTTAAACCTCCTCGACGGTTTTTTGGGCTGCTCTCAGTTTGGCACTCCGCGCCCTGGGGTTACGGCTGACCTCTTCTGGCGAAGGTAAAATTGGTTTCTTGGTGAGAGGCTCAAGCCTTCGGTCCTCGCGAAAAGCCTGTTTGACTAGCCGGTCTTCCAAGGAATGAAAAGAGATAATCACGAGCCTCCCCCCGGGCTTTAAAACTTCTGGGGCCTGCTCCAAGAACCGTTTAAGATTTTCAAGCTCCCGGTTAACCGCCAGCCGTAAGGCCTGAAAAGTCCTGGTGGCCGGATGTAACCTTCCCCTTCTGTAGCTGGCTGGTACCGTCTGCCAAATGATTTCCGCAAGCTCCCTCGTGGTTTTAATAGGGGCTTTTCGCCGGGCCTCACAAATGGCCCGGGCGATTCGACCGGCAAACCGTTCTTCCCCGTAAGCCCGGATGAGCTCTTCCAGTTGAAGCCGGCTCAACTGGTTGACCAGGTCTTTGGCGGTACGGGGAAGCCTTTGGTCCATGCGCATATCAAGGGGTTCATCCCGCAGGAAGCTAAAACCCCGGCCGCTGCCTTCCAGGAGAAAAGAAGAAAGACCAAGGTCCAGCAAGATGCCGTCCACCGGGACCTTGCCCAGTCCTTCAAGGACTTCTTTTATCTTGGCAAAATTTTCCCGCACCAAAACAAACCGGTCCCCAAAAGGACGCAGTCTTTTAAGCGCCAGTTCATAGGAGGATTCGTTCCACTCAAAACCCACCAGAAAACCATCCGGGGCAGAAGCCTCCAGGATGGCTTGCGCGTGCCCGGCCAGCCCTACCGTCCCGTCCACGTAAACTCCCCCTGGCCGGACGGCTAGCCACTTAAGGGCCTCTTCTAAAAGGACGCTTTCATGATAAGGGTTGCCCTTTTGAGAGTAGTCCGGCGACCGTGGTGCTGAGTTGTTCAAAATTTTCTCGGGCGCGTTTAAACTCATCTTCCAACCGTTTGGGGCTCCAAATTTCGAAATGGTTAAGCATGCCAAGCAAGACCACCTCTCTATCAATGCCTGCTTCCTGCCTGAGGTGGGCCGGGATCAGGATCCGCCCCTGTCGGTCAGGCTGACACTCTTCAGCGGAACCCAAAAAATAACGCTTATAAAGGGTCAGTTCCGGAGGGGCTACGGGGGAACCCAAAAGCTGTTCTTCCAGGGCCTGCCATTCCGGCCACGGATACACCTGCAAACACTCCGGGGTGTTGGTCATAATAAGGGTGGCGTTACCGTAGCGCTGCTTCAAAACCTCCTTAAACCGGGCCGGAATACTAAGACGCCCCTTGCTGTCCAGGGTATGGGTTGAGCGCCCCCGAAATCTCAATCACCACCTCCGGCCACTTTCTACCACTTTATACCACCTCAAGCTAGTAAGACCTTATCGTCCGTGTCAAGTAAAACTTTAAACGCTAAATATAGGAAAAGTTAATCCGATTAACCACAAAATATTGGGTCCACTCTTAAGAAGATGGGTGGGGTAAAGTGGGGATGGTTAGCGATAAAAAGACCGGTTGGAGTGAAGGAGAAAAAATTTAGTCTTTCAGGGAAAATCTCTCTTTAGGCAGGGAGAGGACAAAGGTGGTCCCTTGGGGGCCTGGCTCTACCGTAATGGTTCCACCCCAGTTTTTTACCAGGCTGTAAACGACCGCCAGGCCCAGCCCGGTCCCCTGGGGCTTGGTGGTAAAAAATGGTTCAAAGATGCGGTCAACTATTTCGGGTGGGATACCCCCGGCGTTGTCCCGGAAAAAGAGCCGGCCCTGGTCATGGTTCGGCTCAAACCACACTTCTATTATTACCTGTTCCTTAGTGGCTTCGAGGGCATTTAAAAAAAGGTTTAAGAGGACTTGTTTTAGACGCCCTTGTTCCAGGAAAAGGTGAAGTTTCTCCGGCAAGGATTCTTTGAGAAAAAAGTCAGCTCTAACCAGCTTTAATTCCTCATAGGTTTCCCGAAGGAGCTTTTTTAAGGGAACCCAGCCAGGGGTCCCCTCCCCGGGGCGGGCAAAGAGGAGAAAATCATTGACCAATTTGTCCAGCCGGGCCGTCTCGCGGGCGATAATCTCAAGGAGCCGCTGCCCTTCCGGTTGGACAAGGATCCCTTCTTTCAAAAACTCCACCGCCCCGCAAATAGAAGCAAGGGGGTTTTTAATCTCGTGAACCAGGCCCGAAGCCATGGTCCCCAGGGCAGCCAGGTGTTCGGCCTGTCTGAGCCGCCTCTCCTGTTCCTTTATCTCGGTAATATCCTGAAAGATAAAGCCGTAACCGAAAATGGTTTCCTTTTCGTCCCTCAAGGGGAAGAGACTGTAACCCAGATACCGGGCAGGACTTTTCTTTATAACCAGCTCTGCCCTCTGAGAATGGACGGCCAACTCTAGACCAGGAATAACCTGATCAAGTCTCTTGCCTTGGAGGTCTTTTTGGGCCAGGATTTCTTCCGCCGCCTGATTAGCAGAAACTATGACGTAATTGAGATCCGTTATAATCAACCCGGAAGCCAGGGAATGGAGGATGTGGCGGTGTAGCTCCTCAGCCCGGAAGAGGGCCTCGCTTGCCTGGCGGTATTTCTCTCTGGTCTGCCGGACCTCTTCCGCCCATTTAAGGGCCAGGACGCCTAGCAACCCCATCGCCCCCAAAGGGACAAAAAATTGGAGGATGGTCTCCGAAGAGAAGACCTCGGGCCGCGGCGGTTTCCAGAAGATAAAACTATATAACAGGAGGGCAGCCAGGGTGAAAACGTCTGCTCCCCGACGGCCAAAATGGAAGCTCGCCGTAAAAATGAGCAAAGGGTAAAGAAAGATGAAGGGACTGTCTCTTCCTCCCGTGAAATAAACCAAAAGGCTTAGCAAGACCAGGTCGGCGAAGAGTTCAAGCAGGACAAATTCTTTCTTAAAACCCGCTCGTTTAAATAATACGTAAAAAAAGACACTTACCAGCCAGAAGCCCAAAAGTACCAGAAAAGAACGGAAATCAAAAATATTATCCTCAAAATAGGCAAAAACAAAAAAGAAGGTCCCCAAGATTATTAGGGAGGACCTCAAAAGCTGAAAGCGTTTAATGCTTTTGTCTTCTCTCATGAAAGACCATATTTGGCCAGACGGTAACGAAAGGAACGAAAATTGAGGCCAAGGAGTTTGGCCGCCTCGGTCTTGTTACCACCGGTACGGGCCAGGGCCTGTTTCAGGAGAGAAATCTCTATCTCTGCCAAAAAAGACTCAAGATCTAAGCCGTTTTCGGGAAGGGTGACGGAGAAGGTCTTGGAATCCGGTTTTTGGCGGCGGGAAAGGACCAGGTTTTCAGGCAGAATCAGGGGCCCGGTTTCCAGGGCCACCGAGCGTTCGATGATATTTTCCAGCTCTCGGACGTTTCCCGGAAAGTCATATTCCATAAGGGCTTTCAAGGCAAAGTCGGAGATTCCCTGGATCTCTTTTCCCATTTTGCGGGCGTATTTTTTGAGGAAGTGGTCCACCAGCAGGGGAATGTCTTCCCGACGCTCCCGCAGGGGAGGTAGCTCAAGGGTGATCACGTTCAGGCGGTAATAAAGGTCTTCCCGAAAATTGCCTTCAAGGACCTCTTTGGCCAGATCCCGGTTGGTGGCTGAAATAATGCGCACATCGATTTTTATTTCCTTGGTAGCACCCAGGGGCAATACTACCTTTTCCTGTACCACCCGCAGGAGTTTTACCTGCATTTCAAGGGGCAGTTCCCCAATCTCATCCAGAAAAATGGTCCCCTGATGGGCCTTTAAAAAGAGACCTTCCTTGTCCCGGGTGGCCCCGGTAAAGGCCCCGGCCTTATAACCAAAAAGTTCGCTTTCCAAAAGATTCGGAGGGATCCCCCCACAATTTACCACCACAAAGGGCTTGTCCCGGCGGGGCGAAAGTTGATGAATAGCCCGAGCCACCAGCTCTTTTCCGGTCCCTGACTCCCCGGTGATGAGCACGTTTGAAGGGGCGTTGGCGATCCGGGGGATCATCTCAAAGACCCGCCGGATGGCAGGGCTCCTGCCGATCAGCCCCATGAATTCGTGCCCCTGGGCTCCGCTAGAGCCCCTCGCCTGAGAAAGGGCCCGGGCGATAAGCTTTCTCAATTCATCCAGCTTGAAGGGTTTAGCTACGTAATCAAAAGCCCCTTCCTGTTTAGCGGCCACCGCAGTGTCAAGGGAAGCGTATGCGGTGATCATAATTACCGGGAGATTGAGGCCGCGCTCCCGCAAGGCCTTCAAAAAAGAAATGCCATCCAGGCGGGGCATCCGGATATCTGCCAAAATAAGATCAGCCGGATTTTCGGCAAGAAAAGCCAGAGCCTCTTCGCCATCTCCGGCCACCTTGACTTTAAAACCCTCCTTACTCAGAAAAATCTCTAAAAATTCCTGTAAACTCTTGTCGTCATCCACAATTAGGATAGTAGGAGAGGACATCACCAGAGATCCTGACTGTCTTTTATGCCGCGCAGTCTATCTATTTTTTCGAAAAGGGGCTTAAAAACTTTAATCTCGAAAAAAGAGGCTTAAATTAGACGGCAGACAGCAGCTTCTTTTCCTGTTCTTTGACCAGCTTTTTGTAAATGGCGTCCAGGACGCCGTTCACAAAAGAAGCCGATTCGTCGGTCCCAAAGGCTTTGGCCAATTCTACCGCCTCGTTAATGGAAACTTTGGGAGGGATATCAGGCCGGAAAAGCAATTCATAGGTGGCCAAACGCAAAATATTACGGTCAATGGCGGACATACGGGAAAGTTTCCAGTGCTTGGAGAAACGTTCGATAATTTCGTCTATTTCTTTTTGTTTCTCCGCTACCCCGTTAACCAATTCCCGGGCAAAGGAAAGGACCTTGGGGGACGGCTTAAAATAACCTTCATAAGTGGCAAAGGCCTCTGAAAAAGGCACCCCTGCCACTTCGGCCTGATACAAGATCTGGACGGCTATTTCGCGGGCCCTTCTCCTGAGACTCATCAGAGTTTGCGCAAAAGATTGGCCATCTCCAAAGCGGCCATAGCGGCCTCAAATCCCTTGTTTCCAGCCTTGGTACCCGCCCTTTCGATAGCCTGCTCGATAGTATCGCAAGTCAAGACCCCGAAGGAAATAGGCACTCCCGTCTCCAGCATTACCTGTGCAATACCTTTGCTGGCCTCTGCGGCCACGTAATCAAAATGGGGGGTGGCTCCCCTGATAATGGCTCCCAGACAAATAACGGCGTCGTATTTTTGGGAAGCGGCCATCTTCTTGGCCACTAAAGGGATCTCAAAGGAGCCCGGCACCCAGGCCACCGCCACCTGGTCAAGGGCCACTCCGTGTCTTGAAAGGGCATCCAGGGCCCCTTCAAGGAGTTTTTTGGAGATTAGACTGTTGAACCTGCCTACCACGATGCCGAACCTAAGCCCTTCTCCCCTGAATTCGCCTTCTAAGACCTGATAAGCCATCATTACCTCGCCTGTTTAGTTTTAGGGGTCTCGAAAAGAGAAAGTAGGTGCCCCATCTTATCGTGTTTACATTTGAGATAACGGTAATTCTCTTCGTGGGGTTTGATCTCAATGGGGACCCTTTCCACCACCTCTAAGCCGTAACCGGCCAGCCCTATGATCTTTTTGGGGTTATTGGTCATGAGGCGCATCTTGCGAACCCCTAAATCCCTAAGTATCTGGGCCCCTATCCCGTAATCCCTGAGATCCGGCTTGAACCCAAGGGCTTCGTTAGCCTCCACCGTATCTTTGCCCTGATCTTGTAAAACATAGGCCTTAAGCTTGTTAAGGAGCCCTATCCCGCGCCCTTCCTGCCTTAAATAAAGGAGGACTCCCCGGCCCTCCTCGCTGATCATCTCAAGGGCCCGGACCAGCTGAGGCCCACAATCGCACCGCAGCGAACCAAAAACGTCTCCTGTAAGACACTCCGAATGGACCCTCACCAAGACCGGCTCCTCACTTATTTCTCCCATAACCAAGGCCACGTGGGTGAACGGGTCAATAATATTGGTATAGGCGTAGAGCCTGAATTCCCCCCAGGGAGTAGGGAGGCGGGTTTCTACTTCTCTTTTAACCAGCGACTCGTTTCTTAAGCGGTAAGCGATCAGGTCGCGGATAGTTATGATCTTTAGGCCATGTTTAGCGGCAAATTTTTCTAGATCTGGCATGCGGGCCATGCTGCCGTCATCATTCATGATCTCACAAATCACCCCGGCCGGCTTAAGTCCAGCCAGACGGGCCAAATCTACCGAGGCCTCCGTATGGCCAGCGCGTACCAGCACGCCCCCTTCCCTTGCCCGGATGGGAAACACGTGACCCGGGGTCACGATATCTTCCGGACCACTTTTAGGGTCAATGGCTACTTTGATGGTGTGGGCCCGGTCGTAGGCGGAAATACCGGTGGTCACCCCGTAACGGGCCTCTATGGAAACAGTAAAAGCCGTGTCAAAGCGGGTACCGTGGCGCCGTGGTTGCAAAGGCAGCTGGAGCCGCTCAACGTCTTCCGGAGGCAAGGCCAAACAGATCAACCCCCGTCCGTATTTGGCCATAAAATTTATGGCCTCCGGGGTGACCTTTTCCGCTGCCATCACCAGGTCCCCTTCGTTTTCGCGGTCCTCGTCATCGGTTACGATGACCATCTTGCCCGCCCGGATATCTTCTAGGGCTTCCTCAATGCTTGCCACCGGCATGCTGGCTCCTCCTAAATACCAATCGAAAGAGATTATAATGGGGTTTGGGGCTTTTCTCAAAAAGAATTTTCTCCCGGTCAAATCACGACGGGGTCACAGCGACCAGCAAAAAGCAGCCAAAATGGGGACGGATCTTTTACCCCAGAGGTCTTATTGCTCTTTAAATGAGGCATTTTTGGCCTCCGACACTTTGCCAAATATCAGCTAGTGGCGGGATCTCTTCAGAAATTAAGGGGAGCATTTTTTAGCCGACATGCTTGATCGTACTTGTTGTTATCACAAACTCCCGTTAGTCGCCGCCAGGCCCCTCCACGCATTCCAAAACGGATGTCGACTATTTGATGACCCCATTAATACTAGGCCTCCCGGAAAGAACAAAGAACTTAAAGATCCAGAGATTTCTTGGGAAAGTGAAGGGGAAAGGAGAGCATAGTTTGGGATTTTAGCTTGTCTTAACCCTGGGCGAAAGCTATCTTAAAGGCATGGGCACGGCGCTTCCTTATGAAGTGGTCAAAGTAATCGAAGAAGCCGTCCAGGACCCGGAGAAGGCCGCCAAGGTCATCCGGGCCATTGAGGAGGGCTTAGGGGTCGTCCGTGAGGAAGCCAAGGCCCAAAAAGAAGTCGTCAAAGCCGAGCTTAAAGATGAGCTCACCAAGGAGCTGGTGACTAAGGCGGATTTGGAAATTTTACGGAGGGAAATGCGGGAGGAGATGGCCCGTTTGGAGGCCAAGTTTGAGGCCCGTTTTGTCCGCCTGGAGATCTGGCTTAAGGTGATGGTAGGCGTCATGATCGCCGGCTTCACCCTCTTCAACCCTGGGTTTCACCAGTTTCTCAAGGCCATCCTCTCCTCCATGGGGACCTAGGCCTTGTCTAGCTTTTACCGAAAAAACCAGCGTTTTTGTCTTTTTAGAGGGGCCGTGGCTCAAGGGTGAGAACGGTCGCCTTATAAGGGTTATCTGGATTTCCAAAAAATCCAAACCCCCCTGGAGCCGGCGGAGGGACTTGAACCCTCAACCCTGGGATTACAAATCCCATGCTCTGCCAATTGAGCTACGCCGGCAAGTTGAGGCCTCCGCCAGGAAAGAAAAAGGTGCCGGGGCCCGGAATCGAACCAGGGACACGCGGATTTTCAGTCCGCTGCTCTACCGACTGAGCTACCCCGGCCTGCGCTCATTAGTCTATCCCATCTTTTTTCGTTGTCAATAAAAGAAAGCCAGGTAAGGTAAGGCCTATGAAAATCATCATGTTTTACGCCCCAGAATTCTGGTGGAAACCTTACCAACAGGTTCTTAAGGAGGCTCCGGCTGCTGGCCCGGAAACCCTGGTAAAAGAGACCGTAGTGGTCTTTTACCAGGTAGAAGCCGAAGATCCTGAACGGTTCAAAAAAGTGGTGGAAAAATTGGTCAAAAATATCAAATGGCTGGCCCGCAAATTTGGTACGCAAAAGATAGTACTTCATTCCTTTAACCACCTTTCCACCAGCAAGGCCAGCCCTGAAGAAGCCCGGGCCCTGATAGAACGGGTTAAAGAAAAACTGGTAAAAGGGGGCTTTGAAGTCTATGAAACCCCGTACGGGTGGCTTAACGAATGGAAAATGCACGTGGCGGGAGAATCTCTGGCCAAAGTCTTTAAAGACCTTTAGTTTCGCCGTCTTTAGCCTTTTTCTTGGAGCCCAGCTCACTTTGGCCTTGGACGAAAACATGGTTCGTCTTATCGAAAGACTAAAAAAGATCGGGCTAAGTGACCAGGCCATCGTGGAGATCGTAAAATTTAAATGAGAGCACCCGCTTGACGCCGTGGGTGTCAAGGAGATCGTAAAGGAAGACGGCCAAAGAGAAATTATCTATTATTCCGTTTCCACCCCTGCTGAAAGAGAAGCCAATATACAAAAGCGGCAATATGAATACCAAAAATCTTGGGAGATCCCAGAAAAAATCATCATCGACCGGAGGCCATGATGACGCAGAAATTAGGTATCGTAGGCGCCGGGGCGGTAGGTACCGCAGCGGCGCACTGGGCAGCGGCTAAAGGAATAGCTCAGGAAATCGTCTTGGTGGATATCGTCCCAGGCCTGGCCAAAGGAAAGGCCCTCGATATCGCCCAAAGCGCCCCGGTGTACGGTTTTTCCACCCGCCTGGCCGGGACGGAAGACTGGGCCGCCTTGGAAGGGGCCGGAGTGGTCATTATTACCGCCGGCCGCCCCCGCAAACCCGGCATGAGCAGAGACGACCTCCTCCAGGTAAATCTAGAAATCGTCAAATCCTGCGTGGAAAAGATCGTCAAATACGCCCCCGAAGCCTGCTTGATCGTAGTCACTAACCCCATTGACGCCATGGTATACACGGCTTTTCGGGTCTCAGGGTTCCCGCGGGAGAGGGTAATCGGGATGGCCGGCGTGCTGGACTCGGCCCGTTACCGCTATTTTTTGGCCGAAGCCCTGGGCGTTTCTCCTAAAGACGTTCAGGCCCTGGTGATGGGTATCCACGGGGACCACATGCTCCCCTTGGTCCGCCTGGCCAACGTGGCCGGCGTGCCCGTAAAAGACCTTTTGCCTGCAGAAAAACTGGCTGAAATCGTGGATCGTACCCGCAAAGGGGGGGCCGAAATCGTCTCTTACCTGAAAACCGGCAGCGCCTTCACCACCCCGGGGCTGGCCGCGGTAGAAATGGCAGAAAGTATCATGCGTGACCAGAAACGGGTCCTTACCTGTTCTGTCTGGCTTACCGGGGAATTCGGTTTTAAAGACGTCTTTATCGGAGTCCCAGTAGTCCTGGGAGCCGGAGGGGTTGAAAGGATACTTGAGTTTCCTCTTACCGAAGAAGAAAAGAAGGCCCTTTCCCTTTCGGTAGAGGCCGTCCGTAGCCAGATAGAAAAAACGGGATTATAGGCTTTTAAGGCCTGAATAAACCCATAAAACGCCTAATCGATTAAATTTTTATAGATTTTTGTTACAGGATGGCCCTTGCCATTTTAAGGCGGGTTTTGCTATGAAGCCCTCTATCAGTTTCGATGGTAGGAGGTGTGTATGAAGCGACTTTTGGGTCTTATGGTCCTTATTTCGGCTCTGGTCTTTTCCGGTCTTAGCTGGGCTGCCTCAGACACAGAAGAACTCAGAAAAATGCTGGAAGAATTGCGCCGAGAAGTCCAGGAACTCAAACGGGAAAACGCTGAGTTACGTTCCCAGGTAGAACAACTAAAGAAGACCCCAGCGCAAGCCGCGCTCCCCGCAAAGGCCCCCCAACACTCCTTCATCAGCAAAGGGGCCTACGGATCCAGCCCAAGCGGGATCGATTTTTACGGGTTTTTCAAAATTGACGCCGTCTGGCAGGACTCCTCCGCCGTGGGGGACATATATGTCCTTTGGGTCCTACCGGAAAAGGTAGGGGACGGGGACAACAAGTTCACCATCAACTTCCGGCACAGCCGCTTTGGCTTCGACTTCTCAAAGCCGTACGACAAATTCCGGGTCTTCGGCAAAATGGAAATGGATTTCTATACCGAAAGCCACGGAGAAGATGTTCTTCCTTGGAACCCTAACCACTCTCCGGTGAGGGCGCGCCGGGTCTTTGCCGGGATCGAATATGGCACCTGGCAGCTCCTGGCCGGGCTTGACTGGCTCACCATCTCCCAGCTCTACCCCCATCTCTCAAACTTCCCCTCCGGGACCTTCATGGGAAACCCCGGCTACCGGATGCCCCAGGTAAGACTTACCAAATGGTTTGATACGGACCTTGGTCGTTTCAAAATCCAAGTGGCTGCAGAAAAGGGCTACGCCTTCCCTAAAGACGACGAAATTATCTTTGACGAAGATCCGGCCAACGACGCAGGCTTTCCTGGTATTGAATGGCGTCTGGCCTGGGAAAACCAAAAATTGCTCGGCAAGCCTTTAATGCTTGCCCTCTGGGGCCATTACTCCAAAGAAGAATATGACATTGCTAACGGTGAAGAAGACGCCGAAAGCTACTCTATCGGGCTTGAGGCCAAGATCCCGCTCCCCATCGCCATGAAAGCCTTTCTTTTGGGTGAAGTCTGGTACGGGCGGAACTTCGACGGCTATTACTCTTGTGGGGTAAACCAGGGGACACGCTTCCTCCTTAAAGACGGCACCTATACGACGACTCTTAAAGGAATTAAAAACTCCGACGTAGTTTCCGTTGATGAAATCGACGCCTGGGGCGGTTACGTAGAGCTTGAGGTATTCTGGAACCCCAAACTGGTCACCCACTTTGGCTGGGGGATCGACAATCCGGATAACGACGATCTTGAAGGGATCGGAGGGGCTCGGCTCCAGCAGCAGATGTATTACGCCAACTTTCTCTACCGGCTGACCAAAGAATTCGGTTTCGGGTTGGAATACATGTATATCGAGACCGATTACCACTCCAATCTTGGCGACGGCGAACTCAACCGCATCGCCGGAAGCCTGTACTATTTCTTCTAAACATTAAAGAGGGGAGTTTTAAACTCCCCTCTTTTTCATTACTGGCCCAAGACGAATTTTTCTCCCTTCTGGCCCCTCTTGACCCATAAATTGGTACACCATCTTTTGCCCTTGGGGTCTTGAAAACAAACCTCCACGATGGCCGCCCTCTTCCCGTCAATATCGATTCTAACGGGGATATGGCCCCTGGGTCTGATTGTTTTTCCCTCCGGGAAATCCACGCGGACCCTTCAGGGCTTATACAGATTAGCTAGGCGTAAAGGATAAGAAGTGGGGTTTTGGATTTGTACTTCGATAACTTCGGCCCAAACGGAACCTATCCCCAGAAGGGCAAACCAGAGCACTAAGAAAAGAATCCTTTTTTTCATAAAACCTCCTTTTAAATTAAGGCGTGTTCGGCCAAAAAGGCCTTGACTTTTTCTACCTCTGGAAGAAGGATCACCTCGCGCCGCGGAAGGTTCTCAAGCCCCTGTAAGGGCTTGGGACGCTCAGGCTCCTTGCCCAGGGCCTTCTTCACCGCCTCCGGGAATTTGGCCGGATGAGCGGTGGCCAGACAGATCATCGGCCTTTCGTCTAAAAAGTTAAGCCCGGCCCTTACCCCTACCGCCGTATGTGGGTCAAGGATATAGCCGGTCTTTTGGTAAAATTCGGCTATGGTGGCCAGGGTTTCCTCCTGGTTTACCGAAAGAGAAAGGAAATCTTCTTGTACCCGGCGGATTTCTTCTGGCGCAAAAATCAATCGGCCCGTGTGAGCAAACCTTTCCATGGCCTCGCGGACCCGCACCGGGTCTTCGTGAAAAAGGTAATAAAGATAACGCTCAAAATTGCTGGCAATCTGGATATCCATGGAAGGGCTGATGGTTGGCGTCACTTTCCCGACGGAGTAATCTCCCCTGTTTACGAAACGGGTCAGGATATCGTTTTCGTTAGTAGCCAACACCAGGCGTTCGATACCCTTCCCCAACATCCTTTTGGCGAGATAGCCTGCAAAAATATCGCCAAAATTCCCGGTGGGCACCGCAAAGCGCACTTCTTCCGCCCCGGTCTCCGCCCTTACCCGGAAGTAGGCCCAGAGATAATACACCACCTGGGCCAGGACCCGGGCCCAATTGATAGAATTTACCGCCCCCAGGTGGTAGTGCCTTTTGAATTCCAGGTCCCCGAAGATGGCCTTGACGATGGCCTGACAATCGTCAAAGGTGCCTTCAATAGCCAGGCAAAAGACGTTTTCATCGGGCACCGTGGTCATCTGCAAGGCCTGCACCGGAGAGACCCGGCCGTGAGGAAACAAAATGAAAATCTTTATATTTTGCCGTCCCCTAACCCCGTAAATGGCCGCTGAGCCGGTATCACCAGAAGTGGCCCCCAGGATATTCAACTTGGTCTTTCGCTCAAGGAGCAAATATTCAAAAAGGTGCCCCAAAAGCTGGAGGGCAACGTCCTTAAAGGCCAAGGTGGGGCCGTGAAAGAGTTCCAAGATATAGACCGGACCCTTCTTGACCACCGGGCAAACCTCAGGGTGCCTGAAGGTGGCGTAGGCCCGGGCCACCAAACGGCGCCAATCACTTGCCGGGATATCATCGGCAAAGAGCTTGAAGACTTCAACGGCCAGTTCCGGATAGGAGAGGATCGCCCAGGTCTTTAAGGTCTCCCGGGGGATAACCGGAATCCTTTCCGGCAAAATAAGCCCCCCGTCTTCGGCTAGCCCCATGAGGACGGTCTCTTTGAAAGGGATAGGCGCTATTTTTCCCCTGGTGCTTATATATTTCATTTTGCCTCCTTTAAGAATTGCTTTTATCTTAACAAGTGTAGCCGATCCTGCATGTATAAATCTTTGAGGAGGTCACGGAAATGATTGACGGCCTTATGGTTAACCTGATTCCCCAAGAGCTCCTGGCGGTGTTGGCCTGCCCCAAGTGTAAGGGCGATCTGGTATTGGAGGAAAAGTTCTCCGGGCTGGTATGTCAGAAATGCGCCCTCCTTTACGAAATAAGGGACGGCATTCCTATTATGCTGCCTGAAGAGGCCAAACCCTTAGCTGAGGTTTGTCAAAAAGATGAGTCATCCTCAAAGGCCTAAACCGGCCCAGCTCTTTTTTAGCGTTTTTGCGGGGCGCGAAGACTTCATCGAAGAGGCAATTAAGGCCCTGGAAACCTGCCTTGGGCCCCGCGATTTTCAAAGTCCTCTTCTTCCCTTTGACCAGACCAATTATTACGAACCTGAATTTGGCCCGGACCTTAAACGGAAATTCGTCTTTTTCAAAGACCTCATCCCTCAGGCAAAAATTGTCCCTGTCAAACACCTGGCCTATAAGATTGAAAGACGCTTAAGCCACGGCGGCAAAAGGCTGGTAAACATCGACCCGGGGTATCTCCTTTTGGAACGGCTCGTACTGGTAACTTTCAAGAATTTTTCCCATCGGATTTATCTAAGCGACGGGGTTTACGCCGAAGTCACCCTCCTTTACCAAAAAGGGGCGTTCAGGCCCCTTCCCTGGACATATCCCGACTACGCCAGCCCGGAGGCCTTAGCTATCTTTCTTAAAGCCAGAGAACGCTACCGGGAAAAACTAAAAAATGTTACGTGATTCTTTCGGACGCCAAATAAACTATCTTCGGGTTTCGGTCACAGACCGCTGCAACCTGCGCTGTTTTTACTGCAGTGCCAAAGATACCTTTTCCTGGCTGCCCCCGGAAGAAATTCTTTCCTACGAAGAATTTTTAAAGATTATCCGGGTGGCCCTTGACCTGGGCGTAGAAAAGATCCGTTTAACCGGTGGAGAACCCCTGGTCCGCAAAGGTCTGGTGGCTTTTGTGCGTGAGGTAGCGCGGCTGCCAGGGCTGCGGGACCTTTCCCTTACCACCAACGGGGTCCTTTTGGCTGAGACCGCCGCCGAACTCAAAAAGGCCGGGCTCAAACGGGTCAACATAAGTCTTGACACCTTAAGGCCTGAAAGATACGCCACCCTGTGCGGCAAACCCTATCTTTATCGTGTCCTTCAAGGTATCGAAGCGGCGTTAAAAGCAGGGCTTTCCCCGGTCAAGATCAACACGGTGGTCTTAAAAGGATACAACGACGACGAGATAGAGGCCCTGGCCCTCCTGAGCCTGGAAATGCCGGTAGAGGTCCGCTTTATCGAATTTATGCCCGTGGGAGAGGGGGCTCCCTGGGAAGATAAGGCGTTTTTGCCGGCGGCCGAGATCAAAAGGCGTTTGGAGACTTTAGGAGAACTTAAACCCGTTACTTCATACGGTGGCGGGCCAGCCAAAACCTACGTCCTGCCCAAGGCCAGGGGAAAAATAGGGCTTATTACTGCCATGAGCGAACATTTCTGTCACCGGTGTAACCGCTTAAGGATAACCCCGGAAGGCAAGTTGAGGCCTTGTCTCTTTTCCGACCAGGAAATCGACCTCAAACCCATCGTCCGCCAGGCTGGAGAAGAAGAGCTCAAAAAGGCCTTTTCCCAGGCCTTGGCTATTAAACCCTCCTCCCGCCTAGTCAACCACCAGCCCAAGCGCTTGATGCGCCGCATCGGCGGTTGAACCACAAAACAAAGAGCTTAATTTGGAACAAAAACCAATTTCTCTCTTGTCAAAAAGAGATTATTCCGATAATCGGTGGTAGCTATCTAGGGAGGTGAGTGTATGCGCATACCAGAGGACCGGCTTTATTCTGAAAATCACCTTTGGGTAAAGAAAAAACGGGGAAATTCCGTCCTCATCGGCCTTACGGACTTAGGCCAATTGAAATTGGGAGAAATTATTGATATCGAGCTCCCGGACGAAGGCGACGAACTGATCAAAGACGAAGTATTCGGCAGCGTGGAGTCTGCGCAGGGGGTCTTTGACCTGGTGGCGCCGGTCTCAGGCGAGGTGATAGAAATCAACGAAGACCTGCTTGACGCCCCGGATATTATCAATGACGACCCGTATGACGAAGGCTGGATTGTCAAGGTAAGACTCTCTGACCCGGAGGAGCTAGAAGAACTCCTGACCGCGGACGAATACGAAGAAGTGGCCTCAAGCGAAGAAATACCCCTTGAGGAAGAAGAATTCGAATTCGAAGAAGAGGAATAGAAATGCGGGTCTTCATGTTTCCCGGGCAGGGGTCACAATATGTAGGGATGGGCCAAAGCGTTTACGCCACCTCTGAAGCGGCCCGCAGGGTATTTGAGGTTGCCGAAGAAATCACGGGTCTTCCCATCAGGAAATTGTGTTTTGAAGGACCCCTTGAAGAATTAACCCGCACCCTCTATCTCCAGCCTGCGCTCACCGCCGTCAACTTGGCTGTCTTTTCAGCCTTACAAGAAAGGGCTTTTGAGCCAGAGATCGTCTGCGGCCACAGCCTGGGAGAATACAGTGCCCTTTTTGCCGCCGGGATTATCAGCCTGGAAGACACCTTCCGCCTGGTGCTTAAACGCGGAGAACTTATGGAAGAGGCGGCCCAAAAATATCCCGGGGCCATGTACGCCGTCATCGGGCTTGACCGGGCCAAGCTAGAAAAAATCGTAGCCCAGGCGCAGGTAAAAGGCCTGGTAGCCCTGGCCAACCACAACACCCCGGAACAGCTTGTGATTACCGGGGAAACAGAGGCCACGGCCCATGCCGCGGAACTGGCCAAAAAAGCCGGGGCCAAAAGGGTGGTCAAATTGAAAGTTAGTGGAGGCTACCATAGCCCCTTAATGAGAGAGGCTGCCCAAAAATTTAAAACCTTCTTAAAAGACATTTCCTTTTCAGCCCCCAAAAAGCATTTCTTCTCCAACGTCTCTGCGGAAAAAGAAGAAGAACCAGAGCACATCAAAGAATTGATGGGCCAGCAAATAGAAAGCCCGGTGCGCTGGGTGGAAGAAATCCAAAATATTTACGCCTTTGGCGGGCGGGAATTCGTGGAAGTAGGCCCGAGAAACGTTCTGACCGGGCTGGTCAAAAAGATCCTTCCGGGAAAGATCCGCCTCATCACTATTGAGGACCCTAAAACGCTAGAAAGTCAAGTTTTTTAGGTCCTCTTCCGAAAAATTACAAGTATGAAAGACATAAGCTGGCCCTCTAAAGAAATGTGGTCCTATCTGCCGGAGTACATTTTCTTACTGGCTCCAGACCTCCGTATTCTTTGGCACAACCATACCCTGACTCTGCCTGAGGAGACCGCCTATTGTTACGAGATAATCCACGGGCGCCAGGACCCCCCTGCCGGCTGCCCTGCGGTAAGGGCCCTTGAAGAAGAACGCCCGGTCAAAGGCTTCATGAAGGCCGAAGGTCTTGATAAAGACTTTTATGTAAGCGTGGTTCCCGTAAAAAAAGAAGATAAAGTGGTAGCCCTTTGGCATCTCGCAGTGGAAATACCCCGGAATTCTTCCCTAGAAAAAGAGCTCCTTTACCACACCTACGAGATCATAGGCCAGTTGGCCGCCGGGCTGAGTCACGACATCAAAAATATGCTCACCGCGGCCCTGGGAGAGCTCCAAATTCTTTCTCTCCTGGCCAAGGATAAACCGCAGCTCCAGAGACGCTACCAGAAACTTACAGAAATCCTCAATAAGATCTCCTTCTTCGCCCAGAAACTCTGCGCCCTGGGAAACACTAGGAAAGAAAAAGAGCTCCTGAACTTCAGCCAGCTCCTCAAAGACCTTTTGCCCATCATAAAGGCCCTGTGCCCTGCCCACGTAAAATTAAAACTTGAGATCGAGCCCAAAATCGGCATGATCCAATTTAACCGGGCCATGGTCGAACAAATCGTCCTGAACATCTTTTTAAACGCCTTACAGGCAGTTCAAGAAAAGGGACAAATTTCCATAAAGACCCGTCAAGAAGAAGGTTTTGTAGTCTTAACCATTGAAGACGACGGGGTAGGAATTCAAAACGAAATGATAAAGAAAATTTTTGATCCTTATTTTACCACTAAAGAAGATGGCTCCGGTTTGGGCTTAAGCATGGTCAAGCGCTTTGTAGAAGAAGCCGGGGGCAAAATAAAGGTCTCCTCTCAAGAAGGGGTGGGCAGCCGCTTTGAAGTATGGTTCCCTACGGTGAAATAACCCGCAAAAATTCTTTTACCGCTTTGAAAAAGAGCGCTTCAAACTTTCCTTTAAGGGCCCGGCGGCCAAAAACGTAGTTGATTTCGTTTAAAAAAAGCCCCTTATCGGAAACCAGGAAATCCACCGCCGCTAGATTTATCCCGGTCTTTTGCGCCAGCGTCTCTGCCAGAGCAAGGGCCTTTTCCTCCAAACCCTTATCCGGGCAGGGGACCAGACACCCTTCCTGGGCCAGGTTCCCTTTAAATCCCTTTTTCTCCCGCCAAAAAACCAGCCTTTCCCGTCCGATGAGCACCACCCGGGCGTCGTAGTGCCCTGGTAGATATTCCTGCATCAAAAAACCAAAGCGCCCTTCCCTCTCCCGCTCCTTGAGGTAGGTAGACACCGTCTCCCATGTCTCCTTCCCTGTTACCAAAAAGACGCCGTAGCCTTCGTGCTCGTCTAAAGTTTTTACCACGAAGGGAAACTTGGGTAAGGTCAAAGGTAAGGCTCCAGGATGCGCGCCAAAAGCTGCCAGTTTGGGGACGAAAAGCGTTTTCGGATGGGGCAGGTCAAGGAGTCTAAACAATAACACCTGGCCATGTTTTCCGGGAAAATCAAAACGGACCCGGTATTCCGGAAAAGTCTTAAGCCCTCTAGCCAGGGCCAGACGGTAAAGGACCTCGGGGAACACCTGGGGAAAGATCACCCCTTTTACCTGGGTCAAACAGGTAAAGAGCCTTTCATCCACCGCGGAAAAGGCCCAGATATTAAAATGTCCCCTCACTAAGGGATGAAAGGAAAGGACTTTTTCCCGCGTCTCAGTGCTTATATTTAGTTCGGCAACCAAAATTTTCTCCGGGGGTTAAACCTATGGAAGCGGTAATTCTCGCCGCAGGTTGGGGCACGCGCTTAAAACCCCTTACCGAAAACTTCCCCAAACCTCTGCTTAAGGTGGCTGGGCGCGAACTCCTCTACCGCCACCTCCGCCTTCTTGCCGAAAGAGGCGTCAGCAAATTCTGGATTATTATAAACCCAAAGCACCGTCAATATTACCAAGAATTTTGCGCCAGACACCCAGAATTTGACCTGGAATTCATCGAAAATCCCTTCCCAGAAAGGGGAAACGGTTATTCCTTTTATCTGGCGAAAGACCACGTCAAGGGCCCCATTATTCTCACCATGGGGGACCACGTCTACGAGAAAGACTTCGTCACCCGGGCGGTTTCTTTAAGGGGCTTGATCATTGACCGTGAGGGTCGTTTCATCAGCCCGGAAGAGGCCACCAAGGCCCTGTGCGTCGATGGCCAAATCAAGGCCCTGGGTAAAGATTTAAAGCGGTTTACCGGCTTTGATACCGGTTTTTTCGTCCTCCATGAGCCGGAGGAGGCCTTCTGTGCGGCCGAAAGGTTGCTCCAAAAGAAAAAAGAAATCAGCCTTTCAGAAGTCATGTCCGAGGCCCACGTCCCCTGTACGGAACTTTCCGGTTACCTGTGGATGGACGTAGATACCCCGGCTGACCTCAAAAGGGCCACCAGGCTCCTGGTAAAGCACGGAGTCAAAGGGGGCGGAGACGGCCTGATCTCAAGGTACCTGAACCGTAAGGTCTCCACCTGGGTTTCCGCCCGGGCCGTAAACTACCTGAGCCCTAACCAGGCCACCTTCCTTACCACCCTTTTGGGCCTTTTAGCAGCAGCTACCTTGGCCTTTTCCCCAAAAGGGGCGGCCCTCCTCTACCAGCTCAGCTCCATGCTGGATGGTATGGACGGAGAAATCGCCCGGGCCAGTCTGCGCACCACCAGCTTCGGCGGCTGGCTTGATTCCGTCCTGGACCGCCTGGTGGATTTTGTTTTTCTGGCAGGGCTTTACCTGCTCTGGCACCCGGCCTTTCCCTGGCAGCAACTCGTGGCCTTATGTGCCTTCTTCGGCGCCATCATGGTAAGCTATACCGCCGAAAGATACTACGGGGCCTTTCAGCATCCCCTCCACCAAGACTTTCCCCTGTTACGCTATATCCCCGGCAAGAGGGACGAACGGGTCTTTCTTATCATGCTCGGGGTGTTGGTTGGTAAAATCTGGGAAACCTTTCTGGTCCTGGCCCTTATAACCAACTTAAGGGTGTTTTTGACCTTGACTCTAGTAAGTGCCAAAAACCTGGGGCAGCATCCGGCCTAAAAGGCCAACCAGACGGCGGCCCAACCTTCTTCCACCAGGGTTTTGCGCAGCTGGACCCCGGGAAAGAGGGCTGCCACCTCGTTTACCTGCCCTTTAGTAAAACCAGAAAGGATCATTGCTCCCTTTGGTTTGAGCACCCCGGCCAAAGAAGGCCCCAGCGTCAGAATGGTACCGATGGTGAGGTTGGCCAAAAGGAGGTCAAAGAAATTCGGCCTGGCGCAGGAAAGGGTCCCTTTGACCACTAAAATGCGGTCCTGATAGGCGTTACGGAGCACGTTTTTCCGGGCCTCCCAAACGGCCCTCTCGTCAATATCCGCCGCCAGGATCTGCCTTGCCCCCAGTTTGGCCGCACAAAGGGCCAGCACGCCGCTTCCCGTCCCCAAATCAAAGACGACGCTTGCGGGCTGCTGGGCGTAAAGCTCCTCAAGAAGGAGGACTGACAACTTGGTGGTGGGGTGAAAACCGCTGCCAAAGGAAAAATCGGTTTCCAGGACGATGTCATCGGCAAGGGGCTTTATTCCTCCCCCGGGACAGACGATACTTAGGCGACCGTACTTCAAACGATAACCAGAAGTAGGACCTGGAGTGGGGTAAAGCCCGGTTTCCAAAACGTCTACGGTTGGCGCATAGTCTAGTATAGCCCGCAGGATCTCGTTTATATTCTCCGGCGAGAAGATGAGCAGCACCTTATCATCTTCCCGCCGTACCGAGACCAGGGCCGGGTGCGCAAAATTTTTTTCGTCAAAGCCAGAGGCCGCTAACTTGACATGAAGATACTGAACCGGACCGTTTCTAAACTCCATCGTTAAAAGCACTTTTTACTGTCGAGCAACAAGGTCACCGGGCCGTCGTTTACCAAGAAGACCTCCATCCTGGCGCGGAATTTACCCAAAGCCACCGAAAGACCGTTTTGGCGCAGCTCTTCTGCCAGGGCCAGATAGAGCTGCTCCGCCATCTCAGGCGGAGCAGCCTTGTCAAAAGAAGGACGATGCCCTTTCCGGCAATCCCCGTAAAGGGTGAAATTGGAGACCAGGAGGACGGCCCCGCCGGTATCCTTAAGAGAGAGGTTCATCTTCCCCTGCTCATCTTCAAAAACGCGCAAATGAGTAATCTTGCGGGCCATATAGGCCACGTCTTCCTGGCCGTCTTCCCTGCTTATACCCAAAAGCACCAATAACCCCTTCCCTATCCGGGCCACTTCCTCCCCTGCTACCACCACTTTGGCCTCTTTGACCCGCTGAATGACAGCCCTCATCGCGGCCCTTATCTTACTTTAAAAAAGGCCTTTGTCAGGGGGTAAAGATGAAAAAAATCCGGGTGGGAACCTGCGGCCAGGTGGTCTCCTGGGCCAAGTTCTTCCTGCTCTTTGATGCCCTTGAAATAAACAGCACTTTTTACCGGTTCCCCACGGACCGGCAGGTCAAAAATTGGCAAAAACACCTCTTATCCGCCAAGGAAAAGGGGGCCTTTATCTCTTTAAAGGCCCACCAGCTCTTCACCCACCCCCTGCGCTCCCCTACCTGGAAGCGTTCAGAATTTGGCCCTGAGGAGCGAGCCCAGTTAAAGGGGCTAGTAGGGTGCCTGAAATGGAACTCTTTTACCGAAAAACAGTTAAAGACCACGGCGGAATTGGCCAAGAGCCTAGGCGCTGATTTAATCCTCTTCCAGCTCCCTACCGCCTGCCGGGAGGAGAGAGAACAGGTCCTCCCCTTCTTCAAGGAGGCCTTTAAAAGAGTTCCGACCAGGCTCGGGTTAGAGATTAGGTGGGAAGATTTGTCCCTCCTTAAGGAGGCCTCTCGCCAAGGGGTGATCCCGGTCTTCGACCCCTTGCTTGAAGAAAATTTAAGGGAGACCTTCTTTCCGGGCCTTCCTTTTCTCTACCTGAGACTGCACGGCCAAAAAGACGCACGGGGGAAGCTAAATTACAGATACCGGTACACGGATGAAGACCTACTTAAACTTAAGGAAATGCTTTTTGAAGCCCGGGCCGGAGAAATCGTCGTCCTCTTCAACAACGTCTACATGAAGGAAGACGCCTTAAGGTTTAAAGAGCTGATTTCCAAATAAAAAAATGGAGCGGGAGACGGGACTTGAACCCGCGACATCCACCTTGGCAAGGTGGCGCTCTACCAACTGAGCTACTCCCGCTCGCAGATAATTAAATAACGAGCTCGTTTTGGTCTGTCAAGGATTAGAGCTCGGCCAGCTTCAGCAAGCGCTCGTACTCTGCGTCGACTCGCCGTTGGATCTCCTCGATGATCTCCGGGGTCAAATGACGAAAACGCCGCTGCGCCTTAAGATATTCCTCCACCGGCTTGGGCTTGGTGATCTTGCGCGTGATGTAATATTTGCCCTCGATCACTTCGTAAAGGGGGAAGATCTTAGTATCCACCGCCAGGCGGGCCAGTTTGATCGAATCTTCCCCTTTGGTCCCCCAGCCGGTAGGACACGGCGCATAAATATGTACGTAAGCCGGCCCTTTCACCAAGGCCGCCTTTTTGACCTTATTCATCAAGTCAAGGAAAAAGGCCGGGCTCGCCGTGGCCACGTAGGGAATACCGTGGGCCACCGCGATCTGGGGCACGTTTTTCTTCCAGGTCATCTGGCCGATGGACCGCGACCCCGGGGGGCTCGTAGTGGTCATGGCGCCAAAGGGGGTACAGCTTGAACGTTGCACCCCGGTATTCATGTAAGCCTCGTTATCCAGACAGATATAGACAAAATCGTGCCCACGCTCTAAGGCCCCGGAAAGGGCCTGGAGACCGATATCGGCAGTACCACCGTCTCCTGCCACCGCCACCACGTCCACGTGTCTGTTTTTGGGGAAACGGCCGTGGCGCTTAAGCACTTTAAGGGCCGCTTCCACCCCTGAAGCCACCGCCGCCGCATTTTCAAAGGCGATGTGGATCCAGGGCACCCGCCAGGAAGTATGCGGAAAGGGTGAGGTGACGATCTCCATACAACCCGTGGCGTTACAGACGATCACGTCGGTGCCCAAAGCCTTCATGGCCATCCGGAGGGCCAAAACCTCCCCGCAGCCCTGACACGCCCGGTGTCCCGGGGCTAACGGCTCTTCTTTTGGTAAATTTTTGACGGAAAAACCCTTGAATTTTGTAAGTTCTGGTATCATGACTCCCGCACCCCTATCGTTTCGTAAGCTTCTTTAGGCCGCTTCTTCATATAGAAAGCAGCCCGGTCAGCCATTTCTTCAAAATCTTCTACCGTGATGTCTCTACCACCCAGACCGGCGATAAAATTCACTACCCGCGGACGCCGCGCTGCGTTATAAAGGGCCGCCCGCACTTCCGTACCCAGCGGACCACCCACGCCGCCAGGAGTTAGCGCCCGGTCTATCACCCCAAGGACCTTAAGCCCAGCCACTGCTTTGCGAAATTCCTGGATAGGGAAAGGCCGCCAGAGGCGAAAGCGGATCAGCCCCACCTTCTTGCCTTGCTCCCGCATCTTGTCCACCGCCGTCATCGCCGTCTCCGCCAGACTCCCGTTAATCAAGAGGGCGATCTCGGCGTCTTCCAGGCGGTAAGTCTCAACCGGATGATACTCCCGGCCAAACCGGTTGGCCCAGTCTTTCCATACCCGCAAAATGACCTTACGGCTATTTTTAAAGGCTTCGTCCTGGGCCTTCTTGGCCTCAAAATAGATCTCAGGCACCCCTACCGGGCCCATGGTCAAAGGCTTGCGCGGGTCAAGCTTATATTTGGGCCTAAAAGGCGGCAAGAAGGCGTCTACCTCTTCCTGCTCCGGGAGAATTACGGGTTCAATCACGTGGGAGAGGGTAAAACCGTCGATATTTACGATGGTGGGGAACATCACGTTGCGGTCTTCGGCAATCCGAAAGGCCTGGATCACCAGATCCACCGCCTCTTGGCCATTTTCCGCCCAAAGCTGGATCCAGCCGATATCCCGCTGGGCCATGATGTCGCTATGGTCGTTCCAGATACTGATGGGGGCCGAAAGGGCCCGGTTGGCCACCACCATTACCACCGGAAGCCTCAAGGCCGGGGCGATAAAGAGGATCTCGTGCATCAGGGCCAACCCCTGGGAAGAGGTGGAGGTAAAGGTGCGGGCCCCGGTGGCCACTGCCCCCAGCGAGGCACTGATGGCCGAATGCTCTGATTCCACGGTAATGTACTCGGCGTCCAGTTCCCCGTTGGCGACCAATTCGCTCAAATGTTCGACGATGTGGGTTTGCGGGGTGATGGGATAGGCCGCGATGACCTCTGCCCGGGCCAGTTTGACTGCGTCTGCAATGGCTATGGATACTTCTTTGGCCACTTTCTTACCCATGTTTAAACCTCCTCTATGACCATTTCGATAGCGTTTTTCGGGCAGACCGCGGCGCAAATCCCGCAACCCTTACAATAAAAGAGGTTAACCAGGTAATAGCCCTCTTCGTCCTGCTGATCGTAACACATATCCGGGCACATGATATAACACGTCCCGCACTTCACGCACTTTTCCCGGTCTAGGACCGGACGAAGGGAGCGCCAATTACCCGTCTTAAACTCAGCACTATTGCCAGGTTCCAAAATATAAAGCCCAAAAGGTACTTCCTTCCAGGGCATCATCCCTTGGTCTTTACCCATCGCTTACTCCTTAGGTATAAAGTTTGGTCTCTTCAAGGGCCCGAGCCATGGCGGCCTTGTTCTTCTCGGCCAGACGGCCAAAACGGTGCTCCAGGGCCTCTTCGAGATATTTGCGGTCTACCAGACCGGTAGCCTTGAGAAAGGCCCCCAGCATGGTGGTGTTGGTGATGGGCAGCCCCAAGACCTCAAGCGCAATTTTGGTCGCGTCCACCACCGCCATCTTACCCTGATACCCCCCGAGCATTTCCCGGAGGGTCTTTTCGTCTTTGTGAGAGTTGAGGATTACCCAACCGTCTTCTTTCAATCCGTCGGTTACCTTTACGATGGTGGGCAGAGAGGGATCAAGCACCACCACGATGTCAGGGTGATAAACCTTTTCCCGCAACCGGATCCTTTCATCACTCAACCGCACGAAAGCCATTACCGGTGCGCCCCGCCGTTCCGGCCCGAAGCTAGGAAAGGCCTGCGCGTATTTATCCTGATTGATAGCCGAAATAGCAATCAATTCCGCAGAAGTAACGGCACCCTGACCACCCCGGCCATGGAGTCTGATCTCGATCATCTGACCTCTCCTTGAAAATTTCTAGTTGGTCTTTCCGTTAACATACCTATTTAGTAGGTGTCAACTCGCACCTTCCGCAAAAATTATGGTTTTTAACCAGAATACCGATCTAAAAAGGGGTAAAACCCGGAAGGAGGCCCCTTTGAGCAAACTTTATTGTGCCTGGGAACCCAAAGAAAACCAGAAAGACCAGGATTTCTCCCTGGAAGGCCTTGATTTTTCCGGAAAAGACCTTTCAGGAGAGGACTTAAGTGGGGCCAATTTAAAGAAGGCCAAATTTTTCAGGGCCAAGCTCCGGGGCACCGTCCTGGTAGGCGCTGATCTTTCCGGAGCAGATTTTACCGGGGCGGACCTTGAAGGCGCCAACCTCGAAGGGGCAAGGGCCGAAGCCGCTGGCTTTGGCATGGCCAACCTCAAAGGAGCCAAGCTTTTTAACGCCAGACTCCGCTACGCCACCTTTACCAAGGCCAACTTGGAAGGGGCTGACTTGCGGTGTGCCGACCTGAGGGAGGCCCGGTTCCGGGAGGCCCTCCTTAAAAGGGCCGACTTTTCCGCCGCTGATCTCCGGGAGGCGCACCTCAACCTGGCTGACGTCTCCCAGGCCAGTTTCCGCGACGCCGACCTCCGGGGAGCTCATCTGCGCATGTTAAGGGGATATCAAACGGCCAACTGGATCGGTACCGACATCCGCGACATCAACTTCGCCGGGGCCTACCTCGTCAGGCGGCATATCCTTGACGAAAATTATCTCGAAGAGTTTCGCCAACAGGGCAGGTGGGCCAAGGTTCTTTATTACCTCTGGTGGCTCACCTCAGACTGTGGTCGAAGCCTAAAACGCTGGTGTTTCTTAATCCTGCTTCAGGTCCTGTTTTTCGCTGGCCTTTATCATCTAATCGGAGTGGACTACGGTAAATATCCCACCCCGCTTTCTCCCCTTTATTACAGCGTGGTAACCCTTACCACCCTTGGTTACGGAGACGTGATCCCTAATTCCATGCCCGGCCAGATAGTGGCCATTTGCGAAGTGATTACCGGTTACGTAATGCTTGGTGGCCTTTTGGCCATCTTTACCAATCGCCTAGCCAGGAGGGCAGACTGATGGGCCTTTTAAGCTTTCTCAAAAGAAAAAAAGACCCACGACAACAACTAAAAAACATCCTTGAAGGTTACGAACTTCCCTATTTCCCCAAGGCAGCTATCCTGGCCCTTGAGGCTATCCGTGACCCCAACACCCCCACCCACGAAATCGCCAGACGTCTAGCCCTTGACCCGGGCATCCACGTCCGGGTTTTAAAGACGGTAAACTCCGCCGCTTTTGGCCTGCCCCGCAAGGTCTCAAACATCGAACACGCGGTAGCCCTCTTAGGGCGGGCCAGGCTTGAGGCCCTCATTTTGCCTCTAGCGGTGAACCAAAGCCTGCCCCGGTTTAAGGCCCCCTGCCTGGAACTGACCAATTTTTGGGTGACGGCTGCCACCCGCGGCAGTTTTGCCCGTCAGGTGGCCCAGGTGCTTCATCCCAATTCGAAAGTGGAGGCCTTCAGCGCCGGCCTTCTACAAGATATGGCCATCCCGGTAATTTTGCACCTCAAAGAGCACCTGTACTGCCCCACCCTAGAGACCTGGAACCAGGACCCGGAAGTGGATATCGTCACCTTAGAAAAAGAAAATTTCGGCTTTGACCACCAGGAAATAGGAGGGCTCATGGCGGAAGAATGGGAACTTCCGGAATACTTGACCCAGGCCATCTCTTCTCATCACAGCTCAAGCGTAGAACCTGCCGTCTATCTGGCCTCGCACCTGCGCTACCCTGCGGGGGAAGAAAAAGAAAACCTGGAGACTGAGATCATCATCGAAGAGGCCCGTGTTAAATACCAGCTTCCGCCAGACATGCTCCTTAAAATGTTGCAAAAGGCCCGAAAAGAAGCCCAAGAACTGGCCCAGGTATTCCTATAGCTTGCAAGCTTGGCAAACCCCGTTATCTTAAGGACAGATCCCGGGTCGTCTAATCGGCAGGACATGGGGTTTTGGCCCCCACGGTGGTGGTTCGAGTCCACCCCCGGGATCCAGCTATCCCTCTCTTATGGAAGCCATCCTAGAAGTCAGAGACCTAGAAAAGTCCTTCGGCGGGATGCGTGCCCTTGATCAGGTAAGTTTCTCCCTTGCCCCAGGAGAAATT
>WGCA01000058.1 GCA_015494065.1 Thermodesulfobacteriaceae bacterium | reverse complement strand
ATTGTATATATAGGACTAAAGGTATGATAGCTAACAATATTATCGTTAGTATTTTTTCGCGTTCATTCAGTTTTTGCCATTTTGTTTTAAAGATTTTAATTTGTTGGTTTATTTTGTCTTTCATTTTTCTCTATTTTTAGGTTAAAGTTTATATATTTTTTGTTTTCTATATTTGTAATCTTAGTTTCTTTTAATTTTATTCTTGCAAAGTGTTTTGTTTTTTCTAAATTCTTAATGTAGGTGGCGATGTCGTTTAGTGATTCACTATTCCCTTTTATTTCAATCGTTGTTAGGTTGCAATTTAATTCCTCGAGAAAAATTTTATTTCTTGGTATGTTATTGGTTATTGTACTAATGTCTTTTATTAGGATTGGATTTTCTTTTAATATTTCTATTATTATTTTCAATCTGGTTTTTAATGTTTCTTTTAATGCTTTTAGGGTTTTAAGCTTTTTTTCTGTATATTGGTATTGTTGTAATTGTGTTTTTAGCTTTGCTAATTCTGCATGTTCTTTTCTATATTCAAGTTTTAAAATAAGAAAACTAATCGCTATAAATATGTATACTATTATTAATGCTGTTATTAATGGCTTTTCTATGGCTATTTTTCTTTTTGGCTTGTAATTTTTTGGAAGTAAATTTATTTTAATCATTGTGAATTATCTCTCTAGTTGCAGCGCTAATTGCGGTTAATCCTGTACTCTTTATTGTTTTAAGAGTTGCTTTATTAATATTTTTGTGATTTATATAAGAAAATACATCTATAGTTTCTGTTTTTATGTTTAGCCTCTTTTCGAGGCTTTTTTTGTCTATTATCTCTTCTCCTCCACCATATATAAAAATTTGTGAAATAGTGTTTTTTGTTTGGCCTTTATATGTATTAATAGTCTCTTCTATTTGATCTGTTAATCTTTTGTAATATTCTTTTATTCCATCTTTTATCGTGTTTTTATACTCTTCTTTTTTATCTATGATTATTTTTTCTGCGTCGTCTATTTTTATGTTTAATATCTCTGCTATATAATTTTTTATATCATTTGTTCCTATGCCTATGTCTCTTATTGTATGCGGTTTGTTTTTTACCCATATTGTGATAGTTGTCTTAGATGCTCCAAGATCTAAAAGAAGACAAGGTGATTCTTTTTTGTAAATTTGTTCAAATAAATTTCCTGTAGTAATTACATCTATGTCTATTGCTATTAACTCTAAATTTAATGCCTCTGTTATTTCCAAAATGTGTTCTACGGCTTCTTTTTTTGCTGCGGCCATTAAAAATTCTACTTTTTCTTCGTCTGAATCTATGATGTAATAATCGTAATAAACTTCTTCTATGTCAAAAGGTATTTGCGCTTCTGTTTCCTCTTTTATTATTTCGTCAATATCCTTATCATCTGTTAAGGTGACTTCGATCCGTTTTATTATGGATGCATAGCTTGATATGCAGGCTACAGTCTTTCTGGTTTTTATTTTTAAATTGTTGATAAGATCGTTTAGCCTTTTAACTATTTGTTCAATTTCTTCTTCTTTTATTCCTTCTAATGGTACGCGAACTTGGCCAAAGGAACGGAGCTCCGGGGGGGAACCCCTCATAACTTCCGCTACTTTGATAGAATAGCTTCCGAAATCTATACCGAGAAATCCTTTTGGTTTGCTTAAAATCAGCGCCATTTCAAGTCCTTGATGTACTAATTACCCTCTCTTGTCAAGAAAAATTAAAAATATTATTTTTTATCGAGCTTTTTTGGGTGACATTTTTTTTATCGGTTCGATTAAACAGAAACAAAAATTTTTTGAGCCCAAAATGAAGTTGTTCCCGCAGGAAAAGATCAGAAATTTCAGCATTATTGCCCACGTGGACCACGGAAAGTCCACGTTAGCAGATCGTCTACTCGAAAGAACAGGCATGGTATCGGAACGGGAAATGCGGGAACAGTTTCTGGACCGTCTAGACCTTGAGCGGGAAAGAGGGATTACGATAAAGGCCCAAGCGGTACGTCTTTATTACCGGGCCAAGGACGGGGAACTTTACCAATTAAATCTCATCGACACCCCCGGGCACGTGGATTTTTCTTACGAAGTTTCCCGCAGTTTGGCGGCCTGTGAAGGAGCCCTATTAGTGGTAGACGCCTCCCAAGGTGTAGAAGCCCAAACGTTGGCCAACGTTTATCTTGCTTTGGAAAACGATTTAGAAATCATCCCGGTCCTGAATAAGATCGATCTCCCCCAGGCTGATCCCGAACGGGTAAAGAAAGAAATCGAAGACATTGTCGGTCTTGACGCCTCAGAGGCCATTCTGGCCAGTGCCAAAAAGGGGATCGGGACAGAAGAAATCTTAGAGGCCATCGTACGCAAGATCCCGCCTCCTAAAGGGGATCGCGAGGCCCCTTTGAAGGCCCTCATTTTCGACTCTTGGTATGATCCCTATTTGGGAGTAGTGGTTTTAATCCGCATGGTGGATGGAAAGCTTTATCCCGGTCAGCGGATAAGGCTCATGTCCACGGGCAAAGAGTTTGAGGTCACCAAGGTCGGGGTTTTTGCCCCCAATCCCACCGAAGTAGACATGCTGGTAGCCGGGGAAGTAGGGTTTTTTGCAGCCGGGATCAAAGAGGTACGTGACACCAAAATCGGTGACACCGTTACCGAGGCCACCCGTCCGGCCAGGGAACCCCTGCCCGGTTTCCGGGAAGTCAAACCCATGGTCTTCTGTGGCCTTTTCCCGGTGGAAAGTGAACAATATGACGAACTTCGGGAAGCGGTGGAAAAACTCTGGCTCAATGACCCGGCCTTTTCCTACGAGCCGGAAAATTCAGCGGCGCTGGGGTTCGGTTTCCGGTGCGGTTTCCAGGGTCTGCTCCACATGGAGATCATCCAGGAACGGCTTGAGCGGGAGTTTAATCTACGTCTGATCAGCACAGCCCCCTCGGTGCGTTACCGGGTAGAACTGACAGACGGCCAAATAGTTGAGGTGGAAAACCCTGCCCTCTGGCCCCCAAGAGAGAAAATCGCCCGGGTCTTTGAGCCCTATATTCGGGCTGAAATTTATACCCCTAAAGATTACGTAGGAGCGATCATGCGGTTGTGCGAAGAGAAGAGGGGTGTCCAGAAGGATTTGCGCTACTTAACCCCTCAAAGGGTCCAGCTGGTATATGATTTGCCTTTCAGTGAAGTGGTCTTGGACTTTTTTGACAAACTAAAATCTTATTCTCGGGGATACGCCTCTCTGGACTACCAGTTCTTGGATTATCGTCCCTCTGATCTGGTAAAACTTGACATTTACATCAATAAACAACCCGTAGACGCCCTTTCTTTGATCGTACACCGTGACAAGGCCTATTACCGCGGGCGAGAACTGGTTTCTAAATTGAGAGAAGTGATACCCCGGCAACTTTTTGAGGTAGTGATCCAGGCGGCGATAGGTTCCAAGGTAATCGCTCGGGAAAGGATTCCTCCCCTCCGTAAAGACGTATTAGCTAAATGTTACGGAGGTGATGTTACCAGGAAGAGAAAACTCCTTGAAAAACAAAAGGAAGGGAAAAAACGAATGAAGAGCCTTGGGCAAGTAGAGATCCCCCAGGAGGCGTTTTTGGCCATTTTGCGCCTTTAATTTGGCCACTTCCCCCTTGTATTTTCCCCTAAAAAGTAATATGCCTCCCTGATAAAGATCTTGTTAAGGGTCTTAATAAGGAATACTAGTGGCACAGACCGACACTTTAGCGGCAAAGATTATCGAGTGGGCCAAGACCATTGTTTTAGCCCTGGTTTTGGCCCTTTTTATACGCACCTTTATAGTACAGGCCTTCAAGATCCCTTCCGGCTCCATGATCCCGACCCTCCTTATCGGGGACCATATCCTGGTCAACAAGTTTATTTATGGGGTACGTAACCCTCTGACCAGAAGCGTCTGGATAAAGGGCAAAGAGCCGGCCCGCCGCGACGTAATCGTCTTTATCTATCCCAAAAATAGAAAACTCGATTTTATAAAACGGGTTATCGGTCTGCCCGGGGAGATAGTAGAAATACGTAACAAGAAAGTTTACATAAACGGGGTCCCTTTGGAGGAACCGTATGTAATCCATACTGATCCCAACATCTTGCCCAGGGAAATAAGCCCCCGGGATAATTTCGGTCCAGTCAAGGTCCCCCCGGGACATTTGTTTGTTATGGGTGATAACCGGGACCAAAGTAACGATAGTCGTTTTTGGGGTTTTGTGCCCATCAGAGACGTCAAGGGAAAGGCTTTTATCATATATTTTTCCTGGGACAGGGAACATTTCCGTATCCGTTGGCGCCGCATCGGCAAGCTCATCCATTAAATTTCCCCCTTCCTTTGGCCGAAAAAAATAAAAAACCCTTGGGTGATTTGATGTCCCTTTTCCGCATAGGTGAGGAAAACTGGTGGCGCCTGCGTCGTTTGAAACTCTCCAAAGCCGCAGAAAGTTTATTGGACTCTCAAGGGGTAAGGGTAATTTCCAGTAAAGATCCCCTGGAGCAAAAAGTTTTTCTTGATTTTGTTAAGGCCCGTTACGAAGAGCTGGAGATATTGCCTCCCCACTGTGCATTCCCTGCTTATCCGTGGCGTTTTTTTGCGGCTTATCTCCCGGGGCAAAAGGGGCCTGCCAGCTGTGCCGCCTTAGTGGAAGAGAGACTCCCTTGCGCTGAGGTCTATCCCAAAGAACTAAGAAGGATCAAAGGCTGGCGGCGCAAAGTGGCAGAGATAACCCTTCTGGCCACCAGGGCCGATTGGGAGGCGAGAAACACCATTTTTCACCTCTTTCGTGCCATTTACCGTTACGCCACCCGGCAAAAGATTACCGATTTGGTGGTGTGTATTAACCCCAAACACGCAGATTTTTACGAAAAGATCCTCCTTTTCAGACGCAAAGGGGAGAGGAAAAACCACCCTTTCCTACCTGGCCTGGCGGTAATTCTCGAACATTTAGACCTCAAACAGGCTCCCAAGGAATATTTCCGAGTTTACCAGCATTTCCCCCCGGAATTTAATCTCTACCAATTTTTTACCGGGCAGGAGATAACTAACCTTAGTCGACCAAATAGACGTTTCCGGATCGGGCTTTGACGATTTTTTTGATTTGGGCCGCTGCGGCGGAAACCTCACCGTAATGCTTGAAACGCCCTGGCATTAAGGAAACCACGGCGATGGACAGGGAGGGAAAGGGAAAGCGGCGCGGATTCCCCTCCCGGTCTTCTCCTTCGAAATAACCTTTTTCTAAGTCCTGCGGGTCTATAAAATTGGGCAGCAGGGCTTCGTAGTCTTTGATTATTTCCTGACAGATGGCCTCAATTTCTTCTAGGGGACAGATAAAAACAAAGTCGTCACCGCCTACGTGGCCTACAAAGCCCTCAGCACCGTACCGGCCCAATATTACGTTGGTTAAGACCCGAGCTACCATCCTTAAGATTTCGTCTCCCCGGGCAAAACCGTAACGATCGTTAAAGGGTTTAAAATGGTCCAGATCTACGTAAGCGATAGCTACCTTTTCTTCCGCGTTTATCTTTTCCTGGATGGCCTTTAAGATGGTGGTATTTCCCGGAAGGCCGGTGAGCGGGTTGTTATCTGCGGAACGTTGGGCTCGGGCGAAGGCCAATTTGATTCGGGAGAGGGCCTCTTCTCCGCTGTCATCTTCTTTTAAAAAATCGTCAGCCGGCCAATCTTTCCAGTCTTTGGTAACATTTTTAGGGGGCAAAACGAGAATAATGGGCAAGAAGGAGAGATTGAGATTGGTTTTGAGGGCTTTGGTGAGCTCGTAAACCAGTTCCGGGGCGAGCCTTTCTTGGAGGATGATGAGATTGGGAGGGGCTTCTAAAATCCGAGCGGCTGCTTGGTGGGGATGTTTATAAAAAAGAAACCTTAAAGATGAATCCTGCAAAAGGGGACGCCATTTTTCCTGAAGACCTTCCTCAAGGAGTAGTAATACGGTTTCTTTCGTTTTCATGACGCATCTCAAGGGTGAAGAAACGTAATTCTAAAAGCCGCTCTTCAAAGACCGGAATTAACTCCGCTAAATCTTTCTCCGTGAGCTTTAACTTTTTCCAGGCTGTTGCCGAAAGGGGAGGGACCCATGGATCACCTCCTGAGCCGTAATCCTCCGCCCTGGTCATAATATCGGCAAAGTGGACGATGGCCGCTTCTTTTTTGAACTTACGGGCCTTTTCTGGCTGATGGTGGTACGCAATAGGTTCAACCAGTCTTTCTGGTAAATTCCATTGGTTGGCCAAGAGTCGGCCGATTTCCCCGTGGTCAAGCCCCAAAATCTCTTTTTCCGCCTCGTAAAAATATCTCTTTTCTTGCACCACTTTTTCCCTTATCCGTTTATAAAGTTCGGGAAATTCGGTGCGAATAACCACTTTTCCCAGATCGTGCAGCAGGCCTGCGGTGGTAACTTCTTCCGGATTTTTTAAACCAAGTCTCTGGGCCAGCAGCCCAGCAGCAGCGGCGGTACCCAAAGAATGTTCCCAGAGACTCAAATCGCTGCTTTGCATGGTCTCAAAGATAGAGGCGGTAATTACCAGGGTACGGATCACGTTGAAGCCTAAAAGTACGATAGCGTTGGCTACGGTGGAAATGCGCCGCGGAAAGCCATAAAAGGCGGAATTTACCATCTTCAGGACTTTGCCGGTCAGGACCTGGTCTTTTTCGATCAGCGAGGCTATCTGGGGGGCCGTGGTGTTTTCGTCTCCTATCATACGGGTTAGTTTGCCTACGATCGCAGGCAGAGTGGGGAGGGATTGTAAATTTTTGAGCCGCTTTTTGACCTGGCGTTTAATCTCGTTCATCACTTTTGGTTTCTAACCAGTGATTTCGGATCACCTTTTTGAGGAGCATGAGGTGCGGGTCATCCTTTACTTTTTCAAAGCGGGCTTCAAGAAGCCTCAATTCTTCTTCAAGGGGTCTTTCCCAAGGGAAATTTACGGGGTGGCCTTCCACGGTAACGAATTTAACCCCTAAACGGGCAAATTTTTGGAGCATTTCAGCATTTAACTCCGTCCCTGGTCCGCAAAGGGTCCGCCCCTGCTCGTCTTTTACTTCGCTTGCCGTTATCATGCCCGGTTGGGCCAAACTTATCGGGATTCTCTGCCTCATATCTCAGGATACTTTTCGTAAAGTTTTAGGATTTCCTCGAATTGGTGCCCCAGGGCCAGGACCTTTTCTTCGCTGAAATGTGGCCCCATGATTTGGAGCCCGATAGGCAGGCCTTCCTTTGAAAAACCGCAGGGCAGGGAAAGCCCCACGATGCCGGCCAGATTAACGGAGATAGTGTAGATGTCAGAAAGATACATCTTGAGCGGGTCATCAACCCGTTCACCCAACTTAAAGGCCGGGGTAGGGGCCACCGGGCCGACGATGAAGTCCACCTCTTTAAAGGCCTCTTGAAAATCTTGGGCGATTAGGGTGCGTACTTGGGAGGCCTTTTTGTAATAGGCGTCGTAGTAGCCGGCGGATAGGGCATAAGTCCCTATCATGATCCGTCTTTTGACTTCGGCCCCGAAACCTTGGGAACGAGTCTTTTTATACATGTCGATCAAGTCTTTACCCTCCACCCGGAGGCCGTATTTGACCCCGTCGTAACGGGCAAGGTTTGAGCTTGCTTCCGCCGGGGCGATGAGGTAGTAAGCCGCCACCGCATAGGGGGTGTGCGGCAAGGTGATTTCCTTGACTGTCAAGCCCATGTCTTTAAAAATCTCTAAGGCTTCTTCTATCTTTGCTCGTACCTCATCCTCCAGGCCTTCGCCGAAATATTCTTTGGGGATTCCGATTTTGGCCCCTTTGAGATTCATCTTGAGGGCAGAGAGATAATCGGGTACCTCATGCGGCGCCGAGGTGGAATCCTTTTCATCCCGCCCGGCGATGTACTGTAAAAGCAGGGCCGCGTCTTTTACGGTGCGGGTAATAGGACCAATCTGGTCAAGGGAGGAAGCAAAGGCCACCAGGCCGTAACGGGAGACCCGGCCGTAAGTGGGCTTAAGACCTACTACGCCGCAAAAGGAGGCCGGTTGTCTGATGGACCCACCGGTATCCGAACCCAGGGCCCCGGCACAAAAGCCTGCTGCCACCGCGGCCGCCGAGCCCCCCGAAGAGCCGCCTGGGACGCGCTCCCTATCCCAGGGGTTGCGGGTAGGAAAGAAGGCCGAGTTTTCGGTGGAGGATCCCATGGCAAACTCGTCCAGATTAGTCTTGCCCAAGAAGACGGCTCCGGCCTCCTTTAGTTTCTTAATGACCGTGGCGTCAAAGGGCGGCTTAAAATGGGCCAGCATTTTAGAGGCACAGGTGGTGGGCGCGCCCCTTACGCAAATATTGTCTTTTATCGCTAAAGGCAGTCCCAAGAGGGGTCTATGGTCCTTCTTGGCCCGGGATTTATCCGCCTCTTCAGCGGCCCGTAAGGCTTCTTCGGCGGTCACGGTGATAAAGGCCTTTATCTGAGGATCTTTTTCTTCGATCCTCTTGAGGAGATATGAAGTCAAGGAGCGGCTGGTTACCTCTCCTTTGTTTAATAATTCGAGCTGGGCGGTTAAAGGTAATTTGAACCACTCCATGGACGGACCTCCTATTTGATCACTTTAGGTACGACAAAGAAGCCGTTTTCCCGCTGAGGGGCGTTACTTAAGGCCTCTTCGGTGGGGATGGATTCCTTAACTTCATCTTCCCGAAAGATGTTAGTCAGCTTAAGGGCGTGATAAGTAGGTTCTACCTGGGAAGTGTCAAGTTCGTTTAGCTTTTCCACGTAAGATAATATCTGGGCCAATTGTTCGGTGAAGCGTTCTAGCTCTTCTTCTGAAAATTCAAGTCGCGCCAGATGGGCTACGTGCTGGACTTCTTCCTTGGTTATACTCATTTGGGGCCTCCTGAAAGGAGTTTTAAGGCTTTTTGGGTTACTTCAAAGGGGTCTTTGCCTAGGACCCTGATCATCGGCTCTTTGCCTACTTCCCCACGGTCAAAGATGAGGTCCGGGACAAAGCCTAGCTGGCTACACACCGCGCTTATGCCCCAGATCAGGGTAGAGCCTTCACGGGCCTTTATTTCCGGCGGTTCCTGGCGGCGCGAAAATTCCGCCACGGACAGACCCAATTTTTGGGCCCTTTTAATAAAACTCTCGTCAAAGCGTATGTTTAAGGCGGCTCTTATGGAAGGGTCAAACTTAAGGGCGCTTAGGATCACGTTGGCTACGTGCCGCGAGGCCCCGAAGGTGGGGCAACCTACGGGTCTGGCCCTTTCCCCGCAGGCCACGATTCGTCCCGGAAAAGCCGCTACTTCACCCTGCCCTTGGGCCAGGGGCAGGGCGTAACCTAGGTTAGATTGGACTTCGGGAATCAGCTCCCTTACGGGGAAGCTGCAGAAAAATTCCGCCGCGGCTTCCAGGTCTTTTAACACCTGGTAGCGGGCTTTGAGCCTATCCAGGTGGATCAAATGGTCAAGGGGGGAGATCCCCTTTCCCAGCGGGGAAAGGCTAGCCGCCCTAAGGGAAACGGTGACGAATTTTTTGGCTATTTGGGCGGCTTCAAAGAAAGAAATTCCCTGAGCCAGGCCTGCGGTTAAGGCCGCCGAGAAGGTGCACCCTGTGCCGTGCCCGACCGGGCCTTTTACCCGCGTAGCCTTAAGGGCCACTATATCCTCACCGTCATAAAGGAGATCTACCGCGTCCTCTCCTTCTAGATGCCCCCCTTTTAAAATTACTTTCTCCGGGCCCAGGGCCTTTAGCTTGGGCAAGACCGTTTCAGGGTCTTTTATGCGCTCTCCCAATAAGGCTTCGGCTTCCGGGATATTTGGGGTTATGACCGTGGCCAGGGGCAGCAGTTTTTCCCTAAGGGCCTTTAGGGCTTCTTCTTCAAGCAGCCTGGCCCCCCCTTTGGCTACCATGACCGGGTCCACCACCAGCTGGACGTCTTTGTCTGCCAGGGCCTCGGCCACCGCCAAGATGATTTCTGCGTTGGCCAACATGCCGGTTTTTACCGCCGCCGGGGGAAGATCCTCAAAAAGGGCTTCAATTTGGGACTTTACCAGTTTGCCCTCTACCGGTTGCCACCCTTTCACCCCTAAGGAGTTTTGGACGGTAAGGGCCGTTATGACCCCCTGGGCATAAACTCCAAGGAGCGTAAGGACCCTTAAATCAGTTTGAAGACCTGCTCCCCCGCTGGGATCTGAGCCGGCAATAGTGGCGGCCGCGATACGCTGCATAAGGCAAAAATACCCCTTTTAAGGATAAACCAAAAGAGGAGAAGGTTATTTTCCGATACAAAAGTTGCTAAAGATACGGTCAAGCAGGTCTTCAGTGGTGGTCTCCCCGGTTATTTCCCCCAGTGAAGAAAGGGCCTCCCTCAAATCCACCGCCACCAATTCCGGGAAAAACTGGGATTTTTTAAGATTTTCGATGGCCCTCTCAAGGGCTTCCTTGGTGCGCTCAAGTGCCATTTTTTGGCGTAAATTGGGGGCCACGTTAGGCAGTTCTCCGGGTAGACCACCGGTGACCAGTTCAAAAATACGTTTGGCTAGGGTTTCTAAACCCAGCCTGGTCTTAGCGGAAATGAAGACGATCTTTTCTTCCGGAAAGGCCTCCCGCCAGAGCTCAAGAGCTTCTGGCGAGGCAATGTCGATTTTATTGACCACCACCAGGTGGGGTTTATCTCTGATTTCCTGATAGAGTCTAAAATCCTCTTCGGTAGGTTCTGCACTTCCATCTACCAGAAAGATTACCACGTCGGCTTCGGCAATCTTTTCCTTGGCCCGTTTGACCCCGATTTCTTCCACCACGTCTTCGGCTTCCCGCAGCCCCGCGGTGTCAATGAGGCGTACAGGCAAGCCCTGAATGGTGGCCATTTCTTCAATAACGTCACGGGTGGTCCCGGGAACAGGGGTCACGATGGCCCTTTCTTCGAGGAGGATGGCGTTAAGGAGGCTTGATTTGCCCACGTTTGGGCGGCCGGCGATGACCACCGCTATCCCTTCCCTCAGGAGTTTGCCGGACTGGTAGCTTTCAATAAGTTCCGTTATCGGAGCCAGGGCCTCCTTTTCCAGGGTCTGGGAAAGGTCATAATGGGAGACGAGTTCCACGTCTTCTTCCGGAAAGTCCACCGCTACTTCGATGACCGCCAGGGCGGAAAGGAGGGTTTCTTTGATACGGGTGACTTTTTGGGCCAAAGCACCTTTCAGCTGGGTAAGGGCAAGCTTTAGTCCCTCTTCCGAACGGGCGTTGATGAGGTCAAGCAGGGCTTCGGCCTGGGAGAGATCGATGCGACCGTTTAAGAAGGCCCTGCGGGTGAATTCTCCTGGCTCCGCAGGCCTGGCCCCTTCTTTTAACACCAGCTCGAGGATCTTGGTGAGGACCAGATAGCCGCTGTGGCCGTAAATTTCCAGTACGTCTTCGCGGGTGTACGTATGGGGTTTACGCATCAGAGTAACGAGCACTTCGTCTATCAGTTCTCCGGTCTCCGGGTCTTTAATAAACCCGTAATAAAGCCGGTGGCTCTGGAATTCTTTGATGTTTCTTTTGGGTTGGAATATCCGTTTCAGGATGTGTTCGGCGAGATTCCCGGAGACTTTGATTACGCCGATGGCGCCAGGCCCCACCGGGGTGGCGATGGCGGCGATGGTGGCCTCGGCGTAAGCCAGGTCTTTGGTTTTCATCGGCGGTTAGAACGCCTTTTAGGGTAAATGACTACGCGCCTATTGGCTCCCTGCCCTTTGCTTTTAGTTTCCACGCCGGGGATCTCTTTGACCGTTAAATGAATTAGCCGCCTTTCCTGAGAAGGCATGGGGGGTAGTTCTGCCGGCCTACCGGTCTTGCGTACTTGCTGGGCTGTTTTGCGGGCTAGAGAACGCAATTGTTTTTCCCGCGCCGAGCGGAACCCCTCGACGTCGATCACGATTTTGGGCCCTACCCCCAACCGGCGCGCTACGATCTTGTTAACCAGATACTGGAGGGCGTTTAAGGGGGCCCCTCCTTTATCTAAGAGATATTCCCGGTCCTGCCCCTTAAGTTCTATAAGTATTTTTTCCTCTTCACTCCTCCCCTCTGCCAGGATATCGAAGCCGGCAGCAGCCAAGAGGGCCCGGAGGACCTTTTCGGCCTCCTCTTGGCGCTTTTTTAAGGCCACTTCTGGTTTGAGGGCCGCTCTAATGCGCGCCTTTTTGGCCCCAATCCCAAAAAGTCCGGTAGAACCATGGGTAATGATTTCGATTTTGAGATCCTCAACCGAAACGTTGAAATGCCGGCAGGCTGCTTCGATGGCTTGTTCCACGTTTTTTCCTTCAAATTCTTCGGCTTTCATTATCTACCCCGTGCAAGCATTTTGTTGGTCATAAGCTGTTGAGCAATAGATAAGACGTTGTTGGTTAACCAGTATAAAACTAAGCCCGAAGGAAAGTTAATAAATAATACCGTAAAAATGACCGGCATCATGAGCATCATCTTTTCCTGGGTGGGATCCAGGGAGGTAGGACTCAGTTTCTGTTGGTAATACATGGAAACCCCCATCAGGATAGTGAGCACCGGAATCCCGTGTAAATAGGGGATGTCAAAGCCGATATAAAGCCGGTCCGGGGCGGAGAGGTCTTTTATCCACCCGAAGAAAGGGGCGTGACGCAATTCAATAGCCATTAAGAGAACTTTATAGAGGGCAAAGAATACCGGTATCTGGATAAGCATGGGGAGACACCCCATGAAAGGGTTAACCTTATAAGTTTTGTACAATTGCATTAATTCCTGGTTGAGACGGGCCTTATCGTCACCATACTTTTCCTTAAGCTTTAAAATTATCGGTTGTAGTTCCTGCATTTTGTGCATGCTTTTGTGGCTTAAATGATTGAGCGGCCAGAAGAGGATACGGATAAGGGCCGTCAGAATAATGATGGCTATACCGTAATTACCTGTATAACGGTACAAAAATTGGAGGGCATAAAGGAGAGGTTTGGCAATAGGGTCAAAAAAGCCAAAATGGACGGCGTTGGCCAGGTGATAACCCGTCTTTTTTAACACTTCTAAACTTTTAGGACCAAAATACAGCTTTAACTCGATTTCTTTTTCTCCTTTGGGGGGCAGAGACAAAAGAGGGCTCCAGAGGATCACCTCTTCGGCCGTGCGGTTGAGTTTACGGAAGGTGGCCCGCCAGGCTTCTCCGGCTGGAGGTACCACTGCCATCAGAAAATACGGGTCCCCGTAACCGATCCAATCAAGTTCCCCGGTGTATTCAAAGAAACTGCCAGGTTTCTTTAACTTTACCTCTTCGTACTGACCCTGGTGGCTGTAAGCCGGTCCGCGAAAGATATAACGCCGATCAAGTTTGCTCACCGGTTTTGAGACCATGCGGAAAAGGATCTGGTCGGTAAAGGGTTCGTCGGAAGGGTTTTTGACCTGGACTCTCAAAGAAAAGAGGTAAGAACCATCCTGAAAACTATAAATTTTTTTGATGATCAAAGGGTTTTTGTTAAGGGGAATGAAGGAAAGTTCCCCCTTTTCTTGGTGTTTGAGGGTAAGGGTTAAGGGTTGGGCCTGGTAGGGGGCAATGGCCAGGGCCGGGGCCTTGGTGGGGTAAATTTCTAGAGGTAACCCCAGCTTCGGGGCGTTTATGAGTTCCACCGGAGGAGAGTCAGGGTCTATGGTTTGGCGGTATTTTTTGAGGGCAAAACTGGTAAAACGCCCTCCAGCCTCGGTAAGTTTGGCCTTAAACAGAGAGGAATCCACGACCGCTTGCCTTATTTTTACCTGATAGGCCATTTCCCGGGCCGGGATTATCTCTTTTTGGTTTTTCTTTTCGGCAGGGCCCTTTTTCTCGGTTTTAGTTAAAGGAGCCTTCACAGAGGTGTTTTTTTTCTGGGCGGTAGACATAAAAAAATGGAAACCGATTATGACCATCACGGAAAGGACTATCGCCAAGATGAGATTTCTCTCCATTAGATCACTCCTTTCTTCAACCCCTTTTTGAAAGACCAAGGGAAATTTTCAGGCACCGGGTCATAACCTCCGCGGCTTAAAGGGTGACACCTGAGGACACGCCAGAGGGCCAAAAGGCCACCCTTTCCTACACCAAAACGGGCTATCACTTCCCGGGCATATTCGCTACAGGTAGGGTAGAAACGACAGCACGGTGGAAAAAGGGGCGAGAATAAGACCTGGTAAAGTCTAATACCTTTTAGTACGAGTTTTTTCATATCTCTCAAAAATTTTTTTAAGGTCCGCCACTATTTCCGGCTGCCTCTTGGACAATAATTCCGGCTTCGGCGTCAATACCACGTCGTGCCCTTTAGGAAAAATATCTTTATTTCTTCTAAAGACTTCTCTCAAGATCCTTTTAGCCCGGTTTCTTTTAACGGCTTTGCCGAATTTACGTGAAACACTAAGTCCCAAACGGGTATAACCCAAATCGTTGGGAGCTAAAAGGATCTTCAAATAGGGGAGGTAAAGCCGCTTCCCCTGTTGGTAGACCCGGTCAAACTCTTTCCGGCGTCTGAGGCGCTCTTCGGGTCTAAATTTTTCGTTTATACCGTGAGCCGCCAGCGTCCTTTGCGCCTCCTGTTCGCCAGAATACGCCTTCCCGAACGGGTCCTCATCCGGGCCCGAAAACCGTGAACCCTCTTTCTCTTTATCCGACTCGGCTGGTAAGTGCGCTTCATCCTCTGTCCTCCGAGATTTTGTTCCGTAAAGGCTGGCGACTAATAAACACAGCCTTGCCTTAGTGTCAACTTTGAGAAATTGCGCTTAAATATAATAAAAACTAAGGGAATTTAAATGGTTCACCCTTTAAAAAGGGCCTCTTTATCAAATTATTGGCTGGTAGTGTGGGGATATGTCCTGATAATTTATCTTTCTCTTCCGTTTACCCCTACTTTATTAAGCCGGTTATATCGCCATTTTGGTAGGATCGGTTTAGAAACTCTCTTTCTTGGTTTGAGTATATTTTTTCTTTCGGGTATTTACTTCTTTTTTAAAAATAGTTCTCTTCTTGCAACCTCTTTGGCCATAGTGCTTTCGATAATAATTCTTTCTCTGGCTAGTTTTTTCTTAAAACTACCGGGAGAGCGCATACATTTCATAGAGTACGCCATTTTGGGGATTTTGAGCAGGCGGGCTTGCCGGCTTTCTGCCTGGCCCTCCTGGCTGGCCCTGGTCTTTGTTTTTGCCGTCGGGGTATTGGATGAAATTGTTCAAGCGCTTTTGCCCAATAGGGTAGGGGATTTCAAGGATATTTGGCTGAATTTGGCGGGCGCTCTATGGGGTGTAGGCCTTTCTTGGCTCAAAGATCATTAAATGATTCTTGATATTTTCCCTCATCAAAGAATGTTTTTGGTGTTAAGGCGCTTGTCTTAAACGGTCTGTTATTTTATTAAGGCGCATAGCCTGAATGCAGGAGGTATGACATGATCCCGAGATACACCCGCGAGGTAATGGCCAGACTCTGGAGCCCGGAAGAAAAATTGAGGGCCTGGTTGTTGGTGGAAGTCCTGGCCTGTGAGGCTTGGGCCAAGCTTGGTCGTGTCCCCCGGCAGGCCCTGGAGGTCATTAAGGCCAAGACCGAACCCTTTTTGGAAAAAGGGTTTACCGCCGAAGACGTTTCCCGCATAGAAGAGATCGAGCGGGAAACCAGGCACGATGTCATCGCTTTCTTGACTTACCTGGAACGCCTGATCGGTCCGGAAGGGCGTTATCTCCATCTGGGGATGACCTCCTCGGATATGCTGGATACCGCCATGGCCTGGCTCATGAAGAGGGCCATGGAGATAATCATCGAAGACGTAGACGAGCTCCTTGAAGTCTTAAAACGCCGGGCCCTCGAACATAAAGACACCGTTATGATTGGACGGACGCACGGTATCCACGCCGAGCCCATAACTTTTGGGCTGAAATTTGCCCTCTGGTACGAAGAGATGCGGCGTAATAAGAGACGTTTGGAGGCGGCGCTGGAAACCATCTCTTACGGAAAGCTATCCGGGGCGGTGGGTACCTTTGCTCATATCGAGCCCGAGGTGGAGACCTACGTGTGCGAAAAGATGGGGCTTAAACCGGCTCCGGTCTCTAACCAGGTGATCCAGCGGGACCGTTACGCCGAATACCTGGCCTCCCTTGCGGTCCTGGCCGGTACCGTGGAAAAGATCGCCACCGAGATACGTCACCTCCAGCGTACCGAGGTGTTAGAGGCAGAGGAGTTTTTTGCCAAGGGGCAGAAGGGTTCTTCGGCCATGCCCCATAAAAGGAACCCCATTTTGTCAGAAAATCTTTGTGGCCTGGCCCGTTTGGTCCGAGGGTATCTGATGCCGGCCCTGGAAAACGACGCCCTCTGGCACGAAAGAGACATCAGCCACTCTTCGGTAGAAAGGGTAATCGTGCCGGACGCCACCACCCTTGCAGACTTTATGCTCAAGAGATTGACCCGGATGCTGGATAAGCTGATAGTTTACCCCGAAAGAATGAAACGGAATCTCAATCTTTTGCGGGGGCTCATTTTCTCTCAGCCGCTCCTCCTGGCGCTCACCGAAAAAGGGCTTCCCCGCCAGGAAGCCTATGCATTGGTACAAAGGCGGGCCATGGAGGTATGGGAGGATGAAAACAAATCCTTTCCCGAGGTGGTCCGGCAGGCCCCGGAGATTACCAAGTATCTCTCCGAAGAAGAGTTGGCCAGGCTCTTTGACCTCAAGTACTATCTGCGCCACGTAGACACTATTTTCGAGCGGGTGTTTGGTTAATGAGATATCTGGTAGTGGCGGGTCTCCTCCAGAAAGAGGGAAAGGTTTTGTTGGCGAAACGCCCTGCCCACAAAAAGAGAGGAGGCCTTTGGGAATTTCCAGGGGGGAAGGTGGAAGAAGGAGAGGCGCCCCAAGAGGCCTTGCGACGCGAACTTTTAGAAGAATTGGGGATTCTGGTAGAGGTGGGGGAAGAGGTGGCTGCGGTAGACCATGATTACCCCGAGGTTGCTATCAGGCTTACTTGCTTTTCCTGTCAAATAAAGGAGGGTGAGCCCCGGGCCCTGGAGGGGCAGGAGCTTAGTTGGTTTGAGCCAGAGGAAATAGACAATATTTCCTTGGCCCCGGCAGACGTATCCCTCTGGCGCAACCTTCGGAAAACGCTCTTGCAAAGGTAAAAAGGTTTTATATACTTAGAAACTGGTGGGCGGTTAGCTCAGTGGTAGAGCGTCATCCTCACACGGTGGAAGTCGCTGGTTCGAATCCAGCACCGCCCACCAAATTTTATTTTTATTTTTAATTACCTCCTTGCTCCGCAAGGGGCCAAATTTGACCGAAAGGAGGCTTTATGGCGGAAAAGCTACGCAAGTACGAAACCCTTTTCATTATTCACCCAGACCACGTCGAAGAGCGGGAGAACGTCCTAGAAAAGCTTGCAGAAATCATCCAGAACGACGGTGGCGAAATCCTGAAGAAAGACGAGTGGGGCCTGCGCCGGTTGGCATACCCTATCTTGAAGAAGAGGCAAGGGTACTACATCTTTATGGAATTTGTCGCCCCTGCCCAAACTCCCCCCAAATTGGAACAATATTTCCGTATTGACGAGCGGGTAATAAGGTTCATCGTCGTCAAGTTGGAAGACAAATACGAACCCGAGACTTTGGCAGCTTAAGGAGGGCTTATGAGCAACGATACCCAGAGTGCCGTTAGAAGGCGGCGTTTTTATCCGCGTCGGAAGATATGCCGTTTCTGTGCGGACCCCAACCTCAAGATAGATTATAAAGAGCCCGAGATTCTAAAGGCCTTTATCACGGAACGGGGCAAGATTATCCCCCGGCGCCAGACAGGTACTTGTGCCAAACATCAACGCCAGCTCACCACGGCTATCAAACGGGCCCGCATTATGGCCTTGCTCCCCTTTATCGCGGACATTGAGGAAGAAGAGCTTGCCCGGCAAGGAGGTTAATCATGGAAGTAATCCTTAGAGAATACGTACCCAATCTTGGGGCTCCCGGGGATATCGTTACCGTAAAAGACGGCTACGCCCGTAATTACCTTATTCCCAAGGGGCTGGCCATTCCTGCCAGCAAAAAGAGCCTTAAGGCCATAGAGCGGGAAAGACAGATTATCCTGGCTAAAGCCGAGCGTCTGCGCAAGAAATTGATGTCTGAGGCGGAAAAGTTGAACGAAATAGAGCTGGTCATCCCTCAAAGGGTCATCGAAGAGGATCGTCTATACGGCTCGGTTTCCGCCACTGAAATCGTCAACGCCCTGAAGGAGCAAGGGTTTGAGATCACCAAGAAGCAGATCTTACTGGATGAACCCATCAAAAAACTAGGTGAATACATCGTGCCCATCAGACTCTCTGGCGACGTTACCGCCCACGTCAAGGTAAAAGTGGTTCCCCTGAGCTAAAGCTAAAGGCCCCTTTAAAGGGGCCTTTCTATTTGGTTGTAATTGGGGTTAAATAGATTTATGCCCCGCCGCAAAAAACAGGAAATAGAGCTTGATCGTCTTCCCCCCCAAGACATAGAGGCAGAAAAGTGTGTCCTGGGAAGCATCTTTTTAGACAACGCTGCCATCCTGAAGGTAGTTGAGCTCCTGACCCCGGAGGATTTTTACCGCCAGGCGCACGCGGCCATTTTCCGTACCATGTTGGATCTTTTTAACCGAAATGAACCCATTGATCTGGTCACGGTGCATGCGGCCTTAAAAGAGAGAGAACTTTTGGAACAGGTGGGTGGGGCTGCCTATCTGGCGGAACTGGCCCATTTTGTGCCTACGGCTGCCAACGTCACTTACTACGCCAATATCGTGCGGGAAAAATCCATCTTACGCCGCTTGATAAGAGTAAGCACAGAGATCGCCAGCCGCTGTTACGAAGCCATAGAGCCGGTGGATGACCTCTTGGAAGAGGCGGAGCGAGCCATTTTTGAGGTCAGGGCCCAGGGTAGCCGCCGGAGCTTTTTCCCCATCAAAGAGGTAATAAAAGACGCGGTGCTTCAGATTGAGCACCTTCACCAGAAACGTCAGGAAGTGACCGGCGTCCCTACGGGTTTTTACGAATTTGACCGACTCACCGCCGGGCTCCAGAATTCAGACCTGATCATTGTGGCCGGGCGGCCCAGTATGGGCAAGACCTCTTTCGCCTTAAACGTGGCCCAACACGCGGCGGTGGAAGAAGGCATTCCGGTAGCCATATTTTCGCTGGAAATGTCAAGAGAACAGCTGGCCATGAGGATGCTGTGTGCCGAGGCACGGGTAGACGTTCAGGCCGTCCGTACCGGGAAGTTGAGTGACGCTGATTGGCAACGCCTGACCTATGCGGCCAACAAGCTTTCTAAGGCCCCTATTTTTATCGATGATACCCCGGCCATCAGCGTGCTCGAGCTGAGGGCCAAGGCCCGACGTCTTATGTCGGAACACGGTCTCGGTCTTATTATTATCGATTATCTCCAGCTTATGCGGGGAAGGGAAAGGCGGGAGAGGAGAGAGCAAGAGATCTCAGAGATCTCAAGCTCCCTTAAAGCCATGGCCAAAGAGCTGAACGTTCCGGTCATGGCCCTTTCCCAATTGAACCGAAGGGTGGAAGAGCGGCCGGACAAAAGGCCCCAACTGTCGGATTTAAGGGAGTCCGGGGCCATTGAACAGGACGCGGACGTGATCATCTTTATTTACCGGGACGAAGTCTATCGTAAAGACAGCCCGGAGAAGGGTATCGCCGAGCTCATTATCGGTAAACAGAGAAACGGCCCTACCGGCGTGGTTAAATTGGCCTTCCTGGCGCAATATTCCACCTTCGGGAACCTAGACGAGGACCATCTGGCCGCAGCCAACCTTTACTAGCCCATCGGGTATCCTTAAGTTTTCTTCTTAGAATATCGGGAGGAACGGAAATGATCATAGGTCTTCTTTCTCTAAGAGGGGGTGTAGGGCGCAGTGTGCTGTCCAGGGCCTTGGCGCAGAAATTTTCGGCTCCAATTTACGAATTAGAGGTCGGTCTGCCCAAACTGTGGCCGGCAGAGGAGAAAGAAAAGGAAGTCGTCTGGGGGCGGCTTTCCCGTTTTAAAAGGGAAAAGTGCGATCTCTGTGGGGAGTGCGTTAAACAGTGTCAGTTTGGGGCCTTGAGTGTGGAAGGAGAAACTGTAAAGCATCGTGGGCCTTATTGCCACGGCTGTGGTCTCTGCAAGGAAATTTGTCCTAAAAAGGCCATAGAGTTGAAAGAATACCAGGTGGGGGAGATCGTTTATGGGACCTTGGACGGGATCGAACTCTTTGCCGGCCGTCTTTTAAGGCGTACTCCCCTTGAGGGCACGGTGGTCAAAAAACTCAAAGAGAGGTTTCCCCTTCCTTCCCAGGCTATCCTTAAGGCCCCCTGCGGCTTACATGGTGAGGCCCTAAGCGGTCTGAAGGAGGCCGAAGCGTTGATTTTGGTCACGCAGCCGTGGGACAGGTTGGCGGAGGAGATAAAACTCTTCGGAGAGTTGACGCAGGGTTTGGGGCTTGGCGGAATGGTGATAGTAAACCAGGTGCGGGAAGCGGTGTCGGTGGCCTCTTTGTGTACGACTTATGGTCTTTTTTATGCGGGAGAGATCCCTTATCTCCCCGGTTTTCAGGGAGACCTTTTAAAGGCCTGGCCGGAAGGGGAGGCGTTTTGGGACCGGCTCAGGCAGCATCTTGAAGGAGGTAAGTCATGGCAGAAGTAGCCATTGCAGGGCTTCCGCAAAGCGGCAAGACGACGTTTTTCAGGGCGGTGCTTGAGCTGAGGCCCACCCTTACCGCCGCAGACGCCCGGTTTGAATTGCCTGTTGAAGAGGGTTTGGAGATCGTCAAAAAGGAACCCTTTAAATTGTCGGTACCGGTCAGGAATTATCTGGTTTGTGCGGGCTGTGCCCTCTGCCAAAAGAGCTGTCCTTTCAGGGCCATTTATGAGGAAGACCTCTGGATAGACCTTTTGGAGTGTGAAGGGTGCGGGCTCTGCGTACACCTCTGCCCCAATCAGGCCTTACAGTTGGCCAACATGCAGGTGGCCGAGTTGGTAGAGGCCAGGGAAGGGGAACGAAAGTTTTTTAAGGCACAGCTGTTTCCCGGGGCCAGAGGGACACCTCAACTGGTAAAGGCTATCAAAGAACAGGCACAAAAGGAGACTCCTTACCTGTTAGATCTCCCTTCCTATCATGGTAAATTTTTACTTTACGCCCTAGACGGGACGGACCTGGTGGTCCTTTTTCTCACTCCTGAAGAACAGGCCCTCCTCCTGCTAAAGAGGGTCTCTTATCTGGCACCCCGGGCCCGCCTTTTGGTGGTCTTGAGCCGGACGGGGACCAACCAGACGGTGGAAGAGGCCCTCAAAAAGGAGGTCGCCTCCAGAGGGATCGAGGTCTTGGGCGAATTGCCTATGATGTCTGAGGAAGAACTGAGGGGGGCTTTTGAAGAGCTGGCCCAAAGGTTTCTTGCCCTTGCTAACCTTTAAAGTTCCCGTTATAAAACGGCACCAATACTGAAGGAGGAGGCCTGCAAATGTCCAAGATATGTGAGATTTGCGGCAAACGCCCTCACACGGGCCATAAGGTAAGCCATTCAAATAAACGTTCTGGACGTTGGTGGTATCCCAACATCCAACGGGTACGGGTAAAGTTACCCAACGGTCAGGTAAAGCGGATGAAAGTCTGTACGCGCTGTCTTAAGGCAGGTAAAGTCCAGAAGGCGGTACATTAGGCGAATTTTCTTTCCACCCGGATCACGCCTTCGATTTGCTTGACGTTATTCATAATGCGGTCCAGGTGGGCCTTATTGGAAACTTCTAAGACAAAATTGAAGAGGGCCCGCCGGTCCTGAGTGGTCTTGAGGTCTGCCTCCAGGATGTTGGCCTCAGTAGCACTTATGGCCCCGGAAATTGAGGCTAGCATACCTTTTTTGTCCACCGTTAAGACCCAAATTCTTGCGGTATAAGTGGCCCCGTCCCCGGGCTCCCATTTGACGTCGATAAGTCGTTCTGGGTCAAGGGTCTCGAGGTTAGGGCAATCCGCCCGGTGCACAGTAATGCCGCGGCCCCGGGTTATATATCCTACCACCTCGTCTCCGGGCAGAGGTTTACAACATTTACTCAGGTGAAACAGCACGTCTTCAGTACCCTCCACGGAAAGGGCCTCCGGGCCACGGTGATGGGGGCGTCTTTTGCGGGTAATGATTTCTTCTTCCTGGCCAGCTTCTTTTTCCCGGGTGACCAGAAAACGTTTAACCACCTGTTGGGGGGTGAGTTTTCCGTAGCCTACTGCGGCGATCAATTCTTCTACGTTTTTGAAAGAGAAACTTTTGGCAATTTCTTCAGAGAGTTCGTGGTCTAGGAACGCCGCCAGGGTCAATTTGACTTTGCGGAACTCCCGGTCCAGCATTTCGCGGCCAGCGGCCAGTATCCTCTGTCGTTCTTCTTGTTTCAGCCATTGTTTGATGCGACTCCTGGCCCGGCTGGTCTTTACAAACTTGAGCCAGTCTCTGCTGGGTTTCTGGTGTGGGGTGGTGACGATTTCTACGATGTCCCCGGTTTGCAGTTCGTAATCCAAGGGGACCAGGCGGCCGTTTACCTTGGCCCGGGCACAATGATGCCCTACTTCGGTGTGGATGGCATAGGCAAAGTCGACCGGAGTGGCCCCGCGAGGCAGCACCTTTATGTCCCCCTGTGGGGTGAAGACGTAAACCTCATCGGGAAAGAGGTCCATCCGGAGGGATTCAATAAAATCCCGGGGGTTTTGGAGTTCTTTCTGGAGCTCTATCAGCCGTTCAAGCCATTCCAGTTGTCCGTTTTTGGCCGAAGAGGCAGCGATAATCTTATCTTCTTTATAAAGCCAGTGAGCGGCGATCCCTTCGTTGGCGACCCGGTCCATGTCCTCAGTCCGGATCTGGATTTCCATCTGCCGCCCACCCGGGCCAATGACCGTGGTGTGCAAGGATTGGTACATATTGGGCTTGGGGAGGTTGATATAATCTTTAAACCGGCCTGGAATGGGTTTCCAAAGAGAATGGACAATCCCCAGGACTTGATAGCACTCTTTTATTTGTTGGACTATTACCCTCAAACCGATGATATCGTAGATGAGATAAAGCTGATCAATGCTGAGGTTGTTGCGTTGCAATTTGCGGTAAATACTGAATAGGTGCTTGCGCCGGCCGATAACCCGCCCTTTTATCCCTTCTTCTTTCAACTTATCAACGATGATTTTTTTAACTTCTTCGATGAAATCCTGGCGGGCGGCTACGACTTTGTCTACTTCCTCCCGCAGCCGACGGTAATCTTCCGGGTAAAGATACATGAAAGAGAGGTCTTCTAACTCCCTTTTGAGCCAATCAATTCCTAAACGGCTGGCAAGGGGGGCGTAAATTTCAAGGGTTTCTCGGGAAATGCGCTGCCTTTTGTGCTCTGGCATATATTCTAGGGTGCGCATATTGTGCAGGCGGTCTGCCAGTTTGACGAGAATGACGCGCAAATCGTTGGCCATGGCCAGCAACATTTTGCGGAAATTTTCCGCCTGCTTGTGCACCTTGCTTTTGACGGGCAGATGGCTGATTTTGGTGACTCCGTCTACGATGTCGGCGACCGTGTCCCCGAAGAGGTGCCTTATTTCCTCGATGGTGACGTTGGTGTCTTCCACAGTGTCGTGTAGGAGCCCGGCGGCTATGGTGGGGAGATCAAGCTTCATTTGGGCCAAAATGTAAGCCACCGACATGGGGTGGGATAGGTAAGGCTCCCCTGAACGTCGCACCTGCCCGGCGTGGGCCCGGGCGGCAAAGACGTAAGCTTTTTCTACCAGACGGGTATCTGCTCCGGGGAGATAAGATTGGATCTGATCTAGAATATCACTTAAACGGACGATATAAGCCTTTTTCATGAGTTATAAAACGACGCTCCTTCTTTTTTAAGCATAACACTTTTGCTTTTCTAGCAAAGCCTATTTCTGACAGGCGGGGCAAAAATGCGTGCCGCGTTGGGCGATTTTGGTGTAAGCGATGGTTTGGCCGCAGCGGGGACAGGGCTTGCCTCGGCGTCCGTAGACCTGGTGTTTTTCCTGAAACTTGCCGCTCTGGCCCTGGCCATCCACGTAATTTCTCACCGAAGACCCCCTATCGCTGATGGCTTCGTTCAAAATTTCTTTGATAACCGCTAAGAGCCGGGCAGCTTCTGGTAAAGTAAGCTCTTTTCCAGGGCGTTTTGGGTGCAATCCTGCCCGGAAAAGGCTTTCATCTACGTAAATGTTTCCCAGCCCTGAGATCACTTTTTGGTCCAGAAGAAGGGCTTTAAGGGGTCTGCTGCTTTTCTGGAGCAAACCATAAAAATCTCTTTCGTTTAAGGCGAAGGGTTCAGGTCCGAGTTCTTTTAATTTGGGGTGGTCTTTAAGGTCTTTTGCGGCCAGGGCTTCAAGCCTGCCGAACTGGCGCAAATCAACGTAGAGGAGCTCTCCTCGATCGAGGAAAAAACGTAAATGGGTATGCGGGGGCAAAGATTTTTGGCCGTTTACGTAGATTAGCTGGCCGGTCAAACGAAAATGGACGATGATGGCGGTTCCACCGCTTAAAAGACAGATGAGGTATTTTCCCTTCCTCTTAAGACCTAAAAAATGACGTCCAGCCACTCGGGCGATAAATTCTTTTTCTCCGGGTAAAAGGAGTTTGCCAAGGCCAACCTTTATTTCTCTAATTAGCCGGCCTTTTAAAAGGGGAGAAAGGGTCCTTTTAATAGTCTCCACTTCCGGGAGTTCGGGCATAGGATTCCTCAGCGAGCTTGAGGTGGTAAATTTCGATAACCGAGATCGAAAGGGCCACCAAAATCGGTCCCAAAAAGACTCCCAGAAATCCAAATAATTTGAGCCCTCCCAAAATACTAAAGAAGATGAAAAGATTGTGTATTTCTGTCCGGCCTCCGATGAAATAAGGTCTTATAAGAGAGTCGATCTGGCTAATAAAAAGGGAACCATAAGCCAAAAGGATAAGGGCCTTAACGTAAGAGGCGGAAAGCAAGAAATAGATTACCAGCGGCAGCCATACCAGCCCGGTTCCCACCAGAGGGATGAAGGAAGCCAAAGCCGTTAACAACCCCAAGAGCAACGAGGAAGGTACTTCTAAGATGAGGTAAATAATAAGGGCCAGACCTCCCTGAGCCAGAGCGGTAAGGATAGAACCATAGAGGGTGGCTTCGATCACCTGTTGTACCTTCTCTACGATACGGCGGGCCTCTTCCGGAGGGACAGGTAGAAGACTTTTAAGTCCTTCTACGAAATAGTCACCGTCCCGGAAGAGGTAAAAAAGGGTAAAAAGCATAAATATTACCTGTAGGATCAGGTTTACCGTGTTCCTGAAGATTACGGTTCCCTGAGAGAGGACAAATTGCCCCGCCGAGGAGGCCAGGGAAAGGAGGGCCGATTGGATTTCTTTTTCGTAAAGGGCCAACTTTTCGAAAAAGATTTTTCCTATCGTATGCAAATAAGGATATTTATGGGGATCCGGAATAAAAATTTCAGCAAGGCTTTTGGTTTCCAATTGTTTCTTAAGTTGGGTAATGATTTCTATGGCCTGCGAGGTAAGATTGGTGAGGGCAAATATTAGCGGGACAAAGACCAAACCTACGAAAAGGACGCAGAGTAAAAGAGCGGCCAAGCCCCTTCTTCCCCCCAAGAGCCTGCGCATGAGGCGATTTACTGGATGTAGAAAGAGTGCGATTACCGCGGCCCAAGCGATAGGTTGAAAAAAAGGGAGATAAAGACGCAAGGTCAGGAAGAGGACGCTTCCTGCCAGGAGAAAACCAATAACCGTGGGGACGAGGTTGCGCTGCATGGATTATTTTTTCTGGCCGCCGTCGGCTGCCTTCTCTAAATCTAAAATTTTGACGTCTCCCACGTAATCTTTTGTTTCGTAATGGGTGATGTGGGCCATCTTTTTGGTAAGCTCGGCCATTTTTTTAAGGTTGCGCACAATGATCTGCAGGTCTTCGTAGATCGGGTCGTCCTCTTTCAGGTCTGAGAGGGCAAGCTGGGCGGTACCCAGAGCGGCAAACATGGGCGTGTTTAATTCGTGGGCTACCGTGCGCGCGAGTTGTAATACCCCTTCCAGGCGTTCTCTTTCCATCTGTTCCTGTTGTAATTTGAGTTGGGCGGTAATATCTCTGACAATTTCTATGAAATGTTCTACTTCCCCCGAAGAGCCAATTACCGGAGAGAGGGTAACCTCATAATGCTTTTCTTCGTTGCCGGCTTTTAAGCTGGTAATATAGGAGGCGGGCTCTCTCTTCTGGCGTACTTTTTCTAACGGGCAGAGATCTCGCCGACAAGTCTTTAAGACCTCATAACATTTTCGTCCAATAGTTTCTTCATATTTGAAACCATGTTCTTCAAGAATGCGTTTATTTACCATGGCCAGATGTTTCTTGCTGTCGATAACTACCAGCCCAGCAGCCAAGGAGTCGATAACAGTGCCCAAAAACTTGTGTTCTTCTTCTAATTGAGTAAGGATATTATTTATTTTCTTGTAATAAAGCGCATTCTGAATGGCTATGCCGCTTTGTTCAGCTACTGCCATGACAAAGTTAATTTCTGCTTCGTCAAAATGCCGTGGTTTTGCGGTATGTAACCTTAAGACTCCAATAATGCGGTTATGAACAATTATAGGTACCGCAAGAATACTGGCTATACCTTCTTTTTTAGCTTCTTCCTGATATCTTATGCGTGGGTCAGTAGTGGCGTCGTAAATAATAACTGGTTCTCCCTTTAAGGCTTGGTGTGTGCTGAGTTCATCATCTATGGAGCCTCTGGAAAGATATTCTTTGCTAAGGCCATAGGAAGCTACTAGTTCTAATTTCTGTCCAGAAAGATCCAGTAATCTGATAGTACATCCTTTTAGATTCATTACTTCGGGAAGTTTGGTTACAATAAGATTTAGAATCTCGTTAAGATCTCTTATAGAATTTAAGGCTTTTCCTATTTCGTTAAGGGTTTCAAAATAGCGTAATTGTTTACGCTGAGCTTCATACATCCGTGCATTTTCGATGGCGATGCCACACTGTTCGGCTAAAGCGGTAGCAAAATCGATTTCATCATCGGTGAATAATCTCGGTTTGCGTGAAAGAAGGCGTAATACCCCGATTACTCGCCCTCTTATTTGGATAGGTACGGCGAGAATGCTTTTAATCCCTTCCTTACGGACTGCTTCAGAATAAGCTACCCGGGGATCATGTGCGGCATCAAATATAGCTACTGGGTTCCCTGCTAGAGCTTCTGCTATGCTCTTTTCTGCATCAACAGGCCCGCGGTTAAGGTATTCCTTAGAAAGACCATAAGCTGCAGCTAGATATAGCTTTTTGCCAGAAGGATCTAGTAAGCGAATAGTAGCGGCTTCTACCCCTACAACTTCTGCTACTTTTTTAACAATTAGATCTAGGACTTTGTCTATTTCAAGGGTAGAAGAGATATGCCGTGCTACTTCTAAAAATAGAGTAAGATATGTCTTTTCTTTGCTATGCATATTAGTTTGAGCTTAGAACTTTTGCCACTTTTTCCTCTAATTCGTCTTTATCAATAGGTTTGATACAATATTCAGACGCTCCCAATTCTAAAGATTCTTTGGCTGTTTCTACGGTTGGATAACCAGTAAGCATGATAGCTTTAATATTTGGATTGATTTTTTTTAATTCTCGTAAAACTTCTACACCACTCATTTTTTTGAGTTTAATATCAAGAATCGCCAGATCAATAGGGTTGTTTTTGGCAAATTCAATAGCCTCATCTTCTTCGGTAAATTCAAATACCTGATGTTTTTTTCTCTTTAAAATCCTTTTGATGAGTTCTACCGCGTCTTCTACGTCGTCTAATACGAGAATGTTAGCCATCTTTACCCTCCTTCTTTTTTTGTTTCTTCTTTTATGGGAAAATGTATTATAAAAACTGTACCTTTCCCTTTTTCGCCTAAATTTTCGTCTTCAACCGGGGATTGAAATTCAATGGAAGCCCCATGTTCTTCAAGGATTGCTTTGACTACCGCCAACCCAAGTCCAGTGCCTTTGCCTTCTTCTTTGGTAGTGAAGAAAGGTTCAAAAATACGATCTTTTATTTCTGGAGGAATACCACAACCTGTATCAGCAATGGCTACCATAATTTCCTTTTTGTCTGGCAGATATTTGGTAGTGATATAAATTTTTCCTTTCTCACCGATAGCATGTTGAGCGTTTGTGATTAAATTCATGAAAACCTGCTTTAACTTTTCTGGGTCTCCTCGATAATCAGGAATATTTTTGTCAAAGCGACGTACTACTTCAATAAAATCCATAGCTAAAGTATGTTCTATTAAAGAAAGCACTTCTTCAATTAGTTCATTAATATTTACTTCACTTAAATGCTTTTTTTCTTCCCGGGCAAATTTTAAAAGTCCTTTTACGATACGTTTGCAAAGTTTGGCCTGGTTTTCTATTTTTTTGAGCATTTCATAAACTTCATCTTGCCCCTCTAAATCCTCTTCCAGTAGTTGGGTATATCCCAAAATAATCCCAAGAGGTGTATTTAATTCATGGGCGATTCCTGCGGCCATCTGACCAATGGCCGCCATCTTTTCGGAATGAGAAAGTTGCTCGCAAAGTTGATTTAGTATTTCTGACTCGCTAAAAGTGACTATTAATTCATCGGTTTCTGGGATAAAAGCAGCGTTTAAATATACCTTTTTAGGCTTAGAATCATAATTAAGGGTGGCTTCAAATTGTTTAATTTTTTTGTTCTGTTCTAAAAGTTGGTTGAATTTATCTTCCTCTTTTTTAGAAGCAAACCACAAAAAAATATTTGGTTTGGCAGGTGAAAGGTTGGCTAAGAGGATATCCCCCTTGCGGTTACAAATGATGATTTTTTCTTCCGCTATTTCTAGAAGGGCCTGGAGGCAGGCCGGGGAGCAGATTCTTTCAGTAGAAACTGCCCAAAAAAGCTTGCTTTCTGTTTCCAAATCTTTTAAAGCCATGACTACATCCTTGAGCCTTTACCAGGCTAAATTTAAAAACTAGACTAGCAGTTAAAGGGACCCAAATTATATTTACATGAATTTAATCCCTTTAGGAATAGAAATCTACCTTTCTGCCCTGATAGTTTTTATCTTGATAATCTTTTCTGGCTTTTTTACCTGTTCGGAGACCGCCCTTTTTTCCCTTTCCCGGCTGGATCAATTACGCCTGAAGGAACACCCGCGCAGCTCCTGTCGCTTGGCAGTAAAGCTCTTAAGGAGCCCGCGCAAAGTGCTGGCCACCATCCTTATCGGGAACGAATTTTCCGACATTATTTCTTCCTCCGTCGCCACTCTGGCTCTGGTAAAACTTTTTGGGGCCCGGGGAGAGTGGCTGGCGTATCCGTTAATGACGGTCCTCCTCTTTTTCTTTGGAGACCTGATTCCCAAAGTATTTGGCTTCCGTCAAAGGGAAAAAATGGCCTGTTTGCTGGCCCCCATGCTCCGGGTCTTCATCTTTGTTTTTTCCCCTGTCAGGGTGTTTATGCTTTCTTTTACCAACGCCTTCTTGCGTTTGTGTGGCATCCCCACCCGGGAAGAACACCCCCTTTCCGAAGAAGACCTTTTGCAACTCATTGAAGAAAGCTACCAGGCCGGGATCTTGGGAGACCAGGAAAGACGTTTTATTTATGGGCTTTTGGAATCAGAAAAGGTCAACGTTTCCACCATCATGACCCCTAGGCGTGACATTTTTGCCCTGGAGGACGCTCCTATCACCGAAGAATTGCTTTTTCTTATCAAGAAAAAGGGGTTTTCACGTATTCCCGTTTACCGCCAAGGACTGGACCACGTAATCGGCATTTTACACGTAAAGGATCTCTTACGCTGGCAACTGGAGGGTAAAGCCAGGAGGTTGGCTGATCTGGTCCGGCCGCCCTTTTTCGTCCCGGAAATGATGAGGGTAAGGACCCTTTTGGAAGAATTCCAAAAACGTCGCCTCAAATTTGCCCTGGTGGTAGACGAGTATGGCACCGTGGTAGGGCTGGTTACCTTGGAGGACGTTTTAGAGGAACTTTTCGGGGAAATATACGACGAATTTGACATTCGCCGGGAACCGATTAAAGAAATCGCTCCCCAGAGCTGGCTGGTGTCTCCCAGGGTGAGGGTGGAGGAGTTTAACCGGGTAGCAGGGGCCAATATTCCTTCTGAAGATTTTGAGACCATCGGGGGCCTGGTCCTTTTCCTCTTCGGGGAACTTCCTAAAGAAGGTCAGTCCAAAGAGGCCTTCGGTTTTCGTTTTACTGTGGAAAAGGTAAAAGGCACCAGGTTGGTAAGGATTCGGGTGGATAAAGTCTCATGAACTGGTTACCCGGCCTTTTGACCTTCCTTTTCCTGTTAGCCGCTGAGGCCTTTTTTGCCGGGGCTGAAATAGCCCTAATTGCGGCTGATGAGGCCAAACTCAAAAAAATGGCCCGTCAGAGCTTTGGTGCCAGGCTGGCCCTCAAACTGTTAAATAATCCCGAGTGGCTGCTTACCACCACCCTTTTGGGCCTAAATCTTTCCGTTATCGGCAACAGTGTCTTGACTACCGGCTTTTTGATCGAGCTCTTCCCCCGTTTCGGCGGCATGATAGCAGTTTTTTCCCTCCCCCCGCTGATGCTCCTTTTTGGCCAAATGATTCCCAAAAGTTTTGCCCAGCAGAAGGCAGAAGCGCTGGCCCCCAAAGTGGCTCCGCTGATTTATTTAGTAAGCCGCGTACTCTTTCCGTTAATTTGGTCAATCGCCGGGCTCATTTCCTTGGTAACCAAAAAAGAGGGAAGACGACGGTTGCCTTCCGTTACCAGGGAAGAGATAAGGATGCTGGTATGTTCCGAGGAGGTGCTTGATCCCAACGAAAAGCGGCTCATTTCTCGGTTAATTGATTTTTCTCAAAAGACCGCGGCCCAGGTAATGATTCCTTTAATATGGGTCAAAGCGGTGGAGGAGTTTGAAAGGGTAGGAGAAGCGCTTAGGCTTTTCGTCCATTCAGGACATTCAAGGCTCTTGGTCTTCCGGGAGCATCCTTACCAGATCATAGGCTTTCTCTTGGCCAAAGATCTTCTGGGTGTTAAGGACCAGCAGGCACCGGTCAGGCGGTTTATGCGCGAAGTAAGTTACGTGCCGGAATTCAAACCGGCCGCAGAACTCATGGCGGAAATGCAAAAAGAGGGGCAGACCATTTGTGTGGTGGTCAATGAATACGGCCAGGCGGTGGGGATCGTCACCATTGAAGACCTGGTGGAGGAGGTTTTAGGGGAGTTTTGGGACGAGTTTGACCAGAAGCTGGTCCCCTACGTTAAGCTTTCCGAGAATCACTTTTTGGTCAAAGCCTGGCTTGAGATTGAAAGGGCCAACGAAGAATTGGGTTTACATATTCCTCCAGGAGATTACGAAACCATCGGGGGTTTTATCATGAAACTAACGCGCCGCATACCCAAGGCGGGGGAAATAATAGAATGGGACGGGCTCAAAATACAGGTTCGGCGGGCAAGTAAAATGGGGCTTGATGAGCTGGAAATATGGCTTAAGGAAAAGCCAAAGGAAGAGGATTTAAAGTAGCCCTTCTTCCAGCTTGGCCTTGCTAACAGCGGCCGTTAAAGAGAGTTCAGTCAAGAACTCTTTGGCTGTCCCTTCAAGCTTTGCACTCAGTTTTTCAAGCTCCTTGGTCTTGGGAAGCAGTTCTTCTAGTGCCACCTGATCGCCTTCAGAAGCCTTTTCGAGCAAGGAGATAACTTCTTCGGCCAGGGCGTAGACTTCGTTAAGGGTTTCGGGAAGAGAAGTTTCCTGGCCCGCAACAGGGCTAGAAGCAAGGACCTTGTTCAATACCTCTTTGAATGGTTCCCCCTTGGGAGTGTTGCTGGAATTTTGACTTTTTACGGTTATATTTTGTAAGATACGATCATGGATTTTCATGTTGGACTCCTTGATACTTTAAGAATTGTTTCGTCATTTTTAGGCTCTCCCTTAAACAGACTAAAGAATTTCAGGTTAAAAGTCAAAGAAGATGGCGCTTTATCCCAAGGAATTTGATGTCATTGTGATCGGAGCCGGACATGCGGGTCTGGAAGCCGCGCTGGCCGCGGCGCGGCTGGGCTGCGCGACTTTGGTGCTCACCATTAACCTGGACCGTATCGGGGCCATGAGCTGTAACCCGGCCATAGGCGGTCTGGCCAAAGGCCACCTGGTCAAGGAGATAGACGCCCTGGGGGGTGAGATGGCCCGGGCCATTGACCAGACGGGGATCCAGTTCCGCCGTTTAAATACCCGCAAGGGCCCGGCGGTGAGGGCTACCAGGGCGCAGGCAGACCGCTGGCGTTATCAGGCTTATATGAAACAGGTGCTGGAGCGGACCCCTGGCATAACGGTCAAACAGGCCATGGTAGACCGCATTTTGGTAGCGGATAACCGGGTCACCGGGGTGGAAACGTCTATCGGTGAGATCTTCCACGCCAAAGCGGTGGTAGTGACCACGGGCACCTTCCTCAAAGGCCTGATCCACATCGGGCTTAAGAACTTTCCAGCCGGCCGGATGGGGGACCCGCCTTCCAATAAGCTATCAGATTGTTTGAGAGAACTCGGTTTTGAATTAGGTCGTTTGAAGACCGGGACCTGCCCCCGCCTCGATGGGCGCACTATAGATTACAGCCGGCTTGAAGTCCAGTGGGGAGACGTTCCCCCTCCACTTTTTTCTCATGAAAATCAGGGGAAAAGGCCTCCCTTACCCCAGGTGCCCTGCTTTATTACCTATACCAACGAAAAGACGCATGAGATCATCAGGGCGGCGGTTGATCGTTCTCCCCTTTTTACAGGGGTCATAAAGGGGGTAGGGGCCAGGTATTGTCCTTCGATAGAAGACAAAGTTTTTCGCTTTCCAGACAAACCCCGCCACCAAATCTTCCTAGAACCTGAGGGGCTGGACACGGTAGAGGTCTACCCCAACGGGATCAGCACCAGCCTCCCGATAGATGTCCAGTGGGCCATGGTGCACTCCATCCCCGGGCTGGAACGGGCGGAAATAATGCGACCCGGTTATGCCATCGAGTATGACTACGTAAACCCCATCCAGTTGAAACCTTCGCTTGAGACCAAAAAGATAGCTGGTCTCTTCCTGGCCGGGCAGATAAACGGTACTTCTGGTTATGAGGAAGCCGCCGCTCAGGGGCTTATCGCGGGCATCAACGCTGCCCGTTTTGTAAAGGAAGAAAACCCCTTCGTGCTTGATCGTTCCCAGGCTTACATAGGGGTCCTTATCGACGATCTAGTCACCAAAGGGACCAAGGAACCCTACCGCATGTTTACCTCTCGGGCAGAGTACCGGCTCCTCCTCAGGGAGGATAACGCTGATCTCCGTCTCACGGAGTTGGGTTATCAACTGGGTCTGGTCTCTTCCGAACGTTACCAACGTTTTCTGGCCAAAAAGCGCTTAATAAAAGAGACCCTTGACGAATTAAAACGTGTCAGGGTTAACCCTGTTGATATTAACCCCTTGTTGCTACGATTGGGTTCTACCCCTCTTAAGCAGGCCCAAAGCCTCTTTGACCTTTTAAAACGCCCTGAGGTTCCTCTTGAGGAAATCAAGGAAAGATTTGACTTTTTAAAGCGTCTGCCCAATGATATCCTGCAGCAGATTGAGATCGAGACCAAATACGCTGGCTACGTGAACCGGCAACGTCAGGAGATAGAACGTTTTAAACGCTGGGAGGCTATGGTCTTGCCCGATGACCTCAACTACTGGGAGATCCCAGGGCTTTCTACCGAAGTAAGGGAAAAGCTCTCTCAAATTAGACCCCGTTCCCTAGGGCAGGCCTTACGTATCTCCGGGGTTACACCGGCGGCCATTACCGCTATCCAGGTCTACCTTAAAAAGCGGGGTTGGCGTCCGGTAAAAGAAGCGGCTTAGAAAGGAATAGATATGGCGCAGGAAAAAGAAGTGCTAAATGAAGTTTCTGAAAAGGCCCTTGCTCCGGTGGAAGAAGAGCCGGGGCTTGCCGTATTGGTGGAGCCTGAAGAGAAGAGACTCGAAGAGAAAAAAAGAGACAAAAGGACCCGGGGACGTAAGAAAAAAAACGAGTTAAAAGAGAAGGCAGAGTCTGAAAAAAAGGCCCTGCCAGCCCTTCCTGAAGAAGAAAAAACCCCCGTTATTCTGGATCCCCTTCAGCAATACCTGCGAGAGATAAGTAAATATCCCCTGCTTAGCCGGGAAGAGGAAGAACGTCTTACCAAGGAGTATTACAAGACTCGCGACCCCCGCATTGCTTACCGCCTGGTCACCTCTAACCTGCGTCTGGTAGTCAAGATAGCCCTGGATTTTCAAAAGTTCTGGATGCAGAATTTCCTTGATCTGATCCAGGAAGGCAACCTGGGCCTGATGCAGGCGGTTAAAAAGTTCGATCCCTACCGTGGGGTCAAATTTTCCTACTACGCCTCTTTCTGGATTAAGGCCTATATTTTGAAATTCATCATGGATAACTGGCGCCTGGTAAAAATTGGAACCACTCAGGCCCAGCGTAAACTCTTTTATAACCTGCGCAAGGAGAAAGAACGGCTTGACGCCATGGGTTTTGAACCGGCCCCCAAGCTCATATCGCAGCGGTTGAACGTGCGGGAAGAAGACGTGATAGAGATGGAACAGCGTATGAGTGCCGGGGAAATAAGCCTTGATGCGCCCATCAAAGAAGATTCGGACGAATTACACCGGGATTTTCTCGCCGACCCCGGCCCGAAAGTAGAAGATCAGGTGGCCAAAAGGGAGGTGTTGACCAAGCTTAAGGGGCTTTTAGAAGAATTTGGTAAAGATTTAAAAGACAAAGAACGAGTTATTTTTTATGAGCGGTTACTGGCCGAAGACCCCCTCACCTTACAACAGATAGGTCAACGTTTTGGGATCTCCAGGGAAAGGGTGAGACAAATTGAGGAAAGACTCCTTAAAAAACTGCGCAAGTATCTCAAGGAAAGGCTCCCTGATGCCGAAAACTACCCCCTGGCCATTGAAACCTCTTAGTCTATTCGTTTTGCTGGTCCTTTTTCTTGGCTGGCCTACCTCTGGGTATAGCCGGTGTACCGCGGCGGAAAATTATTACCATTTTCTGGTAGCAGAATACCTGTTAGGGCAGGGCAAACTTTCCCAGGCCAAACAACACCTCGAAAAGGTAGTGAGGTGCGACCCGAAGGCCGTCTTCCCCAAAAAGGAGTTGATGAAGGTCTACGCCGAAACCGGGGCCTATGATAAGGCCATCAAGCTGGCCCGCGAGATTTTGGCCCTATCTCCTGATGATAAAGAAACCCTTTTTATCCTGGCCAAACTTTATTGGATGCAAAAACGCCTGGCTCGGGCGGTTGAGACCTTGCAAACGCTTCTGGAGAAATATCCAGATTACGAAGAGGCCCTATCGGTCCTGGCCGCCATTTATCTCCAAAAAAACGACGTAGACGGCGCCATTGCGGCCCTGGAACGTTTGGCCAAAAAGGAGAGCAAAAACCCAGCCCTTTATTTGGAATTGGCCCGGCTATACCGCAAAAAAGGCGCTTTTGACCGGGCGCGTTTCTATTACGAAGAGGCCCTAAAACTCTTTCCCGAAAAGCAGGAAGTATATCTGGAATACGGTGAGTTTCTGGAAAAGATCGGAGCGGTAACTGAGGCCGAAAAAGTTTACCGAGAGGGTCTTGAGAAACTCCCCCAGCCCTTTCATCTTTACGAGGCCCTGCTTCGTCTTTATCTCCGTCAACACCAGTATGAGAAGGCGCTTGCCATCCTCCAGGAGATTGAAAAGCAGGCCGGGATTTCTACCCAATTGCTCTTGCGCAAGGCCCTGATTTTACTTGATCTGGGCCGTACGAAGGAGGCCATTAAAATCTTAAAAAACCTGGTAGAAAAGGATCCGCAAAATTATACGGCCTGGTTTTATCTCGGGGTGGCTTATGAAAAAGAGGAAAAGAGGGCTGAGGCCATCAACGCTTACGAGCGCATTCCGGTGGGAGATGAGCTCTTTCCTCTGGCCTTAAGACGCCTGGCCCACCTCCTGAAAGACCCTGACACCCTGGCCCAGCTTTTTGAAAGGGCCCTGGCTGAGAGGGAAGATGATAAGAATTTGTATCTTCTGGCAGCTACGGTCTTTGACGAAATGGACGCTTGTGCCCAGGGGTTAAATTTCGTCAAAGAGGGTCTTAAGAAATTTCCGGAGGACTTGGATCTTTCCCTTTCCGCCGCTCTGCTTTTGGTCTGCGAGGGAAAAGAAAAAGAGGCCTTAAAGCTTCTGGAACCCTTGCTCAAGAAGTACCCTGATAATCCCACGCTGCTCAATTTTGTCGGCTACACTTACGCCGACCTGAATATAAACCTTACACAGGCCGAGCAATACATCCGCAAGGCCCTTTCGGTAAAGCCGGATGACGGCTACATCGTAGACAGCCTGGCCTGGGTGTATTATAGGCAGGGTAAATACGAGGAAGCCCTGGCCCAAATCCGGCGGGCCCTAAAGCTCACCCCCGATGACCCCATCATCCACGAACACCACGGGGATATTTTGCTGGCCCTGGGGCGGAAAAAGGAGGCTCTTTCTGCTTACCGGAAGGCCTTATCCCTGGCCCGCAAGGAAAAAGACCGTAAACGTCTGCAAGAAAAAATCGAAAAATTGTGCGCCCAAATCTCCTGTTCCCCTTAATACCAGTCCTGCTGGTGATTACTGGTTGTGCCCTGCCACGGCCCACTTCCTGGAAGCCAGAGCCTTTTATCTGGACGGGGGCGCAGGGAAAGCTGGCCTATGAGGTAAAGTCTCCGCGTGGGAACTTGAGAGGCCGGGCTTTTTTTGTCGCGCAACCCTCTTTTTTTTACTTTGAAGTGCTGAACCCTTTTGGGCTGGCGGAGGCCCAAGGATTGGTGGCTGGCCAAGAGGCCAGATTACTCGTGTTTTCGCAAAGGACTTTATTTAGGCTTACCTGGGAAGAGGGCCAAGACCTTGCTTGCTGTTGGGGGGCCATTATCCTGGGTTACCTTCCTCCCTCGTGGCTTGAGGGGGCCCTCGTCTTTTCTTACCGGGAAGGCTATCTCTTGCGGCGGGATCTTTCTTCCCTTTACGTGAAGGCCTTTTTCGATAAGGAGGGAAACCTTCTAAAGCTTACCGTGAAGGGCGAAAAAACGTATTTTGACATCCAGTATACCACCGCCAACGGGGTTCGTTTAACCGAAATAAAAATACCCCCTCTTAAGACTTTGCTCAGGCTCAAATTCCTGCGGATTAGGGAAAGGGCTCCCGTCTCGCTTCCTACTCTTGAAGTTCCGCCCGGTTTTAGAAAAAAGGTTTTTAACCTTTCGCTAAACTAGCTTTTGTTCTGCGAGACGTCGGGGGGCCTTTCGGCCCTTTTATTTGCTCAGGCCAAGAGCCTTTTTCACTTCTTCCGAGAGGGTAAAAGAATGTTCTTTTCCCGGGAAAAGGCCCTTCTTTACCTCTTCCAAATAGGCTTTGATAGCCCTGCGTCCTTCCTGGGCCAGAGAAGCGTAAGCCTTTACGAATTTAGGGCGGAAACCTTCAAAGAGCCCCAAGAGATCCGGGAGGACTAGAATCTGGCCGTCACAAAACGGGCCGGCCCCGATCCCGATGGTAGGGATGTTGATCTCTTCGGTTATTTTTTGGGCCAGTTCGGCAGGTACACATTCCAAGACCAAGGCGAAGGCCCCGGCTTCTGCAATTAGGTGCGCGTCTGTGAGGAGCTTTTGGGCGGAGGCCAGGTCTTTTCCCTGGACTTTAAAGCCCCCCAGCATGGTGGCTTTCTGGGGAGTCAAACCGATATGACCCAGCACCGGAATACCGGCCCTTACCAGGGCAGCTACGGTTTCCGCCACTTCTTCGCCCCCCTCCACTTTTACTGCGTCGCACCCACCTTCCTTCAAGAAGCGGCCGGCGTTCCTGATGGCCTCTTCTCGGCTCACCTGGTAGGAAAGAAAGGGCATATCCCCCACTACCAGGGCCCGCCGCACTCCCCGGGAGACCGCCCTGGCGAAGATAAGCATTTCCTCCAGCGTGACCGGAAGGGTATTTTCGTAGCCCAGAACCAGCATGGCCAGGGAATCCCCCACCAGGATTAGATCCAGCCCGGCTTCGTCCAGTAGGCGGGCCCAGATCACGTCGTAGGCGGTAAGGGCAACGATCTTTTCCTTCCCCTTCTTTTGCTGTAATTCGGGGACGGTAAGTTTAGACAAAGGCGCCATCTCTGTTTCTCCTCAGCCCAAAATATTCGTATGCCCGGGAGGTGAGGACACGCCCCCTTCTTGTCCGCCTCAGGAAACCGCACCTGATAAGGAAAGGTTCGTATACGTCCTCCAGGGTCCGCGGGTCTTCACAAAGGGCGGTGGCCAGGGTGTCCAAACCCACCGGTCCTCCGTCGAATTTCTCCATAATGGTTTTGATGAGCAGACGATCGAAGGGGCCAAGACCGAGATCGTCCAGGTCCATAACTTTCAGGGCCTTCCTGGCCAAAGAGGCGTCGATAAGGGGGCTTTTTTCCACCAGGGCAAAATCCCACACCCGTCGGAGGAGCCGGTTGGCCAATCTGGGGGTGCCCCGGGCCCTTTTGGCGATCTCAAGGGCCCCTTCTTTGGTAAGGGTGATGCCTAGCACCTCTGCGCTGCGCAAAAGAATCTCCTGTAAGTCTTCTGGGCGGTAAAAATCGAGCTTAAAAGTGATACCAAACCGGTCACGCAAAGGGGCTGAAAGCAGGCCGCTGCGGGTGGTGGCCCCCACCAGGGTGAAGCGGGGGAGATTAAGGCGTAAAATCCTGGCCCCCGGGCCCTTGCCCACCACTAGATCTAATTTGAAGTCTTCCATGGCCGGGTACAGGATCTCTTCCACCGTGGAAGGGAGCCGGTGAATTTCGTCGATAAAGAGTACGTCCCGTTCCGAGAGATTAGTCAGGATGGCGGCCAGGTCTCCCGGCCTTTCAAGGACGGCCCCGGAGGTCACGTGGATCTGGGTGCCCAGCTCAGCCGCGATGATATGGGCCAGTGTGGTCTTTCCCAGCCCTGGGTAACCCGTAAGGAGGACGTGGTCTAAAGCCTCCCCTCTGGCCACAGCGGCTGAAAGGTAGACTTCCAGGACCTTTCGGATCTCGTCCTGGCCAACGTATTCGGCCAGTTTTTTGGGGCGCAGGTCAACTGCTGCCATCAGAAAGCCTTTTAAGGGCCTTTTTTATGATTATGGCAAGGTCTTCCCCCTCTTCAAAGACCGCCTCCAGGGCCGGACGGGCTTCCTGGTTGGAAAAACCCAGGTTCAAAAGTACTGAGAGAGCTTCGTGAAAGAGGGGGCTCGGGCCGTAGCTTTTGGGGCCTATGAGTCCTAATTTGTTGCGAAACTCTACGCACAGGCGTTCGGCCCGCCTGGGGCCGATGCCCGGCACTTTGGCCAGACTTTTTACGTCGTTTTCTGCCACCACCCGGGCAAATTCTTCCGGTTCGAAAGTGGCCAGGATATTGAGGGCCAGCCTGGGGCCAAGGCGGGAGACGGTCTGAAGCCTTTCAAAGAGGGTTTTGGCTTCGTTACTCAAAAAACCATAAAGCTCCGGGGTTTCCTGGCGAATTTTCAGGCTGACGAAGAGGCGGACGACCTCTCCCGGGGGAGGGAGTTTTTGGTCTAGATTAAAGGGCGTATAGATTTCAAAGACGAAAGGGCTTGCTTCCAGGTAGATTTTTCCAGGCTGTTTTTGTTTTAGCCGGCCTTTAATCTCTGCCAACATGGCCCTTCTGCTGTAAATGATAGATGGCCACCGCCAAGGCGTCGGAGGCGTCGGTGGGGAGATCCTGGTCGGTATTGAGTATGGCCTTCACCATAAAACGCAATTGTTCCTTTGGGGCGTTGCCGTACCCGGTTAAGGCCTTTTTGACCTCCAACGGGTGGTAGCAAAAGATAGGCTTCTGCGCCCGGGCCGCCGCCAAAATCGCGGCTCCCTGGGCTTGGCCTAGCTTCAAGGCTGCGTGGGGAAAGCTTTCGGGAATTACCTCTTCAAAGGCTATTTCTTCGGGCTGATAGATAGCAATCAAAGAGGTGATTTCGTCAAAGATAGTCTTTAGGCGGTTGGCCAGATCCTTTCCTTTTAGACGGATAATCCCCCAGGTAAGGAGGACCTGGGGGGTCTCAATGATACCATAACCGGTGGTTCGTAGCCCGGGGTCAATCCCAAGGATGCGCATTATACTTTGGCGCTTACCCGTTCCATAAGTTCGTCAGGGATATCGAAATTGGCATAGACCTGTTGTACGTCGTCGTGGTCTTCTAAGGTTTCCATAAGGCGTAACATTTGTTGTACGGTTTTTTCTTCCTCCAGTCTGACCGTGGTCTTGGGGACCATGGTTACTCTGGCTGACTGGATAGGTACCCCGGCCTCTTCCAGGGCCTTTTTGACCTCTTCAAGTTCTTGAGGGGCGGTAATTATTTCAAACTCGCTTTCGTATTCCCGGACGTCTTCGGCCCCGGCTTCCAGAGCAATTTCCAGGAGTTTTTCCTCATCCGTGCCGTTGCGTGCCACTACGATGAGGCCTTTTTGTTCAAAGATCCAGGATACTGCCCCTGGTTCGGCCAAATTTCCCCCGCATTTGCTAAAAATATGGCGCAATTCCGAAACGGTACGCCTTTTGTTATCGGTAACGCTCTTGATCAGGACCGCTACGCCTCCTGGACCATACCCTTCATAAACCGCTTCCTCCCAGGTGGTTCCTGGCTCCTGGCCGGTTCCCTTACGGATGGCCCTTTCGATATTCTCTTTAGGCATGTTGGCGGCTTTGGCCGCCTGGATGGCGGCCCGCAGACGCGGGTTAGCGCTCGGATCACCGCCCCCTAAACGGGCGGCTACCATAATTTCCCGGATGAGTTTGGTGAAGAGTTTGCCCCGTTTGGCGTCTTGGGCGGCTTTCTTGCGCTTAATCTGGGCCCAATGGGAGTGTCCTGCCATAATTTCACCTCGTTTGGTGTTTTTGCTTTTTACCGCCCAAATCTTAGCCAGTTTTATTAAGCTTTGCTAGGCCTAGGTGGATTTTCTAACGGTTTTGATAACCCATTATTAATGAGGTCATCAAATCGTCGACGTCGTTACATATATGCATCCGCCCCCCCAGTCATTGCGACCCCTGTGGTGGTTAAATTATCACGACAGGGGGAAGCAATCTGGAGATTGCCACCCCCCTGACACATTTAAAAACGTGTCAGGGGGTCGCGATGACCAACAGGGGTTTATGATGACAACAAGTGCGATTAAGCATGTCGGCTAAAAATGTCTCATTAATAATAGTTGGGTTTTTCGTGAACCTTTGCTATCTATAGGGAAAGGAGGACCTATGGGAGAGCTCAAGCTGCTTATCCCTGCCGAAGAGATTGATAAGAGAGTTAAAGAGCTGGGAGCCAAAATAACCCAGGATTACACTGGCCGGCCTGTAGTGTTTATCGGTATCTTGAAAGGGGCTTTTATTTTCCTGGCTGATTTGGTACGAGCGGTCAATTTGCCTGATCTGGAAATCGATTTCGTTCGGCTGGCGAGCTATGGCAAAAGCGACACCTCCTCCGGAGAGGTACAGATTACCAAAGACATCGAACTGGTTATCAAGGGCAAAGACGTTATCGTGGTAGAAGACATCGTCGACACCGGTTATACCTTGGAGTATTTTCAGGAAGTCCTGAAACTCCACGAACCCCGCAGCGTCAAGATCTGTTGTCTGATCGATAAGGCGGAAAGGAGAAAGGCCAAGATCAATATCGATTATTGTGGTTTTAAAATTCCCAAGGGCTTTTTAGTAGGTTATGGTTTAGACTTTGCCGAAAAATGGCGTCATTTGCCGGGAATCTACGAGATAGTGGGTTAAGATGCGCTTTATACGTTTTGTTATCGATTATTTCAAAAACAGTCCCTGGTATATGTGGGTTCTAAGAATCGGGCTGGCTATCCTGCTTTTCAAGCTTTTTATGTGGTCCAAGACCCTAAACAACTTGCCTAAATAAAATTAAGGGGGCCATAGGCCCCCTTTTTTATTTACCACCAGCTGATGGTTTTGTCCGCTTCAAAGATCATCTGAATGAATTTATCGTAGTCTGCGTCTTCTTTGGCTTCATAAAGCTTGAATTCCATGGCTTCGTTGCCTTCGTTCAATATCTGAACCAACTTTTTGACTTCTTCGTTTGGTTCGTTACGGTAAACATGCAACAACTTCATTTTAAGCCTCCTCTAAATGAGGTTTTTATTAGTCGGCGCAAGCCGGCGGAGGAGCATGCTTCTGCCGCGGCAAACCGTAGCCGATAATGACGTCCGCTTCTTTTAACTTTTGGGCCAGCTCTTCCAGGGTGATCCCGGTAAGCCCAGCCTCTTCCAGGTTATATTTCTTGGCTTCTTCGTCTTCGATGGTGTCTACCACGCAGAAGACGTCACCCTCCATATCCCGGATCCATTCGATGTTCTCTTTAACGTACTCGGTGAGGGTGGGCATTTTATTGTAGAAAACACAGCAGTGAGAATAGTGGTTTTCTACTGCAAGTCCTAGAGTGGACCGAATACAATCGCTGATATAAATCCGGTTAGCTACCAGAAAATATACCTTCAAAGATTCCGCCATGATGGACCTCCTTCAATTTTTAAAGGACAAAATACTTGCCACACTCATCTAAAATCTCACCGTGATAGGCCTGAGTGCGCATCTGCTTGGGGGTCATTCCACCGGGGATGTCCGTTTCCACGTCAAAGCCTTCGCAGGTGTACGAATCAGCACAGATGGCCAGGTCTTCTTCTGGGATCATTTGTACCAGTCTGGGAAAATCTGGCTGTTTGGTAAGGTGGATGGCCTTAAAGGTGAAAAAGATTTTTACCTTTTTCCCCGCCCTTTGGGCGGCTTCCACGATCTTCATTAGATGCCCCATATATTGGGGATCGGTTACAAAAATACCCAGCTTGTCCGGATCTTTCGCCATGATACACCTCCAGTTTTAAATTAACCTTTTTTGATATAAAAACGCATAAAACCGGAATCTTCCCTTTCTCCGAGGTACTCGTGCCCCGCACGTTCACACCAGCCAGGGATATCGTTCCGGGAACCAGGATCAGTCCCGAGGACTTCCAAGATCTGGCCGCTCTTAAGCTTCTGGATGGCCTTCTTGGTCTTTAAAAGGGGCATGGGACAGGAAAGGCCTTTACAATCAATGGTCATGTCAGGCTTGATTCCTTCCGGGGCAATTTTGATGTCAGACATAATTAAACCTCCTTTAAATTGATATTAAATTTCCTGACCAAGTCAGGTTACATCTCAATGACCAACTTATTGGATTCCTCATTCCAGTCAATGATTACATACCATACCACCGCAATCAAGGTAATGAGGAAAAGGGTGCCACCGTAGCCCAGATATTCGGGCAAGAAGACGGCTTTGCCCAGGTATCCCTCCTCAATAACGTCATATTCGGCAAAATAGTGGCGCACGATGGAATTGGAAAGGGCGAAGAAGATGGCCACCACCCAGAGTTTAATCTGTCCTTCGGCGACCCGCCAAAGGCTGCCGGACCCTCACCCACCAGCCACTACCATGGAGGCCCCGAAGATAAAACCTCCCACCAGGGCTCCTAGACCAAAAGTGGGTACTACGTACATCATCTCCGGTCTGATCTCTTGGTATTTGAGGATGGCTATCCCTACGGCCCCCAGGATGATGCTGACCATCAGGGCCTTGCCCATGGAGGCTTCACCGGTCATAAATGGTTCCCGTAAGGCGTTTACCATGCAGAAACGGCTCCGGTGCATGATGTAGCCGATGCCTGCGGTAATGATCAGACACCCACCCAGAGTTTCAGCGTCTTCGATCTCTTCGCTGCCAAAATAGGCGTAGGTAGCTACAATCAGTCCCACCAACAAAAGGAAGCCGATGTAAGGACCGATTTTGCGAAAGCTGATCTCAAAGCCTCCAGAGCTGGGGAAATGTTCCAATTCCCAATAAAGGTACTTAATACCCACAATGACCCCGAAGACGAGCCCCACTGCCATAGCCAAACCGTTGGCAGCCAGGTTATGCAAGGCAACGTAAAAGCCTCCCACGTTACAACCCATGGCCATCGCCGAACCGATGCCCATCAAGATGCCAGCTACTATGGCTTTTATGTATTCGATCTTGGGCGGAAAACGCAGACCAAATTCCCGGGCCAGGAAAGCAGAGATGGCCGCGCCCCAAATAAAGCCGATATTTAAGATAGAAGATGAAAACTCAAGCGGGTGGGGCGGAGCATCTTCATAAAAACCTATCAGATAAAAGAACCAGTCAGCCCAGTTTCTAAGCCCCCCTACGATACCCCAGGGCCGATACCAGGCTTCTAACAAAATACAGAAAAGGGCTAACATGACCCCCCCCATCAAGGGGGACCAGTTAGAGAGGGCGAAACTCTTCCAGGATCTTGAAATTGCTTCCTTGAACTCTGACATCTACCCCTCCTTAACCGAAAAAAGATTATGATTTTTCTAATAGGCTGCCTCTAACAAAACTGAACGTCACTGTCAAACATATTGAAAAGAAAAAATGCGACCTTTTTCAAAAAAAAGCTCGATAAAGCTCTTCATTTCTGGTTAAAAGGCTTTAAATGACTTTTACCCCCAAAAAATACCCTTCAATAAAACCTCCTTCACAAGACTTGCCAAATAAAAAAGAGTAAAGTTTCTTTTGGCAATAAGGAGGTTGCCTATGAAGAGGCCCTGGTGGATAGCGATCCTGGTGGTTTGGCTCTTGGTGAAAGGAGCGTTTGCCATGGAAATAGCCCCCGGTCTTTATAAGACCAAACTTGCTAATGGACTCACCTTAATAGTGGAAGAGAACCACCGGGCCCCGGTGGTAGCGGTGCAGGTTTGGGTCAAGGCCGGCAGCGCCTATGAGAAGGACAGCGAGGCCGGTATTACTCATCTTATTGAGCATATGATCTTTAAAGGGACGGATCGCTTTAAGCCTGGGGAGATCGCCGCCCTTATCGAGAGTTTCGGAGGCAATATAAACGCCTTCACTTCCTATGATTACACCTGTTATCACGTTACCGGACCCAGCGAGATACTTGACACGGCCCTGGATGTCCTTTCAGACGCCGTTTTTCACGCCACTTTCGATCCCGTTGAGCTGGAAAGGGAAAAACAGGTGGTACTTGAAGAGATGCGTATGCGGCGGGACAAACCTGCTTTAGCCCTGGCTGAAGCGGTAATGAGTAAGGCCTACCTTAAATATCCCTACCGGCGCCCGATTATAGGGTATGAAAAGACCGTAAAAGCCTTTACCCGCGAAGATATCCTCAATTACGTGGCCCGAAGATACCGCCCCGTCCATATGGCCGTAGTTATCGTAGGTGACGTGGAGGCGGAGACGGCTTTGGCCAAGGCGGCCTCCTTCTTCGGAAAAGAGCCCAGAAAGCCCCCGGAAAAGGTCACTTTTCCCGAGGAACCCCCTAAAGAAAAGCCGGTCCTGGTCACGGTAGAAAAAGAGGTACAGGAAGGATATTTCCATTTAGCCCTGCCAGGGCCTAATTTGCTGAGCCCTGACGCTCCGGTAGTGGACGTGATAGCGGCTTTTCTGGGGCAGGGAGATTCCTCGCGCCTTTACCGCAAACTTCGTCGGGATTTGGGTATTGTACACAACGTCTATGCTTACACCTTTACCCCCATGGGTCCCGGCCTCTTTGAAGTAGCGGGGACGGCCTCCCCTGAAAATCTTAAAGAGGCCCTGAAGGAAGCCCTGGTAGAACTCTTCCGTCTCAAATACGAACTGGTCCTTCCCGAGGAGCTTGCCAAGGCCAAAACCATGGTAGCGGCCAATTTTGTATACAGCCGGGAGACCATGCAAGGGGAGGCGCGCAAGCTAGGTGTTTTTGAGATGATCGCCGGGGATCCTCTAAAGGCCAAGGCTTATTTGAAGGCGGTTAAAGAGGTTAGTGAAGATGATGTCCGCCGGGTGGCGGAAAAATATTTTAAGCCGCAAGCGGTGGTAGCGGGCTTATTAGCGAAAGGGGTTTCCCAGATCCTTAGCCAGGCCGAGTTAGAAGAACTGGTGGAAGAGGCTGAACTTGAGGCCTCAGGTGTTTCAAGCGGCATGGAAAGGTGGGTGACCCCCACCACCAAAACGATGCTTCCCAACGGGCTTACCGTCTTAATTACGCCCCAACACGATGTGCCGGCGGTTTCCGTGGCTTTAGTCTTCCCTGGGGGGTTGCGTTTTGAAACCAAAGAAACCAATGGCCTCTTCCGTACCCTGGCCGCCCTTTGGACCAAAGGAACACAGGAGAAATCGGCGGAAATGGTGGCCACTCTCATCGAATCCATGGGAGGGGAGTTGGAAGGTTTTTCAGGGCGTAATACTTTTGGCCTTAAGGCCTCCTTTCTGGCGGAATATCTACCAAAGGGTCTTTCCCTCCTGGCTGAGGTCGCAGAAAATCCTCTCCTCTCCGAAGAAGAACTTTCCAAGATAAAGCCGGAACTTTTGGCAGCCATTGCCCGCCAGGAGGATGATCCCCTCCAGCTGGCCATCCGCGAATTTTATCGTCTTCTTTTCGAACCACACCCTTATGGTCTAAACCTCCTGGGGACGAAGGAGGTCATTGCCCGTTTAACCGCCGAAAATTTAAAAGAGGCCTACGCGAAATATGTCTTTCCCGGACGGGGAGTCTTGGCCATCGTGGGAGACGTGGACCCGGACCAGGTCCTCAAGATGGTAGAGGAGCTTTTTGCTTCTTGGCAGAAACCAGAAACGCCTCTGCCGCCGGAGAAAAAGCCTTCTCCCTTGCTGGAGCCCAGGCTTTCTACCATAAACGTGGAGCGGGAGCAGGTCCATCTCATTTTGGGCTTCAGGGGGCCTGATATCTTTGACCAGGACCGTTACGCTATGGAAGTCTTAAACGCCGTTTTGGCCGGCCAGGGTGGCCGCCTTTTTAAGGATTTGCGTGATAAGGAGGCCCTGGCCTATACGGTTACTTCCTTTTTGACCCTGGGAGTGGACGTAGGCGGCATAGGTTTTTATATCGCTACCGAGCCTGCCAAGAAGAAACGGGCCCTGGCGGGGCTCTGGCGCGAGATCGCCAGGCTCAACCAGGACGGCGTAACCCCCGAGGAGATCAAGCGGGCCCAGAAATGGCTGGTGGGGCGGTATCTTACAGGGCTTCAGACTAATAGCGCCCAGGCCATGGAGCAGGCGGTAAACGAAGTCCTTGGTTTGGGCTATAACTATGGCTTACGCTACCTCCAAAAGATACAGTCTGTAGGGGTGGAAGATATAAACCAGGTAGTTCAGCGGTATCTGCAAAACCAGGCCTACGTCCTGGTCACCGTGGGCCCTCTTACGGAGTAGGGTTTTGGTAGACCTTGATGGTCTCGTGGATAGACTGGGCAATAGCCGAAGCCACCGCCAGCCACACTGCCATTTTGATACCCGTTTTGAAGGAAAAGGTCTGTTTAAAAATTTTGCGGCAGAGACCTCGCAGCATGTAGGTGAAAACCCCGCTGTAAAAAAAGAAACTAAAGATCCAGCGCAAGGACTCTAAAAGGGTTTTAGAAAGGTTTTCTGGGTAATATCTGACCCCAAACAGGATACAGAGGCAGATTCCTATCCCCAGTTCGATTTTTTCTTTAAAGGTGAAAGAGGGCCACTTCATTTTAACCTAAGGTTAACTTTTTCTACGTAAGGGCGAAAGGCCTTGGTCCCTTTGGCCTCACTGACACACCTGAGAATTCCTTCACTTTTTACCAGCAGTCCCGAAAGGAGGGTTACCGGATAATCTTCAAAGGCCTCCGGCAAGAGGGGGGTACTTGGCCCCAGGAGGACGATTTCTCTGGCCTGTTTTAGGAGGGCCAAGATTTCCTCAAAGCTTTTGTTTATCAAAGTGACTGCGGTTACAATGGCCACCGTGGCCTGGGGGAGATAATCAGCCATTTCAGCCTCGGTAAGGGCTTCGGCAAACCTCCCTTCGGTGCGTTCAAAAACCCACAATTCGCTTATTTTACCCTTCATCTTCCGGGCGAGCGGTTCAAAATATCCGATCATGGCCACCTTGTCTTCCGGCTGCAGGCCAATGATTTTCAAAGGGTCTCCGGGCAGGAAATCTTGCCGGGGCTGGTTGATGATGGCGTTAATGGTGGCCAGCCCCACCCCAGCTTCAAGGGGGTGGGAGGAAAGGAAATAACGGGCTACCAGGTCGGCCGGGCGCCCGCTAAAGACCACCTCTGGTTCGAGCAGGTTACAGGTTTTTTTGTCTTCAAACAGGGTATAGGCCAGCCCGATGGCGCCGTTGTCTAGCTTTACCGCGGTGTAACCCAGCCCGATACGGGTGTCCTGGACCAGCCGCCCCCGGCCTTTAGAGGCGGCTTTTTCCAGCAAGCGTTCGTAAACCTTCATGCCTTCTTAAGGCCACAACTGCCGAGCTTTTCAAATTCAAGGGCCTTTTCTACGATTTTATCTGCGATTTCGGCAAAAACCTTGCCGATTTCACTGTCAGGGTCAAGGGCGGCGGGTTTGCCTATTTCTCCGCTCTTAGAAAGATTCGGGTCCAAAGGGATTTTTCCAAGAAAGGGGACCCTTAAGTCCCGGGCCAATTTTTCTCCGCCCCCTTCCCCGAAAACGGGCACTATCTGTTCTTGGCCGTCAGGTCCCACCGTCTTGAAATAGGACATATTTTCGATGATACCCATAATCCTAGTGCCAAGCTCTTGGAACATGTGGATGGAGCGAGCTACGTCTGCTACGGAAATCTTCTGAGGGGTGGTCACCACTACTACCCCCCGCAGGGGAAAGACCTGGGCCACGGTAAGGGGGGCGTCTCCGGTGCCCGGGGGAAGATCTATGATAAGAAAATCAAGCACTCCCCAATCGATCACTTCGGCGAGCTCCGAGAGTGCCCGGTGGACCAGCGGCCCGCGCCAGATGATCGGCTGGCCTTCCGGGGCCAAAAAACCGAAAGACATGACCTTTATACCCCACCTTTCGGGTGGAACCAGGCGTTGGTCGCGGGAGAAGGGGCGTTCTCCTTCAAGCCCCATAAGTAGATGGACGTTTGGCCCGTAAATATCGGCGTCAAGGATGCCTACCTTATAACCTTTTTTAGAGAGGGCTACGGCGAGATTCACCGCTACGGTGGTTTTGCCAACCCCGCCCTTGCCGCTGGCCACCGCGATAATATGGCGGACGTCTTTTAGGGCCTTTTTTTCACCCACCTCCTTTTTCTTGCCAAAAATCTTTTCTCTTTCTTCCGGAGTCATGGTGGTGAGTTCTACTTCCACCTCTTTCACCCCTGGTACTTTGGCTACCGCGGCTTTCACGTCTTCGGCGATCCGCCTTTTCATGGGGCAGCCAGCAATGGTCAAGGCCACCGTAACCTTGACTTTGTCGTCTTTTATCTCCACCTTACGGATCATGCCCAGGTCTACTAGGCTGCGGTTAAGCTCCGGGTCTTTAACGTGTTTTAACGCTTCGAGAACCTCTTTTTCGGTGGGCATAAACGACCTCCTGTTTTCGCTAATTGCAAATCATTCCTAATAAGTATGGGCTATTCTAACACCAAGGTATAATATGGCCAGCCAAAAACAGAATTAAAATGGTTTTGGAAAAAGACAAAATTTAGTGGCACAATATAATTTTTAGTGCTATGAAAGGCTCTATGCCGCTCGTCATATTTTGGTTATTGGGGCTTGTGCTGATCTCCCCCGGGGTTTGGGCCCTTGAGATGCCTGCTGGCACCCGCAAGGTGATATTTTATGATGCCTCGGGCAAACCCTTAAAAGCCCTGGAGGATGAGGACGGGGATAGCTTTTTTGAGACAGCCTATCTCTTCAAGCAAGGACGGCTCTCAAAGAAGATAAAGTTTGATAGGGCCGGGAGGCCCGAAGAGATTTTAGAATTTGATTCTTCCGGGTCCCTGCACAGGCTTCTGCTTGACCGCAATAAAGACGGAAAAATCGACAAACGGCAATCTTACCGCAAGGGAAAGTTGGTGCTGGTAGAAGAGGACCGCAATTTTGACGGGCAAATAGACCTAAGGGCCTGGATGAAGGCTTCTCGTCCCCAAAGGATTGAACGGGATGATGATCATGACGGTCGCTTTGAGGTGGAGGAGAGCTGGGGGCCGGAAGGTAAAAAGATCCTCCTCAAGCACTTTGACCAAAATCACCCCCAGGGTCAGGTTTATGCCCAAATTTTTTACCGGAGGGATCAAATTTATCAGCGTTTACTCGACCTTGACCGGGACGGGTTTTTTGAGATCGAAGAAGTATATCGTGGGGGGCAACGCTGCCTGGTGGTCAAAAAAGGCCCCAAGCCGGAAGCGTTTTTCTATCAAAAAGGTCGTCTCAGGCACGGTTTTCGCGACCTTGATGGGGACGGCAAGTTTGAAGAAGAATACGATTATTCCCGCAAGGTCTGGCAAAAGCTCACCCCGGTGGTAAGTCTTGGGGACTTAAAGGAAAAATGTCGTTGATGGAAGAATTTTTCCAAAAAGGAGGCCTCTTACTCTGGCCCATTTTTCTTTGTTCCCTCTTGGGGGTGGCCATCTTTTTGAACCGTCTTCTGGTCTTGCTCAGGTTAAAAAGGGAAAAAAACGACCTCGGTCCCCTCTTAGCCGGGGATGAAAACAAAGAAATTGTTTTTTCCCGCTTGGCCCGAGAAAATGGTCCGCTGGGCCGTATGGTGAAAGAGATCAGCCCCATCTGTTGCAGGGATCGCGCCCTGGTAGAAAACGTACTGGCGCACGTTATCGATCAGGAGATAGCCAGGGCCAGCCGCTATCTGGACCACCTGGCTACCCTGGCCTCGGTAGCCCCTCTTCTTGGCCTTTTGGGGACCGTAACGGGCCTCATAAAGGCCTTCATGGTGGTAGAACAGGCGGGAGGCAAGGTGGACGCCTCCATGCTCGCCGGCGGCATCTGGGAGGCCATGCTCACTACCGCCGCTGGTCTTTCGGTGGCTATTCCGCTCATTATCGGACACCGTTATCTGAGCTCTTTGGTGCAGCTTTACGAAGAACGACTCGAGGACCTGGCGATAAATCTCCTAAAATTTATCTATGTAAACCATGAGAAAAAGAAAGAGACGAACTGATAACATCGATATTCCGGTAACCCCTTTAATCGATATTGTCTTTCTTTTGTTGATATATTTTTTACTTACTAGTCATTTCATTAAACAACAGTTTATTAAGGTTAATCTTCCTGAAAGCAAGTCAAAATCAAGCTATGTAGAAAAGAAGATTCTAACAATATCAATTACAAAAGAGGGATCCATTTATTTGGATGGTAAACCTATAGAAAGAAATAAATTGAAAGAGGCGCTTTCTTTGGCCAAACGTGAAGGCATTGAGCAGATAATTATAGAAGCCGACCGTAACGCCCGCGTTCAGATACTGGTTAATGTTATGGACCTGGTGAAAGCTTCCGGTTTTGAAAAAGTCATGCTTAAAACCATTGAGATTTCAGGTGCCTCCTAAGAACATAACTGAAAAAGAACCGAGTCTGGCGATATTTCTGGTTATTTCACTGTTAATACATTTGGTCCTTTTTAGGCTTTTGTCCTGGCGTGTGGTCAACTTATCTTCTGAAGCCGAAGGTAACTCTATAAGTTTATCCCTTAAGATCAATAATCCCGTCGGTAATCCTGTGGCAAGCCTTAGTCCCCCCCGCGTTCCTTTACCGGCTAAGACCCCCTTTTCCCGGATCAAGATAGTCCAGCCAGAGGGTTTAAAGCCGCTTTTTCCCGTAAGTGATTTCAGTCCCGTCGATTCCACGGCAGAGCCTCTACCGATCAGGGTAACAGAGGTTTCAAAGGATAATTTTTCTTCGCTCCCCAGTCTCCCTCCCGGGGCCCCGCGAGAAAAGGGGAACAAGTACCTTAGAACAGGCTATCTTTCCCGCGTCATCGCCCTGATTGACCGGGCCAAAAGGTATCCTCTAAGGGCCAGGTTGGCGGGTTACCAGGGAGACGTAAAAGTTTCCTTCGTGATCGAGGCTGACGGCAAGGTGCGGGCGGTGCGCGTCGTTCGTTCCTCAGGCTATGCTTTATTGGATG
>WGCA01000057.1 GCA_015494065.1 Thermodesulfobacteriaceae bacterium | reverse complement strand
TGGAACAGTTATTGCGAGACTACAAAGATCAAATAAACAGCATTTTACGGAAGTTTAATACCGGATTTAAGATAAGCAGAATTGAAGTTGCACATGTAAAAGGTACTCCCAGAACGGAATATGGCCTAGAAATAATGGGAGAAACAATTTCGGTTACATCTCAATCAGGTCGAGCTTTTAGTACTACTTTGAGCTCAGGCGATAGAAAAACTTTGGCACTTGCTTTTTTTCTGTCTCGATTGAAGTTAGACCCAGATCGAAGCCAACGTATCATAATTATTGATGATCCTATATCAAGTTTAGATATTGCTAGAAGACGGGCTACACTTGAAGAATTGGTACAACTTGTCAATGAATGTGCCCAGCTTATTGTCTTATCACATGACCCTGTTTTTTTAAAAGACTTGCTAGAACGAATAAATAAAGACCACTCTATTGAACTTCACTTAAGACGCCGTGGTAACTATAGCATTTTTGAAGAATGCAATATTTATCGTCTATGTCAAGATGAGTATTATAAAGTTTACGAATCATTAATAAAATATCTTGAAGAAGGTCCGGAGAATAATAAATCTCAAATTGCAGAAAATATTAGAAAATACCTTGAACATAATCTCCGCACCCGGTTTCCAATCGAATTAGAGAAGGCCAAAAATCTTGGTGACATGATCCGCCACATCCGAAATTCGCCTGAAAGCTTTGGGAAATTAGCTGATCGGTTAGAGGATTTGTCCGCTTTGAACGAATTTTCAAGCCGTTATGCTCACTTATCGTCAGACCGTCCTCCGCCACCAAGCGATGCAGAGTTAAAAGGGATGATAGAGTTGGCTCTAGAGATAGGAAGAGGATGAAAATCTCTGAATTACTCCTTGAAAATACGGTTTTATTCTGGTTCGAAGACCTGGGCTACCAAATTCTTCACAGTCCAGATATAGCTTCAGGCAAACCGCATGCAGAACGTGATTCTTACTCGGAAAGTGGTTCTCAAAGCATACCATGAACAAGCAAAAGCAGGTTTATCTCTCTGAAAGGTATAGGCTTTGAGTAACAATCCTATTTTAATAATCTTCGCCGGGCCTAATGGGGCGGGAAAGAGAGGCCATGAGGAAGCAAAGATTCGATATTGAGGTTCTGATTGACGAATGCCAAAGGATAGCTTCCACCATTTTCCCCAAAATATTGGAAGAAAATAAAAGGCTCGGCATCGCCACGCCCATCGGCATAGCGGGGAGAATCTATTTCATTATGCCGGACGGAAAGATTTTGACCGAAGAAGAGTATAAAAAATTGAACTTGCCAGAAGGAAGCATTGATACGTATAAGAGTTAGATAGGAGATATTATCCAAAAATTTTGGCAAATAGGGGAGAGATTTCATGAAGCGTTTCAAATTTTTGGCTGTTATTTGGAAAGAGGAAGGGGGTTATGTTTCTTATTGTCCAGAGCTGGAAGTCTCTTCTTGTGGCGATTCGCCGGAAGAAGCCCTGCATAATCTTAAGGAAGCGGTGGAACTGTATTTAGAAAATGCCCGGGAGCTGGGAATACTTGAAGATGTAGAAAAAATAGCTCAAACACAGGAGAAATTCACGTCTTCTCTGGAAATTGAATTATAATGAAACTTCCCCTTCTTTCTTCATCTGAAGTCGAAAGAGTTTTGCGTAGAGCAGGCTTTGAACCGGCTCCCAAAAGAGGTAAGGGCAGTCATAAGGCATTCGTTAAACAAACAAAAGACAAAAATTTCTGGTCATACTTCCCCAAAAGAAAATCATTCCTCGAGGAACGCTTTTTGCCATTATTAAGCAAGCAGGGCTTACCAAAGAAGAATTCATACGTTTATTAAAGGAATAGAGGGTGAATTTTATGTTCAATTTAAACGATCAAACAAATCCTTCAGGTCCAAAAGCCCCTTCTTCAAAAAAAATTCAAAGTAAAAAATATTGCCATTTTCGGTTCGTTTGTGCGAGACGAGCAAACAGCAAAAAGTGATCTAGACTTATTGGTTGAATTTTTGGAACCAGTTAGCTTACTTGATATTGCAAAACTTGAAGTCTATCTGGATGAACTTTTGGGCCTTAAAACCGATGTTGTACCCAAAAGCGATATCAAGCCAGAATTAAAAGATATTATTCTAAAAGAAGCTCATTATTTATAAAACGCAAAATTTCTGTATATCTCAAAGATATCATTGAAAACATGATCAAGGCGGAAACTTTCATAGCTGATATGTCCTATGAGGAATTCCTTAGAGATGAAAAGACATTTATGCTGTCCAAAGATGTATAGAAGTCATCGGTGAAGCCGCCAAAAATATTCCAGAAGAAGTCAGAAAACGTTATCCAGAAATTCCCTGGAAAGCGATGGCGGGCATGAGAGACAAGATCGTCCATTTTTACTTTGGCGTTGATCCACAGAAAGTTTGGTTAGTGGTAAAACGAGACCTCCCAAATTTGAAACCAGAGTTAGAAAGAATTTTAAAAGAGATAGGAAAGAGAGCCTTTCGCCGAGCGAGACGATTATCGGAAGGCCTTTCTCCCACAACGCCCGAAGGACGCCCTGGCCCGGCTAAACCGGAATTCCTTATCGAGGCCTAAATGAGGCCCTCCGAAAACATAAATTTCCGGAAAATGATCAAAAATGAACCCTTAAACGACCTAAAAAGAGATCGTAAAATTTACGGCTAAGAAGGGTGAAGGAGTCTTTTTAGGGCTTTGAAGAAGACAAAAATTAGGATCAGGCCGAGAAGGGCCTGGCCACTAAGGATGAGAAAGTTTCTGGGGTTCTTGGCAGGGCTTTGGGCCGTCTTTTGGCTTGTAAGCTCCATTTCCAGCCGGTGTCCCTCGCCATCTTCCACGATTACGCGGTAGCGCCCCGGGCGGTCCGGGGCGAAAAGAAAACGGCCGTTGCGGTCGGTTACCCCCGTTTGGAAGGGGATTTTTTCTTGGTCATAGAAGACTTTTGTTCGGGCGTAACTCATGGGGGTGCCGTCGGAATAGGCGGCTTCAAGGCCGAGAAAAGGCCCGTGATAGAAACGCCCCCTGACCCCGTGAGCCAGGGGGCTTGAGGCAAAGACCAGGACCAGGTTAAGGCAGCTCAAAAGTAAAAGTGGCCACCAGGGTTTCCACATCACAGATCTCTTTCTTGGGGTAAGGGTTGATTTTGCTTACCTTGATGAGCCAGGGTCCCTGATGATCAAGCCTGAGAGTTGCCTCTCCGCGGGCGTTAGTGCGTACCGCAAAGGAAAAGTAGGATCTTTCCCGCGGAGAAAAACCCTCATAGGTGGCCAGCACCTGGGCTTTAGGATAAGGTTTTCCCTGGTAGAGGACCTTTATGGGAAGTTCGTCCCCAACCCGCAGAGAGTTAGGGTCCTTTAAAAGGATTATTTCGAGTTCTTGCCCCAAAACCTGGCGGTAGAGTGCACCTTTGGCTTTGCCTACGGTGATCAGGGCCTTGGCGTAGCGTTTTGAAAATTTGCACTCTATCACGTCTTCTAGTTCGTTTTTGGGCTTACGGGAAAAACCGTGAGCGGTTTTACTGAAAAAACCGGGCCTCTTTTCTGCTACCACCAGGTACGTCCCCTCTTTCATAAGGGCAGGGGTTTTAAAGAAGATAGGATAGGTTCCAGTTTCCACCACCAGGCGTTTTCCAGAAGGCGTAATAATAACCAGTTCTTTTAGAAGATTTTTTTCCAGGAAGTCTCCGCCCGGACCGGGGAAATGATGACCAAAACCCAGGGTGAACACGAGCTCTTCTCCGGTCTCCAAATGGTAGGCTCGGGGGTTCACCCAGAGGAAATGCGCCCTGGCCTGCGTGGTCAGGAAAAGTCCCAAAACAAAGAACCAAAAAATACCCGTCTTTTTCATCTCTTCCTCCTTAAAAGCCGAATTTGGACCTTATTCCCACAAAGATAGTCCGCCCGGCCCAGTCCCGGGTGGGCTCGCCGTAGTCTGTGTCAAAAAGGTTGTCGACCTCAAGAAAGAGCCAGGCTTTGTCCAGGAGATTTTTTTGAAGCTTGAGGTCTGTTAGCCAGTAATCATCGATCTTCTTGGTGTTTGAGACGTTGGTATAGACCTCGTCGGTGTACTGGGTACCGAATTCCAGGGAAAAACCCTGCGGTCCTTTCAAACCCAGCCGAAAAGCCAGGGTGTGTTTTGGGCAATAGGGAAGGTCCTTATCCTGATCTTTATTTTCGGTATCAAGGTAGGTATAGCTCAGAGAAAATCTCAACCAGGGAAGAGGGGCTCCTTTAAGGCTTGCCTCTAACCCCTGTGTATAGGCCTCCTCTACGTTTTCGTAGGTCCTGACCGGATAGCCTGCTATTTCTTCCTCGGTCTCTACCCGTACCACCATGTCGTCTACGTCGTGGCGGAAAAGGGTCAAGGTAAGAGAGGAATCGTAAGGGAGGAACTTCTCAAGGGATAAACTCTCTCCCCAGGAGGTCTCGGCATCCAGATCCGGGTTTGATTTGATCCAATAGCTGTGATGCAGGAAGGGCTCCCGGTAGTAGAGCTGGCGGATGGTGGGGGATTTAAAAGAACGCCCAATCTGGGCCCTTAAGCGCAGGGTCTCAGAGAGCGAGAACATAAGCGCGGCGCGGGGGCTTACCTCGGTGCCGAAGGTGGAATGATCGTCAACCCTGGTTCCGATTACCAGAGAGAGCGGGTGTCCTAGGAGTTCGGCCTGATATTCATCCTGTAGATAAAGACTCCTTGTGTCTATGGTTTCATCGGCGAGGTTATAGTCAAGCTCCTCTTCCAGAAGTTCTCCGCCCAGGGTGAAGAGGTGCGGCCCTAGGGGATAAGTGAATTTGATTTCGGCCTCTCGGTAATACATGTGGCCCTGGCGTTCGGTGTAGCCAGGGGTGAAGTGGTGGAAGTCCCACTTGTAATAATAGCCGTGTAGAAAGAGTTTTCCCCCTGCGAGGACATAACCCATTTCCGGGGAGAGGCGCAGCTTTTCTTCATGGGCAAAGTCCCGGTCTCTTTCTTCCCATTTGAGCTTAAGACCCAGGTCAAGGTCTTTGGTTGGCTTAAGAGATAGTTTGCTAAATAAGTGGTCCCTTTCATAATGGTCGTGCGGGCCGCCATATTTGCGGCGGTCGGTTTCTTCGTGATCAAGAGAGAAGAGAAGGCCCACTTTTTCCGGCACGATGGGGCCGCCACCGGTCAAATCAAACATCTTTGTTTGGTAAGTCCCATAGCGGGCCAGGCCTTCAAAATAGGGCTTTTTGGGCACCTTGCGGGTGATAATGTTGATTACCCCTGTTACCGCGTCGCTCCCGTAAAGGACAGAGCCTGGTCCCTTTACGATTTCTATCCTTTCGATCAGGGCGGGCGGGATCTGGTTGAGCCCGTAGCCGTATTCTCCCATACCCCCGCCTTTTACCCGCTCCCCGTCAACTAGAATCAGGGCGTAACCGCTGTTCAGGTCAAAGCCCCGGAGCCTGGTGCGCCAGGCAGAAATTCCCGGGAGATTTTCGGCCCGTACAAAGAAGCCAGGCACGAAGCGTAGGAGGTTACTAACAGTAAGGGCGTTTTGGCGCTCAATCTCTTCCCGGCTAATTACTACCGTCTCTACCGGGACGTCTTTTAGGGGGTGTGGGGTGCGGGTGGCGGTGACCACAATTTCCGGAAGCGTCGTTTCTTCAGCGTGAGCCAAGGCCGGAATCGCTAACAGTAAAAACAAAGCCAAGATCATAACCAAATTCCTTGCTACAAAATTTTATTTTGTGGCACAAAATAGATATTTCGTTTTTGCAAAGCAAATCTTTTTTTGAGAAAAAAGGCGCTTTTTGTGTCAATTATTTAAAATTGGTGCCACCAAACCTTGAGTTTTTTCTTTTTTCTCAAAGGGAGTTAACGTTTTTTTAGCTGTGTCCAATTTTTAATTAGAATTTTTTAATCCGGCCCAAATCTCCAAGCGCGGGGTTTAATTGGGCTCATTTGCAGTTTTTGGAATAAGGAATTTTTTAATGTTTTTTCATTATTGTTGAATTTTTAAAAATTAAGTGATCTTTTTCTCAAACATTAGGTATAGATAGATAACTTTTGAGTTGACTTTTTTTTTGACTAAAGCTAAAAAAACCTTCCAGTTATGGAGGATATTGGAAAGTTTGTATTATTTTTATCGTATTTATGGGATTATCCCCGTGAAGACTTTATCGGGCAGGGCCTGGATATTTTGTCTCATTTGGGCTTCAACACGGGTGACCTTAATATTCAAACCCTTCAGGAAGAATATGTTCGCCTCTTTATAAACGCTCCCTCCGGGGTACCTGCTCCTCCGTATGCTTCTGTTTATCTCACGGGGATGGTAGCCCAGGAGCCGGCCTTGGAAGCTTTGTCTTTTTATGAAAGGGTGGGGTTAAGGCCTGAGGGCTCTGATCCTCCGGATCACCTCTCGTGGGAACTGGCTTTTATCGCTCATCTTATAGAACGTGAACAAAGTGAGCTTTTGCGTGAATTCCTGGAGCAACATTTCTGGCGGTGGTTTCCCCGGTTTAAAGGGGCCCTTTTGGCGGCCTCTCCTCATCCTTTTTACCGAACTTTATTAGAAGTTACCGAACAAGTATTGCAAAACATAAAGGAGGATTAACTCATGAAGAGGAGAGATTTTTTAAAATTTTCAGGTGCAGTTTGTGCGGCCCTAGCCTCTTTATCTCTTGATTCTAAATTTGTAAAGACCGTCTCTGCTTCCACCATGCGCAAAGATCTTCCTGGAAGTTTGGGGGCCGAAGAGATCCCTTCGGTTTGTGATATGTGTTTCTGGCGCTGTCCCATCGTAGCCAAGGTCAAAGATGGTCAGGTGGTTAAAATCGAGGGGAATCCCCGCAGTCCCGCCAATGGGACCGCCATATGCGCACGGGGTAACGCAGGTATACAATTTTTATACGACAAAGATCGCCTCAAGTACCCCTTGAAAAGGGCCGGTGCCAGGGGAGAAGGAAAATGGGTGCGGATATCCTGGGATGAGGCCCTGGATGAAATCGCGTATAACATCAAAAAAGTAAAAGAAAAATATGGTCCTCATGCCTTAGCCTTTTTTGATCATGGGTCCTCGGCGGCCTTTTTCCGTGAAATCTTTGAGGCCCTGGGGACAGAGAATTTTTCAAACGAGCCGGCCTTTTTCCAGTGCGTAGGTCCTAACCTTTTGGCTTATCTTTACACCTTGGGTTACCAGGCAGTAGACCCGGCCAAGGTGGATATGGCTGAGGCCAAAGTGATCATCCTCTTTGGGAGCCACCTGGGTGAAAACGTTCAGGTCTCCTTGGTTAAGTCAATGGTAGAAGGTCTTGCGCAGGGGGCCAAATTGATAGTCGTTGACCCGCGTTTTTCGGTGGCGGCGGGAAAAGCGGATATATGGTTGCCCATAAGACCAGGGACGGATTTGGCCCTCCTCTTGGCCTGGATCAATTACGTGATTCAGCACGATCTTTATGACCGGGAATTTGTCCAGAATCATACTTACGGGTTTGAAAAGCTCAAAAAAGCGGTCCAAAAATACAGTCTTTCCTGGGCGGCTGAGATCTGTGACCTTCCAGAAGAGGATATCCGAAAAGCGATTGATCTTTTGGCCCGTCACAGACCGCATGTATGTATCCATCCGGGACGCCACTCGGCCTGGTATGGTTCCCAAGACGTCAACCGTCACCGGGCAATGGCTATTCTGACCGGCCTTTTGGGGACGGTGGGAGTCAAGGGTGGGTTTTATTTTCCCACCGAACCTCCCCTGGAGAAGGTCTCCTTCCTGGCCGGTGAGCACGAAGAAATAGAACCCCCCGAGACCTCTCTTAAAGACGATTATCCCTTTGCGGAACTCTTTCACGGTAGCCCTACCGCTGAGATTATCAAGGCCACCCGGACCGGAGAGCCTTACCCTATAAAACTCTGGGGGGTCTGTGGGGTAAACGTTATTCAGACCATTCCCAACCCCTATCAAACCATGGAGGCCATTAAGAAACTCGATTTTATCTTTTGTGTAGACATTTTGCCTACCGAATCGGTCTTGTGGGCAGATATTGTCCTGCCTGATGCCACCTATCTGGAACGTTATGACGGCTTTTACGTAGGTAAAGAGACCAGATGCTACGTGGCCCTGAGGCAGCCGGCAGTTAAGCCTTTGTTTGAGAGCAGGCCCGCTTACGAAATAGCCAAAGATCTGGCCAAACGTTTGGGCCTTAAACCCCGTTATGAAAGAGTAGAAGATTGGCTTGAGGCCCAGTTGAAGCCTTCTGGGCATTCTCTTAAAGAGTTGAAAAAGACGGGTCTTTTTACCTATCCCGCCAAACCTTATCGTTCCAGAGAAGAACTCTCCTTCAATACAGATTCAGGCAAATTTGAATTCTATAGCGAGGCTTTTGCGGACGAAGATTTGCCACCCCTTCCTGAACCGGACTTTGCCCCGGCACCTCCTAAAGGATACGCCCGTTTGCTTTACGGACGTGTCCCGGTGCACACCTTTGCTAAGACGATGAACAATGTCTGGCTGCATTTTGAATGGCCGGAAAACCACCTGTGGGTAAACGACGAAGTAGCCAAGCGTCTGGGGCTTAAAACCGGGGATGAGGTCATCCTTGAAAATCAGGATGGTTATCGTTCGGAACGGCCGGTTAAAATTTTTGTCACCCCGGGGATAAGGCCGGATGCCGTCTATCTTCCCCATGGCTTTGGAAGCCGTTCCCCCATGCTAAAAACCGCTTATGGTCACGGGGTGAGTGACACCTTTCTGGTTACCCACTATGAACAGGATCCTTTTATGGGGGCTTCGAGTCACCGGAACAATTTTGTGCGCTTCATTAAAGACGGAAAGGTATTGAGTATTCCGGAACTCCGGCCTGTTCCCAAAGAGCTTTCACGTTTTGAAATCCGCAAAAGGGTTTAATAAGGAGGGATAAAAATGTCTCAATGGGCGATGGTAATAGATCTTGACCGTTGTGTGGGGTGTCATGCCTGTGCTATTGCTTGCCGGGCCGAATGGAAGGTCCCGGTGGGAGAGGGATATCGTCGAAACTGGGTAAAAAGACTAGGGCCTGCCCGCACGCCTTACGGTATGGCCTTTACCTTCTATCCGGGACTTTGTAACCATTGTGATACCCCGGTATGCACCACTGTTTGTCCGGTTGACCCGGAAAAGAGGGAATTTAAAGATCCCAAAACTGGCAAGAAAACAGCCATTTTTATCAGGGCTACCTACAAACATCCTTTCACCGGGGTAGTCTTGATTGACAAGGAAAGATGTATTGGCTGTGGGGCCTGCGTAGAAGCTTGCCCTTATGGGGCCCGTTATCTCAACGAAGAGCTTGACGAGCCTAAGGCCGATAAGTGTACTTTTTGTTTTGAGCGGGTCACCCGAGGTGAGGAACCAGCCTGCGTTAAGACTTGCCTGGCCCGGGCCAGAATTTTCGGAGACCTTTCGGATCCCAACTCGGAAGTTTCCCGCTTGGTTAAAAAAGCCAAAAGGATGGTTACCAAAGAGGTAAACCTTGGCCCTAACGTATATTGGGTGGGTCAGGAAAAAGACCTTTATCTTCTGATGCAACAGGCCCCCAAAGAACGTACCTGGGAAAACGTTTAAAACTCTAGGCGGCAGGGAACTCCCCTGCCGCCTTTTTATTATTTCATCCAAGCGGGCAATTCTTTTAATTTCCCCTCTTCAAGTAAACGTTTGGCGGCTTTACGGTAAGCCGTCCCCGTTAAACTGCCGAGGGCTTTATTCCCTCCCCGGAAGAAATAGACGTTCTTATAACCCATTAGACGTAATATAAAAGCTGCTGCTGCACGGGGTCGGTGGGACATTTCAGGAGCAATTTCATGATAGTGCACCCAGGTTGTAAGAGGTATTCTTTGAGCGAGTCGACCAAAAATAGCGAGCGGGAACTAAATGAGTTTTAAAGTTTTTCCTGCTATCAGCAGATAGACCTGGTCGCAATAACGGGCGATTTCCTGATTTAAAAGTCCCAGTTTCTCTACAAAAAATCGCGTTTGAGAATCGGCCGAGATGGGGCTTAATCCTACTTCGTTTGAGACCATGATCATAGGAAAGCTAATTTCTTTGAGGGTTTTCATGAAATCTTGGAAATATTTATCAATATCTTTTTGATAATAAATGAGGTTACCCAACCAGACGGTCAGACAATCAATAAGACAAACGCCTACCGAAGATAAAGATTTTAATTTCTGAGGTAAATCGATAGGAGTTTCCACGGTTTGCCACCCTAAGCCTCGTTCCCGGCGGTGGGCTTCGATCTTGCGGGCCATTTCCTCGTTGAAGGGTTCGGCAGTGGCCAGAAACACACGAGGAGGAGGGAATTGTTCTCCCAATTCTAAAGCAAACCGGCTTTTTCCGCTTTTGATGCCCCCTAAAACCAATATTTTGGATCCTTGGTGTTTCATGAGCTCTTGTGCTAAACCAAAATTATTAATGGGAACATTTTTAGCCGACATGCTTAATCGTACTTGGTGTCATCACAAACCCCTGTTAGTCATCGCGACCCCCTGACACGTTTTTAAATGTGTCAGGGGGGTGGCGATCTCCAGATTGCTTCCCCCTGTCGTGATAATTTAACCACGACAGGGGTCGCAATGACTGAGGGGCGGATGCATATATGTAATGACAAATAACGATGTCGACTATTTGATGACCTCATTAATAGAATGCAACGTAACAGTTCTTTACCTGTTATTAAAGCGGTAATTGTGGGTGGGGGCAAAGGGTGTCGCGATCTTTTGCTCCTTCTGGAGGAGTATCAACCACGTCACGCCAAATTAGAAATACTGGGAGTAGCAGATATAAATCCGGAAGCCCCAGGTCTTAAATTAGCAGCCAAAAAAAGGCTTTATATTACCGATGATTTTGTAGAATTAATTAAACACTTTCCTGACTTGAATTTAATTATTGAGTTAACCGGAAAAGATGAGGTCCTAGAGAAACTCTGGGAAATAAGGCCTAAAAGGGTAAATATTTTAGATCACCAAACCGCCTGGGTTTTTTGGGAAATAATAACTCTGCTTAGAGAAAGAGAGGCCTGTGAACTTAGGCTTCAACAGATGGAAATGAAACAGCTCTATATGGATTTGATAAGTCATTTTGCCCATGAGTTAAGAAATCCTCTGATGGTTATTGGTGGTTTGTCCAGAATATTGTGTCAAAAGGACGATCTTGATCCTCAAGATATAAAAAAATATGCAGACGCTATTGCTGAAGAAGTTAAAAGATTAGAAAAATTTATGTATTATTTGTCAAAAATTGTTGAACCTTTAAGGCCAAAATTTAAGCCAATTTTATTAAACAAATTAGTTTTCAATGTAGTGAAAAAGTTCAAAAAGCAGTTCCCAGATATAAATATTAAAGTTATCTTAGATGACGAGATCTCTGATATATTAGCTGATCCTGATTTGCTGGAAAAAGCACTTTGGGAATTGTTAAAAAACGCCGCTGAGGCGTTAGAAAAGAGTTCTAAAAAAATCGTTTTAGTTGAGACCAGACTTTGTTATGACACTTGTGCCATCGTCGTAAAAGATTCGGGACCGGGTATGGACGAAGAACAATTAAGATTGGCTACGTTGCCTTTTTACACCCAAAAACCCGGCCATTTGGGCCTGGGTCTTTATTTTGTTTCAAAAGTAGCAAGTGCGCACAACGGCAATTTTTATCTTTTAAAGGACAAAAACGGAGGCACCATAGCGGTTATTGAGCTTCCTCTTCGAATGGTTGAAAAACCACCTTTACTTTAAGTTTGGGAGGTTTTTATGGAAACTAGAATCGTAATTAGGGCCAAGGCCGAAGACGCTAAATTTATCGGCACTTCTATGGGGGAGCCCTGGTTATCGTAAAGGATGCCTTAAGCGGAGCGATCCTTTCCCAAGGTATGATCAGGGGCTCTACCGGCGATACCAAACGTATTATGAGCACCCCTTGGGTGCGGGGAGAACGACTAGCTGATGAAAATACCGCCTGTTATGTGGCTAAGCTTGATCTTGAAGAACCCAAGCTTGTCGAGATAGTTATATTTGCTCCCTATGGCCAACCTCAGGCCATGGCTAAGGCTTCCGTTACCACCTGGGTGGTGCCTGGAAAACACATTGAAGGTGACGGCATCGTCGTCGATTTTCCGGGATTAGTGGTCCGTGTCACAGAACCAACTGCTCATAGCTTTGTAGGGGTACCTACCAAAATAAGGCTGGCGGCTAGCGTTACGCCTATGTGCGGATGTCCGGTCGATATGAAGACGTTTTGGCCACCTGAAGCCTACGAAGTAGCGGCTTATCTTAAAAAAGACGGGGAGATACAGGAAATTTTACCCTTGGTATTTTGTGGAAAAAGAAATTGTTTTGAAACAGAAATTTTTCTTGAAAATCCTGGTGATTACGAATTTATTGTGTACGCCTTTGACCCCAAAACAGGCAATACCGGGGTGGATAAAACCACAGTGGTAGCCACCAAATCTTAATCCGTTCTGTTTTTTACGTAATTGAAGGCTGAAGCTGCAAGAGATTACCATGGGAGGGCGTAAGCCCTCCCATGCGATGGCCAATGAGAGGATTTTTATATATCAAGGAAGGGCCCCGTTTTTAAAGGAAATGACAAGCCCTATTACCACTACGACCAAGATCCAGAGCCAAGAAAGGGTTACCGAAAGCCTCCCCCAGCCGTGGGCCCCTACTTCTTTCTTTCCCTTTCCAGCATGGTAAGCCACAAACCCCACGTAGCCCAAAATCACCAGGCCCATAATGAAAGTGAGGAGAAAAAGGGCGGTTGAAGACCAGCTGGGGTGGACAGGATAAGCGGAAAAGGAATATCCAAACCGGGAGAGATGCTTCATGCGCAGGGCCTCCCGGGCGTAGCTCATAAAAAAGACCGTGGCCGCCAGAAGGGCCCCAAGCTTCCCGGCGTGGGCCTCAGGATTTTTCTGCGCGAAGATCAAGAAGACAGTAAAGAGAAGACCGAGTCCCGCTCCGAACAAAAAGAGGGGATGGGCATAAAAATGGAACTCTGCAGGTAGGGAGAGGAGCCACCAGATCCCGACAGCTGCCTGAAGCAGAGAAAAGATGAGAGCTAGGCGGGCCCCGGTGCGGGCCGTCCAGGAAAGATAGCCCGGCTTGTAATCTGGGCGGGAGCGAAAATAGCGGGCGTAAAGAAGGAGGAAGACACCAGTTACCGCCACCGAAGCCGAGAGAAAATGGAGCAGACGCGGAAGACTGAAGGCAAAAAGTTTCCCTCCGGCCTGATATTCCTCACCTCCTCGCATGGCCCAGGCCGGCCATTTTTCCGGATGTAAGGCCTGAAGGGAAAGGGCGTGGATAATTACCGCTACTACTAAAAGAAAGAAGAAGGCTATAAACGGCCAAAGGGGATTTCCGCCCCCCTCATAGCCTCCGTGGAGGTAATAGAGGTAAAAGAGTGAAAATGAAAGCGCGATCAGGGCCAGAAAAGCAAGCGCCCACCAGGCCGAGACGACGTTCGAGAAATACCAGAAGGGATCATAAAGGACCTGAAGGAAAAGGAGCGGAGCCACTCCCAGCACGATGACCCAGGAAAGAGTGATGGGAAGGACTCGGGAAAGGGAACGCGATAGCCTTAAACCGTATGCCCCCCGAAAAGTCTACCCCAAAGGAGGACAAGCGTCCCTCCCACTACCAGGTTTATGGCCAGGATGTGAAGAGTAAAAGTAAGGACCAGAAGAAAGTCAAAGAGCCAGGGATAAAAGGGTAGTCCACTTACGTCGCGCAATTGTTGAATATAAGAAGCCAGAAAGTGCATATTTTCCTCCTTTTTTTATGGATTCGTTCTCACCAAAGTGGAAAGATAGGCGCCAGCGGCCAACCGTTCTTCTTCAGTGCCCACAAAAGGTGGCATAAAGGAATAACCGTCAAGTCCCTCAAGGAAACCGGCTAGATCCTCTGGGTCTTCCATGCCTAGGCCTTTAAGAAGTCTAGGAAGGCTCCGGATCCCTTTCGGGGAGAGGGCATGGCAGTTGGCACACTCGTGGGCTACTAGGATACGCCCCACCACAACTCGGTTCTTTTCCGTGATGGTTCTTAAAGTCGGGGGAAGATAGCCTAGGCGGGAGAGGTAACCTCTCTCGTTAAGAAGTTCTACTTCAGATTTTATGCCTTTGGCCGGGAGATCTGCCCCCACCACCTGGTGAGCATACATAAAGCCGTTGATTACGTAAGGGCGCCGCAACCCTTCACGCAATCCTTCTCCAGAAAGGATGCCAAGGAAAAGGACAATCAAAGTAAGAATGGCCAAGGGAACGTTGTTGAATTTAGGAAGGGCAATCCCGAATACCAAAAAATAAAGCCCTACAATCCCTCCGCAGATTGCCGCGACTTTGAGGAGGGTAGCAAGATAAGGAAGGGTCCCTCCGAAAAGGAGGTCCTGGGCCTCAGAGGGAAGTTTTTTAAGCCACCAGTAGCCGCAAAGGCCCCCGAGGAGGAGACCCCCTA
>WGCA01000056.1 GCA_015494065.1 Thermodesulfobacteriaceae bacterium | reverse complement strand
CGTATCCTTCACCTACTAGATGCGGTTGGTGTCACGGAGGCCCTCCCGGTATGAATCCGGTACCCTGTCTTAATTGTCACCAGCACGGCCTGGACGATTCTTGGCTACAAGACGTGTATAGCACCTATTATACGGGGCGGAGATGTTTTTAAGGGTCTTCCTAACTTTATTGTTGGTCCTTTGGTCGGTAGCCGGGGTCCAGGGGGCCCGTCTTAATCTTTATTTGAATATCATTAATCCCGTCTCTACGGAGAAATTTTTAAAAATTAAGCGTCTTCATCTTTTAGGTGAAGATCAAGAATTAGTATTTAACATAAATCAAAAATTTTCCTCTTTGGCCACCTTTGGCCAGTATTTTCTGGCTTCACGAAAAATTCCTCCCGGTAAATATCAGGGGCTGATAATCGAATTAGACGCCCAGAAAAGGCAGAAACTCTCGGTAGATTTCTTTTTGCGCCGGCCAGAAAGTCTTTGTTTGTTCATTTTTTGGGACGTAAAAGGCAGCGTGGGGCGGAAGGGGCCGCTCCTTAGCGCACGTTTGCAAAGGCGTCCCTTAGGGGAAGATACGATTTACGTTTCCTGCGAAGACCTGGACACCGTTTTTGCCATTCGGACGGATTTAAATCAGGTACAAGCCTCTTTGGGGATAGCGGGGAAACCCCAAGGGCTGGCCCTCAACAAAGACGGAAAACTTTACGTGGTAGCTGCCAGGAATAAATCCGTTTATTTAGTCGAAACGGCTTCCTTTTCGGTGACGGACCGTTTTCTCTTACCCCTGGTTTCGTCACCTAAGTACTTGGTCCTTTTACCAGACCAAAAGGCCGTAATTTCTGACCCTCAAACCCAGTACGTGATTTTGATAGATCTCAGCTCTGGACAACTTCTGGCCTCCCAGCGTTTGGGGCACAGACCGCTAGAATTGTTCTATTATTTCCCCGAAGATCTTATCTTTGTCTCCTCTCCGCTGGATCAGGCCGTCTACGTCTTAAACGCCAATCTTTCTCTTAACAGAAAATTGTCCGTTCAATCGCCACGGGGCCTTTTAGTAGTAGACTCCGTCCTTTACGTGGCTGAATATCAGCCTGGCATGGTAGGTATTTTCGATTTCCGCACCGGCCATCTAAAAAATCTCCGTAGCGGCCAGGGGACCGTCCACCTCACGGCGGTGGAGCGCAGGATTTTTGTTTCTAACGAAAAAGAGGGCAGTCTTACCATTTTACGGGCCGGGCAGTTAAGTATATCCAAAAAAATACGTCTAGGCGGCCGCCCCTTTACTTTGTCCCCTTGTCCCCGGAGACGTTGGCTTTACGTGGCTAACCGAACCAAAAAAAGCTTAATGGTCATTGATTTAACTTCCGAAAAATTGGTAGGAGAAGTTAAATTAGGAGGAACACCCTTTGGGCTGTCAACGCCATTGTCAAGCTCATATTCAATACCATAAGGCAAGAAGGTTTGAATTTCTATGGAAGATCTTGTTATTAATGGCGTTTTCTGTGCTTTTGAGTAATTCGGTGAAAGCCCAATGTGAATCTTGCCATCCTTTAGAAGTGGCCACCTACTTTCATGTTCCTTATGAAAATCATCAATGTAAGGACTGTCATGAACAAAAAAGCAATATTTCTAATGAAGATGAGGTTGATTTAAATAAAGTAAAATGGTTTGACCATGGCCAGTTATTTGATGGTGTTTCTTATATCTTTATTCCCAGGCCCAGACAGGATAAATTATTGGTTTTTTATGTTCCTGAGTTGAATAAAAAGTTTGTTTTAAATCCACTAAATGCCAAAGTCCTTACTTATTCATATCAACCAATATTGATCAAAAAGGTTGAAACTTGTGGGATAGAAAATGGAATCTGGTGGGAGGCTAATATTTGTGTTGAATCAAATCAACCTGTTGAATTAGAAATCTCCTGCAGTAACTTATATGAACAGAAAGATTATTGGTCTTCTTTTCATCAAGTCACATTAGCTGGACTTGAAAAAGATAAAACTTATAAATGTCTGGTGAGAGCTAGAACTATAATGGGCCAGGAAGTTGAAAGGACTTTCCAGTTTAAGGTCATTAAACAAGATTTTCCTCCTTTGCCTAAAGCCAATAATGTTAGCGTATTCCTTTATCGTTTAGAAGGAAATGATAATTTGTTTGTTTCTGTTAATACGGATGGTTTTATAGACTGGAAACTAGGGGAATTACCCGGTGAGCCCAAACTAATAAGTGCCCAAAGTAGTTCTAAACACCATGAAGGAAATTTAAATGTTTCCCCCAATCTTTGTTATCGGTGTCATACAGACCATAAATATAAAATAAATCACCCTATGAATGTTCCTCTCAAAGAAAATATGAAAAAGACAGATCTTCCCTTGTATAACGGTTTGATTACCTGCCTTAGTTGCCACGAGCCGCACGTAGCCAAAAGGCCTTATCTCTTACGTAAAGAAAGCACGGGATTATGCTTATCCTGCCATGATGATCATTACTATAAATAGAATTTTTTAGCCGTTAAGAATTTTTTAAAGAGCGTATCTCCTGACACCTTTTAAAGTGTCAGGGTGCGATAACAAGAGGACGTCTTGGTGAGGATCTCCTCTAAGCCATTATCGAAAGGCCTTCTTTTCTTCGTTATCTTTTCCTTTCTCCTTTTCTTGGTTCTTTTACTTTATTTGTTTCGTGACACCTTGGTTTTATGGGCCTTTCAAAAGACTTTGAGGGGCGCCGGGGTAAATTTTTCCTGTAAGGCTTTAACCATTAAGGATGGCCACTTTTACTTCCGGGGGCTTTACCTTGGTGACCCGGCCTTTGAACTATGGGCCGAGGAAGGGGCTATTTACCCGTCCTTTAAAGACAAAGGGGTCTTGCTTTTCCTCAAAAATTTTGAGGGAAGGTATGACCTCCTTTTCCCGGCCAGGGGCCTTGCTCCCCCTAAATATCTTTTGGCCCTGCAGCTTGAAAACGGAAAACTGCTTTTGGAGGGCACCCCTTCCTACCAGGTGAAACTTAAAAGGCTTAAAATCTCCGGGCTTGAAGGGTTTTTTAGGGCTTTTAAAGCAAAAGAGCCTCCGGCTTTGGTATCTGAAAACTCCAAAACCTCCAAAACGCCTTTTCTTCCCAAAGAAAAAGACGAGTTTTCCGGGGCGGTCAAGCTCGACGTAAAGGTTGACCTAGCCCGCCTTCCTCACTGGCTTAAAAAGAACCTTTTTGCTTCCAAAGGGGTCTTGAAACTTGAACTTTTTCTTGATCCGAAAGATGAGGGAGTATCCTTAAAGGGCAGGGCGTACCTCACTGATCTCGGCCTTGATTTTTCCAAACTAAAAAATTTATCCCTGGCAGGGGAGGGTTCTTTTTCCGGCTTTTGGCAGAGAGAAAAGGGCAGCTTCTGGGCCCAGGGCAGGGCCCTCCTTGAACCACCTGTTTCCCTGACCTACCGCCTGGAAGGGAGATTATTGCCAGAGGCCCTTGACCTTGAAAGATTAAAACTTTCCTGGGTCGCTGGTCCTCCTTTTTTCGCCTCTTTGGCAAATTCCCCGGAGGCCAAGGTAAAGGGCGAGCTTTTAGGCTCGGCCGAAATCTTTCTCCAAAATGAGCGCTTTCAGGCAGAATTGGTTTTAAGACAAGGCGGTTTTTCCCTTTCAGAAGACAGAGTAGGGGAGGGAATAGACCTTGAGGCCAAAATCCGGGGAAGTCTCTCCAAAAATCTGTCCTTAAAGGGAGAGGTTCTTCTCAAAAGGGGTGAGTTCTTTTGGGCCCCCTGGTACTACGCCCTTGAAAGACCTTTGCGTCTCTCTTTCAACCTCCTCCAAAAGGGAAGGAGTCTTTTCGTATCAAGCCTCAAAGTAAACGGCCCTCTTACCGCCGAGGTGGAAGGTCTTGAAGTGTACCCGCAATGGAGCTGGCCTCAAAAGGCGGCTTTAAAACTTAAAATGGAAGATTTCTGGGGCCCTCTGGTGGCTGAACCTTTCGGGGAGGAGTATCCCTTCCTTACCAGGACCAAGCTCTCGGGTAGCCTTTTTCTGCGTCAACAAAGAAGGGTTATAAACGCTTACTTTTCCGGGAGGCTTGATTTCGGGCCTCATCAATTTGAGGGGCTTAGACTGGCCGGGGCCTATGATCTTTCCGGAAGCTGTAAGGATTTCTCCCTTTCCTGGGCTGAGGTAAAAAGCCCCTTACTCCTTTTGGGACCCCTTGAACTTGAGGGAAAGACCTGCCCGCCAAAGCTCTTTTTAAAGCCCTTTTCTTGGTCCCTCTTTAGAGGAAACCTAAATTGTAGCGGTGGTGCAGGTGATATTGGGCAAAAGATCTTTTTCCTTAAAGAAACAGAGCTAAAAGGCTTGCGACCTGATCTTCCCCTGCCCTGGAAGACTCTTTCGCCGGAAATTTCCGGGCGTTTCATCCGCGTCATTTTTGCAAGGGGCCGTCTTGAAGGAAAAGGTGTCTTGAAAGTAAGACTTGCCGGAGGGGAGCTTATCATAAAAGATTTCTTTTTCGAGCCGGAAGTCCTCCCTCGTTACGGTGGTGATATCACTTTTTCAGGCCTTGATCTTACCCTCCTCTCAAAGGCCTTGGGTTTTGGCCTTATCACCGGCCGTCTAAAAGGAAAGGTGCGACACCTAGTAATGGTAGGAAAGCTTCCGGCAAGTTTTGAATTGTGGCTCGAGAATGACCCAAATTACCGTGGCAAAAAACGCATAAGTTTTAAGGCGGTGCGCCAGATGGCTGAGCTTGGTGGGGGAAAGGCCTCACTCTTTGTTCCATTCGCTAAGAATTTGCGTTACCAGCGTTTAGGCCTTTATTGCCGACTGGAAAACGACGTCTTCTACTTGAGAGGATTGATCAAAGAGGGAGGCAAGGAATATCTGGTTAAAGGTCCTAAACTTTTCGGGGTAGATGTGATAAATCAAAACCCAGGCGGAGCGATCAGCTTTAAAGAAATGGTAAGACGCCTAAAACGCATTATAGAGGAGAGCGATGAAAAGGAGCAATCTTAAAAAATATTACCTGGCCCTGGTGGCTTTTCTGGTCATTTCCTGCGTCACGATTAATATCTACTTTCCCGCGGCCGAGGTCGAGAAGGCGGCCAAAGAGATATCCGAAGAGGTCCGGGGCCTAAAAGAAGAAAAAGCCCTGGAAAACTCACCTGCCCCGCCTGAAAATTCCTCTTTGCGCTTGGGGCCAGGGGTAGCTTATGCCCAGCAGGAAATTACCGTCTCAAACGCCCCCATCAGACAGCTTAAGGCCCGCCTTAAGGCCCGTTACCCCAAACTTAAGCCTTATATGACCAAAGGCGTTATCGGTGAAGGGGCAGACGGCTTTTTGGTGCTGAAAGATCCTCAGGCCTTAAACCTAAAGGAAAGGGCGCAGGTCAAGCGTCTGCTTGAGGCCCAGAACCGTGACCGGGCGGCCCTTTACCGCGAGGTTATGAAGGCCTTAGGGGTAGCTCCTCGCGATCTCCCGCGGATACAAAAGATTTTTGCCAAAGAATGGCAGCGCACCGCCCCCACAGGCACCTGGGTTGAGGTATCCCCTGGAAGGTGGGTACGGAAATGAAAAAAAGACTGCGCCTTGTCTTTATGGGCACGCCTCAATTTGCCGTGCCCATCCTTGAGGCCCTCATCAAAAGCGGTGAGGAGATTCTCGCCGTGGTCACCCAGCCGGACAAACCCGCAGGCCGTGGTAAGAAGTTAACCCCCCCACCGGCAAAGGTACTAGCGGAAAAACACGGCCTTCCCGTGCTTCAACCCTCTAAAATAAAAGACCCTGCCTTTTTAGCCAAACTCAAAGGGCTTGCGCCTGACGTTATCGTGGTGGCGGCTTACGGGAAGATTCTTCCCAAAGAAGTGCTTGAGATTCCCAAGTTTGGCTGTATCAACGTCCACGCCTCACTCCTTCCCAAATTCCGGGGAGCCGCCCCTATCAACTGGGCTATTATCGCCGGGGAGAAGGAAACTGGGGTCACCATCATGCAGATGGACGAAGGCATGGACACCGGCGACATCCTCCTTATGGAAAAGATCCCCATCGAAGAAGGAGAGACCGCAGGCACCCTCCACGACAAACTCTCCTCCCTCGGGGCCAAACTCATCGTCAAAGCCCTAAAGCTCCTTAAGGAAAGGAAACTTACCCCTAGAAAGCAACCCGAAGAAGGGGTTTCCTACGCACCCATGCTCAAAAAAGAAGATGGCCTCCTTGATTTCAGCCGTCCGGCAAGCGAGCTTGCCAATCTGATAAGAGGCCTTGACCCTTGGCCCACCGCCTACGCCTATTTCCGGGGTAAACTCATCAAGTTTTTCCACCCCAAGGCAGAAAAGGGTCCATCTCAGGGTGATCCCGGGGAGATCCTCGGTCTTGATAAAGAAGGTTATCTCCTCATAGCTACCGGAGAGGGGGTGCTCGGGGTAAAAGAAGTCCAGCTTGAGGGGAAGAAAAGGATCTCTGCCGAAGAATTCGAAAGGGGCTACCGCCCGGCCCCAGGCGAGAGATTTAGCTCTAAGCCCTAGGCCGGGATATTCCTCCCCGTGGTGGTCATGGCCAGTTGGCAATGTAGGATACCTTTAAGGGATTTTATCCTATCAGCCAGGTCCTGAATTTCTTTGGCCTTTCCCTTCACGATGATCACCTCTAGGCAGTGGTCATGATCAAGGTGTACGTGCTGGGTGGAAATGATCTCCTCGTGGTGATCGTGCTGTATATCTATCAGGCGGTCGGTTAACTCCCTTTTGTGGTGGTCATAGACATAGGTAATGGTCCCGATGACTTCTTTGTCACTTTCCCGCCATTCTTCTTCTACCAATTTTTCCCGGATGAGGTCCCGGATAGCTTCAGAACGATTGGTATAGTGTTTACGAGCAATATAACGGTCAAACACCTCGAGCAACTTGACTGGCATGGAGACCCCGAAGCGATAAAGCTCACCCATCCTCTCCTCCGTATTGTCTAAATCTCTTTCCAAAATAAGATTAATTATCGCTCTTGGGAAGGGGGCATCCCCTTGTCAAACCCCTTACCTTTTGTTATCCGTGGGCAAATCTAAAGGAGGAAGTAATGAGTGAAAAAGAGCGAGTCAAGCGTCAGATATTAAGGGCGCTTAAGCGGCGACCCATGAGCTTCTGGGAACTTATAAACTATCAGGATGCCCATCTGGTAACCTTTTTTGAGGTGGTAAAAGAGCTTTTGGAAGAAGGGGTTATCGCTCAGGAAGACAAAGTCCTTAAACTCCAAAAGGACGTGGCCTTACATCCCTTGGAAGACACCATCTGTTCCCGTTGCGGGCAAGGGGTGGAAATAAAGGGTTTTTTTGAGGAGATCTACCGCAAATTCCTTGAAATTTCCGGTAAGAGGCCTTTGCCCACCAGTGACTATGACCAAGGCTTTATCCGCCCGGTGGATACCGTAAAACGGGTGGCTTACCTCTACCAACGGGGGGATCTTGAAGAGAGTGAAATTTTTGTGCTCGGAGACGATGACCTCTTTTCCGTGGTGGCCACCCTTACCAAAATGCCCAAAAGGGTGGTGGTGGTGGAAATAGACAAAAGACTCAATGATTTTTTACGTTCTTACGCTGAGAAAGAAAAAATTACTAACCTTGAAGTTTATGACTACAACGTAATTGAAGAATTACCTAAGGAATTTCACAGAAAGTTTGACGTCTTTGTTACCGACCCGGTGGAGACCAAAAAGGGGCTCAAGCTCTTTGTGGGGCGTTGTCTTGAGGCCTTAAAGGGGCCAGGGGCTGCGGGTTATATGGGGTTCACCCACCGGGAGGCCTCTTTGCGCAAGTGGTTTGAGTTTGAGAAGTTTATGCTGAACGCAGGCCTGGTGGTAACCGATATTTTACGGGATTTCACCACCTACCCTGAGAGGGAAAACCGCTGGGAGGATTTTTACCGCACGTACGAAATCATGAAAAAGATGGAACTTCCCCTCCCGGAGGTGGACTGGTATAAATCCTGTCTGGTACGTTTTGAAGTTATAGAAGGGCCAACCCTTCCTCCTTTTGAAAAGCCCCGGGATCTCAAGGAGCTCTATTTTGACGATGAATCCTGGGCCACGCCGCTGCCCTCCTTCATGGAGAAGGAAGAAGTCACTTAGAAAGCCTTATTTTGACGGCCCGGGCGTGGGCGGAAAGCCCTTCAAGTTCTGCCAGGTGGATGACCGCTCGGGCCTCCTCCGCCAGGGCCTCTTCGGAGTAAGCGATCAGGCTAAGTCTTTTCTGGAACACGTGCACCCCCAGGGCCTGGGCGTAGCGGGCGCACCCCATGGTTGGCAATATGTGGTTGGCCCCAGCCACGTAATCCCCTATGGCCTCCGGGGTAAAATGCCCCAAAAATATGGCCCCGGCGTGTTTTATCAGGGGCAGTAAGTGGTAAGGGTTCGTTACGCACAGCTCCAGGTGTTCGGGGGCGATTTCGTTGGCCAGAAAACAGGCTTCTTTTAGGTCTTCGACCAGAAAAATGGCCCCGTTTTCTTCAAGGGCCTTTTCGGCGATGGCGCGCCGGGGCAGCAGTTTCAGCTGTTTTCCTACTTCTTTTAAGACTTTTTTGGCCAGTTTGTTAGAAGTGGTAATGAGTATCGCCGTGGCCAGGGGGTCATGTTCGGCCTGAGAGAGGAGGTCAGCTGCTAAAAAGGAAGGGGTAGCGGATTCGTCTGCGATGATAAGGATCTCACTGGGGCCAGCTATCATATCAATGCCCACGGCGCCGGCTAGGATCTTCTTGGCGATGGTGACGTAGATATTGCCCGGGCCACAGATTACGTCTACCCGGGGGATGGTCTCGGTCCCGTAGGCCAGAGCCGCGATAGCCCAGGCGCTTCCTGCCCGGTATATTCGGTCAACCCCGGCCTCACGGGCCGCTACTAAAAGGGCAGGGTGAAGCTTTCCTTCCCGGTTCGGAGGTGAGACCATGATCAGGTTAGAGACCCCGGCGAGCTTGGCCGGGACCGCCCCCATGATCACGGTGGAGACCAAGGGGGTCTCCCCGCCTGTGCCTCCGGGGACGTAAAGGCCAGCGGAATCTACGGGGCGAACGAGCTGCCCCAAAAGGGCCCCGTTTTCCCGGGTCTCAAACCAGGAACGGTCCTTCTGTTTTTCGTGAAAGGCCTTCACGTTGGCGATGGCAAGCCTTATGGCGCCAAGGGTTTCCGCGTCTACCTTTTGGTAAGCAAGTTCTATTTCTTCGGGGGAAACCACAAGATCTTCCCGGGAAAAGGTGGGGCAGTCGAATTTACGGGTGTACTGGATAAGGGCTTCGTCTCCCCTTTCTTTTACGGCGTCGATGATCTGTCTCACTTCTTTTTCATACTCTTCCGGGTAAAAAAATCGCTCTTTTAGTTTCTTTAAGAAGGATTTCCCTTTCCCTTCGGTGGTCTTTAAAAGGCGCATGTTACCTCCCTAAAACCTGGAAAATCACCCTTCTGCGGCGGGGGCGGTTGTCAAAATCAAGGAGGACGATCTGTTGCCAGGTCCCCAAAATCAGCCGCCCCTCAGCCACGGGGATACAGAGCGAGGGTTTCATCAGGGCGGCCCGGACGTGGGAGAACCCGTTTCCGTCTCCCCAGGCCTTATCGTGTTCGTAGGGAATATCTTCCGGGGCTATTTGGGCAAGCGCCCGGCAAAGGTCTTTTAATACGCCGGGTTCGTATTCAATGGTGGTGACCGCCGCGGTAGAGCCGGGAACATGGACCAGAAACTGACCCTCTTTTACGGCGCTTAGGCGTAAGAATTCCTCAGCCGCCGGGGTGAGGTCGTGGATATCACAAAACCCCTGGGTTTTGAAGGTTAATTCTTTAGTTTTTATGATCATTTTTGGGCCTCTTTCAGGATTTTTTGCCAATTCCTCTGGGCCTCTTCGTAAAAATCCCGGCCCGCAAGATCATTTATCACCACCGCGGGAAAGTCTTCTACCTCTAGTTCAAAGAGGGCCTCGGGGCCAAGTTCAGGAAAAGCCAAAACCTTTGCCGCCTTAATACACTGGGAAAGGTAGGCCCCGGCCCCGCCGAAGGTGGCCAGATAAAGGGCCTGGTGCTTCCGGTGGGCCTCCCTGACCTCTTGGGAACGTTTACCCTTGCCCATGGTAGCGGCCACCCCCAGGGCCAAGAGGGTGGGGGTGTAAAGGTCCATACGGTAAGAGGTGGTAGGGCCGGCGGCTCCAATTACCCTTCCAGGCGGAGCAGGGGAGGGGCCCACGTAATAAATGAGCTGATCCTTCAGGGGGACCGGCAACGGCCGCCCTTCCTCTACCAACCGGAGGAGGAGCCGGTGGGTCTGGTCCCTTGCCGCCAGTATTTTTCCCCTTATCGTTATAAAGTCCCCGGCCTTTAATGTTTTGAAAATTTTCCTTTCAGGGCAGGGAAAGGTGAGCTCTTTTTCCATACCGGGCTATTATAGCGGTCAACCCGTTGAGCGGGCAATTAGAAAAGTGAGAGCAGGAGGAGACCATGAATAAAGTTTTTCGGATCGCCATCGTGGGCCGACCAAACGTAGGAAAGTCGACCCTTTTTAATACCCTTACCAAGACCAGAAAGGCCCTAGTGGAAAGGAGCCCCGGGGTTACCCGCGACCGGGTCTACGGAATCGCGGAAATAGAAGGCCGCAAGGTGACCCTTATCGATACCGGAGGCCTTCTTCCCGGAGACGAAGACCATTTCGCCCGGGAGATCTTTAAACAGGCTGAGCAGGCGGTAAACGAAGCGGACCTCATCCTTTTGGTGGTAGACGGACACAGTGGTTTGACGCCGGTGGACGAGGAGCTCGCCCAATTTTTGCGCCGACTCAAGAAACCGGTCATCGTGGTGGTCAATAAACTGGACAGCCCCCGTTACGAACAGGTCCTGCCGGATTTTTACGCCCTGGGCTTTGAAAAGGTGGTGGGGATTTCGGCCAAAAATCAGAAAAACCTTGAGACCCTAAAAGAGGCCATCGCCGCCTTTCTGCCTGAGGAGACCGAAGCCGAGGACCTCAAGGAGGAAGAGATCGTTAAACTGGTGATCCTGGGGCGCCCCAACGTGGGCAAAAGCTCTTTGGTAAACCGTCTTTTGGGAGAAGAAAGGATGATCGTTTCAGACATACCAGGCACCACTAGAGACTCGGTGGACACCCTGCTCGAACTCCCAGACGGCCGGAGGTACCTCCTCATCGATACCGCCGGTATCAGGAGAAGGCCCCGGATCAAGGAACGGGTAGAAAAGTTTAGCGTAGACAAGGCCTTTGAGGCCTTAAAGCGGGCGGATATCGCCCTGATGGTGCTTACCGCAGAGGAGGGGATCACGGACCAGGACCAAAAGATCCTTTCTCAGATTGACAAGAACCACAAGGGCTGCCTTATCCTGGTAAACAAATGGGATCTGCTAGACGGAAAACGGGAACAGGCCAATATTTTGTTGCAGCAGATCCGTTACGGGGCCCGTTTCGTCCCCTGGGCCCCCATCCTTACCATCTCCGCCAAAACCGGCCGGAGGGTCAAAGAAATCCTCCCCCTGGTGGATGAAATATACCGTCAATATTCCACCCGGGTGCCCACCTGGCGCGTAAACAAGGCCCTTGAGGAAATCACCCGGGACCACACCGTTTATGCCTCTACCGGAAAACGTATTAAATTTTATTACGGCACCCAGGTGGACATCCGTCCCCCTACTTTTGTCATTTTTAGTAATTACCCGGATGAGATCCCTAAGAGCTTTGAGCGCTATTTGAAAAATAGGTTGCGAGAAAGCCTTGGTTTTGAAAAATCCCCGATAAAGATTATCTTTCGGGAAAGACGTTAAGCTTAAAATTTTTTAAAGGGGAAACATGTTTAAAAAGGCCTGGGCGGTGGTGTTAGTATTTTGTTGGCTGGGCTTGGCGCTGGCTGCCGAAGAGTTTTTCTTTCCCTTTAATGAGCCTGAGGAACTTAATTCCTTTGGGCCAGCGCAAACCGCCCGGTGTGGCACCCTTTCTGATTGGGAAATCGTTCCGGCTCCGGGGGCCTCGGCTGGCAAGGCCCTGATAGTGAGGCCTAACCCTGACACGAATTACGGGTCGTGTTTTAACGTCCTCTTAAGCCGCGATATTTCCGCCAAAGACTTGGTTCTTGAAGTAAAGGTCAAGGCCGTTAAAGGAAGAGAAGACCAGGGTGGTGGGCTTCTCTGGCGCGCCAAGGACGCGGACAACTACTACGTGGTGCGCTGGAACCCTTTGGAGGACAATTTTAGGCTTTATTACGTGAAAAGGGGCCAGCGTAAGATATTGGCCTCCGCCTACTGTAAGGCTGATCCTCGCGTCTTTCACCGGATTCGGGTCGAACACCGGGGAGAGGTCATCCGCTGTTTCTTTGACGACAAACTGTTAATTAGAAAGAGAGACCGTACTTTTTCTACAGCGGGCCAAATAGGCCTCTGGACTAAGGCGGACGCCGCGACCCTGTTTGACGATTTGAGAGTCAAAATTTTACCCTGAGAAAAGGAGACTTTTATGCGCAGGTTGGGGCTCTTTGCGCTTGTCCTTTTCTTCCTGGCCACCTGTGGCCGGGAGATCCCACAGCAGGAAGTGGTGGTTTACACCTCTACGGATCAGGTCTTTTCCGAGCCGGTGCTTAAGAGGTTTGAGGAGCGTTCCGGCATCAAGGTCCACATGGTCTTTGACACGGAGGAAACTAAATCCACCGGGCTTCTTAACCGTCTTTTGGCCGAAAAGGCCCACCCTCGCTGTGATGTCTTCTGGTCTAATGATCCTTTGAGGGTGGAGATCCTCAAACAGAAAGGGGTCTTAGCCCCGTACCGGTCGCCACAAGCAGCCCACATCCCGGATGAGTTTAAGGACCCGGAGGGGTATTGGACGGGTTTTTCCGGAAGGATAAGGGTCTTCCTGGTCAATAAGAAGTTGCTTTCTCCGGAGCAATACCCTAAGGGGCTTTCGGACATGCAGGATCCCAAATTCCGCGGCGCCTTTGCGCTAGCCAATCCCCTGTTCGGCACCACTTCCTTCCACGTGGCGGCCCTTTTCGTCGCCTGGGGAGACGCCAAGGCGCGGGCCTTTTTAGAGGGCTTAAAAAAGAACGGTCTCAAATTGGCCTCCTCAAACGGCGAGGTGGCCCGCTGGGTGGCGCTTGGCAAGGTAAAGTTCGGGCTGGTGGACAATGACGACGCCTTTTCCATGATCGAAGAAGGGGCCCCGGTGGCCATGGTGATCCCGGACCAGGAGGGCCAAGGCACCCTCTTTATTCCGAACGCCGTGGCCCTGATAAAAGGTGCCCCCCACCCACAGGCTGGCCGAAAGCTCATTGACTTCCTGCTCTCTCCTGAGGCGGAAGAGATGCTGGCCCGGGCCACCTGTCGGCAAATTCCCTTAAATCCCGAGGTTCCTCCACCGCCAGAACTTCCTCCTTTAAGTAAGCTGCGCCTTATGAAGGTGGACTACGCCCAAGTGGCCAAGAAGATGGAAGAGATCCTCCCTTACCTGCGCGCCTGGCTTGACCAGAGATGAAGCCTTTAAGGCTTTTGCTGCGCGGGGCCTTCACCCTGATATGCGGACCCCCGCTCCTCATGGTCCTCTTGGCGGCCTCCTCCGCCCGGGCCCTTAAGACCTTCTTTGACGAGCTTTATTTAAGGACCCTGCTTAATAGCCTTCTCATCGCCAGCGGGACCACCTTCTTTTCCATCCTGCTTGCCTTTCCCCTGGCCATCCTCCTTTCCCGGACCCCTTTTTCAAAAAGGAGGAGCCTAGCCCTTCTTCTCATCGTCCCCCTTCTTTTTCTGCCTTATCAGACCGCCCTTTCCTGGTCTTTTATCCTGCCAGAAGGAATGGAGAGGTATCTCTTTTCCCTTCCCGGGGTCATCTTTGTTCACACCCTTTCCTTTTTCCCGCTGGTTTTCGGGCCCCTTTATCTTTCTTTTTTGAGCGTCCCGCCTGAGGCGGAAGAAAGCGCCCTTCTATGCCGCGTACCACAAGAGGTCTTTTTCCGCATTACTTTGAGATACGCCCTCCCGTATCTATGGGCCGGGGCCGGCCTCTGTTTTTTCTTTTCTTTTTCCGAGATTGGGGTCCCCACCTACCTCGGGGTGCCCGTGGTGGTGGGGGAGATTCTTACGCGGTTTGCCGCCTTCTACGACTTTAAAGGGGCACTTGCGGCCTCTTTTCCTCTCGCCCTTTTAGGGGTTTGCTTTTTCGGGCTTGAAAGGCCCTTTTTGGTGCGCTTTGAGTTTCCGGCCCGTTTTGAGGATCAAAAACGGCTTCTCACCTTTAAAAACCCTTTTTTCCTGGTCTCAGGGGGGCTTCTCCTCTTTTCTCTTTTTCTTGGTGCGCTCTTCTTCCCCCTTTTTCTGCTGGCCATAAAGGCAGGGAAAAACCTATTTTCCGTCCTCGGGCAGGCTTTCTTTCCGGCCTTAAGGAGCATCTTTTATGCCGCCGGAAGCGCCCTTTTTGCTAGCCTTTTGGTATTCTTTGCCCTTCCTTCTTTGAGCAGTAGAGAAAAACGATTTTGGGAAACCCTTTCTCTCCTTTGTTTTTTCCTCCCCCCGGTGGTCACTGCCGTAGGGCTCATCTACTTTTGGGGGCGATTTCCCTGGGTTTATGGTTCGGTCCTTTTACTCCTTTTGGGGCTCACCTCCCGCTTCGCTTTCCTCCCCAAAAGGCTTCTTGGCGAGGCCTGGCGTAGGTTTAACAAGGAGGCCCTCATGGCGGCCTACCTTTCGCCCCGGGGGCTTTTTTCCATCTTCTGGCGCATCCTTTTCCCGCCCCTTAAACCCTGGTTTGCCCTGGCCGTGGCCTTCTTCTTTATCTTTGCCGGAAACGAACTGGTCCTCGCCACCCTACTTTATCCTCCGGGCGGGGCCCCTTTGGCCGTGACCATTTATACCCTTTCGGTCAACAACCCCCTCTCAGTCTCCGCCGGGCTCTGCCTTTGGCACACGCTTACGATCTTTACCGTGGTGGTCTTTATTTTTCTGATATTCAGGCCGCGTAAAGGAGCGCTTTAGATGGAAATCCTCTCCCTTAAAGAGATAAGGAAGGCTTACGGACGCGAAGAAGTCCTCTCCGGGGTTGACCTTTCCCTCGGCCACGGGGAGGTGCTGGCTATAATCGGCCTTTCCGGCGCCGGGAAAAGCACCCTCCTTCGCCTTATCGCCGGGCTTGAAGCCCCGCAGGCAGGTGAGATCTATCTTTACGGAGAGCTCGTTACCAAGGACGAAAAGGTCCTCCTCCCTCCCTGGAAGCGCAGGATCGGCTTCATCTTCCAGCATCTGGCCCTCTGGGACCATCTAAGCGTTTACGAGCACCTCCGCTTTGTGACTTCTAACCAGGCCCTGATAGAGGAACTCCTTGCGTTTTTTGAGCTCTCTGAGCTGCGTCACAAAAGACCCTTTGAGCTTTCCGGGGGCCAGCGGCAGAGGCTTGCCATCGCCCGGGCTCTCGCCCAGGAGCCCAGACTTCTCCTCCTTGATGAACCCTTCTCAAACCTTGATCTCCTGCGCAAAAAGAGGTTCCGGGAGGAACTAAGACGCATCAAAGAAAAAGAAGACCTCTCTTTCATCTACGTTACCCATGATCCCCTGGATCTCAAGCTTCTGGCCGACAAGGTGGCTGTGCTCCACGAGGGAAGGATAATCCAGGTGGGGCCTTTGGATGAGCTCCTTGCGCACCCGGCCCAGGAGATCGTAAGGGAGCTCCTTACCCTTTAGTTTGGCGAAAGCCGTGGGTAAAGGACGGGTCGTAAAGCTTCGAACGCTTACCCGCGGGGGGCGCCAGGGCCTGGCCCACGAAGATCAGGGCCTGTTTTTTGATGCCGGCTTCCTTAACCGCTTGCGCCAACTCTTTTAGCGGAGCCCGGATGATCTTTTCCTCAGGCCAGCCCACCCGGTAGACGCAGGCCGCGGGGGTCTCCGGCGGATAGCCCCCTGCAAGGATCTCCTCAGTGACTTTATCTATCAGGGAGGCGCTCAAAAAAAGCACCATGGTGGCCCGGTGGGCGGCAAGCTTCTTAAGGGATTCTTTTTCCGGGACCGGGGTGCGCCCTGAGGCCCGGGTGATGATGACCGTCTGGCTCACCTCCGGGACGGTAAGCTCGCAGCCAAGGGCGGCGGCCGCGGCCAAAAAGGAAGAAACCCCCGGGACGACCTCGCAGGCCACCCCCTCTTTTTTTAACTCTTCGATTTCTTCGGCGATGGCCCCGAAGAGGGAAGGGTCCCCGGAATGGAGTCTCACCACCTTTTTGCCCTCTCTGGCAGCCTTGCTAAGGAAGGAGACGATCTCCGGGAGGGAAAGCGAAGCACTGTTTACGGTCTTTCCCTTAAGGCCTGAAAGGATCTCTTCCGGGATAAGGGAGCCGGCGAACACGATGAGATCCGCCTCTTCCAGGAGGCGCCTGGCTTTGATGGTCAAAAGTTCCGGATCCCCGGGCCCCGCCCCCACCAGATAAACCTTTGCTTCCCTTAAATCTCTTTTCATGAGGTTTCAGTTTACCTGCCAATCCTACTTATTACAGTAGATTTTTGGGGGTGATCAAAGAGCGATCATTATTTGTCATGGTGAATCAGTCGTGATTATGATCGCCACAACTTTGGCAGTGGAATCGTGCTGAGCCTCTGATGATTTTCTTTTTGGTCATTAGAGAGCGTCCAAAGCCTTCGCAACGATTCCACTTTATTTGACATTGCGAGCATGTATCAACATGCGAAGCAATCTCAAGAGATCGCCGCGCCCCCTCCACGCTTTAAAATGCGTGGAGGGAGCCTCGCGATGACTAACGTAGGGGCGTAATGACAACAAGTCGATTGAGCATGTCGGCTAAAAAATGCTCCCATTAATAATTATCTATCGAAGGGGCTTATGACCCTGGCGATGCGTTTCCCCACGATGTGCGTGTAAATCATAGTGGTCCTTATGTTTTTATGTCCCATAAGTTCTTGAATGGTGCGGATGTCGTAGCCGTCCTCAAGGAGATGGGTGGCAAAGCTGTGCCGCAGGGAGTGTACTGTGGCCGGTTTCTCAACTCCAGCCTTGCGCAAGGCCTTCTTGAAGGCCCGCTGCACCGCGGTGGAATGAAGGTGATGGCGACGAACAGTCTGCGTGTGCGGGTCAACCGAAAGCTCTCGTGAAGGAAATACCCAGAACCAGGCCCATTCCTTGCCGGCCTCTGGATATTTGCGTTCCAAGGCGTGCGGGAGGTAAACTCCAGCTACCCCGGCCTTGCGGTCCATATCGTAGATTTCCCGTACCTTGGCCAGGTGAACTTCAAACTCTGGTTCAAGTCTTCTGGGGAGCACCGTCACCCTGTCCTGATCCCCCTTACCTGAATAAACCGTGATAAGACCCTGTTCAAAGTTTAGGTCCTTGACCCTGACTCTTACCGCCTCACTTACCCGTAAGCCACCGCCATACATCAGGGCACAGATCAGATAGTAGGGTTCCTCAAGGTTAAAGAGCACCTCCTGGACTTCTTTTCTAGTAAGTACGACTGGAAGCCTCCGCCTCTCCTTGGCCTTGACGGCTTCAATGTAGGGGCCGATGTCCTGCTCAAGGCCCTCCCTGAAGAAGAACACCAGGGCGTTTAGAGCCTGGTTCTGCGTGGAAGGCGCTACGTGCCTTTCCACAGCAAGATGCGTGAGAAAATCCTGGAAGTCTTCCCCGGTAAGGGCTTCTGGGGGCTTAAATTCGGTGAATTCCGCCAGTCGGCGTACCCAGTTGAGATAGGTCTTCTCCGTGCGGTAAGAATAGTGCTTCCGCCGGAGTACTTTTTGGGTCTTTTCGAGCAATTCTTGCCAGGAGGCCTCCGCCTCCTTTAAAGCTTTACCGCTTTTTGATCGATTTAGAAAGTAATTATAGAGCTTTATAGCGGGATTAACTGTCTCTTATTAAGAGAACGCCGTCTAATTAAAAGATATGTTAGAAAAAGAGGAGGTAAAAAATGCCTTTAACTCCAAATTTTCATCAGGACATTCAACGTCTTATAAACTTTTTAAACAACCATAGAGTAAATTTATAT
>WGCA01000055.1 GCA_015494065.1 Thermodesulfobacteriaceae bacterium | reverse complement strand
GCCTGGTGGCACTGGGCCCCTTTCGGATACACCGTGGCCATGGTTAAAAGGTGTCGGTGCTTAGAGGAGGGGCTTGATCCCCGCCACTGCCCCCACCCTTGCCTTTTTGAGATAAAGGCTGAAGAGCTGGCCCGTATCTTTATCGACTTTAGTACCACTGCCAGGTGGAACCTCCAGCCGAAGGCGTCTGCCTATAACCCGGGCTTTGTTGATAATTGGGGCTCTGACCGTAGGATGGCTGGGTTGGAGGAGGCGGTGGTGGCGGTGGAGGAGACCCGGGACGCTGGTAAGTCTGGGGTGCCTGAGCTTGGTATCCAGGTGGTGGAGGTGGGGGAGGGACACTTCCCGAAGGGGTGATGATCTTTTCTTCTTCCTTCTTACCAAACCAGTTGCCAGGCCAGAGTTTGGACCAAAAATGTTTTTTCTTCTTTTTGGTTTTGGGTTTTTCCGTCTTGGATTCTATCACCAGAGGCGCCAGGTCCTCTTCTTCCGGTGGATAATCCGGCCAGGGGTCTATATCAGAATACTTATATTTGCTAGCCTTGACTTCCTGTTGCTTGGGGGACGCAGAGGCCGTGGCAGAAGCGGTGTTGGCCGGCGGCGTAGGTGGCGGCCCCTGAGTCCTAAAGATCCTTTCCGGATGCATCTTGGAGACGTCTTTGGGCGCCGCTGCCTGAGGAGTGGCCGAAACAGTTGGGGCAGCTGGCCCTGGCTGGGGAGCCGAGGGAAGGGATGGGGATTTTACCGCAGCCAGGCGTTGAGGAGGCCTGCCTTCCATATAAGCCACCCCTTGTTCCGCAAACTGCACGAGCTTGGGGATGAGGTCGTCTAAAGTGTCCGTATAAGCGTAAAGAGCCAGAGGGGGTTTTTGGGCCTTTACCGGGATGAGTTTGGCGTCAAGACTAGCTTTTTGGCCAAAGGTGGTAAGACTACCTATAATTACGTAATCTGCTCCTAATTTTCGGCCAATCTCCCGGGCCAGGGTTTCGTTCAAGGGGCCCTGGTATTCTTTTAAGACCTTTTCTACATCTACTTCGTCAATGACTACGATCTTACCAGGCACATAAAGCCTGGTGCTTAGCATATCCTGGATCCCTTCCTGGACGTAGCTCAAATCTTCCCGCGCGTTTATCTCAAAGGGTAAAACTGCTACTTTGATCTCCTGAGCCCAAAGAGAAAGAGGAATAAAAAGAAATACTAAAAAGAAAAGGGAAAGAATAAACCTTTTCATGGACCACCGCCCCTATGAAACTATTTTTAGGTAGGCTAACACAGGGTTTTTTAACGTCAACCTATTTTAGCCGGAGCCAAAGGTTGCCAAAATCATCCAGGTTAACCGTCCAGGAGGGTTCCACCCACACCGTGGCAAAATCACCTGCTATCAAAACAGGACCAGCTAGACTGGCCCCGGCCGGCAGATCCTCCCAGCGGTATACCGGTACGGCTTGTCTTTGTCCGTCGGCAAAAAAGACTTCCTGTACCCCAAGAGGGGCCAGCTCATGGCCCTGGGCTCTAGGGAGTGTAACCTTTGCCGTCTCGGCGGAAAGGTTCAACCTCAAGGCGGTAATCTCCAGTGGGGCTAGCGGCCGGCTATAACCGTAAAGACGCTGGTGAAAGGCGTGAAATTTCTCTTTAAAATCATAGGTTAATGGCAGCGTGAGCTCGTAAGATTGTCCTTCGTAACGCATGTCAAGTTCGGCTTCGGCACGCAGCTGCCGACGATCGTAGCCGAAACGAGCCAGCTCCGCCAGGGCCTTTTCCGCCAGTTCTTCAAAGAGGGGTAAAAGATATTCAAAGGACACCTTTTCCCCTTTCAGGAAGGCCGCTTTAGTGAAATCAAAGGATGGCTGGGCCATCAAGAGCCCCAGGGCGGAAAGGACCCCTGAAAACCTGGGTATCAAGACCTCTTTGATACGCAATCTTTCCGCCAGGGAGGAGGCGTGCAGCCCCCCTGCCCCACCAAAACACACCAGAGTAAAATCAGAGGGATCAAGCCCCCGTTCCACGGAGACCTTTTTAATGGCCTGTTCCATATTGGTATTGACTACGGCGATGGCACCAAGGGCCAGTTCCACCGGGGAAAAACCGTGTTGGGCAGCAAGACGCTTAAAGGCCCCAGCAGAAAGTTCCTTTTTGAGTCTCAAACGCCCACCGAGAAACCGGTCCGGCACGAGGCGGCCGAGTAAGAGGTTGGCGTCAGTTACGGTAGGCTTATTTCCTCCTCGACCGTAACAGGCCGGGCCAGGATCCGCCCCGGCGCTTTCCGGCCCCACTCTTAGGGCGCCCCCCTTGTCAAAATAGACCAGAGACCCCCCGCCGGCCCCTATGGTGTGGATGTCTATCATTTTCAGGCGTACCGGATAACCTTCAAGCTCATACTGGCGCGTATAGGTAGGGGCCCCGTCACAAAGGGAGACGTCGGTAGAGGTCCCGCCCATGTCAAAAGTTATGATGCGGCTCCGGCCCAAAGCCCTGGCCAGGGCAAAAGCCCCGTATACCCCGGCCGCCGGGCCGGAAAGGAGGGTAGCGGCGGCCCGGGGACCTACGGCTTCGGCAGGCATAAGCCCGCCACTTGATTGCATGAGGAAAAGCCTGGTATTAGGCAGGGCCCTGGTCAAAAACCCCACGTACGAAGACATGATGGGAGAAAGATAGGCGTTAATAACCGTAGTGGAGGTGCGCTCAAATTCCCTAAATTCAGGGGAAATTTCCGTAGAAAGACAAACCGGGCGTCCCAACCCCGCCAGGGCCTCTTTGACTTTTCTTTCGTGCAAAGGGTTGAGGTAGGAATGGAGCAGACAGACGGCCACCGCTTCAAAATCTTTTTCTGCCAACATCTTTTGCAGCACCAAGAGCTCGGCTTCCGAAAGGCCTTTTAGTATTTCCCCGCGGGCGTCAATCCTTTCTGGCAGGCCAATCACCTGGCTGCGCTTAAGCAGCGGTGGGGGCTTGGTAACGAAGAAATCAAAAAGTTTGGGCCGGTTCTGGCGACCAATGAAAATAACGTCTTCAAACCCCGCCGTGGTGATGAGCAGGACTTTGGCCCCTTTTCTGGTCAAAAAGGCATTGGTGCCTACGGTAGTACCGTGCAAGAGCACTTCTGGGGCTCGGGCCCCCAGTTCTTTAAGCCCCTTTAAAACCGCTTCCGCCGGGTTTTTAGGGGTAGAGGAGACCTTGTGAATGAATAGTTGGCCATCTTTTTCCAGGACAAAATCGGTAAAGGTCCCCCCGGTATCAACGGCTGCCCTCATCAAAGGTCACCTTTTCTATCTGGCGCGTCTCGCTATCGAAAAAGACCATGGTTGGAGGACCTTCCTTGCCCAGAATCTCACCGGGGTTAATTACCGGGACCCCGTTTAGCTCCTTAACTTCGTAAACGTGCGTGTGACCACAACACACCAGGTCAAATTTGCCCGTCAGGGCCAGTCCTTCCGCCAGTTCCGGAAAATGAACGATGGCTACCTTCAGGCCGTCCAGTTCTTCAAAGGCGTATTGTCCGTGAAAATGAATATGGGAGAAACGGGCACACTGTTTCCCCACCAGCCAAACGTCACCCGGGTTATTGCCCAGAATAAAATGGACTTCCCCCTTAAACTTGGCCAGCTCAAGGACCATAAAAGGAGAAATCAGGTCTCCGCAGTGGAGGAGATAGCGGGCCTTCCGTTCGTTGGCCAGCTCGACCGCTCGCCGCAAATTTAATATGGCATCATGACTATCGCTCAAGATCGCTAAGAGCATATTCACCCTCCCCCAAGAAGTCTGTTTTTAGGGCGTTGAGGCCATGGCGACCCGGGCCTCTATCTCGCGCAATTTGTCAAAATAATCTTCGTTTTCTTTGATCCAGCGTTTGACGTAGCGCCGCCCGAGAAAGCGCAGGTAGGCCCCGTATACGTCTCCCCGGAGGAGAAACCGCAGTGCCTCTTTTAAGGAATAAAACTCCCGGTGAAGGCGAAAGCCTTCCTCCTGGAGCTTGGTAAGGGTGAGGTTTTTGGGGTGGAAGACCACGTGGTGGCCGTCATAAAGATCCCATTGTGTAGAAAAGACCCGCCCCTCCTTAAGCCAATTCTCATAGAGAACCGAGCCCGGAATGGGTGTGAGTACCAAAAATTGCGCGGAATCCAGGCGTACCTCCCGGGCAAAATCAAGGGTCGCCTGGATAGTTTCCGGAGTATCAGTATCAGCCCCGATCACGAACATGCCGTGGATGCGGATACCATACTTATGAAGGACTTGGACCCCTTCGTATATCTCCTGGTAAGTAAGGCCTTTTTTGTAGGTCTTTAAGGTCTCCGGATTGATAGACTCAATACCCACGTAAACCAGAAAACAGTTGCTTTTGCGCATGAGCTCAAGAAGCTCTTTGTCTTTATAAATATCGATCCGCACCTGGGCCGACCAGCTACCCTTAAAACCCTGCCGGATCATGCCCTCCAGCAATTCCTTGGTCCGGGGGCGGTGGGCCGTAAAGTTATCGTCATAAAAGAATACGTGTTGCCCTTTTTCTATCCGGGCGAGTTCTTCCAGCAAAAGTTCTTTGGCCCGGAACCGATACCGGCGCCCAAACATAGGGGCCACGGAACAGAAAATACAGGCGTGAGGACAACCCCGGGAAGTCATCATGGGATAAATGCGCATCTTTTTAGGGTCGACCCCGGGAATAAGGCTAAAATCCGGAATAGGCAATTTGTCTAAATCCGTCACGCCTTTACGGGGAGGATTATGGATCACTTTCCCGTTTTGACGCCAGGTAAGGCCGAGGACCTTCTCAAAGCCTCCTCCGGCTTCTATAGCCTCTACTAGTTCTACGATGGCGTCATCCCCTTCTCCCCTGAGTACAAAATCGGCGTGTTGAATGGCCTCATCCGGGACGAAGGAAACGTGTACCCCGCCCATGACCACTGTCTTGCCGTACTGCCGGCGAAACCGGTCCGCCATGGCGTAGGCCCGCGGGGCCGTGGATGTGATGGTGGAAATGAGCACGAGATCGGCTTCTTTGACCGCGTTTTCGTCAACTGGTCCCAATTCTTCTAAAAAGACCTTTACCTGGTGGCCTCGGTCCCGCAGGATAGTCCCCAGAAGGGGCATGGCTAAACGGGGCAGCTTGAAGGCGGAAAAGACATGAGTCCTTACGTTTTTGGGTTCAATCGCTACGATCTTCATAGACCTCCATGATATATCAAGTTGGCCCGGAAGGCAAAAATTTTTCCAAATTATTTTTGGTTTTTAAGTCGGAATACCTTCTGTCAAACGCGGCTAAAAATAAATCTCTTGCATCAGGCCAAAGGATGCTTATTTTCCTGTTAGGTTTAAACGAAAACTAAAAGGAGGTGAAAACAATGCCAATAGGATGGGGCGTAGACTTTTTCGATCCGTTCCGTGAGTTTGAAAGGTTACAGGAGGAAGTTAATCGTTTGCTTGAAATGACAAGCCCATTTGTCCCGGTAAGGACGGTTGCTCGGGCTACTTTTCCTGTAATCAATATAGGAGAAACTAACGACGCGGTTTATGTCTATCTTTTCGCACCTGGAGTTGAACCTGGCAAATTAGATCTCTCTATTGAGGGGAATATTCTATCGATTAGCGGAGAAAGAGACGCAACTAAAGCCTTAAAAGTAGAAAAAGTAGATCCCAATAGATTTTATCGTCAGGAAAGGTTTAGTGGGCGTTTTACTAGAGCGGTTTCATTGCCAGAGTCAATAGATGCTAATCAGGTAGAGGCTACTTATCAAAACGGTATTATTAAAGTGCGCATTGGTAAACGAGAAGAAAAGAAGGCACGCAAAATCGAAGTTAAGGCCAGCTAGGTATAAATAAATTTTCAGACGAAAGGAGGGTGAGAAAATGGCGGAAAGGGAAACCAAAGAATTGGCAACTAGGGAAGAACAGGCCCCGGCGGTACGGCGTGAACGCCCGATGATCCCGCCGGTTGACATATACGAGACTGACGACGGTCTCATTTTGGTGGCGGATATGCCAGGAGTCACCAAAGAAAGTGTAGAGGTCAAAATAGAAGAAAACGTCCTGCAAATGCGGGGTGAAATCACCGATCTACCGGGAGAAGACGTCCAACCCCTTTACGCAGAACTCCGGGGGAATGAATATTTCCGGGCCTTTACCATCGGGCCCGAATTTGACCTGGATAAGGTCGAAGCCTCCATGGAAGCGGGGGTGTTGAGGATCTATCTGCCCAAACTTGAGGCCGAAAAACCCAAGAAGATAGAGATAAAAGTGGCCTAAACCAGAGCCTAATAAACAAGGGGGGTTATTCCCCCTTTTTATTGTTATTCGCTGGTCAAAAACTTCCAGTCTTTCCCCAAGATTTGGTTTCTACGTCCCCTTCGGCAAGGCTGGTCATTTTTAAGCCGACTTTTCAAGATGGTTTTAATCATTTCCGATCTTATGAGATGGCTTCGCTCCGCTTACGCAGAGCTCGCCATGACCGTCCTTTAAGTCATCGCGTGGGACCTAGTCGTAGCTAGGGACCTCCATGGTCATCACTTGTGTATCTGTTCATCGCCCGAGGGCAGGCCGGGTGGTGTAGAGACGGTTTCCCGACGGCAGCCGCGCTTGCCAAAATAGAGTGCCAGATTGCTCATGGCCTCGTCTGAGGATCTCGCGAGGTTGCATTATTTCTCGACTAAATTAGTATACTTTATTTAAAGCTGGCAAAACAAGGACTGGCCTTTTATAGTAGAGCGCAATAGACAGGGAGAGAGACCGTGTGGAAAAAGATCTGGGCCCCTTCGCCGAAAAAAAAGGCAGACAAAGCGGCTTTGCCGGAAGAGACCATCGCCTACGTCAGAGAAAGGCTCCTTTCTTCTGGAACGCAAATCTTTCAGGAATTAAAGCGCATTGACAAAGGTCGGCTGGGAATTCCCGTCTACCTGAGTATTTACGGTGCAGAAGGGCTTGCTCTTACCGGCAACCTGAAACAGATGGGCAAAGGTTCTACCGAGGCCCTGGCGCAGGCTAGCGCCCTCATGGAATTAGTGGAACGCTACAGCCTTTTCCGCTTCATAAAAAAGACCCCTTTCCCCGTTTTTTCGTATCAGGACGTTGAGGATCAGGCCTTAAGCCTTGAGGAACTCTTTCGCTCGGTGGAAGACCCGGATGAAGACCAGGAAGCGACCCGCCTCTTTTGGGATTACGTAAGAAAGATCCCTTTCCACTTCGCCCAGGGCGTTGACGTCCGCCACAAGAAAGAAATCCTGCTCCCGGTTTACTGGTTCTGGCTCCTTTACGAATACAATGGCTCGGCCGCCGGAAACACTTATGCCGAAGCGGCGGTGCAGGGTACCTGTGAATTAATAGAAAGGCATACTTCGGCCCTGGCCTCCCGTTCCCGAAACCCTTTTAAAAAAATTGTTGTAGACCAGATAAGCGAAGAGGCCCGAGGACTTATTTCGTGTTACGAGCGCCTGGGGGTAAAGCTTTATCTCAGGGATTTTACTTTCGGGTTTCCCGTACCTACTGTCGGGGCCCTGGCTTATGATCCTTCGACTTTTCCCACCCGTTCAGAAATAGTTTATACCGCCGGGACGGCTACCAGCCCGGAAAGGGCGCTCATTCGCGCCCTTACCGAGGTGGCCCAGCTCGCAGGGGATTTTGACACCGAGGGGAAATATTTGGAAAGCGGGCTGCCCAAGTTTGACACCCTAGAAGAAGCGTCTTTGGTGCTTGATTTTGACGGCGAAGTCCCCCTCTCCACCCTGCCTGACCTTTCCTCCGCTGACCACCGGGAGGAGCTTGAAAAACTGGCCCAAAGTTTGGCTGATCTTGGTTATAACCTCTATCTATTGGACGTGAGCGCTCCGGAACTACAGCTCCCGGCGGTTTATATGATCATTCCGGGCATCCATTTCCGAGACCGCATCCTTCTCTCTCCCCTTTACCAGTTGGTCCGAACAGTGGCGCTCTGGTTACCCCCGGAAGAGGCCCTGGCGATCTTAAAGGACATCGCCCAGGCCATAGACCGCTATTACGTGACAAGCTATCTGGGACAGGTGCTGGCCAAGCTGCAAAGGTGGTCTGAGGCCCTGGAAGCCTTTGAGAAGGCCTTAAAACTTGCCCCTCCCAGGGAAGATGTTCCAGCCCTTTATTGTCATCTAGCGCACACCGCCTACCAAGCGGGCCAGTTAGACCTGGCGGAAAAATTGGCCCAAGAAGGGATAGAACGGGCCCCACTTCCTGAATTTTTCAACCTCTTGGGCACAATAAAATTCAAAAAAGGGCTTATCCCGGAGGCACTGGAGGCCTATTTTCAGGCTGTGGCTCTCAACCCTCAGGCGGCTGTTGACTACGCCAACATAGGGGCCTGCTTACTGGCCCTTGGTTTTGAGCGGGAGGCCGAAGAATATTTTCAGAACGCGCAAATGCTTGACCCCACTTTGGACATAGAGCGTTTTCGCGCCGTTAAGACCAAAGAAAGGAGCGGCCATGTATAAGAGGATTCTGGTCCTTAGGTTTCCTGCAGAAATTGTCGACCAACCCATCGTCTACCGCCTGGTAAAAGATTTCGATCTTTCTTTTAACATCCTTAAAGCCACCATTTTGCCAGGCAAAGAGGGCTTAATGATCATGGAACTGGCCGGGCATCCCAAAAATTTTAATAAAGGCCTGGCTTTTTTGCGGGATCTCGGCGTGGAAGTCAAGACCATCGGGCAAGAAATCCAGCGCAACGCGGACAAATGTATTCATTGCGGTTTTTGCACCGCGGTGTGTCCCACCGGGGCCCTGCACGTTAACCGTCAAACCATGGAGATCGAATTTGACCCTGAAAGGTGCTCTGGTTGTGAACTCTGTGTGACCACGTGTATCGTACGGGCCATGGAGGTGCGTTTCCGGAAAGAGATAGCTGAACTTGGTTATTGATGATAGCCGTTGCTCTAAGCGGGGGAGTTGATAGTGCTTTTGCCGCCCACCTCCTGCGGACTAAGGGACATGAAATCTTCGGCCTCCTGGCCCTCTTCTCCCAGCCCCAACCAGAAAAGGAAATAGCCAGGGTCCAGAAAATATGCTCTTTCTTAAAGATTCCTCTGGAAATCGTTGATCTCAGGCGGGAATTTGAGGAAAAAATCATCTCTTATTTCAAAGAAAGTTACCGTCAGGGGCTGACCCCCAACCCCTGTATTATCTGTAACCGCGAGCTGAAATTTGGCCTCCTTTTCTCCCGGGCCCAGGCCCTAGGGGCCCAAAAACTGGCTACCGGCCATTACGTGCGCACCTCCTTCAACCAGGAACTGGGCTGTTTTGAACTCTTTAAGGGCCGCGACCGGCGCAAAGACCAATCATATTTCCTGGCCCTCTTAACCCAGCAACAGTTGGCTTCAGCCGTGTTCCCCCTGGGTGACTGGGAGAAAGAAAAAGTGATCAAAGAAAGTGTAAAGCTGGGTCTTTTTAATCTTACTTCTCCAGAGAGCCAGGAAATCTGTTTTATTCGTGGGGATTACCGCTCTCTTTTCCAAGCCGAGGACTTTCCTCCCGGCGAGATGGTGACCGTAGACGGCCGGGTTGTGGCCCGCCACCGGGGTCTTTACGCTTACACTATAGGGCAGAGGCGGGGGCTCGGAGTGCGGCTTGGGCGGCCTTACTACGTGGTGGCCATAGACGCTTCCCGTAACCGGATAATCATCGGTCCGAAAAAATTCCTCAAGCGAAGACGTTTTCTGGTCAAAAATCCCCATTTCATCTGTCCTGTCTATCGGCAGGAGCGGTTCGAAGCCCTGGTCCGGATACGTTACCGTCACCAGGAAGCCCCGGCTGAAATAAGGTTAAAGAATGACGCAGAGGCCGAGGTGACCTTTAAAAACCCCCAACAGGCGATCACTCCGGGGCAATTTGCCGTGTTTTACGAAGGAGAAAAGGTCATTGGGGGCGGGGAAATCCGGCTGCCTGAAGGATTTACAAATGACCTGGATCTTCCCGATTAAGGACATATGAAGCGCTGGGATTGGGACCGGGAAAAACTTTGGGAAGAACTGGAGTACGACCAGGCGGAAATAAGGGAATTGCTGGCCGTATTTAAGGTGTCGAGCCAACAATTACTGGCAGAAATCAAAAAAGCCCTTGAAGCCGGGGCCCTTACGGAAGCCTGGGAAAAGGCCCACGCCCTGAAGGGAGCTTGCGGAACTATCTATTTCAGGCAAGGGGCCAAGCTGGCCCTTGACCTGGAACAGGCACCAGACCTCGATACCGCCAAAAAAATTTTTTCTTCCCTTTACAAACTGGTAGGCGAGTTTAATAAAGAATTAGGCCGTTTTAGCTAAATCGTTTTCTCAGGGGTCAGAAATGATCAACAAGGCTGGTTTACCTTATATTTTGGTCCCGGGGATCTTGGGAAGCGTATTGGGGCATTTCTCCCAGGACAAAAAGATCCTCTACGGGGGGTTAGGGGCCGCTTTGGCTATGGCGTGGTTTTTCCGCGACCCGGACCGTTACCCGCCTTTTGACCGTGAGCTAATCGTATCCCCGGCGGACGGGCGGGTGGTTTCCATAAAGCGGGTAAAAGAGGAGCGGTTCCTGGAAAAAGACGCCTACCAGATTGGTATCTTCATGAACCTGTTTGACGTCCACGTAAACCGGGCACCGGTTACCGGACGCGTCCTTGATATATGGTATGAACCAGGAAAGTTTCTGCCGGCAGACCGAGACGAAGCCTTTGCCAAGAACGAAAAACGTTTTTACGCCCTCGAGCGTTTGGACGGGGTGCCCGTCCTTATGGTGCAGGTGGCTGGTCTTTTGGCCCGCCGGACCGTAAGTTTGGTGAACAAAGGAGACGAAGTATTGGCCAGTGAACGCCTTGGGCTTATCAAGTTCGGGTCCCGAGTGGAACTCTTTGTCCCTACCCAGGAGGCCCGTTTACTGGTAAATATCGGGCATCGGGTACGGGCCGGGGAAACACCTCTTGTCCTCTACCCCTGGCAAAAGAAAGATGTCTAAAAACAAAAGACGGGAAAAGAGACGCCAGATACTCATTCTGCCGAGCCTTCTTACCACCGGTAACCTCTTTTGCGGTTTTTTTGCTCTGGTATCCGCCGTAGAGGGTCATTTTGGCCGGGCAAGCATTGCCATCCTGGTCGCCATCGTTTTTGACATCCTCGACGGTCGCATCGCCCGTTACACCAATACCACCAGCCGCTTCGGGCTCGAATATGACTCTCTCTGTGACTTGGTCTCCTTTGGGACCGCTCCCGCTATCCTGGTCTATACCTACGCCTTAAAGTCCTACGGTCGTTATGGGTGGCTGGCGGCCTTCTTATACGTGGCGACCGCAGCTTTGAGGCTTGCTAAATTCAATATTCAAAGCACCAAAGAACGGAATTATTTTTCCGGTTTGCCCAGCCCGGGAGCGGCAGGTTTAATAGCTTCTACTATCCTCTTTACCCTCTGGCTCGGGGTCTCTTACCCGGTAAGACATGTTGCCATTTTGGTGATGGTGTATATTATTTCTTACCTTATGGTGAGCGGTATCCCTTATTTTTCCTTCAAAAAGGTGGCCTTTGCCGAACGGCACCCCTTTTATTCTCTGGTCATTTTTGTGCTTTTGTTGACGGTTACCGCCGCCGAGCCGGTCTTAATCTTATTCTGCGGCTTTCTCCTCTATGCCCTTTCCGGGCCCCTCCTTCTTGCCCTCCGCGTTAAGCGGGGGCGGGTTGCGGTTTCCAGCGAAATTTAAATATCTTGTTTCCAGCCTTAGGCTTAAATTGTAAGCTTATTTTCCCAAGGAGGAAGCATTATGATTTCAAGAGTTTATATATTTGACACCACGTTGCGGGATGGCGAACAGTCACCGGGAGTTTCCCTTTCGGTAGAAGATAAAAAAGAGATCGCCCGAGCGTTAGAAAGACTCCGGGTAGACGTAATCGAGGCGGGTTTTCCCGTAGCCTCCCCGGGAGATTTTGAAGGGGTTAAGGCCATTGCGGAAACGGTAAAAGACGTCCAGGTAGCCGCCTTGGCTCGGGCTAACCCCAAGGATATTGACGTAGCCTGGGAGGCCATCAGGGGGGCCGCTACCCCTCGGATCCATACCTTCATAGCCACCTCTGACATCCATTTACAGTATAAGCTGCGCAAGAGCCGCGAAGAAGTTTTAGCCCTGGCGGTGGAGGCGGTAAAGTACGCCAAACGTTATACTCCCATCGTGGAATTTTCAGCCGAAGACGCCACCAGAAGCGATTGGGATTACCTGGCCGAAGTGGTGGTGGCGGTGACCAAAGCCGGGGCGGTAACGATTAATATTCCCGATACCGTTGGTTACACCGTCCCCCAGGAATACTACGAGCTCATCCGCCATTTAATAGACGCCTTAAAGAAGGCCGACCTTTATCACCTCTTTGAAGAAGGAAAGGTCTGCTTCAGCGTCCATTGCCACAACGATCTGGGCTTGGCCGTAGCTAATTCCCTTTCCGCCCTGTTGGCCGGGGCCCGGCAAGTGGAATGCACTATAAACGGCATCGGGGAAAGGGCCGGCAACGCAGCCCTTGAGGAAATTGTCATGGCCCTCAAGACCAGGCAGGACTACTTCGCCCGGGTACTGGGCCAACCCCTGGAGACCAGGATCGACACGCGACAGATCGTGCCTACCAGTCAGCTTGTATCCCGGCTGACTGGCATGATCGTCCAGCCCAACAAGGCCATCGTAGGGGCCAACGCCTTCGCCCACGAATCTGGTATCCACGCCCACGGGGTAATCATGCACCGGGGCACCTATGAAATTATGGATCCAAAAGAGGTGGGCTGGACAGGTAGCGCTATCGTACTGGGTAAACATTCCGGGCGGCACGCCGTCCGCTTCAAGCTGGAGAGCCGGGGCTGGAAGCTTTCGGACGAAGACCTTTCCAGGATCTTTGAGCGTTTCCGCCAGGAAATAAAAGACGTATTGCGCGCGGTGGCAGACGAATACCTAGAAGGGGTCTTGTTGGACGAGTTTTTGGGGGAAGAATACCGCTATGTGGTAAGTGCGGCTTACGTTTCAAGCCTTTACGGGGCTCCCTTAAACCCTCTCGCCCAGGTCCAGGTACTTGATCGGGAATACGGGGCCAAAAAGGCCATTCAGGTAGGGGTAGGTTCCGTGGACGCGGCTTTCAAAGCGGTAGCGCAGGCGCTGGGGTATCGTTTCCTGGGCAAAGAAGACAAAGAGCCTGTCTCAGACCACGACCTGCGTTTGGTGGACTTTCACATCGACGCCGTGGGGAAAGGAACCGAATCTCTGGGGGTGTGCGGGGTGGTAATAGAAGACTACCAGGGTCAGCGTTCTGCAGGCCTGGGAAAGGACTATGATATCGTGGCGGCAGGGATCAAGGCCCTTATCAACGCCCTTAACCGTCTGGAGGCTTACCGCAGCAAGGGAGAGGAATTAAAACGCAAACTGGCGGCCAAGGCCGCCTAATTGGCGGAAAACCTCAAAAATGTTATTTTTAAACAATCTCAATTTCATGACATTTGGCCGTTATGACAAACCACAAAGACAAATTTCACGTTTTGATCGTAGAAGACGAGGAATTAATCGCTGAAATGTTGGCCGAATATTTTGCCCTGGTGGCTCCAGAAATAAAGCTTTCCTTTGCCAAAAGTTTGTATGAAGCGCGCACCCTCTTACAAAGAGATTCCTTTGACCTTTGTGTGGTCGATTGCAACCTGCCCGACGGTACGGCTTGTGACCTTTTCTTTGAAGGGGCATTTCGTTGTCCAGTCGTAGTGACCACCGGGTATGTAGATGAACAAAAGTTTAGCCAAGTCAAAAAAGAGAGCAAAATACCCCTTCATTTTTTACAAAAACCCTATCTCCCCGCTGACTTATATCGCAAGGTCCGTGAATTACTTAAAGACAAGAGCGTTAGATGAAAAGGCGGTTCGTAATAGGCATAGATTTAGGCACCACCAACTGCGCCCTGGCGTACGTTGACCTGCAAGAGACCGGGCCGGAACTCAAGATCAAGACCTTTGAAATCCCCCAGTTGGTGGGTGCAGGGCGCCTGGGTAAAAGGACTACCCTTCCTTCTTTTCTTTATCTTCCAGGCCCTTACGAAGAAGACGACCTGGGACTACCCTGGGACCCTGAACGCAACTACGCGGTTGGGGTCTACGCCCGGGACCATGGGGCCCTGCTGCCGGCCAGGCTGGTCTCTTCTGCCAAAAGCTGGCTCTGCCACGGAGGAGTTGACCGGGAGGCCAAGATCTTACCCTGGGGCGCGGGGGAAGACGTAGACAAGGTCTCACCGGTGGAGGCCTCTGCCCGCTACCTGTTGCACCTCAAAGAGGCCTGGAATTACGAAATGGCCAAGGATGACCCTTCGGCCCGGCTGGAAAACCAGCTGATAATCCTTACGGTTCCGGCCTCCTTTGACGAAGTGGCCCGGGAATTGACCCTCAAGGCGGCCCGGTTGGCGGGGCTAGAGGTAATCCTACTGGAAGAACCCGTGGCTGCCCTTTACGCCTGGCTCTCTGAACACGAAAAGGACTGGGCCGATATCCTGGAAGCTGGAGACCACCTCCTAGTCTGTGATATCGGGGGAGGGACCAGTGATTTTACGGTGGTGGAGGTGCGTCGGGGGGCCTCTGGGCTGGAACTGGAGCGCATCGCCGTGGGAGACCACATCCTCCTTGGCGGGGATAACATTGACCTCAGCATCGCCCGCCTGGCAGAAAGGAAACTGCCAGTGGCCCGGCTGGATTTTGCTCGTTTTCAGACCCTGACCTTTCTCTGTCGGGAACTTAAAGAAAGGCTGCTTTCCCCTGACGGCCCGGAAGAAGACGCTGTCAGGCTGCCTGGGCGGGGCCGGGCCCTCATCGCGGATACGGTGGTGGCCAAAATTACGCGGGCCGAAATACTTTCCCTGGTTCAAAAAGAGTTTTTCCCGCAGGTAGCCTTTAACGCCTCTTTGGCCCGGCTTGAATCAGTGCCCAAAGGGATGCGTGAATGGGGGCTGCCTTACGCCCGGGACCCGGCTATCACCAAGCACCTGGGGAGCTTTCTTTACAAGCGCCAGATCAAAAGGGTCGACGCCGTCCTTTTCAACGGCGGTGCCCTTAAACCACCGGTCTTCCGGCAACGAATCCTCGAAGAACTGGCCCGCTGGTATCAGAAAAGAGACTTCAAAGAACTGGAGACCGTCTCCCTTGATCTGGCCGTGGCCATCGGGGCGGCTTATTACGGGCTGGTCCGGGAAGGGTTGGGCATCCGCGTCGGGGGAGGGCTGCCCCGGGCCTACTATCTGGGGGTAGAGGAAGATACTACGCCTAAAGCCGTCTGTCTGGCCCCTAAAGGAACCAAAGAGGGAGAACGCCTGGTACTGCCCCGTAAATTTAAAGTCCTTACTAACCGCCCTGTTAAATTTCCCATCTTTACTTCTTCCCTCAGAGACGATCAACTGGGAGAGCTGGTGACTATCAATCAGGAGGAATTCGTTCCTTTACCCCCTCTTACCACGGTACTTAAGTTTGGGCGCAAGAGCGGGGTCAAGGAAATTCCGGTAGAAGTGGAGGTGTATCTTTCCGAGGTCGGGGTGCTGGAGACCTATTGTCGTTCTCTAGAGACCCCTCACCGCTGGCGATTACAATTTAACCTGCGTGCTGAAACTGCCTCCGAAGAGGTTCCGGAAGGGGTAATCATCAAAAAGGAAGCCCATCAGGAATTGCCGGTTGACGAAGCCCTGATCACGCAAGCTCAAGCCCTGATCAGGAAGGCCTTCACCCAGGACAAGGAAGAACTGGTAAGCCTTACCCGGCGCCTGGAAGAGATTTTTGAGATGGAAAGGGACCGCTGGCCTCTTTCCCTGCTGCGTATCCTGGCCGAAGAACTCATCGAGCTGAAAGAGGCCCGCCGCAAAACCGCGCTCCACGAAACGCGCTGGTTGAACCTGGGCGGTTTTACCATGAGACCGGGATACGGAGATCCTGTTGATCCCTTTCGGATAAGGAAACTCTGGAGCCTTTATTTCGAGGGACCTTTTCACCAGAGTGACCGTGCCGTGGCGGTGGAGTGGTGGATCTTCTGGCGCCGCATAGCCGGGGGCCTTAATCAGGCGCAGCAGGAACAACTCCTGGCCAAGATTAAAACGGCCTTCTCGCGTAAGAGAGGCAAAGTTTCGGCGCAGGAACGAAAAGAAATGCTCCTGTGCCTGGCCAACCTTGAAAAATTGACCCCGCAAACCAAACTTGAACTGCTCAAAAATTTTCTCCCGGAGGTCAAAAAGAAGATAGATTTCCTGCCCTTGTTTATCTTTAAACGCCTTTTGGCCCGGGAGCTCCTTTATGGCCCGGCCAATTGCGTCATCCCCGCGGCCCAGGCCGAAACCATGGTTCGGGAATTTTTGAACGCCTTGAAACAGAAAACCCTTAAAGAAAAACAAAAACGACTGCTAGCCGAAACCCTCCTTACCATTGCCCGTTTTACCGGGGACCGGGTACGGGATCTTTCGGATGATACCCGCAAAGAAGCCGCCACACTGGCCCAAAGCCTGGGCCTTAATCCGGAAGCCTTGAAGGGCTTTTTTGAGCCCCGGCCACTGGCCCGCCAGGAGGCTTCCTCCCTTTTCGGCGAAAGCTTACCCCTTGGTCTAAAACTTGCAGCATGAAAAACCAGGAATTGATCCATTTATTGGCCAGACGCCTGAAAATAAGCCACCGTCAGGCCGAAATATTGTTCAAGGCCTTTTTTGAAGAGATAAAAGAGGCCTTAAAAAAGGGAGAAGCTGTCTGCTTTCAGTATTTTGGCACTTTTTACACCGTAACCCAAAACCCCAAACCCAAGCGATTACCAGGAGGGAAGGTGGTTCAGCTCCCGGCCCAAACGAAAGTCAGATTTAGGGCCAGCCCTAAACTCATCAGGCCATTAAACGAGAAGGATCCAGAGGACTAACAGGTAAGGTGGAAGGCCCCGGCCACCTTTACTCCCTGTTGCACCAGGGCGTTAAACCTTTTGGTGGCCTCCGCCGTCCGGTAGCTCTCAAGTTTGATGCCCTTTTCGGCACAGGCCCGCTCTACCCGGGGGTCTACCTTCATCACGCCGTAGGCCCCGGTACCAACCACCAGTACCTTACAATCCGAAGCCAAGATGTCGGTAATGTCTTCCGGGTAGAGGTGGTGGCCTTCTTTCCGCCACCAGTTGGGGACGACCTTTTCCCCGATAATTTTGACGTCACTGGTATATGTCTTCCCGTCGATAACGATTCGCCCGAAACTATAATCTTCTACCAGCGGCATCTTTAAGCGGCTCTCCCTACCTCTTCTTCTTTTAAGGCCTCCGTCTGGTAGTAAGTAATGAGGCTGTCGATGATATCGTCAAGTTCCCCGTCCAGGACTTGCTCCAACTTGTAGAGCGTGAGCCCGATACGGTGGTCCGTCACTCGGTTTTGGGGGAAATTATACGTGCGGATACGTTCACTCCGGTCCCCGCTGCCGACCTGGCTGCGCCTTTCCGCCTGAATCTTTTCTTCCTGCTCCCGCAATTTGAGCTCATAGAGCCGGGTACGCAGGATCTGCATCGCCCGCGCCCGGTTCTGGTGCTGGGAGCGTTCGTTAGCGCAATAGACCACAATCCCGGTGGGGATATGGGTGATACGGACTGCGCTTTCGGTCTTGTTCACGTGCTGCCCACCGGCCCCACTGGCCCGCATGGTGTCGATCTTTAACTCTTCTGGGCGGATTTCCACGTCTACCTCGTCGGCCTCAGGAAGGACCGCTACGGTAACCGCCGAAGTGTGGATACGGCCGCCGCTTTCCGTCTCAGGGATACGCTGCACCCGGTGGACTCCACTTTCGTACTTAAGACGGCTGTAAGCCCCTTTCCCTTTAATCAAGGCGATGATTTCTTTGAAGCCACCCAGACCCGTAGGGTTAACGTCTAAAATTTCCACTTCCCAGCCTTTACGCTCCGCGTAGCGGCTATACATCCGGAAAAGGTCCGCTGCAAAAAGCGCCGCTTCTTCCCCACCGGTTCCCGCCCGGATCTCCAACATGATATTTTTTTCGTCGTTGGGGTCTTTGGGCAGAAGCAGCAACATGAGCTTCTTTTCCAGTTCTTCCCGGCGGGCCTCAAGCTCCTTTAATTCTTCCCGGGCCAGCTTAACCAGTTCTTCGTCAGAGTCTTCCAGCAGCTCTTTGTTGTTTTTGATCTCTTCCAAGACCTTCCGGTATTCCCGGTAGGTTTCTACTATCTCAGAGAGTTCCGCGTGTTCCCGGGCAATTTGGGCGTACTTCTGCCGGTCGCTGACCACCGCCGGATCAGCCAGCTTTTCCGTCAACTCTTCAAAGCGCTTTTCGACCGCGTCTAATTTCTGGAGGTAGTGGGCAGCAAAACCCATATTTTAATCTTCTTATTTACCCTGTTCTTTTTCCAATTTTTTGTAGTAATCCTCGTACTTTTTCATAAATTTTTCCACTCGTCCTGAAGTGTCAAGGATGCGTTGTTCCCCCGTGTAAAAGGGGTGACACTTGGAACAAACTTCAACCCTGATTTCGGGAAGCGTGCTCCCCACGATAAACTCGTTCCCACAGGCACACCTCACCACGGCTTTTTCGTAATATTTGGGGTGAATTCCCTTTTTCATAAACTTCCTCCTGAATCAAATTAGCGGTTCATGGCCGCTAGGAATTCTGCATTGTTTTTAGTATCTTTCATCTTGTCAAGGAGAAATTCCATACAATCCACCGGGTTCAGGGGGGAGAGCAGTTTTCGCAGGATCCAGACCCGGTTCAGCACCTCTTGAGGAAGGAGTAATTCTTCTTTCCGGGTCCCGCTCTTGTTGATATCAATCGCTGGCCAGATGCGGCGATCCGCCAGCTTGCGGTCTAGATGGATCTCCATGTTACCTGTGCCTTTGAACTCTTCGAAAATGACTTCGTCCATCCGGCTACCGGTATCCACCAGGCAGGTGGCGATAATGGTAAGACTTCCCCCTTCTTCGATATTGCGGGCCGCCCCGAAAAATCTCTTGGGCTTGTGCAGGGCGTTAGCGTCAATACCTCCTGAAAGGAGCTTACCGCTTGAGGGGACCACCGTATTATAAGCCCGGGCTAAGCGAGTCAGACTGTCAAGCAGGATCACTACGTCGTAGCCGTGCTCCACTAAGCGCTTGGCCTTTTCTACGACCATCTCAGCCACCTGGGTGTGCCGCTGAGGCGGCTCATCAAAAGTAGAACTTACCACCTCGGCCTGGGGCACGCTCCTTTCCATGTCCGTAACCTCTTCCGGCCTTTCATCAATCAAGAGGATGATGAGATAGACTTCCGGGTGATTTTTTACGATCCCGTTCGCTATATTCTGAAGGAGCATGGTTTTACCCGTACGCGGAGGCGCCACGATAAGACCACGCTGCCCTTTGCCGATAGGGACAAAGAGATCGATTATCCGGGTGGAAAAATTATCTGGATCGGTTTCCAGTCTAAGCCATTCGTTGGGATAAATGGGGGTCAAGTTATCAAAGAGGATCTTATTGCGCGCCTTCTCCGGGTCATCAAAATTGATTTTTTCCACCTTAAGCAAGGCAAAATAGCGCTCCCCTTCCTTGGGGGGGCGGATCAAGCCAGATATAGTGTCCCCGGTGCGCAAATTAAAGCGCCTGATCTGGGAAGGGGACACGTAAATATCATCCGGGCCGGGGAGATAACTGTAATCCGGGAAACGCAGGAAACCGAAACCCTCCGGTAAGACCTCCAACACCCCTTCTCCGCGGACTTCGCCCCCACGTTCCAGGTGAGCCTGTATGATAGAGTAGATAATCTCTTGCTTGCGCATGGAAAGAGGGCCTTCGATCCCATACTTCTTGGCCAGCTCCTGCAATTCGGCCAAGGATTTCCGCCGCAACTCCGTAAGACTGATAGGCTCCGGCACCTCGGCCGGCTCGGGGAGCTTTTCCGGTTCCTTCTCCGGCTCCTCTTTGGAAAGAATTTCACTTTCTTTTACCGTCTCTTGCACTTCAGACATAACCTAAACACCTCTCTTTGCGTTCTTTGATGCCTGCTTAAAAGGGAAGGCCCGATGGGAGAGCTAACACAAATCCAGCAGGCACTTTAAATAATAGAAAACAAGACCCAAATGTCAAGAAAGATCACCGGTCATTTATTCGGCAGGCCTTTTAAATTTAACTTAAAGTTTGAAATTTGCCAAACAAAAACTAACCGGCTAGGTTATCGGCAAACGTAAGCTAAGGAGAGCAAGTATGTTGGTGGTACCTGCCATTGACCTCAAAGACGGTCGGTGTGTGCGCCTCTACCAGGGTGACTACCAAAGAGAGACGGTTTATAGCCATGACCCGGTTCCCCTGGCCAAGCATTTTGAAGCCGTCGGGGCGGAGCTGATTCACGTAATCGACCTTTCCGGGGCCAAAGAAGGGCGGGCCGTCCATCTAGCTCTCATCCAAAAAATAATCGAAAACCTTTCCGTTCCCGTAGAAGTGGGAGGAGGCATCAGAGATCTGAAGACCATTGAGACTTACCTGGAAGTGGGGGCGGACCGGGTAATCCTTGGCACCATCGCCTGCCGTAAGCCTGAGTTGGTGCGGGAGGCCTGCCGCCTCTTTCCCGGCCATATCGTGGTGAGCATAGACGTACGGGGAGAGATGGTGGCGGTGGAGGGATGGACGGAAGAAAGTTCGGTCCATTACCTGGAATTGGCCAAGATGTTGGAAGACGTCGGACTGCGGGCCCTCATTTTTACCGACATCACCCGGGACGGTACGGAAGAGGGAGTAAACCTTAAGCGGGTGATTCCCCTTCTGGAAACCGTTTCCCTACCGGTCTATTTGGCCGGAGGGGTCTCAAGTATAAGGGATATTGAGATACTTCTACCTTTGGAAGAGCTGGGGCTGGAAGGAGTCATTACTGGACGGGCCATTTACTCCGGGGCCCTGGATCTAAAAGAAGCCATCGCGCTGGCCAAGGGGAAAAGTGAAAACTAAGGAAAAGGATCTAGCTGGCCACCTGATAGAATTTGCGGAACAGGGCCGGGTCCAGACGGCCTACTGCCTCGGCCAGAAGGACCGGCGTCTCAGGGTGTTGCTCCTTTCCGGGCGAGAAGAACTCCTGCCCCGCACCCGCGTTCTTCACGTCTCCCAGAGGGCCTTCCGGGCCAGCCACCGTCAGGAGCAACTCGAAATCTTAAAGACGGCCCACCAGCGTCGTGAAAAACTCAAGGAAGAAATTGACCTGGTGGATCTTTGGGAACTGGTGGTGGACGAAGCCGAAGAGATGGAACCGGAAGAGCTGGCGGAAATCTATTTCGGCCAGGGCGTGGACGACGACCACGTCGCCGCCCTCATCCGGGCGGTGCTCGAGGATCGGCTCTACTTCCGCTTTCGGGAAGGAAAGATCCTGATCCATTCCCGCAAAGAAGTGGCCCGCCTGCAAGAGGCCCGGCGCAAGGAGGCCGAACGGCTGGCCCGCCGGGAAGAGGGGGCCGCCTGGCTTTCGGCCCTCCTTAGCGGCCAAGAATATCCCGTCAAGGAAGAGATCAAAGATTACTGGTTAAAGGCCCTTAAGGAATATCTCCTCTTTGGGGAAGAGGCCCAGAACGCCCGGGAGACCAAAGAACTGTTAAAGCGAATAGGGGCAGATCGTCCTTCTCGGGTCTTTGGCCTTTTAGTGGCCACCGGGGTTTTTACGGAAGACGAAAACCTTGAGCTCCTCCGTTTTGACATTCGGGAAGAGTTCCCGGAAGAGGTGGAAAAAGAGGCCAGAGCGCTGGTTGAACGGGGGTTTACTGAAGAAGGTCGGCGGGACCTTACCGCCCTCTGCCCCGTTACCATCGACGGTCCAGAAACCAGAGATTTCGACGACGCTCTACATTTCCGGGAGGTTGAAAACGGCCTTGAAGTGGGCATCCACATCGCTGACGTGGCCGCCTTCGTGCCTCCTAAAAGCGCGATCTTTCAGGAGGCCCTGAACCGCGGCATCACCCTCTACCTGCCAGACCGGATTATTCCCATGCTGCCCAGGATAATTTCGGAAGAGGCCGCGAGCCTCAAAGCCGGTGAAGTGAAACCCGCCCTTTCTTTTCTGGTATTACTTGACGATGAAGGTGAGGTCAAAAATTTTGAAATAACTCGTTCAATCATCAAAGTGGCCCAGAGACTAACATACGAAGAAGCAGACCAACGCCTTAAGGCCGAACTAAAACCCCTTTATCAGTTAGCGGAAAAATTATTTCAGAAACGCATCAAAGCCGGGGCCCTTCCGGTCTATTTGCCGGAAATCATGATCAGGGTGGAGGATGGGGAAATCCGGCTGGAAAGGATTGAACTCACTGGTTCCCGTTTTCTCGTCTCCGAATACATGATCCTGGCCAATTATCTGGCCGCCAAATTTTTGAAGGAAAAAAATCTCCCCGCCATCTTCCGCAGTCAGCCTAAACCCAAAGAGCGACTGATAGAAGGGCAAGAAAACGATATTTTGTTAAACTTCTTACAATTAAGACAGCTTTCCCGGGGAGAGATGCTCCTGACCCCGGAGTTTCACCATGGACTGGGGCTTAGCTGTTACACCACCGTGACCTCCCCGTTGAGGCGGGCCCTAGATCTCATTATGGAACACCAGATTTGCCATTTTCTGACCACAGGGGAGGCCTTGTTCAGCCGGGAAGAGCTGGAAAATTTCTTAAAACAGCTATCTCACGCCCTGGAAGTGGCCAACACGGTTAAAAACCGCACCTACCGGTACTGGTTACTCAAATATCTCAAAGAAAATGCCCGCCACAAACCCCTGGACGCCTTGGTGGTAGATCTTCATCAACGTAAGGCCAAGGTCCTGTTGCTGGATTACATGATTACGGTGGATGTTCCCCTGCCGCCTTCTTTCCGGGTTGAGCCGGGGAGCCGGTTAAAAGTGGTCTTAAAGGGAATTAACGCACGCGAAGATACCATCCGGGCCTTCCTTGCCCATTAAGCCGACTTTCTGGATTTCTTCGAACTGTTCCTTTACCCTCTGTTGTTTGTCTCTCACAAAAGGCAAAATCTGGGCAAAGTTGTCAAAGAGGACCTCTACGATCACGCGGTCAATGAGGTTTCGTTGGGCCATATCTTTCATAATCCGCCAGACTTCTTTTTCTTTTAATCCGGTCCGGTAAGGTCGATCTTCCACCAGGGCGGTAAAGATGTCCGCCACCGCTAGAATACGGGCCCCCAAGCTCAAATCTCCTGCGCTTAAATGGAAGGGATAACCTGAACCGTCCAGCTTTTCGTGGTGACAGGCCGCCCATTCGGCAATCTGCTCAAAGCCCCCAATGGAATCAAGGATGGTAAAGGTATAATAGGGGTGCTGTTTTATGATCGCTACTTCTTCCCGGGTCAATTTCCCGGGTTTTTCCAGTATTTCTGCCGGAATGGCCAGCTTGCCAAGATCATGCAGATTCCCGGCGATCTCGACAAGGGTGATTTCTTTTTCGTTGAAACGCAAAAATTTAGAAAGCATGACGGCCGTAGAGGCTACCCCTGCCGAATGGGTGGCGGTAAACCGGGAACGGAAGTCTATGATCTTACGAAAAAACTGGGTAAGCCGCGCAATGCTATCAATATCAATTTCGACCCTTTCTAAAGGGCCTCGGTTCAAAAGAAGCGAATAGATGCGCGGGTTAGCTATATCCAGCCAGAAGGCTTCTTGACGGGCCACGTTCTCAAAGAGGTCAACCACTTCGGGATGAAAGTCCTCTCCCCTCAACCGGCGGACTTTCTGCCGAATATCTTCCACCTGAAGCAAAATATAAACGTCGCGCCGGATGCACCGTTCTACAAAGTCAGCCAGGTTGAGGATCTGGCTCTCTAAGACGTTATCTTCATGCAGATTGATTCCCCGTGCCCGCCAGGCCTGCCAGGGGGTATGATGGTGGCGAACCAGGGGCGCGGCTGGGGCCAAAAGCCAGATGGAAGAAAAGAGGGCCGCCCCTACGATGGCGTGAATCTCTACGTTAGCGGCCTCAAATCGATGAAGCTGTACTTTTTCGCGGGGATCCAGGGCCCCGATGTCGTGAAAAAGGGCAGCCATGTAAATGCGCTTACATATTTCTGGCGGCAAAAGGGCTTCTTTGGCCAGTTGCCAGGCGATATAGGTGGTTCGCATCTGGTGGAGGGAAATGGCGGTGCTGGAAAGATCAATGGCGTCAGAAACGGAGAGAAAGAAATTATTCAGGTTGATACAGGTCTCACGCACCATCAAAATGTTAATCGGCCGGTGGACAATAAAAGTTGAGGGGGAAATAAATTCCCCCCTATACCTCTTCCCAGCCGAGGACCATACCCCGAATGTGGTTGTACCAGGGCCTGCCGGTAGTGGTTAAGTAAGTGTGAATTATGAGGAAGAAGAGAAAGGCAAAAGCCCCAGCGGTATGCCAAAGGGCCACCTTTCTGAAGGTGGCCTCGATCCCCAGATAAGACCACCATTGATAACTCATTAGAAGAAAGGCGGTAACGAACTGGAGGGGGAAGAGGATAAGCTTCAAAAAGAGATAAGCCAGTCTCTGTAGGGGGTTAAGTTTCTGGTCTGGTCTTTTTTCAAAGGGGTGAGGTTCTCCCCGGAAGATCCCCACCGCGTAGTAATAGCAGATCTGGGGAATCTTCTCTTTGACCGGCCAATAATGCCGCCAGGCCCCGGTGGTCAAATGCCAGAAGATGGCAAAGGCCGTGAGAATTACCAGGGCAACGCCGACGTAAATGTGGTAAAGATAAGCCTTTTCGTAGCCGAATATCTCCAGGCTGCCGTGGATCTCAAAACCGGTAAGTAAAAGGAAGATGATCAGTACTGCCTGAGACCAATGCCAAAATCTTTCAAACCGAGAATAGAGGTAAAGTTTTTGGGTCATTCCTTTCACCCCCCTACTTTTTAAAGGCCAAGATGATCCTTGCCAGGCCGTGAATCGTAACCAAACAAAGGACTATCAGGCAAAGGGTGGCTCCGATTTTGTCAAGCTCGGGCACGCGGTCCCGACCGGGCAGATAGACACCGCTGATATCAGCCAGACGCCCTCCTTTTCTTATATGACAGGCCCCGCATTTTAAGGCGTCCTCCTTGGGAGCCACCATATGTGAAAGCGCATGGTAGTAGATCGTTTTGACAAAAGTGACCTCTCCGCTGAAAGGCAGCCCGGCCGCTGCCATGCCTGCCGCCGCAGCCGCTTTCCAGTCATGATCAGCCCAAAAGGCCCCGCTACCCTTGGGGCCAAAAAGTTTGGGAATGATCAATGTTTTATTCACGGGGTCATAAGGTTGTTTGCCAAGGTGCGGTTTGAAGGGAAAGATACGGGCCTTAGGATCAGTGGGGCTCCCGTTTGGTTTTATGATCTCAATGGGCTCTGGACCTGCTTCTACCTTTTCTCCCGGCAGAACATAGGAATATGTGCCGTTGTACCACCGGTAGACAGGGACCAGGTCCTTCCCCCACTTAAGGGTCCCTTTTTTGGAATGGTAAACAGGTCTTCCCAGAGGCCCCATTTTGACTATGGGTTTTCCGTCTTTGAACTGGCCCGCGGTGGACCAATCCCAATAAATATTGGTGGGACGCCCCCGGGCATAAAGGGGGATATGACACGTCTGGCAGGCCACCCGGTCCGTATGGTCGTTGAGTTTTACCAGCCGCCAATCAAAGAGCTTTTGCTTGGGCCGATGGGGGCGCAGCCCGTGGCAGGACTCACACCGCACCCTGTGCCCTTGGTATTTGGGAAAGGCAAGCGCCAGCCCTCCAGGGGCAGGTGTATCGTAGTGACGCCCATCAATCTCATGGGCGGTGGTGGTATGGCAAGTAGCACAGGTAAAATTGAGCCCCTTGGCGTCCATGTGAACGTCCAGTTTTTTGTCCGGGGCGATCAGGGTGGAATCGATGTCTCCCCGCTTTACCCCGTCGCCACCACCGCTATAGAAGTGGCATTTACCGCAGGATTCCCTGGTGGAAGGCCCTACGTGTTGGGCTACAAAGGAGAGATTTACCGCCTTAAAGAGCTTTTTGCCGGCAAAGACCTTGTCCTTTAAGGGTGGGTAACCGCAATCGGTAGGAAACTTCTTGTACGTGCCGGTAGTATCGTGGCAGACCAGACAGTCGATATTTTCTACCTTGTCGAAATCAAAATTTTTGTCCTTCCATCCGTAACCGGCGTGACAGCTGGTGCACCTGCACCAGTTAGAGGTAACCGCCACTCAGTAGTTATTTATCACGTGGGCCTTGCCGTATAACCGACCATCTTTGCCCCGCCAGGTCCACGTAAAATGAAGGGTCTTTTTGAACTGTTCTCCGGCTTTATTGTGGCAGGAGAGGCAGGCCTTGGTAACTTCCTGTGGGCTCTTAAAGTCCTTCTTCAAGGCCTCAAATTTGCTGTGATCCGCGGTGGACACCGGGGGCTTAAAATATTT
>WGCA01000054.1 GCA_015494065.1 Thermodesulfobacteriaceae bacterium | reverse complement strand
TGGCCCCCACGGTGGTGGTTCGAGTCCACCCCCGGGATCCAGCTATCCCTCTCTTATGGAAGCCATCCTAGAAGTCAGAGACCTAGAAAAGTCCTTCGGCGGGATGCGTGCCCTTGATCAGGTAAGTTTCTCCCTTGCCCCAGGAGAAATTCTGGGTATCGTGGGCCCTAACGGGGCCGGTAAGACCACCTTGATAAACTGTCTTTTGGGACTGATCCTGCCCAGCCGGGGGCGCATCTTTTACTTTGGCCTTGAGCTTTTTGCCAACCGAAGCCTTATCCTCGAAAAGGTAAACTTTGCCTCAAGCTACGTGGCGCTCCCCCTTTCCCTTACCTTAGAAGAAAATCTTCTGGTCTACGCCCACCTTTACGGAGTCAGACGTCCCAAACGCAAGGTGACTGAACTTCTAGAACTTTTTGGCCTGGCCGAGATCCGCCACAAACGGACCAGGAGTCTTTCTTCCGGACAAATGATGCGCCTTTGTCTGGCCAAGGCCCTGCTTAACGAACCCCAAGTGTTACTGCTTGACGAACCCACCGCGGGCCTTGATCCGGAAATGGCTCAGAAAACGAGGGAGTTGATCAGCACTTACGCCCGCAAACAAAAGACCGCGGTCATCTTCACCTCGCACAATCTTTACGAAGTGGAACGCCTCTGTGACCGCATCCTTATTTTATTCAAGGGCAAAATTAAGGGTCTTGGAAAAATCAGCGAACTTTTGGAAACTTTTCGCGTAAACTCCCTGGAAGAACTCTATTTCAGACTGACCACATGAAATTAAGACGTATCTGGGCGGTCTTTCTACGGCAACTCTATCTCTACCGCCGCAGTTTTACGCGGATCCTGGACGCCTTTTACTGGCCCACGGTGGACCTGATCCTTTGGGGTTTCATCACCCTCTATCTGGAAGAGGCCAGCCAGAGTCTTCCCCATTACGTCTCCTTTTTCCTCGGAGGGCTTATCCTGTGGAACATCCTTTTGCGGGCCCAACAAGGGCTTTCCGTCTCCTTTTTGGAGGACATCTGGGCCCGCAATCTCCTCAATCTTTTCGTCTCACCCCTCAAAATTTCCGAATATCTCGCTGGACTTGCCCTGGTAAGTATCGTCAAGGTGGCCCTAGCCTTTGGCGTGATGAGCACCTTGGCCGCCCTCCTTTTCGGCTTCCAGATCCTGGTCCTGGGATTCTGGCTCCTCCTTTTCACGCTTAATCTTTGCGCCATGGGCTGGGCCATCGGGCTGGTAACCATGGCCAGTATTCTACGCTTCGGTCAGGAAGCAGAAATTTTGGCCTGGGCCCTGGCCCTCCTCTTTTTACCGGTTTCCGCCGTTTTTTATCCGGTAGAGATCCTGCCGCCCTGGCTCCAAAAAATCGCCGCCCTGGTCCCGGCCTCTTACGTCTTTGAAGGGATGCGTGCCCTCTTGCTGGAGAGGGTCATCCACCCCGTCCTGATCCTCAAAGCCACCTGGCTGAACCTTTTATATCTTGTGACCAGCTACCTCTTATTCCTTAAGGTTTACCGTGGGGCTTTGGTGCGCGGCAGCATCCCCAAGATCGGAGAATGATTGCAATCTGTGCGCAACGGGTTAAATTTTTTAGCGCTTTCCTTGACAAAGGCCAGGGTTTCTTTTAAACAAACGGAGCCGATTTAGCGGAGGAAGGAGATGGCTATATTTACTTCACAGACCCCGATGCTCAAAAAAGAAGAGGTAAAACGAAACTGGTACGTGGTAGACGCCAAAGGTAAGGTTTTAGGGCGTCTGGCAAGCCGCCTTGCGCACCGTTTACGGGGCAAACACCGGCCTGATTTTACCCCCCACGTAGACGCCGGTGACTTTATCGTGGTCATTAACGCCGACAAGATCCGTCTTACCGGGCGCAAACTCGATAAAAAACTTTACTGGCGTCACTCGGGCTATATGGGCGGGTTAAAACTTACCCCGGCCCGCAAAATGCTTGAGACCAAACCTGAAGAACTTTTGAGGCTGGCGGTAAAACGGATGCTCCCCAAAAACCGGCTGGGGCGCAAGATGCTCAAAAAGCTTAAGATTTACGCCGGGGAGACGCATCCCCACCAGGCCCAAAACCCAAAACCTTTAGACCTTTAAGAGGGTGGAAAAATGGCTGAGACCAAAAACAGATTCTACGCCACCGGCAAACGTAAGACGGCCATCGCCCGGGTGTGGATCATGCCCGGCACCGGCCAATACCGGGTAAACGACCAGGATTTTGACGAATATTTTGCAGACACCATCGTGGCGCGCCACGTGGTAGAACAGCCCTTCAACGTAACGGGTACCCTAGGCAAATTTGACATAATTTGCACGGTAAAAGGTGGCGGCAAATCCGCCCAGGCCGAAGCCATTCGCCACGGCATAGCCCGGGCCCTGGTTATTTATAACGAAGAGCTGCGTCCTTCCCTCAAGAAGGCCGGCTTTCTTACCCGGGACGCCCGGGTCAAAGAGAGAAAGAAATATGGCCTTAGAGGGGCCAGACGGGGTCAGCAATACTCCAAACGGTAAGTCGGACAAAATAAAGAGGGGGCCAAAGCCCTCTCTTTTCATTACGGCGCGGGGGTTTGATGCCTAAGGTAGCTATCGTTGGTGCCACCGGTTATACCGGCCTTGAATTGTTGAGAATCCTGGCCCACCACCCTCAGGCTGAAATCACCTGCGTCACGTCCCGTAAAGAGGCCGGAAAAAAGATCAAAGAAATCTTTCCCTTTGAAGACGCCTGCGGGGAGCTCGTCTTTACTCCTCCTGAACCTGACCTGCTGGCTGAAAAGGCTGAACTGGCCTTTCTTTGCGTACCCCACGGGGCAGCCGCCCAAACGGCCAAGGCCTTAAGGAAAGCAGGCGTCCGGGTTATTGACCTTTCCGCCGATTTCAGGCTTAAGGACCCTAAGGTATATGAATCCTGGTACAAGTTGGCCCACCAGGCCCCGGATTTGCTGTCAGAGGCGGTCTACGGATTGACAGAAATCCACCGGGAAGAGATCCGCAAGGCCAACCTGGTGGCCAACCCGGGCTGTTATCCTACCGCAAGCCTTCTTCCCCTAATTCCCCTGCTCAAGGAAGGGCTTATTGCTCCAGAAGGCCTCATTATTGACGCCAAAAGCGGGGTCTCTGGAGCGGGGCGAAGCGCCAAATTAAGGCTTATTTATTGTGAGGTAAACGAAGATTTCTGCGCCTATAACGTGGCCACCCACCGGCACACCCCGGAGATAGAACAGGAGCTTTCTCTGGCAGCCCAAAGGAAAATAGTGGTCAACTTTACCACCCACCTGGTCCCCATGAACCGGGGTATTTTGGCCACGGTCTACGCGCAGGCCCAAACCGAAAACGAGCAGGTCTTCTTTGAGGCCCTTCGGTCCTATTATGCCTCCAGTTCTTTTGTAAAAATTTTACCCCCCGGCCAATTCCCCAACACCGCTCACGTCCGCGGGACCAACCTCTGTCTGATAGGCCTCAAATATGACCCGCGCACCGGGCGCCTCATTCTGGTTTCAGCCATTGACAACCTGGTCAAGGGGGCCAGCGGGCAGGCCGTCCAGAACATGAACCTCATGTTCGGGTTGCCGGAAGAGACGGGACTTAGCAAACGGCCTCTGTTTCCCTAAGATGCGCAACCTAAAACTCACCATCGCTTACGACGGCACCAACTATTTGGGCTGGCAGCGTCAAAAAGTAGGCCCCACCGTCCAGGGAGTACTGGAAGAGACCATCGCCCGCATCGTGGGGCACCGGGTCAAGCTCCGGGCCGCCGGGCGCACCGACGCCGGGGTCCACGCTTTGGGCCAGGTGGCCAATTTTCTCACTACCGCTAAACTGGATACCGCCACCTTGCAGCGGGCCTTAAACGCCCTTTTGCCCAAAGATATCGCCATCGTTAAGATAGAAGAGGTCCCGATCAAATTTAACGCCCAATATGACGCCCGTTATAAGACCTATTTTTACCAGATTTACAACCACCCCATCCGTAACCCCATCTGGCGTCTCTATTCCTGGTGGGTCCCCCAGAAACTCGACCTCGAGGCCATGAAGGCTTGTCTGCCGCTCTTTGTGGGCCAGAAGGATTTTGCCAGTTTTCGCAAAACAGGATCCGATATCAAGACCACCGTCCGTACGGTCTTCCGGGCCGAGTTGAAACGCGCGGTTGGGATAGCGGGTATGCTCAGATTTGAGATTTCAGCCCGGGGCTTTTTGCGCTATATGGTAAGAAATATCGTAGGGGCCTTGGTGGAAGTGGGGCTCGGCAAGCTTAGCCCGGAAGAATTGGCCGCTATCTTGGAAGCCAAAGACCGCAGTCTGGCCCCCCCGCCTGCCCCTCCTCAAGGCTTATTTTTGAAAGAAGTAGTTTACGACCAAAGGAGGCCCACCCGTGAAAAGAAAAATGGCTGACCGCGTCCAACAACTCAAACCTTCCGCTACCCTGGCCATTAACGCCAAGGCCAAAAGTTTGCGGGCCCAGGGGGTAGACGTGGTAAACCTTTCTGCCGGTGAGCCAGATTTTGACACCCCCGAACACATCAAGGCCGCGGCTATTGAAGCCATAAAAGAGGGCTTTACCAGATACACCCCGGTGGCAGGCATTCCCGAATTGAGAGAGGCCATCTGCGCCCAGATCAAAAGGGACTACGGCCTCACCTACACCTCGGAAGAAACCGTGGTCAGTTGTGGGGCCAAACAGGCCCTCTTTAATTTGGCTCAGGCCCTCTTTGATCCAGGAGACGAGGTACTGGTGCTGGCTCCCTACTGGGTCTCTTACCCTCCCATCGTGGAACTAGCCGGGGCCAAACCGGTGATCGTGCCCTCAACCCTGGAAAAAGACTTTGAACCGGCCCTTGAGGCCCTGGCGGGGGCTATTACCGCCAAGACCAAGGGGATCATCTTAAATAGCCCTTCCAACCCCACCGGGCAGATCTATTCCAGCGAATTTCTGGCCGGGGTAGCTGAACTGTGCCAAAAAAACGACCTCTGGGTGATCTCGGACGACATTTACGACAAGTTACGTTTTGACGGCAAAGGCCCGGAAAATATTCTGAGCGTAGCCCCGGCGTTGAGGGACCAGACCATAATGGTAAACGGGGTCTCCAAAACCTACGCCATGACTGGCTGGCGCATCGGCTGGGCGGTGGGCCCCAAAGAGGTAATAAGTGCGGTGGCGCGTATCCAGGGGCAGAGCACTTCAAACGCCACTTCCATCGCCCAAAAAGCCGCCTTGGCGGCGCTTACCGGTCCTCAAGACTGTATCTCTGAAATGTGTGTGGCCTTTAAAAGGCGAGCGGAGCTTTTGTATGAGAAATTAAACCAGATCCCGGGACTGAAACTCCCTAGGCCCCGGGGAACCTTTTACGCCTTTGTAGATTTTTCGGCCTACTACGGGCGCCGGACCCCTGCCGGGCAGGAAATCAAAGACTCCCTCAGCATGGGGGACTACCTTCTCGAAGAGGCCCGGGTGGCCACGGTCCCGGGGGTGGCTTTTGGCGAGGACCGCGCTTTAAGGATCTCTTTTGCCAACGCCGATGAAGAAATCATAAAAGGGGTGGCTCGGATAGGAGAAGCCTTGGCCAAACTTACTTAAGGGGTAGCTTTTGTCTCTCCTCCTGGTAGGGCTTATTTTTTGGTACCTTCTTGGGGGCCCGTTACAAGCTGATGACACTCTGCCTGAACTTGAGGTCCTCTTAGACCAGGCCACCGAAGCCGCCACCATAAGCAAACTTAACCTCGACCAAATTCCCTCCTCCTTTACCGTTTTCAACCGCCAGATGATAGAGCGTAGCGGGGCCACCACCATCGCAGAGCTTTTGCGCTTTGTGCCGGGGCTTGAGGTCATCCGCGAAAACAACGGCACCTATCATCTGATTGTTCGGGGCAATTATTCAGACCGCCGGGTACTAATCCTCTGGGACGGGCAACCGCTGAACCATCTCCTTTTAAGGCGCGCCCTGAGTTTTGTCGGGGCCTTGCCGGTAGACATCCTCGAACGCATCGAGATCTCGCGGGGACCATCCTCGGCGGTTTACGGTTCTTACGCCGTGGGAGGGGTGATCAACCTGGTGCCTCGGCGCTGGGACAACGCCGGGGAAATCGGTGGGGCACTCGGTCATTTTGACAGCGGCCGGGGTTTCGTCTCCGGGGGTTTTATAAAGGGAGATTGGGAGTTCCAATTCAGTGCCGGAGGGAGTAAGACCAATGGAGACCACTTTCACGTCAAAGACGCCGCTGGCATCCCTGGTCAGGTCGATACCCACCAGGATACAGACTGGCAAGAATTCAGACTCCGCTACCGCCAGCTGGGCCTCAAGTTCTTTCGCTTTCACGTGATGCTTTCCCACTATTACGGTCTTTCAGACCGTTTGGGCCGTAGCAACGACCCGGAAAACGATTACAAGCAGCTTGGAGGCCAGATAACCTACCAAGTCAAACTGAATTCTCAAACCTCCGGCCATTTTTACCTCAACTGGCGCCAAAACATCCTGGATTACGGGACTTTTTACGTCTTTCACCCCGCCAGCCAGGAGATTCCTCCGGTCAGAAGATTCCTGCTCCGGTTTCCTGACCCGTACGATCTGCCCACCCTGGCCTCAGAAAAGGGCCGGTTGAGGGAGCTGGTTTACGGTTTTTACCTGGACACCCACACCCGCCCACATCACCTGCGGCTGGGGATGGAATTTTTGGAAAACGGCATCCGTTCTGCCGGCTTGAAGGCGAACCGGAGCCTGCCAGACTTCCGGCCCCTGCCCTACCTTGAGCGCCAGCACAGCCCCTGGTTCATCAGGACGGAAAGGATGTGGGCGGTCTATATCCAGGATCAATGGGAACTTTCCGCTAAAAACGAGTTAAATTTGGGTCTGAGGTTCGATAAATATAACGGTTTTAAGGGCCAACTAAGCCCGAGATTTGTCTGGATACACCGTTTTTCCAACCGGTTCATCGCCAAATTTATTTACGGCCACGGCTTCCGTATCCCGGATCTCGACGCCCTCTATGACAACCACGCCCCCTTGGTAAGTGGCAACCCCGACCTTGACCCTGAAAAACTGGACTCGCTGGAAACGGTCTTTATTTGGAAACCCAAACCTGGGCACCGGTTGAGCTTGAGCCTTTTCCGTATGTGGTTAAAAGACGTCCTTGGCCGGCGGAACCCCGTTGGTATCGGAGGATGGACTTATCAGCAGGGAGGAGACGAAGACGTCTGGGGTGGAGAGCTCTCTTACCACTACCGTGGGCTACACTGGGATATCTACCTGTACGGCAGCTACCAGTGGGGGGAAAACGAATTTGACGAACCCCGCCCATACGTGGCCAACGTGCTGGCCGGGGGTATCATCTCCTACACTTTCGGCCACTTCCCTTTGGAAATCAATCTCGGTCTGAATTACGTGGGCCCTAGGTGGCGGGAAAAATATAACCCCGTGCGGGGAAAAGACCTTTATATCCCAGACCCCCGGGACAAACTGGAAGGTTACACCAACGTCAACCTAAAGGTACGTTACCACCTAACCCCCCGGCTGACCCTGTGGTTCGGAGCCACCAATCTTTTTGATGATGACATTCGGTACCCCTCTTCTTTGGGAGGGATACCTGAAGATTACCGCGAAAATGGCCGGTATCTAGAGGTCGGGGTGCGGCTGCGTTTTTAAGGGCTTTGGACGTGACGAAAAAGGTAGTCTTCATATTTTGGGTTGCCTTCCTCTTGTTACCCCCCGAAATTTCGGCCCGGACCCTGGTCACCATCGAATCTCAGAAGGCCCGCCTTACCCTGTCCCTGCTGGTACGCCTCTTAAAACTGGAAGAGCACCTGAAAAACCAATCTCCTTTAAAAATTTTGGTCCTTTTGCCCAGAACCAAAACGGCCTTTCAGGACCAGAACATTGTCAACCAGACGATAAAGGACTTCTTCGCCGATAAAGACGAATTTGTAGTGTATTGGGTTAGCGACGGCTTCAAGGCCAAAGAATTACTGCAAAAAGCTGATTTCAAGGTCTTTTACGTGGCCGGACCGGTGCCCAACTTGAAAGAATTGCTCGCCCTGGCCGCCCGCAAAAAAATCCTTACCGTCTCCCACCTCCCGGAACTGATTCCCATGGGGTTGGCCCTTTCGCTTGACCTGGAACGCCGGCGGGCCTGTATCGTGGTTAACCCTAAAATTTGGCCCGGTTTAGGGTTAAAATTTCCCAAGTTAGTAGAAGAAAAATTCTGTTTTGCCCCGACAGAATGATGTCTCCCTTGAAATACGTCTTTAACGTCCGTTTTGTCTTGCTCACCGCCGTAATTCTTTCTTTGTTTATCACTTGTGGAGCTACCTTCTGGGCCGCCCATACCCTGAAGAAAGAACTCTTGCGGGAAAGGGAAGAAAACCTAAACGTCCTGCTCGCCCACACCGCTGAGGTCTTAAAACCCCTGCTGAAATTCAAGATAAAAAAAGAGATCCAACGGGTACTCGGGGAGCTCTTGCGTTTTGATTTCGTAAACGGCGCCAGGGTTCACTGGCAGGAACCTTCTATCTACAAGGAGCTGAGACAGCTGGATGTCCTTCTTGGAAAAGACGTCAAGGAAGCCCCTCAGGAATTCGAAATAAGTGTTGGTCAACTCAAGGGAAAGATTGTTTCTTATCCCCTCAAAGAAGGCGATGAGACCATCGGGTTTTTGGAAATCGCCATAGACGATAGCCCGTACCAAAAAATCATCCAAAAAACGGTTTTTAATTTCGTCTTAACAGGGCTGATGCTTTCCTTAACTTTGGTTGGCCTGATCTATTTTTATCATCACCTGGTGACCAGGCCTATCATAAGTTTGGCCAACCACATCGAAAGCCTAAAGGGAGAAAAAAGAGAAGACCGACTGGAGCCGTTTCCCGCCATCCAGGCCCCGGCGGAAATAAAACAATTGATCGAGGCCTTTAACCGGCTCATCGAACGCATTAACCAATACCAAAAGAGGCTGGAAGGGACGCTTGAACAATGGCGCCTGGAAGCCCGACGGGCAGAGAGCGCCAGCCGGGCCAAGACCGAATTCCTGGCCAACGTCTCCCACGAAATCCGCACCCCCATTACCTCGGCCCTGGGCATGGTAGAACTTTTGAAAGAAGGCCCTCTTAACGAAGAACAACGCCAACTGCTAAAAAACCTGACCATCGCCCTTAAAAACTTAAACGAACTGTTCAATCAGACCCTTGATTTCGCACGATACGAAGTCGGGGCCCCGGAAATAAAAGAAGAGACCTTTGATCTGAAAGGCCTGGTAGAAGAATGTCTGGCCCTTTTCAAACCGACCCTTTCCCGCAAGGGCCTTGAGGGCCGCTTGATCCTACCGGATAGGCTTCCCCTTTTTGTGGGCGATCCTGGCAAACTAAAACAGATCATCATCAATCTCCTTAGTAACGCCGTCAAATTCACCCAAGAAGGAGAAATAAGCCTTGAAGTCAAGGTCTTGAGAAAAAACCCCGATTTTTACTGGACCAGGATCAGTGTAAGAGACACGGGGGAAGGGATCCAACCCGACCAACTGGAAAATATCTTCGTCCCCTTTGAAAGACTGGAGGAAACCTTTGAAAGGCCGTACGCCGGCGCGGGCTTGGGGCTGGCCATCGCCCAGAGGCTGGCCAAAATCCTGGGAGGGAAACTCTGGGCCGAAAGCAAGGGGAAGGGGCATGGGGCCACCTTTCACCTGGAAGTTCCTCTGAAATTGGCCTCCTCTAAAGCCTCAAAAGAACTTTCCCCGAAGAAATTTACGGGGCGGGTCCTTCTCGCTGAAGACAACCCTGTCAACCAGCTCTACTTTCGCAAAGCTCTGGAGAAGTTGGGTTTTGAGGTAGAGGTGGCCAGTGACGGCTTTGAGGCCTTTCGCCTGGCCCGTGAGAAAGAATTTGACCTTCTCCTTCTTGATATCCGCATGCCCGGGCTGGACGGGCTTGAGGTTACTAGACGTCTGCGCCAGGAAGGATACCGGGGGGTTATCTTCGCCCTCACCGCCCACGTAGTTAGCGACATAGAAAAAGAGGCCCAACAGGCCGGCTTTGACGGTTTCCTTGCCAAACCAATTACCCGCAAAGAACTGGCCCAAAAACTGGCCCACTGGCTTTCCTGAACTTGCCACTTTGCTTTAAGGTTTCTAGTATTCCTGGAGAAAAACTTAAAAGAACTGAGGTGCAAAATGGCAGAAAAGAAGGACTGGAAGGAAACGCTCAACCTCCCCCGGACCGACTTCCCCATGAAGGCCAACCTCACCCAAAGGGAACCGGAATTTCTCAAATACTGGGAAGAGATAGGTCTTTACCAGAAAATGCTAAATACCCGGAAAAAGGCCCCACTTTTTATCCTGCACGACGGCCCTCCTTACGCCAACGGTCACATCCACATGGGCACCGCCCTTAACAAGATCCTCAAAGACTTCATCGTCAAAAGCAAACGCATGGCCGGGTTTAACGCCCCTTATGTCCCCGGCTGGGACTGCCACGGTCTTCCCATCGAACTCAACGTGGAAAGGGAACTGAAGGTAAAAAGAGGGGAGCTGCCTAAGCTCACCGTCCGTAAACATTGCCGGGCCTACGCCGAACGCTGGATTAATATTCAACGGGAAGAATTCAAACGCCTCGGGGTCATTGGCGACTGGGAAAACCCTTACCTCACCATGAGCTACGACTATGAGGCCACCATCGCCCGGGAATTCGTCACTTTTCTCAGTAAGGGCTACGTCTACCGGCGTAAAAAACCGGTCTATTGGTGTACCCATTGCGTAACCGCGCTGGCAGAGGCAGAGGTCGAATATTATGACCACCGTTCCCCGTCGATCTACGTGAAATTTCCCCTGGCAGAAGACGCCTTGGCGGCCCTGCCGGAAGAAATACAAAAGGGCCCGGTCTCTATCCTCATCTGGACCACCACCCCCTGGACTTTGCCGGCCAATTTGGCCGTGGCCCTGAATCCGGAGTTCGACTACGTAGTAGTCCAGCTGAACGACGAATTTTTGCTCCTGGCCGAAGGACGCCTTTCGGCCCTGGCCGCAGAACTCGGCTTGGAAAAGGTTCCTCCCATCCTTGGCCGCGTAAAGGCCCGGGACCTTGAAGGGAAATATGCCCGGCACCCCTTCCTCCCCCGCAAGTCCCTGATTGTGCTTGCGGATTACGTGACCCTTGAGGCAGGTACGGGCTGCGTCCACATCGCCCCCGGCCACGGTGAGGAAGACTATGAAACCGGGCTCAAATACGGTCTTGAAGTTTACGCCCCGGTGGACGCCGAGGGGCGCTTTGACCCGGAACTTCCTGAAATCGGCGGGCAGCATATCTTTGAAGCCAACGCCAAAATCATCGAAATCCTCAAGGAGCGAGGAAACCTCCTCTGGGTCACGGAAATTACCCACAGTTATCCCCACTGCTGGCGCTGTAAAAAGCCGGTGATTTTCCGGGCCACGGAACAATGGTTCATTTCCATGGAGGCCAACCACTTGCGCGAGAAGGCCCTGGAGTGGATCGACAAGGTACGGTGGATCCCTCCCTGGGGGCGGGAAAGGATCAGGAACATGGTGGAGAAGCGGCCTGACTGGTGCCTTTCCCGCCAGCGTTCCTGGGGGGTGCCTCTTACGGTTTTCACCTGCCGTGCCTGCGGCACCATCCTTAAAGATTATCAGTATTACGAAAAGACGATCCAACTTTTTGAGGAACACGGGGCGGATATCTGGTTCGAAAAAGGGGCGAAAGACCTGCTCCCTCCCGGGACCAAATGCCCCCGTTGTGGAGGGGAAGAATTCCAAAAGGAAGAAGACATCCTTGACGTATGGTTTGACTCAGGGGTCTCTTTTGCCGCGGTTTTGGAAAGGCGGCCGGAACTCAAATTCCCCGCAGAACTCTATTTGGAAGGTTCTGACCAACACCGGGGCTGGTTCCAGAGCTCCCTCCTTTGTGCGGTGGGGACACGGGGCCGGGCCCCTTACGAAGCCGTCCTTACCCACGGTTTCGTGGTGGATGGCAAAGGACGCAAAATGTCTAAATCCCTGGGTAACGTCATCCCCCCCGAAAAGGTGATTAAACGCTACGGGGCAGAGATTCTGCGCCTGTGGGTGGCGGCGGAAGACTACCGGGATGACATCCGGCTCTCAGACGAAATACTGGCCCGCCTGACCGAAGCCTATCGCAAAATCAGAAACACCTGCCGTTTCCTGCTGGGAAACCTCTACGACTTTGACCCCGAAAAAGACCTTATTCCTCCGGAGGAGCTTCCGGAATTTGAACGTTACATCCTCTTTAGGCTCTCCAGACTTACCGAGCGGTGCCTTAAGGCTTATGAAAATTACGATTTCCACCTGATAACCCAGGGGCTGCACCAGTTCTGTGCCGTTGACCTTTCAGCCATCTTTATCGACGTGAGCCGAGACACCCTTTACTGTGAGGCCCCTGAGGCCTTTAAACGACGTGCGGCCCAGAACGTGCTCTACCACGCCTTAACGACCCTTACCCGGCTTATGGCTCCCATTCTCTCTTTTACGGCGGAAGAGATCTGGCGCTATTTACCGGGGCCCAAAGAGGCGGAAAGTGTGCATCTGGCCTCCTTTCCTGCCCCGGTCCTGCGGGAAGTCCCCGAAGATTTTAAACAAAAATGGGAAAGGCTCTTCGCTTTAAGGTCAGAGATAACCAAGGCCTTGGAAATCGCCCGCAAAGAGGCCAAAATCATCGGAAATTCCCTGGAGGCAGAAGTGGTCCTGGTCCCGCCGGCGGAACTGGCTACCTTTTTGCAAGAGAACCAGGAAACGCTGACCTACCTGGCCATCGTCTCCCAGCTCACCGTGGCCCAAGAGGCCTCCTCTGGAGAAGGGACGGTGCTTTACGAGAGTTCTGAATTACCGGGCTTTAAGGTCCTGGTAAAAAGGGCCAGAGGGAATAAGTGCGAAAGGTGCTGGAAGTGGAGCGAAACCGTAGGCCAGCGGGAAGACCTCCCTTCCCTCTGTGCCCGCTGCTACCAGGTGGTCCAGCAAATAAATGATCAGACGGCTTAAGGTCTTCTTTTTGTCAGCTGGCCTGGTCTTCATCCTGGACCAGGCCAGCAAATCCCTGATCAAACAACTGCTCGGGCCAGAGGTAATACAACCCCTCATTCCGGGCCTGGTTAACCTGGTTCGGGTCTGGAACCCTGGGGTGGCCTTCGGGCTGGCCCAAGAGGGGCCGCCCTGGGTCTTTATCTTGCTTAACCTCCTGGCCATAGGGGGACTTTTCTTTTACGTACACACCAAAAATGAGCGGGCTAACCAGCTCTTTTGCGGGCTGATTGCCGGAGGGGCCTTAGGCAACCTCCTTGACCGCCTGGTGCATGGCCAGGTCTTTGACTTTCTGGACTTTTACCTGGGCCACTATCACTGGCCTGCCTTTAACCTAGCCGACGCCGCCATCACCCTCGGGGTAATTGGGCTCCTCTTAAAAAGTCTGGCCAGGCCCTAAACTTTTCTCCTCTATCTTTCGAATTAAGGAAAGACATGAAACTCGAATTGCGCCTATTTCCGGAATTTGCCGAGGCCTTCTGGCCGGAAAGCCCTCAAACCCTGGCCAAACAGGCCAGAAGTCAGCTGAAGACCTATTTTGAAGTCCGGGAAAACCTGATAGAAATCCCGGAGGGTCGTTTAAGCCAGCTCAACGAAATACTGGAAAAACTAAAAAGACTGTGGTCTCAAGGAAAAAACCTGCCCCTTCCCTTCTCCCTGATCCCCCCTGGGGCCAGATCCCTTTTCCACCCGGGAAGGATTTACCTGACCAAGAAGGAGGCGGAAAGGCTGCGCCCTTCTCTGGGTGGGCTCCCCTTTGCCGCCACGTTATATGAATGGCAAGGCCTTTTTGAATTGAGGATCCCGGCCACCGCTTACGAAGAAGGCCTCTTTGCCTTTCGCGACCTCCTGCTCCTTGGCCCTCACCGCCCTTGTCCGGTGTGTGGTCTGAGGTGGCACAAACCCAGGGATTGTCCGGCCTTAACCCTTGAAGAACCCTACGAAGCCTACCTTTCCTGGCTTAAGCAAAAACCAGAGGACTTCTTAAAGGCCCTGGCCCGCCCTTTTGCCGAAGGGAAAATCCAAGAGGGCCTCAAAAAGCTTGCCCTGAGGCGTCCCTTTTTTAGACCCTCTTTTTTGCGGCTCTTTTTTACGAGTAACGCTTCCACTTGGGAAAACCTACCGCTTAAAACCGGGCTCACTTCGGGGGGCAATCTTTTTTTGGGGCTTGAGGCCCTTGGTCAGGGAGACTTTGGCAAGGCCCGGGAGAGGTTTGAAAAATGTGACCTGAGCCGGGATTTTAAGGCCCTTCTGGCCCTGGCCCTCACCTCGGCCCTGGCCGAGACCCCGGCTGAGGCCCTCTATTTCGTAGAAAAGGCCGCTGAACTCGCCCAAAAACCGGTAGAACTGGCCTTCGTTCTCCTCTTAAAGGGCTGGCTCTTTGAGCTCGAAGGCAAGGGGCTGGAAGCAGAAGACTTTTACCAGGAGGCCCTTAAGAAGGACCGCTCCTGCTGGCCAGCCCGGATTCACTTGGCCGCCTGTCAGGTCAAATACGCCTTCCCCAAGGCCAAAAACACCTTAACCCCGCTTTTAAACGAAATAATGGCCTTGCCGTGTCTTTTGACGGAAGGGCGTTTCCTCCCCCTGGCCCCGGAACTTGAGGCCCAGGCCCAAAGTCTTTACGAGAAGAAACAAGAAGAAGCGGTCTCCCGGCTGGCCCAGGCTGAAAACGCCCTGCGTCCCTTGATCAAGGCCCTCCCGGAAGAAGAGGTAAAACGCTTTGAAAATACGCTGGCCGAAATCCGGCGCGAGATTTACGAAGGCGGTTTCCTCGAATTGTTAACCGCAGAAAGACGGGCCTTTGACTTGGGACTTGAACTACAAGGCTATCTTTTTCGGCAGGGTCAGAAATTGCGCGCGAAATACAAGGCTTACACCAAAAGCCTTGAATACTATCAGCAATTTTGGCACCGCTTCCCTTACCGGCACGCCGATGACCCTTACGCCCGCCTCTTGGAAAGACTGCGCCAGGAGCTGGATAAACTGGCCTCTTTGCTCAAGGCAGACCTCTTAAAAACCCTTAAAAGGGCCTACCAACAGGGAGATAAAATCGAGAGGATCCTTGAAGAGCTGGCCAGAGAAGAGGCAAGGTTGCGGCAGGAATGGCGTTTTAGGAAACAGCTTACAAGTTTCGTAAAAAACTTTTTGATCCTGGAGCTTGTCCTGTTTCTGGTCTTTATGTTGGTACCCGCCCTTTATCATTTCTTAGAGAGCCGAAACACGCCCCCCTTTTTCAACCTCACTTCCTTTTTGGTACTCTCCTTCCTGGCTCTGATATTCTCTCTTCTCCGCGCCCTCAACGAAAAAATTTGAAAAGGCCCCTTGTCAAGCCAGACCTGGTGATTATATTAGCAGCCAGCTCAGGTGAGTGCTAATAAAATTTCAGAAGGAGGGGTGACAGATGAAAGTAAAGCCGCTTCATGATCGGATTCTTGTTCAGCGCATAGAGGAAGAAGAGCGCACTAAAAGTGGCATCATTATTCCCGATACTGCCAAAGAGAAGCCGATCATGGGCAAGGTGATTGCGGTGGGTGACGGACGTATCCTGGAGAACGGGCAGAAGATGCCCCTTTCCGTAAAGGAAGGAGACCGTATCCTTTTTGGTAAATACGCCGGGACTGAAGTGAAAATCGAAGGAGAAGAATACCTCATCATGAGGGAAGACGACGTCCTTGCCATTATCGAAGACTAAAAACCCTGTGAAATAAAAAATTTTGAAAGGAGGTTGAGAATATGGCGGCGAAGGAAATTCTTTACAGCCAGAAGGCTCGCGAAGCTCTGCTAGCGGGTGTGAATAAGCTGGCCGATGCCGTAAAAGTAACCCTTGGTCCTAAAGGCCGTAACGTAGTAATCGAAAAGGCCTTCGGTTCGCCTACCATCACCAAAGACGGGGTCACGGTAGCCAAAGAAATCGAGCTTGAGGATAAGTTTGAAAACATGGGCGCCCAGATGGTAAAAGAGGTGGCGTCCAAGACCAGTGACGTAGCGGGTGACGGTACCACCACCGCTACCATTTTGGCCCAGTGCATCTTCCAGGAGGGCACCAAGCTAGTCACCGCCGGGATCAACCCTATGGCCCTTAAGCGGGGCATTGATAAAGCGGTAGACGCGGTGGTAAAAGAGCTTGAAAAAATCGCCAAACCCTGCAAGACCAGGCAAGAAATCGCCCAGGTAGCTACTATTTCAGCCAACAACGACCCCACCATCGGAAACATTATTGCCGACGCCATGGACAAGGTGGGGAAAGAGGGCGTTATCACCGTTGAGGAATCTAAAAGCCTTGACACCTACCTCGAAGTAGTAGAGGGAATGCAGTTTGACCGCGGTTATATATCCCCCTATTTTGTGACCGACCCTGACAAGATGGAGTGCGTCCTCGAGGACGCTTACATCCTGATCCACGACAAGAAGATCAGCTCCATGAAGGATCTACTCCCCATCCTGGAGCAGGTGGTACGCTCTGGTAAACCACTTTTGGTGATCGCCGAAGACGTGGAAGGTGAAGCGCTGGCCACCCTGGTGGTCAACAAGATCCGGGGAGTGCTTCAGTGCTGCGCGGTGAAGGCCCCTGGCTTTGGTGAACGGCGTAAGGCCATGCTTGAGGACATCGCCATCCTCACGGGTGGTCAGGTGATCTCTGAAGAACTCGGCTTCAAACTCGAAAACGCCACCCTGGATCAGCTTGGTCGGGCCCGTCGGATTATCGTGGACAAGGAACACACCACCATCGTAGACGGGGCGGGTTCCAAAGAGGCCATTGAGGCCCGGGTCAAGCAAATTCGGGCCCAGATCGAAGAGACCACCTCTGATTATGACCGGGAAAAGCTCCAGGAGCGGCTGGCCAAACTGGTAGGCGGAGTGGCGGTCATCTACGTGGGTGCGGCTACGGAGACCGAAATGAAAGAAAAGAAGGCCCGGGTGGAAGACGCCCTTAACGCTACCAAGGCCGCGGTAGAAGAAGGGATCGTCCCTGGTGGTGGTACAGCCTTCATCCGCTGTATCCCGGCCCTTGATGGGGTGGAGGCCGAAGGTGACGAAAAACACGGGGTGGACATCATCCGGCGCGCCCTGGAAGAGCCGCTTCGTCAGATTGCGAACAACGCCGGTTTTGAAGGCTCCATTATCGTAGAAAAGGTCAAGGCTGAAAGCGGCTCCGTAGGCTTTGACGCCGCGGCCGGTGAGATAAAAGACCTTATGGAAGCTGGTATCATTGACCCGAAAAAGGTAAGCCGGACGGCGCTTCAAAACGCCGCCTCCATCTCTGGCCTGCTGCTCACCACCGAAGCCATGGTGGCGGAAAAGCCCAAAGAGGAAAAGGGCGGTGGCGCCGGAGCTCCCGGAGCCCCTGAATTCTAAAAAGGCAAAAAGAGGGGCGGCGGAAGCCGCCCCTCTTTTTATCCCCCTTCCGTAGCCTCCTTCCTGCCTTTTAGCCCAACTGGTACGAAAGGCAAAAGCGTTTTATCTTAAGGATATGATGAAATATCTTTTGGCCTTAGGGCTCGTCCTTGGCCTCCTTTTTCCATCCCTGGCAGCGGGCCTCATGAGCCATGAAGAGGAAGCGCGGCTCGGACGCCAAGTTTTCCAGATGCTGCGTAAAGAGGCCCAATTCGTGGAAGACCCGGAAGTGGTGGGCTACGTGGCCGAAGTCGGCCGACGCCTCATCGCCCACATAGGGCCCCATTATTTTCCTTTCAAGTTTTACGTCATCAAAGACGAAAGCCTCAACGCCTTTGCCGTGCCCGGAGGCTATATCTTCGTCAATACCGGGCTATTGGAAGAAATTGACCGTGAAGACGAACTGGCCGGGGTGCTGGCCCACGAACTGGCCCACGTACAAGCCAGACACTTGGCCAAAAGGATTGAAAAACTAACACGCCTTAATCTGGCCAGCGCCGCGGTCACCATCGTGGGGCTCCTGCTGGGCCGGGGGGAGATGGGCCAGGCTATCGCCGTGACCTCCGGGGCCTTAGCCGCCACCAAGGCCCTTTCCTACAGCCGGGCTGACGAAGAAGAAGCAGACCGGCTAGGGTTCCAATACCTTACGGCTGCCGGGTATGATCCCCGGGGGTTCATCGAGGTTTTTAACAAAATTGTCCGGCACCGCTGGCTCCTTTCGGAAAACGTCCCGAGTTATCTCCTCACTCACCCTGGAACCGCCGAACGGATCACCTACCTTGAATCCATGATCAATTACTACCACCCCAAGGTTACCTACCACCCTGATCCCTTCCGCCTGCGGCGGGTACAGGTAAGGGTTAAGGTCTTTACCCACGACGCGGGAAGCCTCGTGGTGCGTTACCGGGCTGAAATCCGAAAAAGTCCGGAAGATCCTTTCTTACACTACGGTCTGGCCCTGGCGCTAGCCAAACTAAGGCGTTTTGAGGAAGCGGCCCAGGAGATGGCCTACGTCATAGAAAAGTGGCCGGACAAAGACGATTTCCGCCTTGATCTTGCTGAAATCTATTTTCAAAGCGGGCGTTACGAAAAGGCCCTCCCCATCCTGGAATGGTACGTGAGAAGGCACCCTTACCGTTTAGGGGCCGGCTATCTCCTGGCCCGCTGTTACCAGGAGACCAAACGGTATAAAGAGGCCCAGGCGCTTTACGAAAAGCTCCTCAACAAGATGGCTGATAACGCAGAATTTCACTATCATTACGCCCGCCTGCTCGCCGCCCTTGGCCAGGGTGGCCAGGCACACTACCAATTTGCCTTACACTTCCAGCTGAAGGGAGAAAGCAAAGTGGCCCTTTACCACTTACGCCAGGCCCTGCGCCTCCTGCCGGAGGGAGATCCTTTGCGGGCCAAGGTGGCCCAGAAACTGAAGGCCGCCCGACCCAAGCCCAAGGGTTAGGCCTTGGCACTCAACACCATGATCTGCCACCCTTCTTTTACCAGAGCCTCAAAAAGGGCCTTGGTCTTCTGGGTACGCTGGTGGTCAAAATAGGCAAAGGGCTCGTCAAGGAGTAAGAAGGCCTGCCGCTCAAAAAATAACCTGATCAGGGCCAGCCGCGCGGAAAGAAGGAGCTGCGCCGCGGTGCCGTCAGAGAGGCTTTCGATGGCAAAGACCTTCCCGTCTTTCCTGGTAACCTCCCAGCGGTTTTTAAAGGTCTCCCCGTCAAAGAAGAGGCTTTGGGCCCCGAACTTGACGCCCTGGTAGTTGCCGTGGGTGATAAGGCTGAAATATTCCCCCACCTTTTCTTCAAACCGTTTGAGATATTCCCTGTTTATCTCTTCCCGGAGGGTGTTAAGCACCGCAAGGCCGTGGTGGAGGATATCAGCCAGACGGATAAGTCGCCCCAGCTTTTCTTCTAGCTCCTTCTGGCGGGCAAGGAGTCTTTCAAGTTCCTCTTCGTCCGGGCGCACCTTGGTAAGGCCTTCAAGGTGGCTCTCTTCCTTCTCCAAGGCGATAATTTCCTGCTCCAGGGAGGCCAGGCGCTTTCTTTTTTCCTCTATCTTGCGGCGGAGCTCTTCGGGAATAAGCCCGCCTTCGGCCTCAAGAAGTTTGGTCTCTTTAAGGGTCAGGTGCTCTATCTCTTTCTCGCAGGCCTGAAGCCTTTGGGCGAGGTGTGCCTGGTTGAGCCTTAGTTTTTCAAGAGCAAGGGCCGCCTCTTGGGCCTTTTTCCTCAGCCTGGCAAGCTTTTGTTCTATTTCTTTGCGGCGCAAGAGGAGGGCCTTGCGCCTTTCCTTCTGCTCAAGAAGCCCTTTTAAGGCCTCTTTGGCCTCCTTGACCTTCTCTTCCAGCTCTTCTGTCTTTTTTTGGGCCTCTGCCGGGCCCGGGGCGTCTTTTAAAGAAAAAAGGAGCGTTTCCCGGGTACGCTTGAGCTTTTTGAGTTCAGTAAGCCTCTCCAGCGTGCCGTACGTGGCCTCAAGCCTTGCGATCTTTTCTTTGGCGGAAGCAAGGGCCGCAGAAACGTATACTTCCAGCCTGAGAGGGCCGTAGCTTATTTCCGCCTGGCCCAGGAAGGTGTGGGCTTGCCCGGGCCCCAACCTCTCCCCGTTAACCAGGACCTCTTCTTCCGCCGCTAGGACCTTGACCAGGCCCTGGCTGTCTTTGGAGAGTTTCCGGCTGGTCTGCCAATCAAGCAAATCCTGCTCCAGGACCTCAGGAGCTATCTCTTTAAAGATTCCAAGCCTCTCGTCTATCTCCTTTAGCCTTTGCCAGAGCTTTCTCTGTTCCGCCAGGCGGTCAAGTTCTCTTTCAGCCTCTTTTATCTGAAATTCAAGCTCCTTGAGCCTTTCAAGCGCCTGACTTAAGGCCTCCTCTTCTCGCTCAAGTTGGGCACTGGCCTCCTCAAGGGCCTTGATTTCTGCCTCAAGTCCTTTAACTTCCTTCTCCTTCAAAAGGGATTCTTTTTGGAGCCTTTTTTCCTCCGCCAAAAGGTGCTGGTATTCGGCGTAAGTCAGTTTTTTCTGTAGCCAAACAAGTTCCTGGTCGAGGACCTCCCGTTCCTTCCTTTTGGCAGAAAGGGCCTTCTTGAGGCCCTCAAGCCTGGCCGTGTTTTTCTGGTATTCTTCAAAAAGAGACCTCTTACGCTCAAGCTCCTGCCTGAGACCGGCCAGTTCTTCCCTGAGCCGCTTCTCTTTCTTTCCGAAGGATTGTTTCCTGAATCTCAGCTCCCAGCCCTTTTGAAAAATGAGCATATTTTCGAAAGTCTTTTTGAGTTCCTCGATGGTGGCGGACTTGAGCACGGTATCCATCAGGGCCTTAAGGCCTCTGGTCACCTCCACGGTAAGGTCTCTTTCTCGGATGATTAAAAGGCTGTTTAAGACGGCGGGGAAAAAGTGGTAGCCCTTTTGGGCCCAGAAGCGCTCGATGGCCGCCGGCCGGGAAAGATCCGTCCCATCACTTCCTCTGAGACTTACCGTTTCGTCCTGAGCGTTTATTTTGAGGTGGTAAACCTCCTCCCCAATCTGAAAGGTCACCTCGAGCACCGGCAGCACGTCTTTGCCGGCGGTCTTTTTGTCTTTTAGCCTGGCCGGAGCCAGAGAAAAGGCGTCTTTTATCCCCTCGATAAGGGTGGTCTTCCCGGTCTCGTTCGGGGCGGAGTAATAAAAGGGGTTTTCCGCAAACTCAAAGACCCTGTCTTCGAGAATTTTATAATTGCGGAAGGCCACTTTTAAGAGTCGCATCAAAGACCGTACTTATCCTGCAGGAATTTTTCGATCTTGGTCCGCTGGGGGCTTATTTTAAGCCCGTACAGGAGCAACTCCTTGACTTCGGCCTGGTAGTGTTCCGGGACCTTGGCCGCGATGATCCGCTCAAGGATTTGGTAAAAGGTAAGGTTTTCCGGTTCCGTACGGGCCCCCTCGGCCAGAAAGAGCCGGTCTGGTAACTGTTTTTTAAGTTCCAGCAAGGGAGTCTCCAGGGGGGCAAGATAGGCCGTAATTTTTACGAAAGTCCTTTCGAAATCAAGCTTTTTTAGCCTTTCAAGATCGTTTTCGTCAAAGACCTGGAGATGGAGAAAACGCGGGGCGTCTGCCAGCTCACGATATGTAAGCCGGGGGGCCGGCCGTTTTAACTCCACCACCACGTAGCCGCTGGTGGCGTCCTGGTGGGGCAAAAATTCAAATTGTAGAAAGGCCCCGGCGTAAGCGGCTTTCGGGCCTATTTTACGAAACCGGTGGTAATGGCCCAGGGCCAGATAATCATATCTGGCTAGCTGGGGGCTGCTTAAAGGCCTCTCCCCGAATTCCACTCTTTCCCCAAAGGCCCCATGCAGCACCGCCACGTGGTAAGCGGCCTCCTCGCAAAGCGCCGCCCGGGGATAGTCAAAAAAACCCCCGTAAAAGGCCACCTTTTCTTCCGGAAAGACGAGGCTTGGGGCTTCCGGGGTCAAGAGATGGAGGTTTCCGGCCCGCTCCCAAAAAGAGCGTACTTCCAGCCGGCGGTAAAGGGAATCAGGTCCGTAAGCGTCGTGGCCGCTCACCTCCCCGTAAAAATCGCCACCGCCCCCGGGAATAAAGATGAAATTGATTTCCCGGGCCTCGGCCAAAAGCCTGAGGAAAGAAAGCACGGTAGAAGTGGCCAGGGCGTTGGAATCAAAAGTGTCTCCGGCAAAGACAATAAATTTTACCGCCTCCCGCCGGGCCTCCTCGATTACTTCGGTCAACTTTTCAAAAACCAGCCTGCGGTAAAGCTCTCGTCCTAACCCTGGAGGATCAACCCCTAAATGGAGATCAGCTAAGTGGTAGAGTCTCATCTTTCTAAGGCTAAATTTAACCCAAATTCCGGGGCTTAAAAACGAGAAAGCGCTTCATTTTTTAAGGCTTTCGGGGAGATCAAAGCGGGCAAAACGCATGATAAAACTCGCCCTGCCCTGGGTGGCGGAACGCAGGTCGGTGGAATACCCAAACATCTGGGCCAAGGGGACTTCGGCCCGCACCACCTGGACCGGACCCCGGGCCTCGATCCCTACCACGTGCCCTTGACGCTGGTTAAGATCGCTTATCACTTCCCCTAAAAACTCTGAAGGGGTGACGACTTCTATCTCCATGATGGGCTCAAGCAGGATGGGAGAGGCCTTTTTCAGGGCCTCCTGGAGAGCTTTCACCGCGGCGGCCCGGGCCGCCATCTCCTGAAACCCTCCACCGTTGAAGGAAAGACCAAGCAGGTGTACCTCCACATCTACTACAGGGTAGCCCAGGGGACCGGCAGCGGAAAGGGCCTTCTCCAGGGTGTCAGCCAGGGCCCTTTCCTGCTCCGGAGAGAGGCTTCCTTCAGGGAGGCGTAACTCCACCCGATTACCCGCCCCTCTGGGCCGGGGACGGACCGCCACGGTGGCCGTGGCCCGGAGATGTTCTTCTCCCACCACCTGGTCGAATCTTTCTGTTACCTGGGCTTCTTGGGTGATGGTTTCGCGATGGACCACCTGGGGCCGTCCCACCAGCAGCTCAAGCCCGAATTCCCGCTTCAGGCGGTTGAGGATCACTTCCAGGTGGAGTTCCCCCATCCCGGAGATGAGCCGCTGGCCGGTGTCCGGATCAATTTTGACCCGGAAAGTAGGGTCTTCCTGGGCTATTTTCTGGAGGGCCTCCTCGACCTTTTCTTCCTCAGCCCGGCTGCGGGGCTCTACCGCCACGGAGATAACCGGTTCGTAGGCCCCGATGGGTTCCAGGACCAAGGGATGGTCCGGGTCGGTCAGGGTGTCTCCGGTGACGGTGTGTTTAAGCCCCATGGCTGCCACGATATCCCCGGCCCCGGCCCGTTCCAGACGGGTGCGTTTGTTGGCGTGCATGAGGAAGAGACGGGCCACCTTCTCCTTCTTTTTTTGGGTGGCGTTTAAGACGGTCTTTCCCACCTCAAGTACCCCGGCGTAGAGCCGCAAATAGACCATCTTACGCCCCTCAAACATCTGTACCTTAAAGGCCAGGGCCGTAAGGGGCTCGCGCTCATCAGGAAACCTGGTCTCCTCTTTGCCGGTCTCAGGGTTTATCCCTTTGACCGGAGGCACGTCCAGGGGCGAGGGAAGGTAACGTACGATCCCGTCAAGCACCGGCTGGATGCCCTTATTTTTCAGGGCTGAACCGCAAAAGACCGGTACGATCTCAAGGGAAAGGGTCCCCTTGCGTATCAAGGCGTGTATTTCTTCTTCGGTAAAGGGCTCGTCGGAAAGATACTTTTCCAGGGCCTCTTCTTCGAGCTCGGCAATAGTTTCCAAAAGTTCACGTCGCACCCGGGCCACTTCTTCTTTTATCTCTGTAGGGACCGGGTGGTAAGAATACTTTTCCCCCAGGGAGGCCTCGTCCCAGAGGATGAGTTTTTCTTTTACCACGTCCACCACGCCCTTGAAATCCTGTTCGGCCCCGTAGGGCATGGTCAGGATTACGGGTCTGGCCCCCAACTTTTCCTTCATTTGCCGGACGGTACCCCAAAAATCGGCCCCTATCCGGTCCATCTTGTTGACAAAGGCCATTTTGGGGACCCGAAAACGTTCAGCCTGGTGCCACACGGTTTCAGACTGGGGTTCCACCCCGCCTACGGCGCAAAAAACGCCCACGGCCCCGTCGAGCACCCGCAAACTCCGTTCCACTTCGATGGTAAAATCCACGTGGCCCGGGGTATCGATGAGGTGGATCTCGTGTCCCTTCCAGTAGCAGGTGGTGCAGGCCGAAGTGATGGTGATCCCCCTTTCCTGCTCTTCGGGGAGATAATCCATGGTGGCCTGCCCCTCATGTACCTCCCCGATGCGGTGAATTTTGCCGGTGTAGTAGAGGATACGTTCGGTAAGGGTGGTCTTGCCCGCGTCTATGTGGGCTATGATCCCGATGTTCCTTATCTTTTTAATCCTTGCCTCCCCGGCCATGTGAGGATATTACCTTTGTGAGCCCTTAGCTGGCAAGAGGAGGCCGCCCATGGAAAAAGCCTATCTCCTGTTTCTACTGGCCTATCTTTTAGGCTCGGTACCCACGGCCCTTCTGGTGGCCAAACCCTTTGGTCTTGATCCCCGCCAGCACGGGAGCCGGAACCTGGGGGCCACCAACGTGGCCAGACTCCTCGGGAAAAAATGGGGCCTGGTTACCCTCCTGGGGGACATGGGCAAGGGGATCCTTCCCATGCTCGCGGCCTTAAGCCTCTTTAAAGACCACCCCCAAAAGGATCTCTTGGTGGCAGGGGCTGGTTTTTGCGCCTTCCTGGGGCACCTGTTCCCGGTCTACCTCAAATTCAGGGGCGGGAAAGGGGTAGCCACCGCCACCGGGGTATTTTTGGTCCTCTGTCCCAAGGCCCTGGGCCTGGCCCTGGTCGCCTTCGTCCTGGCGGTCAAGATATCGGGCTTTGTATCGGTAGGGTCTCTCCTGGCTTCCGCCCTCATGCCCTTCCTCATCCGCCTTTTCTGCCCCGCCCCAGTTTATGAGGCCACCGCGGTGGTCATGGCCCTCCTCATCTGGCTAAAACACAAGGACAACATCAAGCGCTTGCTGCGCGGCGAAGAAAAGAGCTGGAAAAAAACCTGATATCTCAGGATCCGTTCTTTTTCGGTCTAAAAAGGGAAACGATTCCTTTAGCAAGCTCCTAAAATACTTTTGGTTGATAATTTCGGCCCCTTTTTAACCCCACTTTGATCAAACTTCAAATTTAAAATGGTTCTTGACATTTTAAAATATTGTGATATTTAAACACCAAAATACTTTAAGGATCAGATGATGGCCGACAGCATACTAAGGATTTCAGAGGCACTTTCGTTGGGGTTACACGCCATGGCGTATCTCTCCAGTACCCCGGACACCCCTAAACGGGTTAAGGAGATTGCCCGTCGTCTCAGGGCTTCTGAAGCCCACCTCTCCAAGGTGCTCCAGGCCCTGGCCCGGGCCGGGCTGCTTAAAGCCACCAGGGGGCCCAAAGGGGGGTACCAGCTGGCCAAAAAACCAGAAGAGATCACCCTCCTTGAGATCTTTGAGGTGATCCACGGCCCCCTCAAATACCAGCGCTGTCTCTTTAAAGAGCCCTTATGCGACGGGGAAAGATGCCTGCTTGGCAATTTACTGGAGGACGTAAACCGGCTGGTAAAAGAACATTTTTCCCAAACAACCCTAAAAGACGCCCAAAATATACTAACTTAAGGAGGTAGAACATGTTGAAAGACGGTGAGAAAGGAGCAGTCCTGCAACGTGACAAAGAAACCTACGCCATCGTGCCCCACGTTCCTTTAGGGGTGGTGACGCCGGAGTTTCTGCGCAAGATAGCAGACATCGCCGAAAAATACGGCGTTAAGGCCATGAAACTCACCAGTGCCGACCGGATAGCCCTGGTAGGACTCAAGGAAGAAGATATCGACCGCGTCTGGCAGGAGCTGGGCGTGGACCCGGGCGCGGCGGTGGGGGCCTGTGTCCGGAGCATCAAGGTTTGCCCAGGCACCACCTTCTGCCGCCTCGGCCAACAGGATTCTTTAAACCTGGGAGCCGAGCTTGATAAGCGCTACCACGGCCACCCCCTGCCGGCCAAATTTAAGATCGGAGTGGCCGGTTGTATCAACGATTGTGCCGAAACCTGCATCAAAGATTTGGGTTTTATCGGCAAGCCCAAAGGTTGGACGGTGCGTGTGGGAGGTTGCGGTGGTTCCAGACCGCGGCTGGCCCAGACCTTGGTTGAAAACGTCTCCACCGAAGAAGCCCTAGAAATTGCTGAAAAAATCATCAAATTCTACGAGGAAAACGCCAAAAAGGCCGACCGTCTGGGCCGCCTCATCGACCGCACCGGGTTTGAAGAATTCAAAAAAGCCATCCTCGGCTAATCTCTTTTGGTTCGCAACCAATTGAGGAGGGCCTTAATGGCCCTCCTTTCTTTTTGGCCGCCGGCGTGTTAAGGGCAAGGTATGCGCTTTTTAAGAAGCGTTGAGAACCAGACCCTCCTCGCCCTGGGTTTGGCCATATTAACCGGCCTTTACTGGCCTGCTTTTGCCCTGAAAATAGGCCTTATCGGGGACGTCTTCCTGCGCCTCCTCAAGATGATCATCGCCCCCCTGATCCTGGCCTCCGTCTATACCAGTGTCTCGGGGCTAGGAAGCATCGCCCGGGTCAAAAACCTGGGGGTCAAAACCCTCATTTATTACCTGGCCACGACTTCGCTGGCGGTAATAGCCGGTCTCATCTTGGTAAATCTGATAAGGCCCGGCGCTAAGGCCGTCTTTCTAGGGGAGGCCCCCTCGCTTAAGACCTTTACCCTTAGCGACCTGGTGCTCAGCCTCATTCCCCAAAATCCCGTCAAGAGTGTCGCTGAAGGAGAGGTCCTGCCCGTTATCTTCTTTGCCTTGGCCTTCGGGCTGGCCACGCTTTCCCTGCCCAAAGAACGCCGACGTCTGCTCTTTGACTTCTTTGAAGCCCTAAACGACGCCTTGATCGTGCTCATCCGCTGGATCATCTATCTTACCCCCGCCGGGGTCTTTGCCATCGTGGCCAAACTGGTGGCCCAAAAAGGCCTAAGCCCCCTCCTTGAGCTCTCTTCCTACGTATTGACGGTGGTCCTAGGGCTTTTCCTCCACGCCGCCGGCACCCTCGCACTGCTCCTTTTCCTCTTTACCCGAGAAAAACCCTGGCGCTTCTTTCTGAAAGTAAGGGAGGCCCTCCTGGTAGCCTTCTCCACCGCCTCAAGTGCCGCCACCCTCCCCATTTCTCTCGAAGTGGCGGAAGAAAAGGCCGGGATTCCCAAAAAAGTAGCCGGCTTCGTCCTGCCCCTCGGGGCCACGGTGAACATGGACGGCACCGCCCTTTACGAAGCGGTGGCCGCCATGTTTATCGCCAACGTCTGCGGGGTGGCGCTTTCCCTGGGCCAGCAGATACTCATCTTCTTAACCGCCACTTTGGCCTCCATCGGGGCCGCGGGGATTCCCAGCGCCGGGCTGGTCACCATGACTATGGTACTCCAAACGGTAGGGTTGCCGCTTGAAGGAATCGGGCTGATCCTGGCGGTGGACCGTTTTCTCGATATGTTGCGCACCAGTGTAAACGTCTGGGGAGACCTGATCGGGGCCCGTATTATCGCCCGCTACACTTAAAACCAGATGGCCATAGGGAACCCCCGGCGATCCTTAGGGGGCTTGGGGGGTAAGACCTTAGCTTCGCCACCAAAGATGCGTTTGGCCGCCAGCAGACAGGCATAGGCGTCAAGGAGATCCACTTTCAAGGTGGTCGGGACCTGGTCCAAACGAGAAGGTAAATCTTTGAAAAGTCCGGTCTTAAGAAGGAGCTCAAGCCGTTTCTTGAGCCCTTCCGGGCGGTGTTTGGAAGGGAGAGGGGCCCGGTTAAGGGACCAGAAGACCAGTTCGGGATGGGTTTCATAAACCGGAAGTTTCTCCGAAGACTCAAGGAGGGAACGTAATTCTTTGATCTTGCCAAGTAGGTTAAAACTCTGCCGAGAAATCTTAATACCGGCCTGGTAGAGCTTGCGATAATCCTGAAAGCCGAAGGCCTGCCGTGGCGGTGGAGTAAAGATGGTAGCCGCTCGGGGACCCAGGAGCCGACGAGCCAGCTGGTCACAAAGCCTCCCTTTAGGGGTAAATTCTTCAGGGAGACCAAGGGGCATATCAATGGCTATCACTTTAGCGTCCAAGACCAAAAGCTCAGCCAGCCGGGGAACCACCCTGATTTTTTCCCCCAAGCACCTCCCTTTCTCCGGCTCAAACCGGCCCAGCACCCCTAGCCACCCTTTGCGCCACCCGTCAACCCCTAAAAGAAACACTTCACTCATCGCCCAAGCCGCCGATAAAAAAGATAAACCCCAAGGAGTTTTCCATGTGGTCTTTGCTTAGCAGGTCCACCCTGGGCCAAAAACTCTTACGTTTCCGTCTTAAAGACGAAGAGGCCTTCTGGCAAGAGGCCTTCTCTGCCCAGCAGGGGCTCTTCACCCCGGCGGAGCAAGAACGCCTCCGCCAGGCCACGGTCGCCATCCCGGGGCTTGGTGGGGTGGGTGGTACCCATTTCATCAGCCTGGTGCGCAGCGGGGTGGGGCGCTTCAAGATTGCCGAGTTTGACGTCTTTGAACCCCGCAATCTTTCGCGCCAGTATGGCGCCCGGGTGGACACCCTGGGCCGGCCCAAGGGGCGGGTGATGCTGGAGGAGGCCTTCCGGATCAACCCCTTTTTAAAGATCGAATTTTATGAAGAAGGACTCACGCCGGAAAACGCCAGGGCCTTTCTTGGGGGGGCAGACGTGGTCCTGGACGGGATCGAGTTTTTTGCCCTTGAGGCCCGCAAGCTCCTCTACGACACCGCCCGCACGCTCAAGATCCCGGTGGTCACCGCCGGGCCCCTGGCCTTCAGCGCCGCCCTTTTGGTTTTTGACCCGGAAAAAAGCCCCTCTTTTAGCGAATACTTTGCCATCAAAGACGACATGTCTCCTCAGGAAAAGGCCCTCCTATTCGCCCTGGGCCTGGCCCCCAAACCCTTCTTTCTGAAATACCTCGACCTCTCAAGCATAAACATGAAGGAGGGTAAGGGGCCGGCCTCGGTCATCGCCTGTTACCTGTGCAGCGCCCTGGCAGCCATGGAAGCCGTACGCATCATCTTAAAAAGGCCAGGGCTTAAACCCGCGCCCCATTACCTCATCTACGACCTCTATCTGCACCGGTTTCACCTGGGTTATTTGAAAGGGGGCAACAAACACCCCTTACAACGCTTAAAATTCTATTATTTAAAGAAAAAGCTGGGGCTTTGAGCCGCCCCTTGCGGGACGGCCCAAAGAAGGATTATTCACACTTGAAGCGGGAGGCCAACTCTTTTAGCCTCGTGGCTAGGCGGGTCATCTCTTCGGAAAGTTCCCGGCTGTGTTCTCCCTTGGCCGCGGTATCTTCGATGGCCCGGACCATCTTATCAATCTTTTCCTTGATCTCCTCCGAACTCTCCGTAGCGGTATTGGCCGCCTGACTGATCTCACCCATCATGGCGGTCTGTTCTTCAACGGCGCTGGCGATCAGATTGGAAATATCGTTTATGCGGCTGATGATCTCCGTAATCTCTTCGATGGCAGAGACCGAGGCCCTGGCGTCGGTCTGGATAGCCTGAATCTTGCGGGCGATCTTCTCCGTGGCCTCGGTGGTCTGACGGGAGAGCTCCTTGACCTCGTTGGCCACCACGGCAAAGCCCTTACCGGCTTCACCGGCCCGGGCCGCCTCAATGGTCGCGTTTAAGGCGAGCAGGTTGGTTTGCTCGGCTATGTTCTGAATAAGGTTTATTACCTCCCCTACCTCTTCTGAAGAAACACTGAGTTTGTTTACGATTTCATTGGTCTCCTGGGCCTTAATGACGGCGTCGTTGGCGATCTTGGCCGCCTCAGAGGTGTTGCGGGAGATCTCCGTGATGGCCTCTACCATCTGTTCGGAGGCGGAAGAAACGGCCTTGATATTGTCACTAATTACCTCTTCGGCCTCTTTCACTTCCTGGCCTTCCTGGGCCAAACGGCCGGCGGTGGCAGCCACCTCGTCCCCGGCCCGGTAAATCTCCTGGGAGGATTCATATACCCGGTGTGAGGTCTTTACCACGTTACCGATGGTCTCCCGCAGGCGGGCTACCATGCCTTCAAAGGCCTTCAGGAGGCGGCCTATTTCATCGTCACCGGCCGCGGGAAACTTTACGGTAAAATCACCTTCGGCCACCCGGGCCACCAGGCTAACCGCCGTCTCCACCGGCCGAATAATCTTGTGCTGCGCCATCCACCAGATGAATGAAAGCACTAAAAGAGTAAAGACAAAGATACCCACCTGAATGGCCTTCAGTTGGTGAAGTCCTTTTACCGCCGACTCTTCGAATTTTTTAGTAAGCACGTTGGCCTGGGCCAGGAGTTCAAGGTTATGGTCCAGGAGATAGCGCAAGTTCTCTTCAGTACCCTGACCAGTTATCACTTTCTCCAGGTGCCTTTTAAATTCCCGCCAGAGGCTTGCAAGCTTTTCCCATTCGGCAAGGATGGCCGGGTCCTTGACCGGTTTAAGCCCCAGGGCCGGGTCCCCTTCTTTTAAGATTTTCAGGCTCTCTTCAAAAAGGGCGATGTTTTTTTGCACCCCGGCAAAGTCTTTTTCCAGGACCTGCTTGGTTATCTGCTGAGTTAGCATCCTCTGCCGGCCGGCCAGGTTTACCAACTGGGCGTCTTTGGTGTTTTTGTGCAGAAAGAAAAAAATCACGCCGCAATTGATGAGACTTATCAGGAACATCACCACCACGATCCCAAAGAGCTTGCCCTTTATCGTACCGAAACTCATGTAACACTCCCTCCTCCGAATTTTTTAAATCATTTCGTCAGGAAAAAATTTTTTCTTAAAAGGTGCTGAACTTGATACAGATCAAAGAAAAAGGGTGAAAAATCAATATGTTTAAGCCAAAAAGGCAGGAGCATAAAAATGGCCAAGATTTTGCGCCGTATCGTGGAAATCGACGAAGAGCTTTGTGACGGCTGTGGTCAATGTGTCCCGGCCTGTGCCGAAGGGGCCATCCAGATTATCAACGGCAAGGCCCGCCTGATTGCCGAACCCCTTTGCGACGGCCTGGGGGCCTGCCTGGGCCATTGTCCCAGAGGGGCCATCAAACTCATCGAGCGGGAAGCAGCCCCTTTTGATGAAAAGATGGTAGAAGCGTTCCTGGCCCAGCAAAAAGCCAAGACCTGCCCCAGCACCCAGGCCAAGTTTTTCGGTCCCTCTAAGCATAAAGGTACCCTTTCTCACTGGCCGATCCAGATAAGGCTGGTGCCCCCACAGGCCCCCTTTCTTAAAGAGCGCCCCCTCATGATCGCTGCCGACTGCGTGGGTTTTTCCTATCCGGATTTTCACCAAAAACTCTTGACCGGAAAGAATCTCCTTATCGGCTGCCCCAAGTTTGACGACCCGGAGGCCTATTTCCAAAAGTTTAAGGAAATTTTTGCCGCTAACCCCGTAAAAGCCTTAACCGTAGCCATCATGGAAGTACCCTGCTGCCGTGGTCTACCCGTACTCGTAAAAAAGGCCCTTGAGGCCGCGGACCAAAAGATTCCTTTTAAAGTGATAGTAGTTTCGCCTGCAGGAGAAATCGTAAACGAGGAGAACTGGTAGTTATGCGCTGGGAAAAGGAAGCGGAAGCCCTCTTAAAAAGGATCCCTTTCTTTGTGAGGGGAAGGGTCAAAAAACGGGTGGAAGCCTTTGTAAGAGAGCGGGGCAAAAACGTGGTCACCAAGGAGGAACTCCTTCTGGCCAAAAAGGCCTTGCGGGAAAAAGAGGCCCAGGTTGAGGAGGGTTTCAGTGTAGAAGGATGTTTTGGGGCCACCGGTTGTCACAACGCCGTGACCTCCTCTCTTGAGATGCTTACCAAGATCGAAGAACTTTTGAAAGAAGCCCGGGTTACAGAATTTTTGCGACAAAAAGTAAAGGGACCCTTAAAACACCACCATCAGTTTCGGGTAGCGCTTTCGGAGTGTCCTAACGCCTGCTCTCAGGTCCAAATCAAAGACGTGGCCCTCATCGGGCGGGTCAAGCTCGGCCTTGAGCCAGAAAAATGCGTCTTTTGCGGGGAGTGCGAACAGGTATGCGAAGAAGGGGCCCTTGTCCTTTCTGAAAGCGGACCTGTCCTTGACGAAGATAAATGCGTAGGTTGCGGGGCGTGTATTAAGGTTTGCCCGGAAGGGGCCCTTTTAGAGCTTAAAAGGGGTTACCGGGTGCTCCTTGGTGGCAAACTGGGCCGCCACCCCCGCCTGGCCCAAGAAATATTGCCGCTGGCCTCGGAAGGGGAAGTTTTAGCCTTGTTAAAAAAAGTGGTATCCTTTTACCAAAAGCACAACCAGCAAGGCGAACGGCTCGGGGCGCTCTTTGAACGCCTGGGCTGGGAAAAGGCCTTTGAGGAGCTGAAAAAATGAAATGTCCCGGACAGGATACCCGTTATTGGAAAGAAGACGCCATCTTCGAGGTGAAGTGCCCGCACTGCGGGGAAACCGTTGAATTCTTTAAGGACGACACCTCCCGTCCCTGCCCGGGCTGTGGTCAGAGGCTTCCCAACCCTCGCCTCGACTTCGGCTGCGCCGCCTATTGTCCGTATGCGGAACAGTGCCTGGGGGCGCTTCCTCCCGAACTCAGGGAAAAACAGCAGGCCGTCTTCAAGGACCGTATCGAAGCGGAGATAATCGCCCTTTTTAAAGAACGCGAAGACATCATCAAAACCCTGAAGACCCGGCTTAAATACGCGGAACAGATCGCCCTTGAAGAAGGGGCTAAACTCCCCCTGGTCCTGGCGGCCTCTTTGCTCTGCGAACTCGAGCCCCAGGAAGTATCCCCCTTCCTGCAGAAGATAAACGTCCCTTCTGATATGCGGGAAGCGGTCATCGAAGTCTTGGAAGGCAAAGGTTCTTTGGAAGCCCGGGTATTAAGCGACGCGATACTCTTGACCCGTAAAGAAGCCGGCCACCCTATCTCCCAGGCCGAAATAAAGACCGCCACCGGCAAAAGAATCTTCACCGCCCTGGAAAATTAGGAACGGATCCCTATTTTTTCTTGGGTCTCCCTGGGCGCTTTCTGATATATCCCAAATTTTGGCAAAACGTTCGGTCTCCAACAGGCCAATTCTTTTTAGCCGATTCCCTTAGAAAAGCTAACAATTCCGGCGGTTCTGGGATGGTGCGCCATTGTTTATAGATCTCTAATTGTTCTGGAGTAAAAGGAAGAGAGTCTAAAAATTGGGAACGGATCCCATTTTTGGAAGCAGAGGAGTAGGGATATTCTTCTGGATATTTTACTAAACCGGCACGGACAGGATTCCGTTCAATATAGCGTAACACCTGCCACAAATATCTTTCCTGATCAACGACAGAAGAAAAATATTTCGCTTTCCAGAGTTGGCCTTCGGTTTGATATTTGTGGTTATAAAATTGCGTATAAGTTACCAAAAGCCCCTGCATATACTTGATCATATCTTCGCGATTTTCGGGAACGATCAGCAAGTGGACATGGTTAGACATGAGACAAAACGCCCACAATTTTAATTCGCGACGTTTTTTAAGAGCGGCCATTATAGCTAAAAAACGGAGAAAATCCTCGTTATTGTGAAAGATCGTCACCCCGCGGTTTGATCTAGCTACCACGTGGTGAGGAAAATTAGGGGCTATAAGACGCGGACGGCCAGGCATAAAATTAGGAACGGATCCCTTTTTCTTTTAATCGGTGAATATTTCCTCGAACTGAAAAAACAAAAAGTAGAGTTTTCCCGTCAAACTGGGCTAAAATTTATGGCTTTAAAATGGGAACGGATCCCTTTTTTCATCGCGAGAATTTTTGAAGAAAAAATACGTGTTTCGGGGGAAATTGGGCTAGAGTTTGGCGTTCTAGGTAAAAAAATTAGGAACGGATCCCTATTTTAAAAGGGACGTAGGCCGGCGGCGATTTCGGAAAGGCCTTCCCGGTTAAGGACTTTTATCTCGCGCCCCTTGGTTTCTACCAGGCCCATTTTGGCGAACTTTCCAAAAACCCGGGAGATGGTTTCCGGAGAGGTACCGAGAAAACTGGCAAGCTCCCCCTTATTCATCCCCAGGTCAAAGTGAGGGCCTTCCTTTTCGCTGCGGTAAAGGAGATAGGACGCCAGTCTTTCCGAAACCTCTTTAAGAGACAGAGCCTCCACCAGAGAGACAAATTGTCTCAGACGTTTTGATAAGACGGCCAGCATGTTGAGGGCCAGAGCCGGCTCCTCTTTGATAAGAGCGGTAAAGTCTTGGCGAGGAAGGTAAAGGAGGAGGGACTCTGTCAGCGCCGCAGCGTTGGCAGGGTAGTCACGCCCAGAAAAAACCGCCACCTCCCCGAAAGGTTCCCCTGGCCCTAAGAGATGAAGGATCTGTTCTCTGCCACTCGGCGATTCTTTGAAGACCTTGACCCGCCCCTCATAGACCAGATAAAAACCTAAGGCCTTTTCCCCTTCCTGAAAGATGATTTCTCCTTTGCGGTAACGTTTAGGATAAGAAATGGCGGCCAATTTTTTGAGATAAAACGGAGCCAGCCCCTGGAACAAAAAAGTTTGGGCCAAAAAGTCCTCTTTATTTAGACTGTTCAAAGAGACCTCCTAGCGACCGACTCTGTTTCGAACACAAATCTCTTCCATAATCAACTTTTACCTTACCCTTTTGCGATATCAAAGTCCGGCTTCGGGAAGATGCCTAGAAAATCAGCGCTTGCAAAACCCGGCAGGGCGCCTAAGATAGCCCTTTAAAATGGCTTAATAAAAAGATCCGTTCCTGTTTTTCAGACGAAAAAAGAACAGATCCCGGGACAAGCGGGCTAAATATGCATGACTCAAAACCGGTTCTGGCCCTAGAGACGGCCTCTCCCTGCGGAGGGGTGGCCGTAGTAGGAGAAGAAGTTTTAGGGGAAATTACCCTTTCTTCCCGGGAAACTTACTCCCGGAGGCTCCTTAAGGCCTGTCACTACCTGCTCACCCAGCTTGGTCTTAAACTCGCGGATCTGGCGGCGGTTGCGGTAAGCATCGGCCCTGGCAGTTTTACCGGCTTGCGCATTGGGCTGGCCACCGCCAAGGGGCTTCATTTCGCCACGGGGCTTCCCCTGATTGGGGTTGAGACCTTAAAGGCCCTGGCCCTGAACGCTTATCCTACCCCCCACCTCATCTGTCCGGCCCTTGATGCGCGCAGAAACCAGCTCTACGTGGCCCTCTACCGGAGGGAGAACGGCGGACTTAAAGAAATCATGCCTCCCAGTCTCCTTGCCCCTGAAAAACTCCTGCCCTGGCTTAAGGGCCCCACGGTCTTTCTGGGCGACGGCCTTAAGGCCTTTGAGACCCTTTTCAAAGAAAAGCTGGGGGAAAATCTCATCACCCTTCCCCCGCACCTGGCTCACCCGCGGGCCGCCGCGGTGGGCATCCTGGCCCGGGAAAGGCTGCTGGCTGAAGAATTTGACGACCCTTTAAGACTACTGCCACTTTATTTGCGCCCATCAGAGGCGGAACTCAAAAAAGGAGTCCCGGCGTGAAAAAGTGGCTGGCCAAACGCCTCTTAGAGATGTTCCTTACCTTTTGGGGCATCACCCTTATCTCCTTCGTTATCATCCACCTGGCCCCGGGCGAACCCATAAGCCCCATGGCGGATTTTAACCCCAAATTTACCCCGGAGATGCGGGAGAGGTTGCGGGCCCAGTACGGGCTTGATAAACCCCTTTACGTCCAGTATTTGCGCTGGGTTAAGGGCCTGGTCCGGCTTGATCTTGGCCGTTCTTTTGCCCCGGACCGGCGCCCGGTCTGGGACAAAATAAAAGAACGGCTCCCTGTCACCCTCCTCATCAACGTGCTCTCCTTGCTGATCATTTTTCTCGTAGCCGTCCCCCTGGGGGTGGCGGCGGCTGTTCGGGCCGGCAGCCTTTTTGACCGGATAACCACCGTGCTCGTCTTCATCGGCTACGCCATGCCTGGCTTCTGGCTGGCCCTCTTATTAATGCTCCTTTTGGGGATCAAGTGGCCCATCTTGCCCATCTCCGGGCTCCACTCCCTCATGGGCTACGAAAGCCTTTCTGTCTGGGAAAAGGTCCTTGACTGGGCCAAACACCTGGTCCTGCCCATCTTTGTTTCGGCCTTCGGTGGGCTGGCGGGGCTTTCGCGCTTTATGCGCTCCACCATGATCGAAGTCCTGCGCCAGGAATTTATCACCACCGCCCGGGCCAAGGGCCTGCCGGAGCGGGTGGTCATTTATAAACACGCCTTAAGAAACGCCCTGCTTCCGGTAATCACCATCCTGGGGTTGTCTATTCCGGGCCTGGTGGGGGGAAGCGTGATCTTTGAATCCATCTTCAGTATTCCTGGGATAGGGCAATTGATGTGGCAGGCGGTCATGGCCCGGGACTACCCGGTCATCATGGGTAACCTGGTCATCGTTTCCATCCTCACCCTGGTGGGCAATTTTCTGGCTGATATCTGTTACGCCCTGGCAGACCCGCGTATCAGGCTGGGGACCAAGCCATGATTAAGGCCCTGGTGAAACACCCGCTAGGCGCTTTGGGAAGCGCGGTGGTCGTGTTTCTTTTACTGGTGGCGGTGCTGGCCCCAGTGGTAAGTCCTTATGACCCTTTTGCCATCAACGTAAAAGAAGTGCTGGCCCCTCCGAGTCTCGCCCACCCCTGCGGCACCGATCTCCTGGGCCGCGACGTGCTCTCTCGTCTCATTTACGGGGCCCGTATCTCGCTGGAAGTGGGCATTCTGGCGGTGGGGATCTCCCTTGCCTTAGGGATCATCCTAGGGGCCCTTGCCGGCTATTACGGAGGCGTGGTGGACAGCCTCATCTCCCGGGCCATCGACATCATGCTGTGTTTCCCCACCATCTTTTTGATCCTGGCGGTAATCGCTTACCTTGAGCCCTCCATCATAAACATCATGATCGTAATCGGGCTTACCAGCTGGATGGGGGTAGCCAGGCTGGTGCGGGCCGAATTCTTAAGTCTTAAAGAAAGAGACTTCGTCCTGGCAGAGAAAGCCCTGGGTGCAGGCACGTTTCGCATCATCTTCAGCCACATCCTGCCCAACGCCCTCCCCCCCATCCTGGTCTCCGCCACCCTTGGGATAGGCAACGCCATCCTCATCGAATCAGCCCTTTCCTTTCTGGGCCTCGGGGTACAGCCCCCTATCCCTTCTTGGGGCAATATGCTTACCGAAGGAAAAGAGACCCTTGAGGTGGCGTGGTGGCTTTCGGTCTTCCCGGGACTGGCCATCCTGATCACAGTGCTGGCCTTCAACCTCCTTGGCGAAGCCATTCAGGAGGTAACAGACCCCCGACGCCAAAAATAAACCTTCCTTGACCTTCCCCAAAGCAGACTTAACGTTTCTTACGAAGCCAGATAAAAGGGGGTGAAAGAAGTGGCTGAGCTCGTACCTTGGCGTCCGTTACGGGACTTAAAACGGGAGATGGACAGGTTGTGGAACGAATTTTTCGGGCGGGAGACTTTGCCTGAACCTTTTGAGACGGAATGGGTACCTGCCCTTGACGTATCTGAGACCAAAGACGCTGTTATCGTGCGGGCCGATGTGCCCGGGATCGATCCCAAAGATCTAGAAATAACCATCAGCGGCAATACGCTTACCATCCGCGGGGAAAAGAAACAGGAAAGAGAGGAAAAGGGCGAAAATTTCTACCGCATTGAACGTAGCTACGGAAGCTTCGTAAGGTCCATTCAGCTGCCCGCTGAGGTGGACCCGGAAAAGGTTGAAGCTACGTACAAAAACGGAGTCCTTAAGATCACCCTGCCCAAAAAGGCAGAAGCTCGCGGCAAACAGATCCCCGTCAAGATAGAAAAATAAGCAAACCTCCCGCCAGGCCCGCCTTACGGCGGGCCTTTTCCGTTAAAAACCGAAGGCATACCAAGCCGCACAGGTCCCTTCGCTTGAGACCATACAGGGACCTTTCGGGTGTTCCGGCGTGCAGGCCTTGCCAAAAAGGGGGCAGTCTTGAGGGGTAGCCCGGCCGCAGAGGATATCTCCACAACGACACCCGGAGGGTTCTTTGGCCGGGGGAAGCTTCAAAGGAAAGGCCCTGCGCGCGTCAAGGGCGGCGTACTTTTCCTTCAATTTGAGGCCACTTTTGGGGATAAGACCCAGACCGCGCCAATGCGCGTCACAGGGCGTAAATACCTTACGCATCAGCTGCTGGCCAGTCACGTTGCCCTCCCAGGTCACCGCCTCGGTATAGGCGATTTCCACCTCCCGGCGCCCGTCTGCCACCTGGCGCGCCAGAAGATAAAGCCCTTTCATGATCTGCGGGGCGGTAAAACCCGCGACCACCGCCGGCAGCCCAAACTCCGTGGCTATGAACTTAAAATAGGAGGCCCCGGTGATGGTGGCCACGTGCCCCGGTAGTAAAAAGCCGCCAAGCTCAACTTTTCCCGAAGTCAAAAGGGCCCGCAGGGCCTGCGGCATGGTCCGGTGACTCACTGCGAAAAATAGATTTTCCAACCCGGCCCGGTAGGCCTCAAGGACCGCCACCGCCACCGCCGGGGCCGTGGTCTCAAACCCCACCGCGGCAAAGACCACCGTGGTCTGGGGCTGGGCCTTGGCCAGCTCCACCGCCTCAAGGGGGGAATAGACTATCTTCACCTGGGCCCCTCCTGCCCGGGCCTCTTTGAGGGAACCTTTTGACCCTGGCACCCGCACCAGGTCTCCAAAAGTAGCGATGATCACCCCGGGCTCTCGGGCCAGGGCCAGTAAAAAATCGATCTCTTCCGGAGGGGTAACACAGACGGGGCAGCCCGGGCCCGAGACGAGCTTGAGCTCGGCGGGAAAAAGGCTTCTTAAGCCAAAACGAAAGATGTTTACCGTGTGTGTCCCGCACACCTCCATAAAGGTTACGGGACGGGGCAGAAGCCCGGCGATGGTCTGGGCCACTTCTTTTAATTTCATGTTTTAAAGCCTAATCCATGGGGCGGGCTTTTAAAATGGCTAAGGCCTCTTCCGGAAGGGTTTTGGCCTCCTGTCCCAGGAGCTCTTTAAGGCGCAAGGCGTTGGGCACCGCCCACCCCAGGGAGTCGTTATCAAAATAGACGTAGGTCGGACGCCTGAAGCTTTTTATTTTCTCCGCCCAGCCTCTCAGTTCTTCCTCCGTGTAGCAGGAACGGTAAAGGGTCCGTGAGCCGTGCAACCTTATATAAACAAAGGAAGCGGTGACTTCTTCTAAGAGCGAGGGGTAACGCCCGGCAGTATCTGAAAGGCAGAGGGCCACGTTGTGCTCGGCCAAGAGGGCAAGAAATTCGTCATTGTGAAAGCTTTGGTGCCTGATTTCTAGGGCGGTAAGGTATTTTTTATCGAGCAAAGCCAAAAAATCGGCCACCAGCTGCCGGTCGTATTTAAGAGACGGGGGAAGCTGGAAGAGGAGGGGGCCGATCTTTTCCCGCAAAGGAGAGATGACCTGATAAAACCTCTTCAATGGTTCCGCTACCTGGCGCAAACGTTTGACGTGGGTGATGAAGCGGCTGGCCTTCAAGGCAAAGAGGAAACCAGGCGGGGTCTGTTCATACCATTTCTTGAAGGTACTTTCTTTGGGTGTCCCGTAAAAGGTGGCGTTTACCTCCACGGTATCGAAATATTCCGCGTAAAAACCGAGCCATCTGGTGGTCGGAAGCCCCGGGGGATAAAAGACACCCCGCCAGTGGGGATAATTCCACCCCGAAGTACCGACCCTTACTTCCAAGTTCGAAGACATTGACACCCCTTTTGAAACGCATTATATAACGCGCTGCAAAACCTGCGAAGGAGGGATCATCTTGCCTCAACATAGATCTGCGGCCAAGGCCCTGAGACAGAGTCTCAAACGGCGTCTGCGCAACAAGGCGATCAAGACCAGGGTGAAAACTGAGGTCAAAAAGTTTCTGGCCACCCTTCAAAGTGGCACCCTTGAAGAAGCCGAAGCGGCCTTCCGCCGCGCCCAGAGCATGATTCAGCGGGCGGTTTCCAAGGGCACCCTTCATCACCGCACCGCCGCTCGTAAAATCTCCCGGTTAGCCGCCAAATTAAACGCCAAAAAGGCCGAAGCCCAGCAGTGATAGCCTGGTTGACACAAAAACTCCCTTAAATTACCCTTTCCAAAGGGTGGGGATGTAGCTCAGTTGGGAGAGCGCCACGTTCGCAACGTGGAGGTCGGGGGTTCGAATCCCCCCATCTCCACCAATGATTAACTAATCTTCCTCCCTCCACGATCCTTCTAACTTAAGCTAACTTAAGCCTCTAAAAACCAAAGGAAATTTTTTTCACCACATCCCAAACCTTGGCTGACATAATTGAAAAAACTTTCCCACTAAGAGAAAAATTTTTCCATTCCTGAAATAAAAGCAGAAAATACCGGTAGGTAAAGGGCGAGATTTTTTGAAAAATAAAGAGACTTTTTAAAAAACGCTTAGGCATGGTTTATGCTAAAGGATTTTGTGAACAAGACTCCAGCTTTGAAAGGAGGTTCTGATATGAAAAAGGTAAGGCTGGCCATTTTGACGGTATTTATCTTTCTATTTGCGGCAAGCCTGGCCAAAGCCGTACCCGTAAGCCTTTCCGGAACGGCCTATTGGGACCTGCAGGTGTCTGTAGGGAGTGGCACAGGCATAGGAGCTGGGATAATAGCTGATGATGGCGATACCCATCTTCCACCAGATCCTCCGGCAGGCATTTCATTGCCGGATGTCCAGGTGTTTGAAGTTTCATCTGATATAGATGATGATTCTTCTGATGATGTCTACGCTTTTGCTGTGTATGACGCAGGTATTAATCTTATAGAGGCGTATGTAGTTGGTTTTGCCTATGATCCAGCAACTTCTACAACAGATACCGAATGGTTTAGCGCGTTGAGCCGAGTAACAGTGATGAGCGAGACTTTTACCGGGTTTAACGCGTTTTCTATTTCTTTTGACTGGGAATTTGACGTAGACTTTGGAGGAGGGGAAGGAGATGCCAAAATAGCCTTCGGTTTAGTAGATTACACGGATCCTGATGATCCAGCGGTAGTTTATTATGAGATTTGGGAGTATGATCCTTTGGGTGACATCAGCGGAACCTATAGCTGGAGCATTGATACCCTTGATCCCACCCACGTTTATCTCTTCGGTATAGGAGCCCGGGCGTTTTTAGAAGGGGTAGAAAATGCAGATGGTTATGTAGATGTCTATATTTATAACATAGACGCCCAGGCGACTCCTGAGCCCACTTCGGTGCTGTTAGCAGGAGCAGGGTTGGTGGCCCTGGGTATATGGGGTAGAAGAAAGAGTAAATAGAATATGTAGTCGTATGCCACTTAGATCCGTTCCCGTTTTTCTTTATCGAAAAACGGGAACGGTCTTTGAGTTGTCATTTTTGAAGGAGGGGGTGAGGTGATGAAGAAATCATATTTCTTTCCGGGTCTATTTTGCGGTCGATTGGGGCAGTTGTTTTTAGTCTTTATGGTGGCCCTGGTTTTTTCCTGGAGCTTTTCTTCCGCTAAAGCTTTTGATTGGGAGGTAGGCCCTATACCTTTTCCCGAAGAATTTAAAAATATCAGTTTAAGTTTTGGTCCTTCAGGATATCCTCATGTGCTATATATTTCCAACCTAGAAGATATTTACTATGCCTATTTTGACGGAAACAAATGGAATGTCTACCCTGAGGCGATAAATCAAATAGTAGAGTCTTCTACTGGAATCAAGAAACGCAAACTGAGCAGATATGCGCTAGCCATAGATTCAGATGGAAACCCTCATTTAGCTTATATTTGCGTTAATAACTCAACCAGCAAGTTAGTTTACGCTTACTACGATGGTAACCAGTGGCATTCAGAAGTCATAGCCGACAACTTGTGTGATTATAGCTCTTTTTCTGATAATATCCTTTCCATTGCTTTAGATTCAAATGATAATCCCCATATTGTCTATTTCAACTGTGATAAAAACGAACATATTCCTCAGTTAAAATATGTATATCGAAATGGGGAAAATTGGGTAAAAGAAGTTGTATATCAGGGAGAGAGTTTAGATGAAGAACATTATGAAGAGATCTCCCTAGCCCTTGATTCTCAAGATAAACCAGGGATTGCTTTCGAATTTATTGACACGTCTTCTCCTTTTAACGGATATTATGATTTAAAGTATACTTATAAGCGAAATGGTGCATGGCAAATAGATTCTGTGGACAATAGAACAGAAAACAAAAAGAACGTTTCATTATCCTTTGATTCTCAAAATCAGCCTCATATTGGTTATTTAGTATCTCAGGATTTTATACATACCTATTGGGATAAAACTCAGGGTTCATGGTCAACAGAAACTGTGGAAAGTGGAAATATATCTTTTGCCTCTTTATGGGTCGACTTTAATGACCATCTCCACGCGGCTTACGCTTATAAAGATGGTTTGGATAATTTGTTAAAATATGCTTATTGTAATGCTTTATTTTGTAACGGAGCCTGGAATATAGAGACAGTAGCTAATTTGGGTTATTATGGTGGAGCACGCGATGTTATCCTGGGGTTGGACTTTTCAAATTATCCGCATATTGTCTATTTTGAAGTTGAAAAGACTGTTTTAGCCCACCTCAGCAAAGCTGAAGCGGGATGGAACACGCCAGAGATAATAGATGTAGCGGCCTTGCCGGGTGAAAGCCGCCAACCTTTTATGAAATTGGATTCCCAGGGACACCCTCACATAGTTTTTAACTATAAATACGAGGATCTCCGTTATGCTTTCTGGAACGGAAGCAGATGGATTATTAAAATCGTAGATAATGAAGACGGAAGATTTCCGGTTTTGGCTATAGACCACCAAGATCACCCCTGGATCGTCTATAAAAATAGAAGTTTAACGATTAAATATGCCCACTGGGATGGTAACCAATGGATAAAAGGGTTAGTGGATGACACTAACGTAGGTTGGCCCAGTGTTAATGAGCGTGATCTTGCTTTGGCCCTTGATAATACGGGGTGGCCTCACGTAGCATATATCAAGGTAAGCGGAGATTCTTATGTACTTGCTTATGCTGAGTTTAGCTATGAAGGGTGGCTAGTTACCTTGGTACCCGAAACCAATGGAGCTGCACTTCCTTCCCTGGCCTTAGACAGGCAAAATCGTCCCCATATAGCCTTTAAGGATTATGATGATGGATTGATAAAATATGCGTGGCAGAACGGTGATAACTGGGAAATAGAGATTCCGGATGATCCGGATGATCCGGCCGTGTGGTTTCACTACACCTCGCTTGCCATTGATTCTTCCGGCAATATCCATTTGGCTTACTGCGATGCCTATCACGGCAATTTAAAATATGCATATCGGACCGATAACTGGACCATTGAAACGGTAGATACCGCTGGCTGCGGTCAACCTTTTCTTGCCCTTGATTCAGACGATCAACCCCTCATAATTTATAAGTCCTCTTTTGCCCGTCTAATTGGCAGAGAATGGAGTATTGAAAGGATAGGATATGAGATAGCTTGGCCTACTTTAGACGTTGACGCTCAGGATGGTATCCATATCGTTTTCTATAACGAGTACAATGATTATCTTTCATACGTCTATCGTAGTCCGATAACTTCTTATACTCTCACCTTAACTCTCACCGGTGACGGTGCGGTAATAAGCGATCCCGCTGGTCTTAATTGCCCCGAGACCTGCTCGTCATCTTTCGTAGAAGGCACTCAGGTCACGCTTACCGCTATGGCTGGCGAAAACTTCGTCTTTACCGGCTGGACGGGAGATTGCGCCGGGTGTGAAGGCACAACCTGCACCATCGTCATGGATGCCGACAAGACCTGCTCGGCGGAGTTTGAGGAGATTCCCAATGAGCCGCCGGTGATAGAGTCTCTTGAAGCTGATCCTACCTCTGGTTTGGCGCCGCTTACCGTGACCTTTACCTGCCAAGCTTATGATTCCGACGGCGAGATCGTGGAATATCAATGGGATCTCGACGGAGATAACGAATTTGAAGAAGTAACAGATAGTAACAGTATTACGCATACTTATGAAGCTCCGGGTCTCTATGAGACGCGGTGCAAAGTGTTAGATGATGACGAAGAAGAGGCCATTTCTGAGCCGGAAGTAATAACGGTTCAGGCTCCGCCAGCCCTTTATACCCTGACTATAGCTCCGGTGCCGGAGCATGGAAGCGTGCTGGTACCTGAAGAGGGTGGCCAGATAAGCTGTGGTCTTGTTGGAGAAGACTGTTCCGAGACCTATGACCAGAGCTCAGAAGTCACCCTTTATGCTGAGCCTGATGAGGGCTACCAGTTCGCAGGCTGGACGGGAGATTGCGCCGGGTGTGAAGGCACAACCTGCACCATCATCATGGATGCCGACAAGACCTGCTCGGCAATCTTTGAAGAGGAGATGGCAGGGCCCCTGCCTGACCTGGTGGTGAAGAGGATTTTGACGCCTAGGTATTGGAGGGCGGGAAGGTTTGTCATCGTCATAGTACTGATTGAGAACAGAGGCGAGGCGGACATAACCATACCTTTTGACGTCCATCTGTATCTGAATCCTTTCCTGCCTCTTATTGATTTGGGGATGAGGACCGTGGACGGCTTGGCAGCTGGTAAGAGGAAGCTGGTACGCTTCAGGATCCGGGTGCCGGAAGAGGCTTGTTACAGTACCATTCACCACACCTTACACGCCGTGGTGGACAGTGGTTGGGTAATTCCTGAGTCTAACGAAGAAAATAACGAGGCCATGAAAAACATTACCATCCGCTCCTGTCCCACAGAATACTAAAAAAGGGGGGGCCATAGCCCCCCTTTTAAAACGATGCAGTTGAAAGGCTTTGTTTGCAATAGATATGGTGAGGATTGTCATTATGGATGCTAGCCGAATGGGCAGGAAGGCCTACTGTTTTCCTGCCTGGAAATTTTTGGTGCTTATGGCTGTTTTAGGAGTAATAGTTGCCGGTTGTTTGGAAGGAGGCGGATCAGATGGGGAAGAAGGTTCTAAAAAAATCTGGCGCCCACCCCCTGGGACCACTTGGCAATGGCAGTTAACCGGAGAGATAGATACCTCGGTGGAGGCGGAAATGTTTGACGTGGATCTTTTTGAAACTCCACCCGAGGTAATAGAAGAACTGCACCAGCTGGGGAAAGTGGTAATTTGTTACTTTAGTGCCGGCACTTACGAGCCTTGGCGCCCTGATGCGGAAAAGTTCCCGGAAGAAATTCTGGGGGAGCCTTTGGTCGACTGGCCTGATGAAAGATGGCTTGATATTCGACGGCTCGATGTGCTGGGCCCGATTATAGAAGCCCGTTTGGATTTGGCGGTGGAGAAGGGATGCGACGGGGTGGAACCGGATAACGTGGACGCCTATCAGAACGAGAGCGGCTTCCCTCTGACCTATGAAGACCAGCTAAACTATAATTTGTGGCTTGCGGAACAGGCTCACAAACGTGGGCTATCGGTGGGACTCAAGAATGATCTTGATCAGATTCCCGCTTTGGAGCCTTATTTTGACTGGGCACTTAACGAAGAGTGTTTCTATTACGGAGAGTGTGAAAAATTACGCCCTTTTATCGAAAAAGGGAAGGCGGTATTTCAGGTGGAATATTATCTCGACCCGGAAGATTTCTGCCCGGAAGCCAACGCCATGGGTTTTTCTTCGATGAAAAAGAGGCCAGAGCTTGACGCCTGGCGTATTGCCTGCTGGGAATTTGAATAATAAAACCCATGACACAAAACATACTCCTTGGCCCCTCTTATTTTCAGAAACGTCGGGTGATTCTTGATTGGGAAGGGGAGACTCCCTGTCTTTACTTTACGGAACAGACACCCGAAGAAGCCCTGGAAGAAGTGAGGTTTTTCCTGCAGAGGCCCGTTCGGTTTTGCAAAATCAGCCTGGAAGAGTTTTCGGAAAGATTGGGACGCCTGCTCTCAGAGGAGGCAGGGGTTAGCCTTGCGGAGGAAAGCGGGTATGGCGAAAGGGAAAGCGCCCTTGACCTCCTCAACCACTACTCTGAAGCACCGGTGGTTAACCTTATCAATAGGGTACTTATCCGGGCCTCCCGCGCAGGGGCTTCAGACATCCATTTTGACCCCGGAGAAAGGGAAGCGCTGGTTCGTTTACGTCTGGACGGTGTACTTCACGAATACCGACGATTCCCCATGCAGTTATACCCCCAGGTGGTAGCCCGTATAAAGGTCATGGCCAATCTTAACGTAGCGGAAAAGCTCGTTCCCCAAGACGGCCGCATGCGGATAAAAATAGGGGAGCGAGAATTTGATATCCGTGTCTCAGTCCTTCCCACCATTTTTGGTGAGCGGGTAGTGCTCAGGCTCCTTGAACAGAGTAACCGGCTGCTTACGCTTGGAGAACTTGGTCTGTCCGAAGAAGATTACCGCAAGCTGGAACGTTTGGCCCGGAAGCCTTACGGCTTGGTGCTGGCCACCGGGCCTACTGGGGCGGGAAAGTCCACTACTCTTTATGCTATGTTACTTCTGGTACGCGAACTCTATCCGCACAAAAACATTATCACCATCGAAGACCCGGTAGAATACCAGGTGAGCGGGATCGGTCAGGTACAGGTCAACCCCAAGGTAGGGCTTACTTTTGCCGCGGGTCTGCGTTCTATCTTACGCCAGGATCCAGATGTAATTCTGGTAGGAGAAATCCGGGATACTGAAACAGCAGAGATCGCCGTTCATGCCGCCCTTACCGGACACTTAGTTCTTTCCACCCTCCACACCAATGATGCCCCTACCGCCATAACCCGTTTGGTAGATATGGGTATTGAACCCTACCTGATAGCTTCCTCCTTGGAGGGAGTCATTGCACAACGCCTGGTTCGCAGAATATGTCTCCACTGTCGCGAATCCTACCGCCCGGCGCCCGAAGAATTAAAGACGCTCGGGCTCCCGGAAGATGCCCAGATCGATCTTTTCCGAGGTAAAGGCTGTGAGGACTGTTTAGGGACAGGTTATAAGGGGCGCATTGGCGTTTTTGAGGTGCTTGAGCTGGATGAAAAACTCAAAAATTTGATTTTGACTACTCCCAACGCCGCCGAAATTCGAAAAGAGGCCCTGAAAAAAAATTTCAAAACCTTACGACAGGACGCCCTGGAAAAAGTACTGGCTGGTCTTACCACGTCCTCCGAACTTTTGGCAGTTACCGAAAAAGAATGAAGTTCTCCCCTTCCCTCCTTTTAAAGGAACTTTCCGTCCTCTTGAAAAGCGGGCTACCTCTGCCCAGGGCGCTGGAACTCCTTTCGCGCCGGAAATCCGAAGAAGCTAAACAAATTCTTGAAATAAAAACCAGCATAGAAAGGGGAGAAGATATCGTTCGGGCCTTCCGTCAGAGCAAGCTCTTTCCAGAGTACGTTTGTGAGATGTTGATCGCGGCTCAAACAGGAGAAAGCCTTGAAAAAATATTTTCCAAGGCCTCGGACCTCCTTAGCCGTATGGAAGAATTTGGGAACCGGGTGACGGGAGCCCTTATTTATCCGGCCTTGGTGATGGGGTTCAGTATTTTTTCGGTGGTAGTGGTGCTTGAATTTATCGTACCGAAGCTAAGAAAGATTCTTTTAAGTTTTGGAAGAGATTTGCCTCTTCTCACGAAGGTCCTCCTCTGGGGAGCTAAATTTCTGTGGTGGTTTATGTGGCTGGGACTTCCGATAGGATTGGTTTGGGGGATCTGGTGGGTTAAACGAAAGGGCTGGCGTGAAGTCCACCGGCTCCTCCTCAAAATCCCGGTGGCGGGGACCCTCTGGCTTTATTTTGACCTTTCAAGGTGGAGCTACACGACTGCGCTTCTTCTGGAGGCCGGGGTAGTTCTGCCCCGGGCTGTGGCTACTGGAGGGAATAGCTGTCAGAATCTCTATGTAAGAGAATCTTTAAGAGATGTGACCAAGCAGCTGGAAGAGGGGCAAGCCCTGAGCGGGTATTTGCGCCGGTACAGATTCATACCCGAATTCCTTGTAGAATTGGTAGCCATCGGGGAGGAAAGCGGGACCCTTCCAGAAATGTTACACAACGCCTCTGAAATCATGATAAAGGAAGCAGATTACCTCATCGAACGGACGATAAGATGGCTTGAGCCCCTAACCATCCTCTTTATAGGCCTGGTAGTAGCTTACATCATAATTTCAGTTATTTTACCTATTATGGAAATTTCTTCGGCCGTGAAATTATGATACAGGCGTCTGGAAGATTCTTTTTCCTCCTCATGGTCCTTTATCTTTGGGGTTGCGCTTTGAGACCTACAGAACATGTTCCCAACCCACCCCAAGGCCAAGATATACGTTTTGTACAATTTGGCTCCCGAATGCTGGTGGTACAAATCCCCGGGGAAACCTTCCGGTTCGACGGGGCAAAGAAAGTGGAAAAGAGGCCTGGTGGATGGCTGGTCGAGCCAGAGGATAAGTGTGTAAAAATCTTTTGGAAGGGAGGGGCCAGGTCATTATGCTTAAAACCAGTTCCCCGGGTTTATCCCCATCTTAAAATCCTTCGCGTAGACTCCTATGCCCTTGATCTTAAAGTCATTAGCCTTTTTCCTAAAGTGGCCCTTTTTGTCTGGGAAAAAGGAAAAAACCCCGATCTTTTGCACCCCCTCGAAGTTTCACCGGGGACCCATTCTTTACACGAACTCTTGCTGGGAAAGACTTATCTCTTTTCGGCGGCTGTTATTTTTGGTCCAGACCTTTATGGTCCCCTTTCCCGGCCTTTTGAGATTGAAATAAAGGACTTAGAACCCCCTCTACCACCTTCAGGGGGTGGATATTTTTTGAAAGGGAAGGCGCTGGTTTTGGTGTGGGATCCCAGTCCTTCGAGGGACGTGGTGGGCTATGTGGTTGAGAGGAAAGGTAAAGTTTTTAAGGTCAAGCAAAACTCCTTTCAGGAGCAAGAAATTTTAAAAGGAACAGTCTTTTATAATATAAGAGCCATCGACGGGGCAAAACACGAAAGTTTACCTTTACGAATTCGCGTAGTTTTTCCCGAGGAGGAAGAAAATGACGAAGAAAAAAATGACGAAGAAAAACAGGCAAGGTTTTACCCTTATCGAACTCCTGGTGGTGATTATTATCTTGGGGTTGCTGGCCGGGGTCGTTATCCCTAGGGTGGTGGGCAGGGTGGATCAGGCCCGGCTAGAAAGTACTCGTATCCAGCTCAAAGCCCTTAAAGGTGCTCTGGAGCAGTTCCGTATGGACAACGGCTTCTATCCTACCACTGAACAGGGGCTTCGTGCCCTGGTGGAAAAGCCAGAGATCCCGCCTGTGCCCAAACGCTGGCACCAGTATCTTGACGAGCTTCCCCGAGACGGTTGGGGAAACGAATTTATCTATCTTTCACCAGGTGAAAGTGGCCACCCCTACGAACTCTTTTCCGTAGGGCCGGACGGTATAGAAGGTACAGAAGACGATATTTCGGTCTGGAATTTAGCCAAGGGAGCATAGAGACTTGATCTTTCAGACGGGGATAGATCAAGGAGCTTCCGGCACTAAAATGGTAACCCTCTTGGTATTTCCGCTTCTTTCTTATTATCGCCCCCTTTCCTCCTCTCCCCGTGGCCGGAAGATATATCTCATCCCTTCCCACCGGGTATTGTTGAAAAATCTTCCTCCCGAAATAACCCGTCAAGAGGAGGCTGAAAGTTATCTTCGGGAGGAGATTTTATCGCTTTTAAAGGATCGAAATATTCTCTGGAAATTATGGTGGGAAGAAGGTAGAGCCAGGGTCTTGGTAGCTGAGCCCGAAGGAGAGCTTGAAAAGGGAGACTTTTGGGAGGCCGAACCGGTCGCTTTGACCAGGGCCTTTCTCAGTACGGGATTTACCGACGGAGCCATAGTAGATTTCGGCCTTCGCAAGGTTACCCTAGTGAGGGTCAGGGGAGGAAGACTTGCCAGTTGCAGGTGTTTCCTTAATGGTCAGCGAGAATTTGATTTCGGAGAAGTCCCCAGTCCTTTGGTCCTTTCCGGAGGAGGGAGCCTTTCTCCAGAGGTGGAAAAATTGTTTGCCGGGAAAGAGATAAAGAGGATCCCGGAGGTGTCCCCGGAAAAAGTGAGTGCCTTCGGAGCCGCCCTCTTTGGGACTCTGGGTCGTGATCTTCCGGCTCTCCAGTCCTATTTTCTTGAGATTGATCCTGAAAAAGCCCGTAAAATCACAGGCCTCATGCTGGCAGGGCTTGTCTTTTCCTCTCTTATTTGGGGAAGTTTGAAATTCTGGGTCCCTGTTCTACACCGGGAGTTAAAGGCCCGGGAAAGGGCTCTTTTTCACGAATACTACCCAGGAACCCCGGTAGTTGCTCCTCTTAAACAGTTAAAAGCCTTGATACAAGAAGCTAGAAAGCCACAATTTCAGCATCTCTTTAAAGAAGCCCTAGAAGGTCTTCCACAGGGAACGAAAATTCTGTCTCTTACTTTTGAAGAAGGGAAGCTAAAAATCAAAGTAGAAATACCCGAAGAGAAAACCAGGGAACTTCCGGGAAAACTTGCTGCAATCAAAAAGATTCCCGGTGGTATTGAAATCGCAACCTTAGAATTCGGCGGTGAAAGTCCCTAATTTTAAACACCATCCCCTGGCTTTTTTAGGATTTTTGGTGATCTTGGGCCTTCTGGTCCTAGGATTACTGATATCGGAAGTCAAAAAGGCCGAAACTCTCCTCCTCACAGAATGGAGCCGGCTTCGCTACCTGGCCTATCTACTTGAAACTGAAGCTCCTCCTCGACGGTCCTCCTTTTCTGCCGAAGTTCTTAAGGAAAAACTAGTATCCCAGGGATTCAAACCGGAGGCGGTGCGTGGGGTCTATGACGTGGTGGAGGTGGAACTGGAACTTTCCTGGAAGGAGCTTGCACGGCTTCTTTCCTGGCTCAGAACACAGAATCTCCAAGTAAAAGCCTTTTACGCCGAAGATCGGTCTGGAAACGGGAATTTTAGCGTGAGGATGGTGATAAAATGAAAAATGCTGGGTTTACGCTCATCGAAGTTCTGGTGGCTTTTATCATACTGGCAATCGCCTATTCGGCTCTCCTTTACCTCCATACCCTGGCTTTGCGTACTCTGATCCGTTCCGAAAATCTCTTTGCAGGTGTCTTAAAGCTTGAGCTTTTTCTGGCCGGAGAACCCATAGAAGGAGTAGAAGTAAAAAGCCGCCGCTTCAAAGTCCATAACTTTACTGTTCAAGAAGAGATTTATCAGCTTACCGAAGGCAATGAAAGAATTTACTTCCGTCTTTACCGGAAATAATAAGGGCTTCACCCTACTTGAGACGCTGTTGGTGTTTTTTCTTCTCTCGCTGGTCTTCGGAACGGTGCTTACGCTTTTTCACACCGCTGGTCAAGGGGCCCTTACCCGGCAACAGGAGGCCGAATATCTCAATCATCAGGCCTTTCTCTCCTACCGTTTGCGACATCAGATCGAGGGATTTTTGCGCTCCTTCCGTATGGAAAAGAGGAAAGACGGCCTTTATATGGGATTCATTACTTCTTTTGGAGAGATTTACCGGGGTGTAGTTCAGGTAAGGTATCGGTATCAAGGAAACGAATTATTTTATTGCGAAAAGCCCTATCCTTACGGAGAGATTCTTTCCTGTGAGGAAAACAAAGAATTCTCGTTGGGAACTTTAAAGGACTTCAGGATTAAAGTCTTTCGTAATGACCGTTGGTGGTCTCAAGCTGAGGGATTTTCCGGAAGGCCCGAAAAGGTTGAAATACAATGGGAAAACAATAGGATGATCATTCCGGTAAGGGCGGGGCAGGTCCTAAAATGATTATTCTAATGGTACTTGGCTTTTTTCTGGTCTTATCTGGCCTGATTACCGAAGAATATCTTTCCGTACGTCAAGCCGAAGTGATGATCCATAAGTTATATCTCAAACAACAGGCCTATCATGAGGCCGCTTCAGCTTTGAAATTTTTAATTTTTTATCTTAAAAGTGACGATTTTTCTTACGACACGCTCAATGATGGGTGGGCCACCCCTTTAGAATTTCCCCTCCCCGAAGGGGAGATGACGATCCGGGTGGAAGACGAAGAACGTTATCTTAATCTTAACCTGGTGCGTACTGAGGCGGGATTTAGGATAATAAAAAGACTCTTTGAAGAACTTTCTATCTCCTCCCTTTCTCCAGAGCTCTTACGGGTGTGGGTAGGAGGGACGGGTTTTTGGGATCGAGCTTATCCGCCGAAAAAAGCTCCTTTTGACAGCCTGGAAGAACTCCTTTTTCTTGGAATGTCTAGGGAAGACTTTTACGGTAAGACCAGGGGTTTCGTCTTTTATCCGGGACTTTCTACGCTTACCACGGTCTGGAGTAACGGCCGGGTTAACCTCAATACCGCACCTCCCGAAGTCATCATGGTCTTAAGTCCCCGAATTGATAGAACTCTTGCGGAAAGATTGCTAGAATACCGCCGAATACGTCCTCTCAAAAAGATAGATGATGTCGTTTTGATAGAGGGTTACAATTTCGAAATTTTGCATGACTTACGCCCCTGGGCTACGGTAAAAAGCGAAAATTTTCGGGTGACGATTGAAGTAACGGTGGGGGAGGTGGAAGGGGAACTGAGGGCCATCGTTAAAAGAATCGGTCCCGCTTTGAAGGTGGTCTATTGGAGGTTTTCCTGATGCTTTTCCTGGCCCGGGTTTTAATAACCTTGCTTTTTGTTTCTTCACTAAGTATTCTCTTCACCTTCGGTTATTTCCACCTCAAATTGACCAAAACTCTCCCTATTCCTAAGGGCGGTGCTTTTTCGTCTTTTAAAAACCCCGGGCCCCATTTTGATTTCGAAAAACTGCTCGCCCGTTTTTATCTTCCTTCAGAAAAAGACCTTGCGTCTTCCCCACAAGACCTGAGTACCGAAGCCCCCAGGCTGCTTGCCATTTATTGGGGAAAAGGCGCAAAACTAGTCCTCTTGAAATGCGGAGAGGAAAGCTACTGGGCCAAAGAAGGAGAAAAGATAAAGGGTTGGCGGATAGTAAAAATTTTTCCTAATTCTGTAGAACTCATCTTTAAAGACCGCAAAGTGATCCAGAGGCTTTTTGAATCCGAACCCCAGACTTTTTCCACTAATAATGATGCTAATAATGATGTTTCGCAGGCATCTTCCCAAGCACTACTGATTACGCGTGAAGAGCTTGAAAAACTTACGGCAGATATTGGTTCTCTATTTGCTGAAATTCGTCTGCGTCCTAACTTTCGGCGGGGAAAGATGGAGGGTGTTCGGGTGGAATATGTGGCACCGAGGTCGCTCTTCTTCCGGGCCGGACTCCGGGCCGGGGACGTCGTCCTGGCCATAAACGATATTCCGGTGCGAAAGAACGAAGACGCTTTTCGCATTATCGAAACCCTCAAAACGGCCCCTTCTCTTTCGGTAAAAATCCGGAGGGGCGACAAAGTTCTGACCCTAAGGGCGGAGGTGCAATGAAAAAGGCCTTACCCGTATGGATCTTGTTACTTTTCTGGCATATTTCTGCCTTCGGGGCCCAGGTTGGAGTTTATCTCAACTTTGATCAGGTAGAAGTGAAGACGCTAGTTCAATTTCTGGCCAGAGAACTCGGCAAAAATGTGGTCTACGACGAAAATTTAAAGGGAAAGATTACCGTCATTTCCAGAAAACCGGTTTCCCCTGAAACGGCCTGGCGCATGATTACCGAGGCCCTAGGGCTCATCGGTGCCACGGTCTATGAAGAAGACGGGTACGTAAAAATTGTTTCTTCCCGTCATTTACGGGAAGAAACCCCTCGTTTATCCGCCAACCCAGCAGTGGACCGTGAGCCTTGCATCCTAGTTTATACCCTTACTCGTTTGAATCCTGCTAAAACCTTGCCAATGATCAAGCCCCTACTCTCTCCTCGGGGGCTGGTCTTGCAACTCCCTGGAACCCCTGTTCTCATCCTTAGAGATTACGCCGTAAACCTGGCGCGGGTAAAGGAACTCCTGCAAACCCTAGAAAAGGACTCAGGGCTTCCAGAAGTACGTATTTTTCGGCTGAAATATGCTTCTGTAGAAGATCTTTACCGAAATCTTTCTCCCATGATCCAAACCCTAGTTGCGGAAAAGGGGCTCACTTTCCGAACCGTCAAAGACGAGCGCACCAACACCTTGATCGTTTACGGGAACAAGGAAGTTTTCAAGGAAGTAGAAAAGATCATCAGAGAGCTTGATGTTCCGGTAAAAAATCAAGAAAGGCGCTTTTATGTACTCCATCTTAAATATTCCTCGGCCGAAGAACTGGCCAAGATCCTGCGTTCGCTCAACCTGGAACAGATAAAGCTCAACGACCAGAAAGGCAAAAAAACTTTTGTTTCCAAAGGTGGCCTTCAAATCGCGGCGGACAAATCTACCAACGCCTTAATAGTTTACGCCACCCCTGCGGAATTCGAAAAAGTAAAGGACCTGGTAGCTCGGCTTGATGTCCGGCGAAAACAGGTCTTGCTGGCCACCACGGTGGTAGAAATTTCTCTTTCGAGACTCCGGGACCTTGGGGTTAAGTGGCAGATTCTTGGCACCCACGGTGGGGCAGCTTTTGGTGGGGTGGCCCAAAGCGACCTCTACTCAGCGGTAACACAAGGAAAGTTTATTGTAGGAGCTCTAAGTAAAAGTGGACAGACCGTCTCTATAGGGGGGACGGAATTTTTCTTCCCGGAATTACTTTTCCTCTTTACCCTTTCGGAAGAAGATTCATCCTTTCGCATCCTCTCTAACCCTCGTATCCTCACCCTTGACAACCGTAAGGCCATTATCAACGTGGGCCAGTCTGTACCTTATACTACCGGTATCACCTATCAGACCAACACCCTCCCTACTGTTTCTTTTGAATACAAAGACGTAGGCCTCAACCTTACTATTACCCCCCACATTGTGGGGGACACCGTACGCCTTGAGATTCATCAAACCATCCAAGAGGTTACCCAGGTTTACCGGGCCCAACAGGGAACCATTGATTTCGTTGCCCCGGTGACTTCAAAACGGGAGATCTCTTCCGAAGTTATCGTTGATAATGGTCAGACAGTGATCCTGGGAGGTTTGGTTTCCCGTAAAAAGCAGGAAAGCCTTTCCCAGGTACCAGGTTTTTCTGGTGCTCCCCTGATAGGTCATCTTTTTCGTCGTTCTGAGAAGCGAGAAGAACGTACTACCCTCTTTGTCTTTATTACTCCCCACATTGTCTCCACCCCTGAAGAACTGAAACGCATAACCGAGGAACACCGGATGCTTTCTGAAGATCTGAAAACCATCATTGAATTTAAAAAACGCCAAGACCGCCGGAAAAGTGGGACCACCTAAATTTTAGAAAAATGCGTATCTTGAAAATTATTTTCTACTCGGTGACTCTTCTCTTGATAAGTTTAGTAGCCCTGTGGATAATCCTTCCGCGAGGTTATCTCCTAGTCAAGATTCTCGAAAAGAACGGAATTTCTATCTATCCCGAAGCCATAAAAGAAGGGCTTTTTACCACCCGGTTTTACCGCGTTCATCTGTCGCTCAAAGGCTTTCACGTAATGATTCCGGAAGCTGAGTTTAGCTGGAGGGGGCTTGAGGTTCCCTGTGCCCCGGACGGTTACCTGAAGGCCACTTACCGGCCCCCGAAAAATTTACGCATCGTGTTTAAAAACTTCCGCAGTCCTTGTGCCGGTCGAGGTGATTTCGAGAAAATTTCCGGGACCCTTGTTTACCGGTATCCACACGGGCTTTTTGGGAAACTCCGTGTCTCAGGTTTTCATTCCCCCACGGGTACTACCTCTGTGCTCTTAAATTTTTCTGGCCGTGAAGTCTCTTTTCGCCTCGGCCATTTCACCCACAGGGTCCCTTTGTTTTTCGACTCCTCTTAGTGTTTCTGAGCGATTTTCGCTTTTATTGCAGGCTAGCCGAGATTTTTTGCAATAGTTCCCTTTTGGAAGAAACCCCCAGTTTTCGATAAACCCGCTGAAGATAGGTTTTTACCGAAGATTCAGAAAGATTTAGGAGGGAAGCTATCTCCCGAATGGTTTTTCCTGAAAGGATGAGTTTGAGAATCTCCCATTCCCGATAAGAAAAAAGTTCGCGGGGGGTTCCAAGATTTCTGCAGGTTTCAGCTAGGCGGACTTCGTCTATATTAGGCAAGACCGAAGCTTTTTCCTTACCTCGGACTGCGGTCTGTACGAAGTAAAAGAGGAGAAGCCCCAACCCCAGGACGATGTTTCCTCCGATACAGAGCAGCAGGGGCCATTGTTTAGTATAAAGCACAGGAAGCCCCACCATCGGCCCGGCAAGCATGGTTCCCGCTCCGAAGCCAAATCTTCGAATCACGTCCTGGCCCCGAATGAAGAGTCCAAAACAGAAAATGTCTATAAAACCCGCAGCCGCTTGCACAGCAAACATGGCCAAATTACTGGTAAGCCTGGTAAAGCTGTGAAGAAACGACACAGCGAAGATCCCCATGCCCACTCCAACTACCAGAGAATAATCGGGTTTCTTCCGAAAGAGGTAGGCCGATGAAAGTACGGCCCCAATATAAAAAAGGAGCTCGCTTCCGCTGAAATAACAATATTTGACGTAAAAAGGCATGAGACAAACGTAAAAAGTTCCGATTAGGAGGTAAAAAACAAAAATAAACGGAAGATAACGCAGGAGGTCTTTTAAGGGTTCCTGCCTCTGGGGATAAAATGGGGCCGGTACCTGGGATAGGAGGAATATTCCAAGGAGGGGAAAAAGAACCTCTTTCGGAGGATCGATCCAGAGGGTAATTCCCAAAAGTACATTTCCTAACGCAAGGCCCAAGGCCGAAGATATCACCGGATCGCGCGTGCACCGCAGAAGACACCCGATCCGCACGATAAGCAAGGCCGAAGCGACACCTATGAAAGCAAGTAAATAATTCTGAACATAAGGCAGGAAAGGGTAAAACATGGTGAGAAGAGAGGTCAGGACCCCGGCCCAAAGCGAGACTTTCCGGAAATTAATCCGGTGCCCGAACCAGGCTGCCAGAAAAAAACCCGTAGTGTGTGGGATAATAAACCAGGAAAAATTTTTGGGGCCGTTTATTTTGAGAAAAAAATAACCCTGAAGGGGGAAAGCCAACAACCAGAGGTCATAGGCCGCAAGGGCCAGTATGGACCACCAGTCCTGCCGGAAGGAAAAATTTTTGTTCCGCCCCTCCCCCATTGTTACCCAGATTTCCCAGTTTACAAAAAGACTACGGAAGGACTACAAAGTCGTCAACCAAAAAGCTGATACCAGACGACGTTCGGCCGACTTGATCCCTTAAAAAGACAGTTCTACAAGAGCCTTCAGATGCAAAAAGATTTCCATTTTTACACCATTTATGTTTTGGCACGGTGTGCGGGTTTCGGCCCGAATGAGGCTGGAGTGGTCGCCTACGCTTCACAGTTTACAGACGACGCGGTAGAAGAGGGGCCTTTCCGGTTTGAGAATGGAGGATTTTTCCAGCCGGTTACCACTTCTCACAATTATCATAGCCTTCGCGGAGCCCTTATTTCACCTACCAGGGAGGCAGGCTACCGGGTCTGGCTTCCCTTTCACTTTCTGCCAGGAGGAAACGAGAACACCGGGAAGAGCCAAGATCCTTTCTACCGGCGGCTTGAAGTACGACCCGCAAAGTTCGGGGACGGCTCCCCTATGGACCAACTGCTTAAAAGAGTACTTGAAGCCGGAAACCGAGCTTATGGGCTTTATCTTTTGGGGATCGCCCTCCATGTACTCGCTGATACCTGGTCGCACCAGGGTTTTATAGGACTTACACGCCTGGAAAATGAAGTAGAGGACCTACAGATAGAGGGAGAAAACAAAGGTTTCCTAGATGTATTAAAGGACGAACTTTACGATCTTATCCCTAATACCGGGCATGCCGAGGCCCTAACCATTCCAGACGAACCATATCGACGCTGGTCCTACCTGGATTTTCGAGGGAATTTTCATGCAATTGATAACGTGGAGCGGTGTATTTCCGCGGCCCGGGAATGTTACCGGGTACTTTCGGCCTATCTTGAAAGAAATCACGGGTGGAGACAATGGGTGGGGCGTTCCTTCCGGGAGACTGAGGGGGTTTTGGAGGACCTTTTTGGTACTCCGGGCAAACTTGAACATAGATGCAGCAAGTGGCACCAAGCAATTCGGGAGGGACGATTTTTTGAGCCTGAGGTCGGGGAAGATCCGGTTTACCGCAGGGGAGCCTGGTTTCGGCAGGCGGTAAAGAAGGACTTTGACAAGAAATTAGGCCTTCGCTACCGCTGGCGACAGGGTTTCAACCACAGCCACTGGCGCCTTTTTCACGCCGCGGCGGCCTTCTGGCGTTTTACGGTGCTAAATGAAATTCTTTCCGCGGTGGGGGTGGTGTGTGGATAGGGTAAAGATGGGCAAGCTTGGAAAAAATTCACAAGAGATAGAAGAGAAGGTTTGGCTCCTTGCCTTATTGCCTTTTTTGGCAGTGGGAGGCGGTCTCGGGCTCCTGTGGTATGGAATTTCACATAATGAAAAAGCCTTTTTGCTCGATTTGGGAAGTTTCTGTCTTATTGCGGGTATCCTTTCCTTTCTTATGTATCTTGATTTTTATTATTCCTTACAGAGGCTTTTCCTCGAAAAGCAGGGCGATGATCATACCGGAATCTCTGGTTTCAGACGGTCCATTTTAGCGCTCGGGGTAATTCTGGTTTTTGCCTGGCTACTCTTCCGTTTAGGGTTCCCCCAGCTCTGTCAGATGCCAAAAGAAGTAGTGCAGGGAATCCTTCAGAATGCAGTAGGGGTACTCTCCGGCGTATTGGCTAGTCTGGCCGGATTCTATTTCGGGGGCAAAGCCTTCCAAAGCCACTATCAAAAGGAAAGAAAACCTGAAAGGGAGGAAGACAAATGAGGAAGCTAGTTTGTTTTATTTTGGTTTGGTTTTTAGTTTTTGTTTTTAGTAGCGTAAGGGCTTTTGCAAATGTAAGATCAAGAATTTCGACAGAACAAGAACTATTTAAAGTCATCAAAAATATAAATATCCCCTTTGTCAAAAATGAAGGACAAATTGATCCCAGGGTACAGTTTTTTGCTGATATTTTCGGGGGTACAGTTTTTATAACTAAAGAAGGTGAACTCGTTTATGCTTTTTCGAAATATAACAATAAAAAAGGAATAACGTTTAAAGAAATTCTTGAAGGAGCAAGCATTAAAAAAATCGAAGGACATAAATCAACCGATGTTAAGTTTAACTATTTTATTGGAAAAGATAAGAAAAAATGGAGAAAAAATATAGAAAGTTTTGAGGCAATTTCTTTTGGTAAAATTTACCAGGGAATAGAGTTTAGAATTAAAGCTCATGGAAATAATATAGAAAAGATATTTAAAATATACCCCGGAGGCGATCCCAAGAAGATAGCTTTAAAGCTAGAAGGGATTAAAAGTTTAAAAATAAACCCGAAAACAGGTGAACTTGTTGTAAAAACGAATTCTGGGGAAGTAAAATTTACTAAACCTGTAGCTTATCAGGAAGTGAATGGGAAGCGAATAAACGTAAAGGTAAAGTATAAGATTTTAGCTGAAAATACTTACGGTTTTGAAATCGAAAATTATGATCAGAATAGGATTTTGATCATAGATCCTTTATTGACCTATACTACCCTGGGAACTGATATTGGAGATGAATATGCTTATGCGATAGCTCTAGATACAAATGGTAATGTCTTTGTGGCTGGCTATACAACATCGACCGACTTTCCGGTAACCAATGGTGCATATCAAACTTCTCATGGAGGAGATGATGATGTTTTTATAGCTAAGTTAAATAATGACCTATCAACTATTATTGCTTGCACTTATTTAGGTGGCAGTAATTCAGATCGAGCTTATTCAATAGCTCTAGATTCCAGTGGTAATGTTTATGTTGCTGGAGAAACCTCTTCGAATGATTTTCCAACAACCGATAACGCATATCAGCAAACTCTTGCGAGCACAACAGATGCCTTTATCGCTAAATTGACTAATAATTTATCAACTCTCCTTACTTCAACTTATTTAGGAGGAAGTAGTCTTGATAAAATAAATTCCTTAACTTTGGATTCGAATGGAAACGTTTATGTTGCTGGAGAAACATATTCAACCAATTTTCCTAATACAACATCCGGTTTTCAATCTTCATATCCAGGTAGCTTTTACAGCATCAATGCGTTTATTTCTAAATTAAGTGGAGACTTATCGACCCTTCATGTTTCTACTTACTTAGGTGGTAATGATGAAGATTGCATCTATTCAATAACTTTGGATTCTAATGGCAAAGTCTTTGTGGCCGGCTATACAAAATCCAGCGACTTTCCTATAATAGGTGGATATCAAAATAGTTGTGAAGCAAATTACGGATGTGGTTTTGTCGCTAAATTGAGCAATGGTCTTTCTGATCTCGAGTCTTCTACTTATTTAGGTGGTACAACTGGCTACTCCTCTATTGCTTCCACTTTTATATACTCAATAGCTTTAGATTCGAGCGACAATGTATATGTTGCCGGAGAAACAAAATGTACGGATTTTCCTGTGACAGATAATGCCTATCAAGATAGTTTAAGTGGAAATATTGAAGCGTTTGTTTCAAAATTTAGTAATGATTTGTCTACACTTATATCTTCTACTTATTTAGGAAGTAATGGCATTGATGTGGCCCGTTCGATCACTTTGGATTCTTACGGAAATGCTTATGTTACAGGAAAATGGAACAATAGTTATCTCTTTGTCGCAACTTTATCCTCAAACTTATCAAGTCTTTTAGGTTTTGATAGTCTTTTTGGGGCTGAGGGATACGCTTTAACCTTGGATACAAGTAATGTTGTTTATGTAGCTGGGGAAAAGGGAGACGCGCTTGTTGCAAAGTTCGCTAATAACAATCTACCCGACATTAATTCCTTTACGGTTAACCCGACGACTGGCACCGCACCACTTGATGTGACCTTTAGCTGGAATGTTTCGGATCTCGACGGAGATTCGTTGACCTGTTATCTCGATGTAGATAACGACGGGACAGACGATTACACCATAAACGATTGTGCGAGTAATACCTCTCAAAATCATACTTACACCAATCCGGGGAACTATACGGCAAAACTCACCGTTAATGACGGAAAGGGAGGCACAGATACTGAAACCGTTCAGGTAAGAGTCACTGCCCCTTCTCCCGACATTTCCGTGTCGCCCGCCTCCTACGACTTCGGCACGGTGCAGGTGGGAAATGCCGCGGAAAAAGACTTCGTGGTGAGCAATGTAGGCGGAGCGAGTCTTAATATCACCGAAGTTTCCATAACCGGAACGAACGCCTCGGAATTTTCCGTCTCGGCGGATTCCTGTAACGGCACGACACTTACTCCCGGGGAAAATTGCACGGTGACCGTGGCCTTCAGGCCGCAGAGTGCTGGGGCCAAAAACGCCACCCTTGAAATTGTCTCAAACGACCCTGACGAGGGCACGGTTTCGGTGGCCCTTTTGGGGACCGGGGCGTTAGCGACCTATACCCTTACGCTTGAAAAGCACGGGACCGGCTTTGCCGAGGTTTCGGGAAATATCAACTGCAATGTTGACCAGATGAGCTGTTCTGGAACCTTCGAGTCTGGATCAGAAATTACCCTTACGGTAGATCCAGAAGATTCTCATTTTGCAGGCTGGGAAGGAGGCTGTGATAGTATTTGTGACGACGACCATACCACCTGTACCTTTACCCTTAATGCTGATCTGACTTGCCAGATCAGATTAGTGGCTGCACATGAAGGCGATCTTGACGGAGACGGTGAAGAGGAGTGCGGGCTGGAAGCCGAAGGCGGTACCGTGGAAGATGCCGGCGCAGAAGAAATAGACCCGGAGATAGAAGACGAACTGGCCACCGACCTTCCTGGAATGAGAATTTCAGATGATTATCCGCGTATGCTCCGGGTACGGTTGTCTGTCAACGGTACCGGGTCGGTAGTTCTCAGGTGGCGGTTTGATCCGCCCCTTCCGGACGGCGTAGTGCCTTATAAATATGCGAATGGCACCTTCCACAACTTGAGCGATAACCTCACCGAAGGGCGCACTCTTCTCGAACTGGTAGTCCAAGACAATGGACCATTTGATGTAAACCCGGCGTCGGGGGTGATCGAAGACCCGATCGTATTCCTTGAGCCGGCGGCTGGAACGGCGGGAGCGGTCGCAACCGGTGGAGGCGGTGGTGGCGGATGTTTCATTGCCACCGCGGCCTACGGTTCGTATCTAGATCCACACGTGAAGGTGCTGCGAGACTTCCGCGACCGGTATCTTCTCACCAATCCGGTGGGGCGCTGGTTCGTAGCCATGTACTACAAATATTCACCGCCGGTGGCAGAGATTATCGCCCGGCACGAAGGCTTAAGGTTTGCTACGCGCCTGGCTCTCACCCCTCTTATCTTTGGAATTAAGTATCCGCTGGTTGCTGGAATAGGTCTTCTTATGATGCTTCTTATTTTTGGCTCATTAGTAAAAAGATGGTAAAACGTAGGGAGCCGGACCGGCTCCCTACCGAACTCCCTTCAGACAACCCTTCCTTCAAGTAATTTCCGTAAACCCGCCTACTCTGCCAAGAAAAAAACCAAATTTTTAAAGCTCAAAACGAATAAAAGCCGAAAAAGAGGAAAATACTTCAATTAAAGGAGGTTGGTTATGGTTAATCTAAAAAAGCTCTGTTTAGGTCTTATTTTGGCGTGGTTTTTGGTGGGGAATGTTTTAGCGGGCCTGGTCAATCTTAATACCGCGACCAAAGAAGAACTGCAAACCCTTCCGGGGGTAGGTCCTGCGGTAGCCCAGCGTATCGTCGAATATCGAGCAAAATTTGGCCCCTTTAAAAGCGTAGACGAACTTTTAGAAATAAGAGGGATCGGTCCCAAAAAGCTCGAAAAGATCAAACCCATGGTGACTTTAGAAGCCGGTAAATAACGATTGAACCAACCAAGAGGGGCGGGCAAAATGAAACCTCTACGCTTGACACCCAGCCGGAGGAGCGCTAATTTTTTAGCGGTTTCCCCGGTAGCTCAATCGGCAGAGCGGCGGGCTGTTAACCCGTAGGTTGCAGGTTCGAGTCCTGCCCGGGGAGCCAAAATCACGGATAATTTCCCCATTCCGAAAGATCGCCTCTACTTCTAAGGATTGTTTTGGTTTTTTACGGCGGATTTTAAAAAATCACTTTCCCCACAGAAAAGCCTAATATATCCTCCAAGAGGCCAATTTTCCGGGTGATGGGCTACGGAAAAAAACGGCAATCGGATTCTGGAGCGGATGGTAATGCTTCAAAACCTCTTAAAAAACGCTCGGAAAGCCGGTGGCTTCTCTTACTTCGTGGCGTCCTAAGTAAATGCGGCCAGTCATACCATCAATACTTATCCATTCCCCTTTTTTGATAATATGCCCGTCCAGGCGGGCGTAACCTTTGTCTTCATAGATGACCAGGTTTTCGTAGCCCACCACGCAGGTCTTATTGAGGCGGGAGGCCACGATGGCTGCGTGCGAGGTCTGCCCTCCGCGGGCGGTAAGTAGGCCGTCTGCCGCGCTGATCTCTTTTATGTCGTCTGGCACGGTGTCAAAGCGCAAGAGGATAAGAGGGGCCTCCGGATCTTCTCGACGCAATCTTTCGATATCCTCGAGGGTGAAGACCACCCGGCCCGAAAGGGCGCCCCCGGAAACCCCTATGCCTCTACCCACAAAAGACCGCTCCAGTTCCGGGGTCGGGACAAAGACCTGCACTCTCGGCCTTTCCTCTTTGGTTACCATGTCGCGGCTCTGGAGGATAAAAAGGCTTTCTTTTTGGGGGCTCTCAAAGGTAAATTCGATCTCCTGATGCGACCATTTTTTATCGTAAATCAGGTCCTGGGCGATATCAAAAAGCGTCCGGTATATCTCCGGAAACTTTTCTTCTAAAGAAGGCTCGTCCTCCCGCCCTTCCCTCTTCTTCTGTTCGATGGAAATGGGATAGGTGGTCACGAGCCCGGAAACGATATCCTCTCCCTGATTGCCAGGGGTATAGTCTCCCCAGAGGGCCACCCGGGAAAGCTTGCCGAGCGGTGGGGCGGTAAAGACCACCCCGGTACCCGCTTCCAAAGAGATATTGCCAAAGGTCATAGCCTGCACGCACACCGCCGTGCCCCAATAGTCGGACACCCCCATAATCTGGCGGTAGGCCCGGGCCTTTTCGGAATTCCAAGAGGAAAGGACCAGCTCGATAGAAATCAAAAGCTGTTCCCACGGGTCGTCGGTGATGGGAATCCCTTTGGCTATCACCGTATCCCGGTATTTCAGGGCCAGCTCCCTCATCTGTTCCCCGGTAAATTCTCTTTTCTTTTTTACCCCGTAGAAGGATTTGTGTTCCCGCATCAAACGGTTAAAGATCTCCCGTTCCAGCCCGTGGGCCATGCCCCAGCTCTGGACAAAACGCCGGTAGGTATCCCAAGCAAACCAGAGATTGCCCGTCCTCTGCGCCAATCCTTCTATAATTTCCAGGTTGCTACCCACGTTTAAAACCGTGGCCATCATTCCTGGCATGGAGATAGCAGCCCCGCTTCTTACCGAAAGGAGAAGGGGGTTTTCCGGGTCTCCGAAACGTTTCCCCGTCTGCTCTTCTACCAAAGAGAGGGCGTCTTTTATCTGGCGTAACAGGTCTTCGTAAGTGGCCTGATATTTTTTAATCACCCGGTAGCAACGAAACACCTCGGTGGTGATGATAAAACCAGGAGGGACAGGGAGCCCTAAGGTGGCCAGCAAATAAAGATTGTAACCCTTGTTGCCCAGGTGTATCAGGTCTTGAGTAAGAGAATTGGGTTTGTAAAGGGGACAAAGGGCCCGGGCCGGGTCGTAAGTCATGAGGAGATCAAGATCGGCCTGCGAGAGCTTTTCCCGCTGCTCAAGAAGGGTGCGATAAAGCTTAGTCACGAAATTATCCAGGGCCTGGAGGCTGAAGGCGCTGGCGATCAAATCCCGCAGAAACCTTTCCGAAACTCGCTGATAAAGCTCTTCATCCGAAAGATCTTCGTGGCCCGCCAGATACTTGGGAAGTAAATGTTCGCGTCCCAGCTGACGCAAAATAATGGCCAGGTTATCACGGTGGGGACTGATATAATACACTTTAGTAATGTCTTTTACCCCCTCTAAGAGCCCGCGGAAGATATCTAGATACTGGGTGTAGGTGAAACGGCGCATGTCAAGGGAGGCCTTAAGGAGGTTAAGATAAGTGTTGAACTTTTTAGAGCTTATGCCCTCAATTTGAAGGGCCCGCCTAAAATAATGAAGGATCTTTATGATCTCAAAGAAGGTCGAACGGGTTATAAAAGGTATCTCTGTCGAGGCCACCAGTTCCTCAAAATAGGTGTTGGCCAGGGCCTCCAGCCGAAAGGTAAGCCCCAGAGCGTCAAATTTCTTTTCGTGATAACGGCCGTACATGGAAGGGATGTCAGCGGCGATATGGCGTTTGAAATAGATGTCTTCCCGGGGTTTGAATTTTTCAGGTGAGAGTATGATGCCCTGTAAATATTCCAGATAATCAAGGATAGCCGCCAGACGCTCTTCCAAATTTTCGTTTTCTAGAGCCTTGAGTAAATCGTCTATGCCCTCAAACCCCCAGTTTTTGGCCTGCTCCAGATAAGACTTCAGTTCGTAAAGGTTGAAACTGTATTTCTGTACCTCAAGCTGGTACATTTTAATGAGGAGAAAAACCCTCTTTTTTTCCTCTTCCGGGGCGGGAATTTCCGCCAGCAACTCTTTTAATTCCTTTTCTTTAAGGAGCAGGAGATCTTTGACGTTAGAAATAGAGGCCTTTGCGAAAAGGGCCTTTATGATCTCGTGAACGTGGTCCACGTAAGGACCGCTTACCTGAATCCGTTCGTATAGCTCAGGAGGAATATAAGGCCTTAAGGGAGTCTTATCTTTGGTAAGCCAGAAGGAAATAATGGCCTCGATAAAGTCGATGATGAGATTAGAACTCTCCACGTGGCTTTGTTTGCGCAGGAAATGGATTAATTCGTCCTTGCGGGCGTGAATTTCATCAAGCTCGGTGGAGACGTCCCGTAAGAGCCCCTCCGCCCCTATTTCATGGTAGTAAACAGGCAAAATGCGACAGAACTGTTTGACCAGGTTGTATACCGGCTCAATCTCGCTGTTTAAAAGTTTTGAGACGTCCTTCTGGAAGAGATCCGTATCACGGATACAGGTCCCGGCCAGTTTCAAATTGATGATCAAGGCGGAAAGAAGGGTGGTACACCACTTGGGGTGGTGGGCAATGATGTCAAGCCAGGTACGAACGTTGAGGAGATGGGCCGGGTTACAGATGAGGTGCCATTCCCGGTCAACCCCTTTGATCTCAGGGGGTTGAAAACCGAATTTCACCACTTCTTCCAAAAAGAGCTCCGCCAGCCTGGGGTCCCCCCGGTCAAGTATCTCAAAGCCCATGTTGCGGATACACTGCAGCGCCGTCCAGGGATAATGCCGGATATTCTTTTTAAGGAGGGAAAAAGTCCGGGTAATGAAATCATCCAGCTTTTCCGAAGGCTCCCGCCTGATCATCTTCACCAGTTCCCGGTTGATCTCCCGCAAGGCGTCTTCGTGGATGGGAGCCAGCCCGGGGGTTTCTACGATGCGAAAGAGAAAGATGATCTTTACGTTATGAAAAGGGTCATCCGGGGTAGTATCCCGGGAAAGGGCGGCCACTTTTTCCGGTAACTCTTTATAAAAACGTACCAAATCCAGGTAATCAGGAAGTTCCAAAAGGGCCTTTATCTTCTCAAAGGGAGAAAGCGCCGCCGAGGAGATGGTTTGCAGACGGCCCAGATATTCTTTTAAAGAATCATGGGCTACCGGTTTGATCAAACGAAAGTATTCCCGTACCGCCTCTCCCAGGGAGCAAGCGCACTCCTCCGCCAGCCACTGGCTGGGGTCGGGTTGTGAGAGCCAAAACTCATAGGTCCTTTGCAAAACAAAAGACAGAAAATCAAAGAGGAAAGAAAGGGGCCAGTCTTGGCCAGCCTTGCTGATGAGATTTTTGGCAAACCTCTTAAAAGAAAAATAACCCCTTAGAAAATAGAAAAATTTCTCCGGAGGGAGCCTTTTCAGTTCCTCAAAAGCCCAGGCCAAGACTGGCAAGAAGGCCTTTAAGGCCTCTCCACTAAGGGCAGAAACCGCCTTTTCAAGTAAGGCCTCGACCGCCTCGGCGGCCTGGCACAAAATCTCTTCCTGGGTAGCCTCCTCAAGCAAACGGAAAAGGATTTCCAGGGCCGTCTGAAAGGCCTCCCTGCCCCGCTCGTGGTGCACGATGATCCGGAAATTTTTGAGCATGAAGGAGCGCAGATCCGCGATGACCAGGCGGGGATTGCGGTAGGGATGATTTATCTCACGAATGAGATCTACCGCCTGCTTCTCAAGGCCTTGGTAACCAACTACTACCTCTAAAAGGACCCAGTGTTTTTCTGGAATCGGGAAATCCTTGACGGCGGTCTCACGAAGGTTGGCGATTAAGGCCTGGGAGGTAAAATCTTCTGCCCTCTTCATCAAACCCCCAGAAGGAAGATATTAAGAGGGGGCAAACGCCCCCCCTTTAATTATACCTTTTTGGATTTTAATTATACCTTTTTGGATTCCATATAGAGGATAAGGTCCAGTACCCGGTTTGAATAACCCCACTCATTATCATACCAGGCCATAACCTTGACCATGCGACCTTCAATGACCCTGGTACAAAGGCCGTCCACGATGGCCGAATGCTGGTCGCCCAAGAAATCCGTGGAAACCAACGGTTCTTCCGTGTAACCCAAGTATCTGCTCTGGGCCGCCTTAAGGGCCTCGTTCACCTCGGTGACCGTGGTCTTCCTTTCTAACTCCGCTACCAGGTCTACCAAGGAAACATCCGGCGTGGGCACCCTTACCGCCAGCCCGTCAAATTTGCCTTGAAGCTCGGGGATTACCTTGCCCACCGCCGCAGCCGCACCAGTTTTGGTGGGAATCATATTCACCGCCGCCGCCCGGGCCCGACGCAGATCCTTGTGCGGGAAATCAAGGATACGTTGGTCATTGGTATAGGCGTGTACCGTGGTCACCAGACCGCGTTTGATACCGAAATGGTCCAGCAAAACCTTGGCCACCGGGGCCAGACAGTTGGTAGTACAAGACGCGTTTGAGACCACGTGGTGGTTTAAAGGGTCATAATCATCCTCGTTTACCCCTAAAACTACGGTGAAATCTTCATTTTTGGCCGGAGCGGTAATAATGACCTTTTTAGCCCCGGCTTCCAGGTGGGCCCGGGCCAGGTTACCGTCGGTGAAACGACCGGTGGCCTCCACTACGTATTCCGCCCCGACCTCACCCCAGGGAATCTTCCCGGGTTCCGGTTCAGAAAAGACCCGGATTTCTTTTCCGTCAACTATTAGCGAATTTTCGGTGTATTCGATCTTATTGGGCAGCGTACCAAAGACAGAGTCGTATTTTAAAAGGTGGGCTAAGGTGCGCGTATCAGTCAGGTCATTTATGGCCACGATTTCTATCTCTTTAAATTCGGGATATTTTAAATGAGCCCGAAATACCGCGCGTCCAATCCGGCCAAACCCGTTAATCCCAACTTTAACCGCCATCTTCTTCCTCCTTAAGGAAAATTTTGCCCCTCACCTAAATAGGAAGGTAAGAAGGGGACATTTTACCGTCAATAGAAGAACCCTAAGGCCAATATCCCCTTTAGCCCAGCTCTTTAGACATCAAAACCGCGTCTTCTCCGGTGTCCTGGTAATAAGATCGTCTCAAACCGTCTTTTCTAAAGCCAAATTTTTCATAAAATTTCCGGGCGGCTTTATTGGAAACCCGCACTTCAAGTAAAAGGCGACTCACCTGGCGTCTTTTAAGGAAGCGCAAAACCGTTTTTAACAGGAAGCTCCCAACCCCCTTTCTCCTAAAGGATGGATGTACCGCGATGTTGGCCAGGTGGGCTTCTCCTGCTATCACCCAAAAACAGACGTAACCTACGACCTTTCCCTCAAGCTCAGCCACCCATAAATGGGCGTAGTCTTTATGGAGTTCCGCATAAAAATGCACCGCAGACCAGGGAGAAGGGAAAGAAAGACGTTCAATCTCGAAGATGTCTTTTAAGTCCTGTGCGCGGGCAGGCCGAAGCTTAAGACCTTTCACTATTCCAATAGATTGGAAGCCTGCGTGATGGCCTTTCTTCCCGCTTCTACCACCAGGGGAGCCAGTTCCTTTGGCGGTTTTTCGCGGTTTTGTATGGCTTTAATTATCATGGCGAGATTGACCCCGGAAACTACCTCCACGTAACCCTCCTGCAAAAAGGAAAGGGCCATGTTAGAAGGGGTGCCCCCGAAAAGGTCGGTCAAGATGAGTACGCCCTGCCCCTGGTCCACCTCCTCGATGGCCTTGACAAAAGAGGCACGGATCTCCTGCGCAGGGGTGGCGGGATCAATGGAAAGACTCCGGATCCCTTCGGTCTTTCCCAGAATAAAGGCACATACCGTAAGGAGTTCTTCAGGCAAACGGCCGTGGCCAGCGATAATAATTCCCGTCATCTCAGGCCTCCTTTAACACGTCACGGTGGGTGACCAAAGTCTGCCTGCCCCAGGCCTTCACCATCGCTCCCAGCTCTTCCGCCACCGCCACCGAACGGTGCCTTCCTCCGGTACAGCCTACCCCCACGACCAGGTAGGTCTTGCCCTCCCTTTCGTATTGGGGCAGGAGAAAATGAAGATACTGCTCACACAAATTTAAAAAACTGTGGGCCAGCGCGTTTCTGAGCACGTATTCCTGTATCCTGGGATCAAGCCCGCTTAAGGGCCTGAGGGTGGGTTCAAAATAGGGATTGGGTAAAAACCGTACGTCAAAAAGGAGATGGGTCTCCGCCGGCACCCCGTATTTGAAGCCAAAAGAAATGAAATGGACCAACATCTCCGAGAGATCAGTACGCACCCCAAACCGGGCCTTAATTTCCCGCCTTAGCTGGTGCACGTTGTAGGATGAAGTATCAATGACCACGTCCGCCAACTCTTTGATAGGGGCCAGCACCTCCCTTTCCAGGGCCAGGGCCTTGGATAAGGGGGCCCTCGGGGCCAAAGGGTGAGGTCTCCTGGTCTGACAGAAGCGGGCGATAAGGACCTCGTCGCTGGCTTCCAGGAACACCACTTCCAGGTGGTACCCTTCTTCTTTTACCTTATCAAACACCTCGTGGAACTTTTCCAGGAAACTCTCTTCCCTTACGTCCATCACCAGGGCGATTTTCTGGGGGTCCTTTCCCCGATGCTGTTCGGCTTTTATTTCGAGAAAGGCAGGCAGAAGGGTGACCGGTAGGTTATCTACCCCAAAATATCCCAGGTCCTCAAAGGCCCTTAGGGCCGTACTCTTACCCGAGCCAGAAAGGCCGGTGATGATGACGGTCTGGATAGGTTTAGCCTTCGTACGCCACCCCGTCTAAGATTTTTTTGAATTCTGCCCCGTTGCGTGCAGCCATAAGCTGCCTCTTTATTTCGTTATCTTTTAAGATACGGGCCAAACAGGCCAAAGTGCGCAAATATAGAGCCTGCTCGTTTTCAGGCGCCAAGACCACCAGAATCAATTTTACCGGTTTATGGTCCATGGCCTCAAACTCAAGTCCCTCTTTTTTTATCCCCGCGGCGATGACAATCTGCTCCAGACCCGCCAGCCGACTGTGGGGAATGGCAATCTCCTGGCCGATAGCAGTGGAACTAAGGCGCTCCCTCTCCTCTAGGACCTTTTTGATCTCCTCGGCCGGAAGCTCAAGCATTTTCCCTAGGCAGGCCGCGATTTCGGCAAAAAATTCCCACTTATTCCGGGCCTTTACCTCACAGAGGACGCACTCTTCCACCACGTAGTCGCTTATTTTCATATCGCCCTTTATAATCGGAAGGATAAAAAAAGAAAAGGGCGGGAAGCGCTCCCGCCCTCCTTTACGAAAGCTCCGGTAAGATCAAAACGTAAGTGCCGTTACTCTTGCGGTAAAGGACGTTTACCGAAGCGGTTTCAGGGTTGTTAAAGATAAGAAAGTCCTGTTCTGCCGTTTTTATCTGCTCCAGGGCCTCTTCCACCGACATAGGCTTTACGTAGACTCGCTCCACTTTAACGGGTAGTTCTTCTTCCCCGGTAGGGCTCAAGGAAGCCATCTCTAGCCCCTTGGTCCCGCCCCTTTTGCGGTTTTTCCTTTTCTCACGCAATTTTTTGACCTGAGTTTCTAATTTGGCCACTACCAAGTCGATAGCCTCATACATGTCCGCTGTCTCTTCTTTGCCCGTAACTTTATAACCGTCTCCGATAAGAGTGATCTCAGCCTGTTGACGGAACTTCTCCGCTTTCAAAATAACGTGGGCTTCTACCGGGCCATAAAAATACTTCTCAAGCTTGGCAATCCTTTTGTTGACGTATTCCTTTAAACCCGGAGAAGAATCTAAGTGCCGGAAAGTGATGTTGACTTGCATAGGGCCTCCTTAAAATGGCGATTATGGTCTTGCGACCCTACTTGGAAATTTTGCCTTTTCGCCTACTTGCCGGCAATATTCCCAGTTGATCCCGATATTTGGCCACTGTTCTCCTTGCTATCTTTACATTATACTTCTCTTTTAAAATATCGGCTATTTTCTGGTCGCTATAAGGCCTTTGGGGATCTTCTTGGGCGATGATTTCCTTGATGTATTGCTTGACCGTCTCCGTGGCCACTTCTTCGCCGGAGGAGCTGCGGTAACCGGTAGAGAAAAAAAATTTAAGTTCGAAAATGCCGTGGGGGGTGTCGACGTACTTCCCAGTGGTGACCCGGCTCACCGTGGACTCGTGAAGCCCCACGTCCAGGGCTACGTCCCTCAGGATCAACGGTCTTAGGCCCGCCACCCCTTTCTCTAGAAAATCTCGCTGAAAACGCATAATACTTTCGGAAACCTTCAGTAAGGTACGGTTCCGCTGTTCAATACTTTTAATTAGCCAGGTGGCTGAGCGAAGCTTTTTCTGGATGTATTGTTTGGCCGCAAGGGGGACCGCCGGATCGGTCAAGAGTTTGCGGTAATAGGGGCTTATCCGCAAACGGGGCAGCCCCTCGTCGTTTAAACGTACCACCCACTCGTCCGCTTCTTTAAAGACCAGGACGTCTGGTTCAACGTATTGGGGTTCTATCTCGGTAAAATTTCGGGCCGGTCGGGGATCAAGTCCCCTTATCACCGCCAAGGCCGCTTCTATCTCTTCCACCGAAACGTTAAATTTTTTGGCCAGCCGGGCGTAACGACCAAGCTCCAAGTCTTTCAGATGATCCCTTACCAGTAATTCCGCCAACGTCCCTTTAAGACCCAAATGTTCAAGCTGGATCAATAGACATTCCTTAAGATCCCTAGCCGCCACCCCCACCGGGTCAAAAAACTGAATTTTTCGCAGGACAAAGGCTACTTTTTCTTCTTCAACCCCCAGGTCTTCGGCTATTTCTTCTACGGAGACCGCCAGATAACCCCTTTCGTCAAGGTTACCGATAATATATTCTCCGATACGTTGCTCTTCAGGCGTCAGGTCGGAGAGATAAAGCTGCCAGAGAAGATGGGAGACCAAGTTTTCTGCCTTGGTAAGCTTGCGTTCGTAATCAATGGCCTCTTTTTGTTCAAAGGCAAAACTGGGATAGGCGCTCCCGTTATCTTGAAAATAGGCCTCCCAGTCAAAGTCTTTAACGGCTTCCGCACCGAGAGGACTCTCGGTAGCCAGAGAAAGCCCCTCTTCCTGCTGCCGATTGTTAGAGGTAAGTTCTTCTAGAGAGACGGTTTGTTGGTCCGCCAGGTCCTGTTCTAAAACGGGGTTTGTTTCAGCCTCCTGCCGTAAGACCTGTTCCAGCTCCAGCCGGTTAAGTTGCAATAACTTGATGGCCTGCTGCAGTTGCGGAGTCAGGACCAGCTGTTGGGTAAGTTTGAGGTGTTGTCTTAGCTCTAACGCCATATCCTTAATTTAACCTGAAATCCCTGCCGAGATACAACTCACGTGCCCGCTCATTTTCCGCGATTTCAGCGGGTCTGCCCTGCGCGATAACCTCACCGTTGGCCACAATATAAGCATAATCACATACTAACAGAGTTTCACGCACGTTATGGTCAGAAATAAGCAAGCCAAGCCCTTTTTCCTTAAGATTTTTAATGATTTCTTTCAAATCCGCCACGGCTATGGGATCAATCCCAGCGAAAGGCTCATCCAGAAGGAGAAAAAGGGGCGCACGCGCCATGGCCCGCATAATTTCTACCCGACGTCTCTCCCCTCCCGAAAGGGCGTAGGCCTTCTGGCGCCGCAGATGTGACATCCCGAAACTCTCCAGTAGGTCTTCCAGCCTCCTTTTTCTTTCTCCTCGGGAAATGGCCAAAATTTCTAAAACCAGCAGGATGTTCTCCTCAACGGTCAGACGCCTGAAAACCGATGGCTCCTGGGGGAGATAAATGATCCCACGCCGGGCCCGGCGATACATCGGCTCCCGCGAAAGATCCTCTTCCCCTAAAAAGATCCGCCCTTTGTCCGGGGCGATGAGGCCGCTTACCATATAAAAGGTAGTAGTTTTACCCGCCCCGTTGGGGCCCAAAAGCCCCACTACTTCGCCGGTTGCTACCTTGAGGGAGACGTCTTTGACTACCGTCCTTCCCCCAAAACGTTTGGAAAGACTCTGGGCTTTTAGTTCTAAAGACATACATCAATCGGTAAAGATCACGGCTTCGGCCTTTTCGTTGGCCTCTGATTCCACCACGTAGCGGTCTTCGTTCAGGTAAAGGGTAATCCTGGCCCCTTTAACGGTGTTGTCTCCTTGCCAGATTTGAGGCCGGTCTTCCAGCACTATTTTTTCAAGGTTTTTAAAATAGACGGCTTTGCCAGCCCGGGCGATCCAGTCGTCTTTAGTAATTTTTACTTGGCCCAGGGCCACCAGTTTGCGCACTTCCCTCTTGCCCTTTTTTTGGTCGTAATAGACCAGGAGTCTGTCAGCGTAGATGGTCAGGTCCTTCTTTTTGGCCACCACGTGGCCACTGAAGACCACCACCTTCTGGTTCTGTAAGACCTCCATTCGGTCTGATTTGATGGTGATGGGGGTCTTGGCCTGGACCCCGGTCCACCAAAAGGCTACCAGCAAAAAGGGTAAAAACCATCTAAGCATCAACTCTTACCTTGGTGCGTTTGAGCACTTTCATGGCGCCGCTTTTAAGGTCGTAGTAAAATCCTTTTCCTTTGATTAAGAAACCTTCGTTTTTAATAACCACCCCCGCTTCGGTCTCAAGGCTCTCCTTTTGGGGCAGGTATTTAAGAACCGAGGTAAAAAGGGTACCCCTTCTGCCTGCGTCTAGAATCACTTTTCCCCGAAAGACGAACCGGCCTGCCTTAGGGTCGTAATCTCCCTCTTTGGCAGTAATACAAAAACCTTTGTCCGGATGAGCGCACACTTTCAAATCTTTCATCTTGATCCTTTTTCCTTTAAAGATGTACGCCTCCTGGGCCCGGATATTCCACTTTAATTTCCCCTTTTCGTAAATCACGTAATGGAGCTTTTTAAATTCCGTGTCCGGTTCCTCCTGAGGTTTTTGGGGGGGAGGCTTGACCTTGGTCGGCGGCGCAGCTTCTTGTGGCGTTTTGGGCGGCACCACCTTTTCCTGGTGACAGGCCACCAAAAAGCTGATCAAAAACAACGCCCAGCAGAGGATTCGAAACATTTTAGCATTTCCTCCCATTTGTGGTGGGCCTGGAGCAAAAGATCACATACCTCACGCACCGCCCCCCGCCCTCCGGGGTGTTTGGTCACGTAATGTACGTATTCCTTGACCGGTGGCCAGGCCTCAGGCACAGTGACCGCTAGACCCACCCTTTTTAACACCGGCAGATCAATCCAGTCATCCCCCATGTAAGCTATTTCTTCGTGCGCCAGGCCCTTTTGCTGGCGGATGGTTTCATAAAGCCCCAGTTTATCGAGTTCTCCCTGGATAATAAGTTCAATACCCAGTTCTTTGGCCCGGTAAGAGACCGGAGGGGATTTCCGGCTGGAAAGGATTCCCACTTCAAGCCCCGCCATCTGGAGGAGCTTTATCCCCATGCCATCTCGCACACAAAAATGTTTGATCTCCCGCCCCTTAGCGTCAATGATTATGCGGGCGTCTGTCAGGATGCCGTCAACATCCAGCAACAAAAGTTTAACCTTAGCGGCTCGGGCCAGTACCTCTTCAGGAAAGGTAACCATGGTCAATTATAACCCGATAAAGGTCTTTAAGGACCCTTAGAAGCTTTTTGGCCTCAGAAAGAGGAAGTGAGTTCGGCCCGTCACAGAGGGCCGTTTCCGGGGCCGGATGCACCTCCATAAAGATCCCGTCCACCCCTGCCGCCACCGCCGCCCGGGCTAGAGGAGCGACGAACTCTCGCTCCCCTCCCGAAACCCCCTGCCCACCTCCTGGAAGCTGTACACTGTGGGTGGCGTCAAATATTACGGGGACCCCAAAGCTGCGCATGATGGGAAAAGACCTCATATCAACCACCAGGTTCCGGTAGCCAAAGGTGTACCCCCGTTCGGTAAGCATTACGCCGGCGGCCCCGGCCGCCTGGGCCTTTTCCACCGCGTAATACATGTCCCAGGGAGAGACAAACTGCCCCTTCTTTATGTTAACGGGCTTTCCCGTCTTGGCCGCCGCCACGATGAGATCGGTTTGCCGACACAAAAAGGCCGGGATCTGGATGAGATCCAGCACCTCCGCCGCCGGTTCGGCCTGCCAGGGCTCGTGGATATCAGAAGTTACCGGGACTTTTACCTCTTCCTTGACCCGGGCCAGCATTTTAAGACCCGCCTCAAGGCCCGGCCCTCGATAAGAGGAAAGGGAGGTACGGTTGGCCTTATCAAAAGAAGATTTAAATATGTAAAAAAAACCATATTCCCGAGCCGCTTCCGCCATAAAGCGGGCACAGGTCAAGGCGATGTCTAAGCTTTCCAACACGCAGGGACCAGCGATAAGGAGAGGGACCCCTCGCCCCACCTCAAAAGAACCGATTTTGACCGGTGTTACTTCCATCTCTTCTCCTTCTGCCCTTCTCCGGGTATTTTAGCCCAAAAGATGAGGGTTGGTAACACGGATTTTGAGCTGCGTACCTACCGTACCGCCTTTTATGGCGAAGGCCTCATACCCTTCCGGGTAGTCTACCGTGAATCTGACCTGCTTCTCCTGGCAGAAAAAGACCTATCTGAAGAGGCTTTTAAAAGACTACTCGCCCTCCGGCAAAGCTTGGAACATTATATCTTGAAACACCCGGATTTTTTGTCCTCCTTAAAACCTCTGCCCCTGGACCCCCAGGCCCCTGTAGTGGCTCAAAAAATGTTTCGGGCCGCCCAAAAGGCCGGGGTTGGTCCTATGGCAGCGGTGGCCGGGGCCATCGCCGAAGAGCTAGGGCGGGCCCTGCTCGCTGAAGGATTGACCAGCGAAATAGTGGTCGAAAACGGAGGAGATATCTTCCTTGCCACCAAAAGGGAAGTGACCGTGGCCATCTGGGCCGGCGATTCTCCCCTGTCGGGGAAAATAGGGCTCCGGCTGAAAAGAAAACTTATGCCATGTGCGGTGTGCACCTCATCAGGTACCGTGGGACATAGTTTAAGCCTCGGTCGGGCCGACGCCCTTTGCGTAATAGCCAAAGATACCGCCCTGGCCGACGCCTACGCCACCTCACTTGCCAACCTGGTAAAGGGCCCAGAGGATTTTCCGAAGCTCCAAAAGGCCCTCAAAAAGACCCCTCTTTTGGGGGTGGTTTGCGTGGTAAAAGACAAACTCTTTGCTTGGGGAAAAGACTTGGAACTGGTGGCCACAAATACCCATTGAAAGGAAAAATTTTTCCGCAAAAGTGAAAAAATTTTTCCGTATCGTCAATATTTTGACAGGAATTTTCTAACTGATAGCAAAAAAGTAGTCTTTCCGTCCTTTTAAGTATTTCCGAGTCGCTTTATTTCGGTCTTAATTATGGCATTAAAGTTGCATTTTAAAATCTTTAACAATGATGATTTCTTTTTGCGTGCTGGCAGGAGACGAGCTGGCAGGGAGATATCTCAACCATCTGTTGAGCCTCGCTAAACTTACGCCCGCCTTAATCGACCGGGCTAAGCTTATCTTCCTGGTGGAACCGCAAAAGATCTCTCCGGAAGAGTTGGCCCGGATACCGGAAGAAGCCCCTCCCAGGGCGCGAATCATAGCCGTGAGCCACAAAAGAAAGACCCTGTCTTTCGGCCATTTGAAAATTTCTTATTTCAAGCGCCCCTTTACCCCTGAAAGACTTTATTCCTTTTTGGAAAAAGAATTAAATTGTCGTTTTCCTTTGAGCCCGGAGGAATACCGTCACCCCTTTATCGGGGAAGACGAAAAGATAGTCAAAATAAGGGAAGCCATCCCGGTCCTGGCGCGCCTGCCGGAACCCATTTTGCTTTTTGGCCCTAAAGGGGTGGGAAAAGAGCTCTTGGCCCGGCATATTCACGCTTACCGCCAGGGAAAATTCGTCAAGTTCGCCACCTCGGCCCTACCTGAAGAGATGATAGACCCCTTACTTTTCGGTTTCGGGCCCGGGGTGATTAAAAAAGTAAAAAAGGCCAAAGAAGGGGCCTTTGCCAAGGCCGAAGACGGAGTCCTTTACCTCGAGAATATAGAGAACCTGCCTTTATCCACCCAGCAAAGGCTCCTTTTATTTTTAGAAAACGGCTATTTTTATCCCTTGGGCTCCAAAGAGCCCGTCTACAGTAAAGCCAAACTCATCCTCTCCCTTTCCACCCCCCCGGAAAAGCTGCTCAAAGAAGGCAGACTGCTGCCGGAGTTGTTTTTCAAACTGGCAGAATTTACCCTTCACCTCCCACCGCTAAGAGAGCGGCTGATCGACCTTCCACTACTTGCCCAACATTTCCTTGAGAGTTACGCCTGGGTCTACCGCCGCGAAATCGTGAGCATCTCCCTCAAACTCTTTGAACGGTTTTTACTCTACCCGTGGCCGAAAAACGTGGCTGAACTGGAAGAGGTCGTAAAAGATATCGTCGTCTGGGGGGAAGAGAAAGTCTTAAGAGAAAAATTTACCCGTGCCCCGTCTATAAAACTTAAATTTCGCAACCTTGAAGAGATGCTCACCCGCCTCCTTGAGGAGAGGGAGCTTAGGGAACAAATTGAATCCAGCCATAAGGATCAGGGCGTGAACCGTACTGGATCCCGGTAAGTTCTTCAAAGAGTTTGCGGGCCAAGGGCCCTGTCTGCCCCTGGTTGATGACGTATTCCTTGCCCTTGTAAGCCAACCAGCCCACCGGGGAGATGACCGCTGCGGTTCCGGTACCAAAACATTCCTTAAGACGCCCGGATTCTGCTGCGGAAAGCACCTCTTCGATGGAGATCCGCCTCTCACTCACCCTAAGACCCCAGTCCCGGGCCATCTGAATTACCGACTCCCGGGTAATTCCGGGAAGGATGGTACCGGTAAGGGCCGGGGTGGCCAGCTCATCTTCGAAATAGAAAAAGATGTTCATGGTGCCCACTTCTTCTACGTAACGTCTTTCCACCGCGTCCAGCCAGAGCACCTGGGTATAGCCAAGCTTTTTGGCCTCCTCGGAGGCCATAAGGCTGGCGGCGTAGTTGCCCCCCGTCTTTACGTCCCCCACCCCTCCAGGGGCGGCGCGTACGTATTTATCCGTCACGTAGATCTTTATAGGGTTGAAACCTTCTTTGTAGTAAGCCCCCACCGGGGAAAGAATTATAAAGAAGATGTATTCTGCACTTGGTTTGACGCCCAGGAAGGCCTCGGTCCCCATCATGAGGGGCCGGATATAGAGGGCTGAGCCCTTTTCCTTCGGCACCCATTCCCTCTCCACGTAGACCAGCTGTTTTAAGGCCTTTAGCACAAAATCTTCGTCCACTTCTGGCATACACATCCTGCGGGCCGACCGGTTGAGCCGGGCCAGGTTGCGTTCCGGGCGAAAGAGTCTGATCCGGCCATCTACGCCGTAGTAGGCCTTAAGGCCTTCAAAGATAGTCTGGCTGTAATGAAAGACTACGGCAGCGGGATCAAGGCAGATGGGTTCGTAGGGTTTGATGCAGGCCCCCTGCCAACCTTCCCCTTCCCGGTAAAACATATAAAACATGTGGTCGGTAAAGATACGCCCGAAAGGGAGGTTGGACTGGTTGGTCAAGCGGCCCCGTTTTTCTGCTGGCAGTAGTTTCAGTTCCACTTTCATGCTTGCCAAGGTCTCCGGGCTAAGCTATCTCTTAGCTAGACTCTAGCTCTTTTAACGCAAGGGAAAGTTATGTTCAAGTGGTTACGCCGGAAGGAAGAGAGCGCCCCCGACCAAGGGCATAAAGAGGAAAAAAAGGGCCTCTGGGATAAATTTCGCCAGGGACTTTCCAAGACCCGTGAGCGTCTAAAAGAAGGCCTCGAAGAGATCTTCGTGGTGGAGCGCACGGTAGACGAGGCCTTCTTTGAGGAACTGGAAGAGGCCCTGATCACGGCAGACATCAACCTGGATACCGTAAGGGCGCTCCTGACTCCGTTAAAAATCAGGGTTCAACAGGGAGAGCTTCTAAAGACTTCCCAGTTCAAAGAGGCGCTCAAAGAAGAAATGCTCAAAATACTCGCCCTTGAGCCCCCTCCCTTCCCACCAGAGGCCAAACCTGCGGTTATCTTTGTGGTGGGGGTAAACGGGGTAGGGAAAACCACCTCCATCGCCAAACTCGGTTTTCGCCTCAAAAACGAAGGGTTTACCGTACTCTTCGTGGCGGCCGACACCTTTCGGGCTGCGGCCATCGAACAACTCGAGACCTGGGGCAAAAGGCTTCAGGTACCTGTGGTCAAACAGCACCCCGGGGCAGACCCTTCGTCAGTGGTGTTTGAAGGCCTTAAAGCCGCCAAGGCCCGGGGACTTGACGTGGTCCTGGTTGATACTGCCGGCCGCCTCCATACCAAATATAACCTCATGGAAGAACTCAAAAAAATGGCCCGGGTCGCCGGAAAGGTGCTTCCCGGTGCCCCGCACCAGAACCTACTCGTAATTGATGCCACCACCGGACAGAACGCCGTCAACCAGGTCAAGTATTTCCGTGAGGCCTTACCTATCAACGGTCTTATCCTCACCAAAATGGACGGAACGGCCAAGGGAGGGATCGCCTTAACCTTGACGCATCTTTTCAAAATCCCCATCTGTTTTGTGGGACTGGGAGAAAAACTGGAAGACCTGCAACCCTTTGACCCTCAAGCCTTCGTCGAAGCGATCTTGCCTTGAGGATGCTTAAGGGAATTTTACTACTCGGCCCTACGGGAGTTGGGAAATCCCCCCTGGGGGATCTTTTAGAGGCCCAAGGGCTTTACGGTCGGCGTTTTTTCCATTTTGATTTCGGCCGTGAGCTGCGGGCCATCGCCCGGGGAGAGATAAGGGACGGGATCCTCCCTTCAGAGAGGGTCTTTATCCAGAAAGTCCTGGCCGAGGGGCTCCTTTTGGAAAACGAACATTTTTACCTGGCAGAAAAGATCCTGCGGGCCTTTTTGCAATTTAAAGAGGCCACGGGAGAAGAAATACTGGTCCTAAACGGGCTCCCGCGCCACGAAGGCCAGGCTCGGTTAATGAAAGAATACGTAAATATCCCCCTGGTCCTGGTCCTTGAGGCCTCGTTTGAAGAGATACTTGAACGCATCCACCGCAACACCGGGGGAGACCGCAAGGGCCGCGATGACGACCGCATCGAGTTGATCTACAAGAAGTGGCAGACCTACAAGGCCCGCACCCGCCCGCTTAAAGAATTCTACGCCCGCCAAGGGGCCAAGGTGTTAAAAATCCTGGTGGGCAGGCACACCAGGCCCGAAGAAACCTTGGCTTCCCTTAAACAAGGGCTTCCGCGGACAGTTTTCAATAAACTTTTTAAAAGTTAGTTATTGAAAAGTGTTTCAATTTCCGAGCAAAAAACTTAAATTTGTTTTAAAATCTGTTTCAGCAGAGCCTAAAGCCAGAGGGAGGTCGGGATGGCAGGATATTACGTAGGCCTGGATGTGGGTTCGGGAACGGCCAAGGTGGCAGTCCTTAACGAAAAAAGGGAGGTCCTTTACCACACCTACCAGAAAACACACGGCCAGCCGGTAGAAACCGCCGCCCGAATCCTTAAAGAAGTCGAAGAACGTTTCGGAAGCGAACTTGAGGGGCTTACCTGTACCGGGACCGCGGGCAAATTTATCTCTCAGATCCTATCCGTGGCCTTTGTAAACGAAGTGATGGCTCACGCCCGGGCGGTGGAACATTACCACCCCGAGGCCAATACCATCATTGACATTGGCGGGGAAGACTCCAAACTGGTTTTTATCTCCCATGAAGAAGGCAAGTTCCGGATCAAAGATTTTGCCCTCAACACCATGTGTGCGGCGGGCACCGGTGCCTTTCTGGAGCAACAGGCGGCCCGGCTGGGTTATTCTATCGAGGAATTCAGCCAGTTGGCCTTAAAGGCCCAGAATATTCCCCGGATCGCTGGCCGCTGTACGGTCTTTGCCAAGTCCGACATGATCCACCTCCAGCAGGCAGCGGTGCCGGACCACGAAATAATAGCTGGCCTCTGTTTTGCCATCATCAGGAATCTTAAGAGCAATCTGGCCCGGGGCCGAAAGGTACTTCCGCCCATCGTGTTTCAGGGAGGGGTGGCGGCCAATCTTGGGGTTCGCCGGGCCATTAAAGAGATCTTCAACCTCAAGGAAGGAGAACTCATTATTCCGCGGTACCACTTCATCATGGGGGCCATCGGGGCGGCCCTCTACGGGCTTGACGGGCGTTTCGCCGCCCCCTACCAAGGGGCCGAAATCCTTGAAGAATACCTCAAAAACCGGAAACGTTCCGTCAAACGTCTGCCCAAGCTCGGCCCCTATACCATAAAGACCATCACCAAAGAGACCTCTTTCCCGGCCCAGGGGCAAAAACTCCGCCTTTACTTGGGAATAGACGTGGGCTCCGTGAGCACCAAGCTGGTAGCCCTAGACGAGAAAGGGCGCCTCATCGCCAAAACCTACGCTTTACACCATGGCAAACCCTTAGAAAGCGTAAAAGAGGGCCTGCTAAACCTCAAAGAAAGGCTTCCAAAAAACTTTGAAATTGAGATCCTGGGAGTTGGCACCACCGGTTCCGGGCGCTATCTGGTGGGAGATTTTGTAGGGGCCGACGTCATCCGCAACGAGATCACGGCCCAGGCCAAAGCCGCGGCCTTTCTTGATCCCGAAGTGGATACCATCATCGAGATCGGGGGACAGGACTCCAAGTATATCCGGCTGGAGCGGGGAGCCATCGTGGACTTTACCATGAACAAGGCCTGTGCCGCGGGCACGGGTTCCTTTCTCGAAGAACAGGCCGTGCGCCTGGGAGTACCCATAGAGGAATTTGGCCAGTACGCCCTGGCCTCAGAAGCCCCGGTGGAGATGGGGGAGCGGTGCACGGTTTTTATGCAATCCGACCTCTTGCATTACCAGCAACAGGGGTTGCCCAAGGAAGACCTCATCGCCGGACTCTGCTACGCCATCGTGCACAACTACCTGAACAAGGTGGTAGAAGGCCGCAAGATAGGCCAAAAGGTCTTCTACCAGGGGGCCACCGCCTTTAACGCCGGGATCGTGGCGGCCTTTGAACGGGTATTGGGGAAAGAGATCATCGTGCCACCGCACCACGAGGTCACCGGGGCCCTGGGGGCGGCCCTGCTGGCCCGGGAAGAAACCAAAGGGCAGACTAAATTCAGGGGGTTTGACCTTTCAAAGGTAAGATACGAGATCTCGACCTTTGAATGTAAGGGCTGCCCCAACCAATGTGAAATAAGAAAGGTCTCCATCGAGGGGAATCCTCCCTATTTTTACGGAGGACGGTGTGAAAAATACGAAGTAGACCACCGCAAACCTCCCCAAGAGCTGCCCAACCTCATTAAGGAAAGGGAGGAGAGGCTCCTCAGCTATCTTGAAGATGGCGAAGGCAGGCGGGGAAAAATCGGCCTTCCCCGGGCCTTATTTAATTTCGAAAGACTTCCCTTCTTTGCCACCCTTCTACAGGAACTGGGATTTGGAGTGGTCCTTTCGGAACCAACCAATAAAAAACTCATAAACGTCGGGTGTGAAGCGGTGGCGGCAGAGACCTGTTTTCCCGTAAAGATCGCCCACGGCCACGTTTCTGACCTCCTGGCCAAGGGGGTAAAGAAGATCTTCGTACCCTATATCATCGATCTTCCCCCTGACCATCCCGACCTTCAGGTGGGCAAAATCTGCCCTTACGTCCAGAGCATCCCTTCTGCCCTTGCCGCCTCCTTCAATTTTGAAAATTACGGGGCGGAGCTGCTGGCCCCGGTCTTTCATTTCGGCACCGGTGGCAAGGTCCTGGAAAACGAAAAGAAAGAGCTGGCCGCACTCTTAAAGGTCCCCTACCGCGAATTAAAAGAGGCCTGGGCCAAGGCAGAAAGGGCCCAGAGAGATTTTGAGACCTGGCTTAAGAGGAGGGGCCAGGAGGTCTTAGGGCAGCTCAAGGAAGATGAAGTAGCCCTGGTGATCGTGGGCCGCCCCTATAATGCCTGTGACCCGGGAGCGAATCTTGCCATACACAACAAGATAAGGAGCCTTGGGGTGGTGGGTATCCCGGTGGACATGCTTCCCCTGGCGGAAGTCAAGGATCTTGACGGCCTTGAGGGGATGTACTGGCGCTATGGCCAACGTTTCCTCCTGGCCGCTCATTTCATCAGAGAACACGAAAACCTCTACCCAATCTTCCTTACCAATTTCTCCTGCGGGCCGGATTCCTTTATTATCCACTTTTTCGAAGAGCTGTTGGGGGGTAAGCCGTATCTTGAACTTGAAATAGACGAACACAGTGCTGACGCTGGCCTGGTAACCCGCATCGAAGCCTTCCTAGACAGCGTTCGCGGCAAGCGGCAGACCGGGACCAAGCCCCCGCGGCGCTACCGGCGCAAGGTCAAACCCGAAGACGGCCGCGTACTCTATATCCCTCACATGGCGGACCACGCCTACGCCCTGGCGGCGGCCTTCCGGGCCTGCGGGGTTAACGCCAAGGTACTTCCGGAATCAGACGAGGAATCGCTTAAACTTGGCCGCCGTTATACTTCTGGCAAAGAGTGTTACCCCGCGGTGCTCACCACCGGGGATATGCTTAAGATGTTGCAGCAGCCGGATTTTGACCCGAACCGGGCGGCCTTTTTCATGCCCTCTGGCTCGGGCCCCTGTCGGTTCGGACAGTACAACCGCCTACACCGCAAAATCCTTGACGAACTGGGCTACGAAAACGTGCCCATTTATTCACCCACCCAGGACGTAAAATTCTACCGGGAGCTCGGGCTGATCGGAGGTGGAGACTTTATCAGGCTTTCCTGGCAAGCTGTGGTCTGCGTGGACATCCTGGACAAACTTCTGCGCGAAATAAGGCCTTACGAAGAAAACCCGGGCGAGACCGAAGAAGTATACGCTACGGCCCTTGAAAAGCTCTGTCTCGCCATCGAAAGGCGGGAAGACCTCCTTGAAACCATGCAGGAGATCAGGGAAGAGTTTGCCCGGATCTCCACTTACGGAGAAGGGGAAAAGCCCATAGTGGGGATCGTAGGCGAAATTTACGTCCGGGCCAACCGTTTCGCCAACGAAAACATCGTAAAGGTGCTTGAAGAAATGGGGGCCGAAGTGTGGCTACCCACTATCGCGGAATGGATATATTACATCAACTACACTTCCAAACGGTGGGCCAAAAGGTTGCGCAAACTAAGGGAGCTTACCCGTCTCATCATCGAAAACCACGTCCAGATAAAAGACGAACACAAATTCGTCTCCCTGGTCGAGGATCTCCTAGACAGTGCAGAAGAACCCACGGTGGACGAAATCATTGGCCTGGCCAAGCGTTACGTAAGCGAAGAATTCGAAGGTGAGGCCATCCTTTCAGTGGGGAAAAGCCTTGATTACTTACGTCACGGCGTAAATGGGATCGTCAACGTTATTCCCTTTACCTGTATGCCTGGCACCGTGGTGACCATGCTTTTGAAGCGGGTGCGGGAGGAAAGGGGGCTGATACCCGTCTTGACGGTGGCCTGCGACGGCCAGCGTTCCATGGGTACCAGGATGCGCCTTGAGGCCTTTATGCACCAGGTGCACGAACATTTTGAAGAAACAAGGCGTAAACGGCCCCAAGCCGCCTAAAAATATTGAAGGCCTCCTGGCTGATGCTATATTGGACCAAAATCAGGCAAGTGAGGATATAAATTGCGCATCAAACACTGGATGATTAAAGACGTGGTCACCATCTCCCCGGAGGCCACGGTAGAAGAAGCTATTCAACTCATGAAGAAGCACTCCATCAGGCATCTGCCAGTCACCCAGGGGGAGCGTCTGGTAGGGTTGGTGACGGAAAGCAGCATCCGTCAATACGCCCTGCCTACGGTGATGGAAAAACTCCCCGTGCGGGAAGTGATGATCATCAACCCCATCACCATTGATGCGGAAGCCACGGTAGATGAGGCGGCCAAACTGATTTACCGGTACAAAATCGGTGGACTCCCTGTACTCCATAAAGGACGTCTGGTGGGTATCATCACCGTCACCGATCTCCTGGAGGCCTTTATCGAATTGATGGGCATTTTGCGCTCCAGCGCCCGGATTGACGTCATCCCCGGCCAGGAGAGCAGCTTTGAAGAAGTGCTGGATATTATCCGGGAACACGGGGGACGAATAATTTCCGTAGGCATGGACGTCCACCCTTCTGGCAAACGTATCTATTACGTACGTCTTGAAAAGTGCCCCCTGGAACCCATCGCCGCGGCCTTGGAGATCGCCGGACATCAGGTGGTCTCCCTGGTGGAATAAAGGAGGAAAATATGGGGTATAAGGTCAAAAAGACGCTGGCGGAAATCAACGAAAAGATTAAACGCGGTGAAGCCGTGGTGGTCACGGCGGAGGAAATGGTCTCCCTGGTAAAGGAACACGGCCCGGAAGAAGCAGCAGCGGGAGTAGACGTGGTGACCACCGGTACCTTTGCCCCTATGTGTTCCTCAGGAGCCTTTATCAACTTTGGTCATTCGGTCCCGACTATCAAGGCCCACCGGGTCTGGTTAAACGGGGTGCCGGCCTACGCCGGTATCGCAGCGGTAGACATTTACCTGGGGGCGACGGAGCCCACTGAAGACGATCCTTTAAATAAAGTTTACCCTGGGGAATTCCGTTACGGCGGTGGCCACGTCATCCATGATCTAGTAGCAGGCAAAAAGGTTCTTTTGGTGGCCAGGGCCTACGGCACCCATTGTTACCCCCGCAAATACCTGGAAAAAGAAATAACCTTAAAAGACCTCCCTTACGCCTTGTTGTGTAACCCTCGTAACGCTTACCAGAACTACAATTGCGCCATAAATCTTTCCGATAAGACCATCTACACCTATATGGGGGTCTTGCGCCCGAAGGCAAGAAACGCCAATTACGCCACCGCGGGGCAGTTATCCCCCCTCTTCAAAGACCCTTACTTGCGCACCATCGGGGTGGGGACCAGGATCTTTTTAGGGGGAGGGGTCGGTTACGTGGCCTGGGCAGGCACCCAGTGTAATTTTAAGGTCCCCCGCACTCCCAAGGGCCTTCCGCTGGCGCCAGGGGCCACCCTTATGGTATACGGTGACCTGAAACAGATGAAACCCGAATGGCTGGTAGGGGTAAGCATCCTGGGTTACGGTTGCTCACTGGCGGTAGGAGTAGGCGTTCCCATCCCCATCCTTAACGAAGAGATCGCCGCCTTTGCCGGCACCTCGGACGAAGAGATTTTTACCCAGGTGGTGGACTACGGTTACGACTATCCCAACGGAATCAAGCGCTCCTACGGCACGGTGAGTTACGCGGAACTCAAAAGCGGCAAGATCAAAGTGCTCGATAAAGAGGTCCCCACGGTGCCCCTTTCAAGCTACGTTAAGGCGCGCCAGATCGCCGAGATCTTAAAGGGCTGGATCAAGGAAAAGAAGTTTCTCCTGGCGGCTCCCCAGGCTGCCTTTCCGGGCACCGAGCTTTACCCTTATTAAGTGACGCTGACCACCAAACTTAAAAGGCTTGAGGACCGGCTCCGTGAACTGCCCGGCCTGAGCGTGGCTTTATCCGGGGGCCTGGATAGCAGCATATTACTTGTGCTGGCGTGCCGCATCTTAGGCCCCCACCGGGTCGAGGCCTTGACCATCTCCTCCCCCATCATGGTACCTGAAGATCTGATAGAGGCCCGTCTGGTCACTTTAAGTCTCGGAGTAAGACACCACTTCGTCGCCTTTGACCACCTCGCCCTTTGGGCGTTTCGAAAAAACCCTCCGGACCGGTGCTATTTTTGCAAAAAGACCATGTTCGAAAACTTACTTTCCCGGTGCACCTTCCCTTTGGCAGACGGTACCCAGCAAGACGACCTCAAAGAAGACCGCCCAGGGCTTAAGGCCTTAAAAGAACTCAAAATCTTGAGTCCCCTAAAAGAGGCCTCTTTGACCAAGGAAGAACTCCGGGCCTTGGGACGCAAATTGGGTCTGAGACGTTACCGGGAAGCCCCCTCCCCTTGTCTCGCCACCCGCTTTCCTCCCGGAGAGAAGATAACTGCCGAAAAGATTACCCGGGTAAGAAAGGCCGAAGCCTATCTTTTATCTCTCGGGTTTTCCAAGGTAAGAGTTCGGTTTCTAAACAACAGGGCCCTGATTGAGGTGGACCCCCGGGAAATCGAGCTCCTTTGGGAGAGCAAGGCCGAAATCATGGCCCACCTCAAGCAACTCGGTTTTTTAAAGGTTTACCTGGACCTTCAGGGGTACCAACCACCCCTTAAGAAACCTTGACCCGGAGAAAACGCCTCTTCCCTACCCGGAAGACGTAGTCCCTGCCCGCTTCGAGGAGGAAATTTTCCTGCCTTATCTTTTGGCCGTCTATCTGGACTCCGCCCTGGGCCAAAAGCCTCTTTCCCTCGGAGGTACTTTTTACCAAACCCTGGTCTTTTAGAAAGCGCGGCAACCATATTTCCCCGGCGGTTACCGCCACTTCCGGAAGGTCATCAGGGATTCCCCCTCTGGCAAAGACCTTTTCAAACTCTGCGGCGGCCTTTTCAGCGGCCTCCGGGGAATGGAAACGGGCCACAATTTCCTTGGCCAGTTTCATCTTTAGCTCTTTAGGATTTATGCGCCCCTGGGCCACCTCCTCTTTCCAGCGGGTAATTTCTGCTAAAGGGACGTCCGTTAGCAGTTCGTAGTAGCGCCACATGAGGGTATCGCTAATGGACATGAGTTTGCCAAACATTTCCCGGGGAGGCTCGGTAATACCCACGTAATTGCCCAGGGATTTGCTCATTTTCTGGACTCCGTCCAAACCCTCAAGGATGGGCACTGTGATTATGACCTGGGGTTCCTGGCCGTATTCCCGCTGAATATCCCGGCCCACCAGGAGGTTAAAACGCTGGTCCGTCCCCCCGAGCTCAACGTCGGCTTTTAAGGCTACAGAATCATAGGCCTGAATCAGGGGATAAATCAATTCGTGAATTGCGATGGGCCGGCCGCTTTCAAAACGTTTCTTAAAATCTTCCCGCTCAAGCATCCTGGCCACCGTATATTTGGCGCAGAGCCTGATAAAGTCTTCCGCGGTAAACCGGGCCATCCATTCGCTGTTAAAGACCACTTTGGTCTTCTCAGGGTCCAGGATCTTGAATACCTGTTCCCGGTAAGTTTTGGCGTTTTCCAGTACCTGCTCTTTGGTCAGGGGTGGTCTGGTTTCAGAGCGCCCAGAAGGGTCCCCGATCATGGCGGTAAAATCACCGATCAAGAAATAGACCTCGTGCCCCAGGTCCTGAAAGTGGCGCATCTTGCGCAGAAGCACGGTATGGCCCAGGTGGAGATCAGGGGCGGTAGGGTCAAAACCCGCTTTAACCCTGAGGGGCCTTCCGGTTTCCTGCGCCCTTTTAAGTTTGGCAAGCAATTCCTCTTCTTCGATGATCTCTACCGTTCCTCGTCTTAAGTATTCCAGCTGTTCTTCCGGAGATAGCCCTTTCATCCTGTCTCTCTCCTTTTAAAACTTCAAAGGCTATTTCTACCCGAATTCCCGTGCAAACAAAAGGGTTTTCGGAAAGAGGACTAACAAATACGGGGAAGGGGTTCTCCGGCAAGAGGGGGCACGGGCCTAAGACCCCCGTAGCAAGTCTTAAGGATCAGGGGGAAACGCTCCCTGGCTACCTCTCCCACCACGCAGGCCCCCTGGCCCTCAGGAAAACTCCTCAAAAAGCAGGCGGCCTCCTCGGCGATTTCAGGGGCCACCACCGCCACTAGACGGCCCTCACAGGCCAGGTAAAGGGGGTCAAGCCCTAGGAGCTCGCAACCGGCCTTCACCTCAGGCCTTAAAGGGATCCTTTCTTCTTCGAGGAAAAAACTCAAACCCGTAGCCTCGGCAAATTCGTAAAGCACCGCCGCCACCCCACCCCGGGTAGGATCCCGTAAGACCTTGATCTCCGGGCCAAAACGGGAAAGAAAGGCCTCCGTCAAGCGGTGCAAGGGCTGAGAATCGCTCTTAAGACCTTCAAGGCCCAAATCTTCCCGGGCCGCCAGCACACACAGCCCGTGCTCCGCGATAGGACCGGAAACGATTACCTTATCTCCCTCCTTAATGCGCGAAGGCGAAAGAACAAAGTCTTTTTTTAAAATTCCAAGGCCGCTAGTATTGATAAAAATTTTGTCTCCCTTGCCCTTAGGCACAACCTTGGTATCTCCACACACCACTTTGACCCCGGCCTTCCGGGCTGCTTCTCCCAAAGAGGCCACTACGCGGGAAAAAAGCTTTAAGGGGAAGCCCTCTTCCAGGATGAAAGCCACGGAGAGGAAAAGAGGGGTGGCCCCTACCATGGCCAGGTCGTTCACGGTACCGTGGACGGCAAGGGAACCGATGTCTCCGCCGGGGAAGAAGATCGGATCCACCACGAAACTGTCGGTGGTAAAAGCCAGGGAAGAGGAAAAATCTTTCAAAACAGCACTATCAAGGAGGGGCACCTCCCCCAGATGGGGAAGGATTACCTCCCGGAGCAACCGGGCCGAAGCCTGACCGCCACTTCCATGCTCAAGCAGGATTACCCCTTCCTTCATGACCACACACCCTCGATGGCAAGCCCGCATTCCGGGCATTTACCTTCTGGGGTTAAGCGGTAACTATTCACCATGAAACCGTAACGTTCAATGAGGAGGGCGTTACAGCCTGGACAGTAAGTGTTCTCCCCTTCTTCTCCGGGCACATTGCCTGTATAGACGTATTTTAACCCCACTTCTTTGCCAATCCGGTAGGCCTGACGCAGGGTCTCCACCGGAGTGGCTGGTCTGGTAAGCAAGCGGTAGCGGGGATAAAACCGGGTCACGTGCCAGGGGGTTTCAGGGCCCAACTCCTCCTTTATAAAGGTAGCGATATCGCGCAGTTCACCGGGGTCGTCGTTTTCGCCGGGAATAATAAGAGTCGTCACTTCAAGCCAAACCCCTTGTTTCTTTAAGTATTTTAAGGTTTCAAGTACCGGGGCCAGTCTCGCCTTACAATGTTTGTGGTAGAACTCTTCGCGAAAGGCCTTAAGGTCAATGTTGGCGCCGTGGAGATGAGGGTAAATGGTATCCAGGGCCTCCTTGGTCATATATCCGTTTGAGACAAAGATGTTACGCAGCCCCTTGGGGGTAGCCAGGCGGGCGCAATCATAGGCGAATTCAAAAAATACGGTGGGTTCGTTATACGTATAAGAAATGGTTTGACACCCGGTGGCTAGGGCCGCCTCCACCACCTCTTCCGGGCTGGTCTCTTCCCCGATCACCCGGCCTTCTATACGAGGATACTGAGAGATCTCAAAATTCTGGCAAAAATCACACTGGAAATTGCAACCCACTGTCCCTATGGAAAAACTCCTGGAGCCGGGCAAAAAGTGAAAAAGGGGCTTTTTTTCGATGGGATCTACGTGTTTGGCAATCACCTTTCCGTAAACCAGGGTGTAGAGGACCCCGTCACGGTTATAACGTACGTGGCAAATTCCAAATTTGTCCGGAGGGATCTTGCAGCGGTGGTTACAGAGATGGCACCGCACCAGCTGGTCGTCCAGTTTTTCGTAAAGTAACGCCTCCTTCATGGGTCATCCCTCCTGAGCCCTTTTTCTTTGAAGTTAGACATTTAGCGGGGGTTGTAAATCTTTAAAGTTTTTTAGGCCCTGTTCGATGAGGAAGGATAAAGAATTTTTAAAGGGGGCAGGGATGAGCAAATCTTTGATTCTGGACGCCCTGGTGGATTCGGTAAAAGAGGTGCTTATGACCTTTACCGGTGCGGCCCCGGAGCCAGAAAAGAGCTTTATCCGTCAGGAATTAGAGGCCCTGGGAGAAGTCTCTGCGGTCTTGGGGCTTACGGGCAAAGGTTTTACCGGAAGTTTCGTGGTGTCCTTCAATAAAGATTGCATCCTTGGCATCGTAGAGGCCCTTTTCGGGCAGAGACCGGAAAATATAAACGATGAGGCCCGCGACGCGGCAGGAGAGATGGCCAACATGATCTGCGGCGCCTTCCGGCGGCGTTTTGAACAAAATGGTATCAGCCTTCAGAGTTCCACCCCGGTGATCGTGACCGGGGAAAACCATACTCTGGATATCCTATGTAAATCCCAGAGGTTAGTACTCCCCTTTTCTCTGAATGGCTCAAAACTCTTTATCGAATTTTGCCTGGACAAAAAATAATTTACAATTTTGTCACATCTTTATTTCTAGGCTTTTCTTTTTTGTAAAATTTTATCCAGGAACAACCTCCCGAAAATCCTTCCTTTCTTTGTATTTTCTAGCTTTAACTGAATTGGCATATCTATTGCTTACCACAAAGTTTTAAAAAATTTAACGGGAGGGTTTTTATGAATACCGCGGACGTAGCGTTTATGTTGGTTGCCACGGCTCTGGTGATGTTGATGACCCCGGGGCTTGGCCTCTTTTACGGGGGCTTGGTCCGGGCCAAAAACGTGCTCTCCATCATTATGCAATGTTTTATAGCGCTGGGGCTTATCAGTTTGATCTGGTTTGTCTATGGATACAGTCTGGCTTTTGGTCCGGATCACGGCCAACTTATCGGGGATTTTTCCTACCTATTCCTCAAAGGGGTGGGCTTCGGTCCTGGTCCGGTGGATAATATTCCCCATCTCCTTTTTTGTGCCTTCCAATTGATGTTTGCCATTATCACCCCGGCCTTGATCACCGGGGCCTTTGCTGAACGCATGAAATTTTCCGCCTATCTCATTTTCACGGCCCTGTGGCTCACTTTCGTGTATTTACCTTTGTGTCACTGGGTCTGGGGTGGTGGCTGGATCGGGGCTTTGGGCGCCCTGGACTTTGCCGGGGGAACAGTCATCCACATCGCCAGCGGTGCGTCGGCCCTGGCCGCCGCCCTGGTCCTGGGGCCGAGGATTGGCTGGCGGAGGGAGCCTATCCATCCGCACAATCTCCCTTTAACGGTTCTGGGGGCCGGTCTTTTGTGGTTTGGCTGGTTCGGTTTTAACGCCGGTTCGGCCCTGGCTGCCGACAACATCGCGGTGCTAGCCTTCATGAACACCCATTTGGCCGCCGGGCTGGCAGCGCTTTCCTGGTCCATGGCGGAATGGGTCTTCCAGGGCAAGCCCACCACTCTTGGTGCCGTCTCCGGGGCGATAGCGGGCTTAGTAGCCATCACTCCGGCGGCGGGTTTTGTCCCGGTATGGAGCAGTATCATCATTGGTCTCATTGCGGGGGTTATCTGCTACTTGGCCGTGCTCTTAAAACCCCGGCTGGGCTATGATGACGCCTTGGACGTCGTAGGGGTCCACGGAGTAGGCGGCATCTTTGGGGCCCTCATTACCGGGGTTTTTGCCTCTACCGCCGTCAACCCCGGCGGGGCCAACGGCCTCCTCTTTGGCAACGCCAAACAGCTTCTGATCCAGGCCATCGGGGCAGGAACAGCTGTGATTTACTGTTTCGTGCTCTCTTACATCCTTCTGAAAATCGTAAACGCCCTGGTAGGCCTGAGAGCAGAAAGAGAGGCCGAGATCCAAGGGCTTGATCTCACCGAACACGGCGAAAGCGGCTACTATCTCTAGTAGCACCCTCCCCAATATCGCCCCCCTCCCGGGGGGCTTTCTTATTTTTATTGGGCGCCAAAATACCGATACCATTATAGGATCCAATCTCCGATTGCCAATACAGAGACGGGAGAGGACCCCATGAGCAATCTAGCTAAAAAATGTCCTTACTCATAAAAAATTCTTATATTTAAATTTTTATGTTTGAAAAAAATTATTTTTTAAATATATTTGTTGGCCGAAAAAAAAGAGATTTTTTTCTGAGAAAAGAACATGAAACTTGCGGTTATAGGGGATCTTACTGTCAAAAATATTCCTGAAGAATTTGAAGTCATACCTTACCAAAAAGATCTAATTGCAGATTGTTATGTAATAAGCGAAGATCTATCACAAGAAAAATTGAACGAATTGCTATTTTCTCTACGTTCAAATGAAGAAACAGCCTTAAGTCTGATATATGTTTACAAAAAACCCGAATTTACTTCTGACATAATTAAAGATTTAATAGATGGTTTTTGGTTAGAAACTAATCCAGAACAAATAAAAAACCTGGCTACATTTGTAAAAAATTTACCACCGCTCTCTCCTGAACTATCAGAACAAGAAAAAAGGATTATCTTACTTTTGCGATTTCTCTGGAGCAGACAAAAAGAAAAAATCACCCCTTATCCACTTATAACATCTCCTATCGCATATCACTTTCCCATCCTTCGGATATTTTGCAACCTTAAACCAGGTGAAGAAATAGATATTATTGAACAATTAGTATCTTTTGGAATATTACGTCCACAAAAACTAGTAAATATAGTACCACTATGCCCTCAAGATAGACATTATCAGATTATTTTTAGAGATACATGCCCTAACTGTTCATCTTTAGAACTCATAGAAACAGAATTATATTATCATTTCGATTGTGGTTATATAGGATCGAAAGATGATTTTCTTTATAAAGACTCTTTACGCTGTCCTAAATGCAATAAATTTTTACGCCATTTAGGTGAAGACTATGAAATACCTAGTAAAGCTTTTAAATGCTTAAACTGTGGGCATTTATCAGAAGAACCTAAAGTAGAAGTATTCTGCTTAAATTGCCAAAACAGATTTTCACTTCAATCTATTATCTTTCAAGAAATTAGATTATATGTTACAACAGCATTAGCTCACCAGGTAGCCGAAGATGGCAGATTACCTTTATATGTAATAGAAGATGTTTTTGATCGTTTAAATTTAATAAAATGGAATTTATTTCATTTTATCTTAGAATGGGAACGGAATAAATTTAAACGGTATAAGCGTCCTTTTTGTCTTTTGTATATTTTTTGGGACGAACAACAAGAACAAGCTATAGCAGAAAGATATGGCATCATTACATTAAAAAATTATTTTGAAGAAGTAATCAGCTATATAAAAGAAAATTTGAGATCAGTAGATGTTGGAACTCGTTATGAAACGGGCAAATATCTTTTTCTTTTACCAGAAACACCCAGAGAAGGCGCAGAAACCGTAAAACACCGGCTACAAGCAAAGTTAAAGTATATAAAAACAGATTTACCCTTACCTAAAATAGAGATCAAAATTTATAGTTGTCCTGGAGAACTCGAAGAAAAAAACATTCAAGAAATAATTTATGATTAATTGTGAGACATGATATTAAATCTATTAGAATTATATCACGATTATTTAAGTTATTTTCTAGAAAGCGATTTAATAATACAAGTACTTATACTAACACCTGCATTTTGGATAGAATTCCCATTATTTTTCTTTATGATTTTATCTTCTTTTTATTATCACTTCTTCAAAACAAAACAAGAAGGAAAGATCAATAATTTTTATCCACCGTTAGGCATAATTATAACAGCATTTAAGGAAAGCGATAAGGAAATTTTAAGAAACTTAAGAACTATTCTTTATCAAGAATATCCTTCATTATTAGAAATAATTATAGTTTTTGATACACAAAGAGAAACTAAATATTTAGAAAAAGTATACCTGCCACCGAAAAGAAAATTAAGAATCATAACCAAATTTAACCGTGGTGGCAGAGCTTCTTCTCTTAATTTAGGTTTAAAATTACTATCTAAAGAAATTGAGTTTGTCGTTGCATTAGACGCTGATACATCGTTAGATTATGATGCTCTCAAGCATTTAATTAAGCCATTTTCTGATCCTAGAGTAATTGCTGTATCAGGTAATTTAAAAGTGAGAAATTATAGTGATAGTATTTGGACAAAATTTCAATACATTGAATATGTTATTTCCATTACAATAGCTCGATTATTTCTCTCATTTTTAGGAACAACTAATAATATTTCTGGCGCTTACGGCTGTTTCAGACGCTCCTTTCTAGAACAAATTTACGGTTGGGATTCTGGTACAGCTGAAGACTTGAATTTGACAAACAGGCTGAAACTCCTGAGATCAATATACAGGGAAGCACGCTTAAAATTTGTACCGGAATCTGTCGCCCGCACATCGGTTCCTTCTTCGTTATCATCTTTACTAAAACAACGTCAAAGATGGGATGGTGACCTGGTCTGGCTTTTTTTCAAAAAATATAAAAAATTCTGGAATCCAAATTGTTTAAAATGGCAAGATTTCATAACCTTTCTTGATCTAAACTTTATATTACAATTTTTGATGCCAGTTGCGATGTTATTTTACCTCATTTATTTGCTATTAAAATATGGATCTATTGGATTTATAGTAATAAACTTATTTATACTATCCGTTTATACTTTCTGGATATTTCTCTTATATGTTAGTTACTTGATAAACCTTTCTCTAGAAAAGAGTAAGGATTATAAATTTTTACTTTATACCATACTTTATCCATTATATAATTGGTTTTTAAGATTACATGCCCTTAAAGCGTATATAGATGACTGGCTATTAGACTTACACAGATATTCAACATACGTGCCAAAATGGGTATCAAGAAGACTACCGTATTAATAATAGCTATTTTTTTAACTTTAAAAGGGATTAGTATTCCATCAACCGAGATATCATACTATGATCTTCCAGTTTTAATAAGAAAATCTCCGCTTCTCGCATCAGATAAGTTACATTTGAAAGAACTAGAAAAACGTCTGCAAATTTTGTCACTAAATAACGGATGGCAGTTGTCATTAAGTGGCCTCTATTATTTAAATAATTCTTATGCTGAAGATATAATTGGTTACACCGCTGGATTGTCCTTTAAAATAGAAAAATCGATTAATAATACCGACAATTTATACAGGAAATTTTTAACCAAAATAGATTATATCAAAGCTAATACTCGAAAAAGCGAAAAAGAGATACGTCTATTATGGCAAACTAAATATCTATATATAGACTATTTATTACTCAAAAATAGAATTAGGCTCCTTAATAAGCTCAAGGAAAAGATTGAAGAGTTAATAGAGCTTAAAAAAGCTAAACTAAAAAATGGTTATGGTTACCCAGAAGACATAACAATCAATGCCAATCAGATCTACAAGATAATGCTAGAACAAGAAATATTATCCGAGCAAACTAAGAATATTAAAAAGATATTATCAATAATATTAGGAATACAAGATATAGAAGTAAAAGAAGAGCCTATATGTATTAATGTACCAATCTACAATATAAATTACTCTAGACACTCTAACATAATAAAATTATTAGAAGATTTTAACAAGCTATCAAAAAAAAGATATTATCCTAGAATGAAATTTTCTTTGGGTTTTGATAAAACGTGGAATGATAGCTCAGGTAGTGTGTGGACAGGATTTTCATTTACACTTCCTTTAAACTTTTATCAAATAGAAAAGTCAAAGAATGAAGAATTATATTATTTATGGGAAAAAATTAAAAAGGAAGAAGAACTAAAAAACTATTTAATAAAAGAAGAAATACATAAATTTTTAGACCAATTATGGAATATTCAAATAAAAAAACAAATTGTTGAACAAAACTTTGAAAGAAAAATTATTAATAAAAACAGAAGGAACAAAATAGATGCTGCAAATACATACATATCAGGATTGCTGTTTTTAGATGAATATTACAAGACACAAACTCAAATTTTTACCTTACTTTCATCAATAGGAGCAGTCTTACAAACAAAAGAAATACCAGGCAAAGAAAAAATGATTATAGGGATACCTCCTAGAGAAATAACTGTATGGTTTTGGGACACTCAAAAGAGTTATCCACTAATCAAAGTTTTAAACAATTGGGGTATTAAAAGAATTTATTTCTCTTTAAACAATGAACAAATAGAAGAAATCATGAAAGATGAATATTGGCTAAAAAATATTGTTCTACAACTAAGTAAAAAAGGAATAAAGACAGAAATATTATTAGGTGAACCAACGTGGATCTTTCCCGAAAATCGGCAAAAATTAATCAATATTATAAAACTAATAGAAGAAAAATTTTTTCCGTATACAACAGAAATACATCTAGATATTGAACCTTGGAGTTTAGAAGATTTTAAAAAAGATAAGGACGACCTATTGAAATTATATTTGGATACATTGCAAGAAATAAAAGAAAAAACATACCTTAAAATAATTATAGATATACCAGTTTTCTTTTTTAAAGAAAAATTAAATTACAAAGGCAAAGAAGAACTAATTATTGAATACGTTATTGACATGACGGATGGTTTAGTGGTTATGAAT
>WGCA01000053.1 GCA_015494065.1 Thermodesulfobacteriaceae bacterium | reverse complement strand
CTTTTTCTCAGGGAGAGGGATATTGCCCTCGGGTTTGGCCTTGAGGAGAAGATCAAGGGCTTTTTGGGAGCCGAGAAGCTCGTTTTGGCCAAGGGTAAAGCCCTCCACCATCACTTCTTCTGAAAGCAGGGGGTTCTTTTGGGGAATTTCCACCAGATACCTTACCCTTAGAAGCAGAAGGGCCGTTAAGCGGTTGACGAGACTGGTGCGGATTACTCCACCCCGGGGAGCGCGGGCTTCTGGCCCTTTGGTGAGGGCTTCTTCAAAAAGGAAACGAGCCATAGCGGTCACCAGACGGTGGTTGCGCCCAACATATTCCGCTCCCTGCGGAGTGGGTGAGACAAAACTGATCCGCCAAAACTGCTCTTTTCCTTGAGGAAGCTCGACCCGAATGGCCTCGGGAAGAAGGCTTAAGGCCTCAGGGGCAAGGTTAACCAAAAAGACATCTTCTTCCTTAGGGTCAGGCCGAAGATCAAGCCCCAGCCGTTTGGCCGCCGAGAGGACAAAGTTTTTGACTGCCTCCGGATCGCCAAGGACTTGGTCGGTGGCTTCAAGCTCACGTTTTACTTCTTCGGGCTTTAGAGCCCTTTGGGCAAAACGGGTGCGGTTTATGCGCTCCCGCTCCCGGCTTAAATCCCATTTTTGATGAAATTTTTTGACTGGCGGAAGGGAGGTATAATCAAAGAGCTCTTGTTGACGTAGATCTTCGCTCTTTCCCTTGAGAAAGAGGGCGTTTATGACTGCCTGCATTACGGATTCGCTCTCTTCAGGCACGGGGACGTGGGTGCCCAGGGTCTTGTAGATTTCCCGGGCCTTTTCAAGGAGGACTTTGATTACCGCTCCATCTACCGGGTTGTCTTCACCGTAAAGGAGAACGGCCTTAACTTGGGGAGAAAGCCTCTGCCCGTAGCGATCTACCCGGCCTTCGCGCTGTTCTAAGCGGTTAGGGTTCCAGGGAAGATCGTAATGGATTACGGCGTTAAACTTCTCCTGTAAGTTTATGCCTTCGGAGAGACAATCCGTGGCCACTAAAACCCGGGGTTTATCAGGATCAAGGTTTTCGATTTTAAGACGCCTTTCTTCTTCGGGGACACGCCCGGTGAGACAAACCACCTGGACCTCCCGGGGAAGAACACCCTCCAGGGCCTTGGCTACATATTCCGCCGTGGCTACGTAACGACACCAAATAACGGGATAAAACCCTTCGGAAAGGAGATTTTTTACTTCCTCAAGACATTTTTGAAGTTTAGTATCTTCGGGGGAATTAAGAAGCTTTCGGGCCAATTTTTCAAGTTTTTTCAAGCGGTGGCGTTCCTTTTCAAGGAGATATTTTTCGCTCTCTTCAATAGGGGGCACAGGGGTTTCGTCTTCCACCGTCTGATCGGCACTTTCATAAACAAAGCCTTGATAGGCCTCGTCTTCGAGAGAAGAGTCCTCTGACTCGGTTAAGGACTTGTCTTTGGCGGAGTGGCGAGCCTCAAGAGCGGCCACGGCGGCAGCCGGGCTTGACATCACACAGCGCAAAAGGGCCAGAGCCCCCCAATAACGAACGCGGGTCCTGTGGTCCTCCAGGCCCGGGCCGGTTTTGACTATCTCGGTGCAGTAATGATAGGTCTCGCGAAAGAGATCCCAATACACAGGGGAGAGTCTATAAGTCCGTTCCAGGGATATCCTCTCAGGGAAACAGCGGTCAGCCTCCCAGATACTTTCGATATCTTTCCGCGTGCGCTGGACAAAATGTTTGGCCAGGAGTTTACGCTGCTCTTCGGTGAGCGATCTCAGGTTCCAGTCTTGGAATTCCGGCCGGAGAAGGCCAAGCAGAGAGCGGAAGGCCTCCTCTACTCCACTGTGCGGGGTGGCGGTGAGCAAGATGAGGTGTCTTTTTTCATCCGCGGCGATCTCTCTTAGTAGCTGGTGTCTTAATTGCTGGGCGCGGTTGCGCCCTGCGGTGTCCGCCGCCCCATGAACTTCGTCCACAATGACTAGCTCTGGGCAGAACTGGAGAAATTGATGTTTGTTTCGCTCGGTTTTTACCCAGTCAATACTGATCACCAAATAGGGGAAGTACTCGTAAATGCTTTTGTGACGGGGCTTTAGGCGATCTAACCGCCCAATGGTGCTCGTCTGTACGGTTACGGCCTCAAGATTAAATTTCTCTCTTAGCTCCTTTTCCCATTGATCACAAAGATAAGGGGGACAGAGGACCGCCAAGCGGGAGACCTCGCCACGATCGATAAGCTCTCTGGCAATGAGGAGGGCTTCGATGGTCTTTCCCACTCCTACGTCGTCGGCGATGAAAAGCCTTACCGGATCAAGGCGAAGAGCCATGAGTAAGGGAACAAACTGATAGACCCTAGGCCGGATGGAGATCCGCCCCAAGGAACGAAAAGGGGCCGCGCCGTCGCGCAAAAGCAAACGGGCTGCTTGCCAGAGAAGGTGGGTTCCTAGGGCGTCTGAAACTTCATCAGGAGAAGGGGGAGGGAAGGAAGAAGGGGAAATTCTTTCCTCAGGGAAGCTGTATCCCAGAAGATTGGCTAGTTGCTGATGTACCAAGACCGTTTCATCAGTGGCTCCGGTAAGAGGCCGTAAGGCGATAACATTTTCTTGAGGGCTGGGAAGGAGTACCCAATCCCTTTTTCTAAATCGTACGATCGAGCCCCAGGTAAGCATTTTAGCCAAAACTTAATCTGACAGTTGCCCCCTCCAGAGGTTCCACTGGTCAGGTTCAGTCTCAGAGCTCAATATTAACCCCACATTAGAATGAATCTTCTTCTTTGCCAAGAATATATTTCCCCAAAGGATTCTCTATCGTGCCGGGTGGAACGCATAAGCCCTTTCAGTTTGGAGGAGGAAAAACGGGAGGGTTCATCACCGAGGTTCGGCCGGAAAGGCTTGAACTCCGGGATCGGGAGGGCCGGGTCTTTCGGGTGCGGCCCGGGATGAGCGTGACGGTGGATATCCGCGTGGGTCGGAGACGCATCATCGAACTTCTTCTTTCCCCGATCTTCCGCGGACTCGAGGAGGGGGTTTCTGTGCGCTAAGTCTGATAGGCAGAATTTTGAAAGGCGGGTCAATGTTATTCGGTAATAAAAGAAAAATTGGTGGAGGCGGCGGGAATCGAACCCGCGTCCGGAGGTGTTTCAGACTGAACTTCTACGTGCGTAGCCTGGGCAAGCAATTTCGGCTGGGGAGACACCCCAGGCTGGCCTCCTCCAGCCTAGCCTGCTAGATTCTCGCTTAGGAGGTAGCAGGCGTACCTCCTAAGCCAGCCCGCTAGCCGTCGCCCTGGTTCCCCCGCGGGCAGAGGATGGAACCAGGACGGGCTGCTTTTCTATTAAGCAGCCATAGCGTAGCTGTATTCGTCGGCACTTGTGTTGTCCCCACCTTTTTAACGAGGCGGTGGGAACCTCGGCACGCTGTTCAGCCCTACGCACCCCCGTCGAACCCATTTCGCCCCCCTTCGACGAAGGCCGTAGCCTAATTTTAAATGAGCTATTTGATGCGGCCTTTATAACGCCGCCTTAATTCTCGTTCCATCTCCCGCCGACGAATGGTTTCGCGGCGGTCGTAAATCTTTTTACCCTTCGCCAGGGCCAGCTCTACCTTGGCCTTCCCGTCTCGGAAATAAATCCGTAAGGGAATTAAAGTATATCCTTTTTGTTGAACTTTGCCAAGGAGCCGTCTTATTTCTGCTTTTTTTAAAAGAAGCTTGCGCGTTCTCGTCGGATCTATCAATTGCGCTTCCCGACTAAAAGGATAAGGACTGATGTGCACGTTGTAAAGATATACCTCACCGTCTTTTATGCGGGCAAAACTGTCAGCCAGGTTGGCCCGGCCCAGACGCAGGGATTTGACCTCAGGGCCCAAAAGGACGATCCCTGCCTCGAGCGTCTCTTCGATGTCGTAAAGGTGCCGGGCTTTTTTGTTAGCACAAACCGTCTTTTCCATGCCTCATAAGTTAAAACATTATGTAGTGTTCGGCTACCAGAGTATTTCTTCGTATCTTTTCCCCGTGCAGCGGAATATTTTTTCAGGCCTCAACCCCTCGGGTAAGGTCAGAAGTGCCCGTTGGGCCTTTTCCTCTTCAAAAGCCAAGGCCATGCCGCAGTCGCTACTTAATTCTTTGGGAACAGGGATTATTTCCGGTTTAAGCCCCTCCTTCTTGAGGCATTTTTCCGCTTTGAGTACGTAATGTATCGAAGGGAAGAGGAAAATGACTTTTTTCATGAAGCTATTTTGATTAAGGCCTCTGCGGCTTTCTCCGCCTCGTTTAACCGGTTGAAGTACCCGAAGGAAAAGCGGACGGTCCCCTGAGGGAAAGTCCCGATGGTCTGGTGGGCCAAGGGGGCACAATGGAGCCCGGGGCGGACCGCGATATCAAATTCGATATCAAGCCTTCGGGCCACTTCAGAGGGGGGAAGCCCCTCCACGTTTACCGAAACAATGGCCGTGGCCCTTACCCGATCCTTTGGCCCATAGATTTTTATACGGGGGTGATCCCGGATCTTTTCCAAAAAGATGTCTGCCAAGGCAGTTTCGTGCCGGTGCAGGCGGGTCAGGCCAATCTTCTCTACAAAGTCGATTCCTGCTGCCAGGCCGGCTATACCGGGAAGATTGGGGGTCCCACTTTCGAAACGGTCCGGCAAAAATTCAGGCTGAAAAAGGGATTCTGAACGACTCCCCGTCCCCCCTTCTTTTAGGGGAGAAATATGAGAGGCCAGCTCCCGCCGCAGGTAAAGGACACCAACCCCCGGAGGCCCAAAAAGTCCCTTGTGACCGGAGAAGGCCAAAAAATCGATGGCTGAATTGGCTACCTCAAGGGGTAAATGGCCGGCTGCTTGGGCCGCGTCTACCAAAAGGTAGGTTTCTTCCCCTTTTAAAGGATAAATTTCTGCAAGCGGTTGAATGGTGCCGGTGACGTTTGAGACGAGATTTATACAAAGAAGCTTTGGGTTTTTGGTCCGGATAATTTTTTCAAGTTCTTCTAGCAACAAAAAACCTTCCTGGTCACAGGGGGCGTAAAGGACGTTTACTCCTTGGTGGCGGAGGGTTTTCAGGATCCGGGCTACGGCGTTGTGCTCCATGCTAGTGGCCACTACGGTGTCACCCTTTTTGAGAAAACCCTTGAGGACGATATTTAAGGCTTCGGTGGCCCCGGAAGTAAAGATCACCTCGCTGGAATCTTCGGCCCCGATGAAAGCCGCCACCCTTTCCCGGGCTTCAAAGAGGACGCGGCTGGCAGCCAGGGCCCCTTTGTGGGCTGAGCGGCCGGGGCTACCCGGGATATTGCGTAGGGTATGGGCCACCGCCTCCACCACCTCGCTGGGTTTAGGAAAACTGGTGGCCGCCTGATCCAAATAAATCATGGCTTTAGGACCCGGGCCGAGAGGAGGCTGGTCAGGATGTCATACATATTTGAAACGCGCCCCACGGCCAATTTATCTTTGACTTGATAATAGTCCAGACAGGTCCCACAGACCAGGATTTCCACCCCTTCTTGCTCAAGTTCTTTTAGGTCTTCTAGGACTTCGGAATCAGCAAGGGCAAGAAAGACCCCTTCGTTGTAACATATTATTTTGGCAGGCTTGGGGGAAACCTCCTTAAGGGTTTTGATAAAAGCTTTAAGCAACAGGTGGGAGAGGGTCTCCTCCCCCTCGCCCATTTTCCGGGAAGAGAGTACCACACAAACAGGAGAGGTCTCTCCTTCGGCACAGCTGATGACCGCCTGGCTCTCTCCGGCGGTTTTTTTGACGATGTTGATCTCCCAGTAGCCTTCCTTCGCCTTTACTTCGTACTGGTGTCCCTGCCCGGTGGCAAAGCGGCAAACATTTTGGACAGCGGCCTCGTTGTCCACCAGTACCAAAAGGTTCTCTCCGATGGGCACTTCATCCAGGGCGTTTTTGGTATTGATCACCGGCTGTGGACAGGGAAGCCCACGACAATCGATTACCTTCATAAGGTCTTTCTCCTTGTTTTTTTCCTATAAAAATGGAATCAGAAAAGGGTGTCAATTCAAAGGCCACGTTAACGCACCCCTTTTTCTTTGAGGTAAGGTCCGTATTTTTTGTCCGTAACGCAGATATGGTTGACCAACCAGTCCTTTAAGAAAGATAGGAGATCAAAGGCCACCCCGGGTTCTCCTGCTTCTACCCGGCGCTGATAATCAAGGACTTTTTCTACCAATTTTCGGTGTATCTGGTGGTGGATTTCCTTTTCAGGATAGTCATACTTTTCAAAAAGTTCCTCTTCGGTGCGGAAATGAGTGCCCGCGTAATCAATCAGTTCGGTAATAATTTTTCTTAAATCGTCAGTAGTGGCTCCGTCTTTTAATTTTGCATGCAATTCGTTTATCATGTTTACCAGACGCTTGTGCTGCTCATCTATGGTCTTGATACCGATTTCAAAGGCCTCACCCCAGGTGATTAGTTTCTGGTTTCTTGTTTTTATCTCGCTAAGACTTGCCCCTTTTAGCGCCAACCAGCGGTTAAACAGATCGAGCAATTCGTGGAATAGCGGCTCTATATGTTTCGTGTAGAAACTGAGCACCGCCTGTCGGTTCTTTTCTTGAGTAATAATGTTTATCAATTCTTTTGCAGAGCGATGTAAATCTTCGTGTACGGGTATAATTTTTTCTAAAATAGTCTCTTCTTCCGTTGAAGTTGGGCGATATTCTTGTAAGAACTTGCCTAGCGCGCAACGGTGAGGATCGGTTTCTACTTCTGGTGGAGTAAAGGTTATAATGGCGTTAAAGATATTGTCTCTCCAGCGCAAGTGTGAGAAAAGAATCAACTTCAATTGTATTTCGGTGGGAAGGCTTCTTAAGAGTTCTTTTTCCAGCTGCGGATTTATTTGTATGAGAGATAAGAGCACTGACTCTTCGTTTACAATGCCGCTTACGCAATGATCAATGACATCTAAGTTTTCCCGGATTTCGTTGAAATCGTGGGCATGGCTTAAGAGTTTGTCTGCATGTTGGTTTACACTAACGATGGTATCAACGGCCCTTTGGATATTGTTATTCAAATCGGCGATGGTGACGGTTTGTTCTTCGCTGGCGCTGGCGATGGTATTGGCCAGATCATTGACTTCTTCTACGGTGGTAGTAATGGATTCCATCCCTGTAACGGCTCTTTCCATATCTTTTTGAATGTTTCCTATAATTTTGGCTATTTTTTCGGTGGCTTTCGCCGTTTGTCTGGAAAGTTCCTTTACCTCGTTAGCCACCACAGCAAAACCTTTGCCCGCTTCACCGGCGCGAGCCGCTTCAATGGTGGCGTTGAGGGCAAGGAGGTTTGTTTGCTCGGCGATGTCGTTAATAAGGTCTGTAACCTCGCTAATCTCTTTAGAGCTTGCTGCTAATTCTTGGATGGTCTCTTTGGCTTCTGAAGCGTGTTGACTGGCTTCAGAGGCCTTGGCGGCGGTGGTTTGAATACTTTGGGCGATCTCCTGGGCCGCGATATTCAGATCGTTCATGGCGTTTGAAATGATTTCGATGTCTTCGGTGGCCTGTTTGGAGGAAGTCTTTAATTCTTCGGCCATACGCTCGGTATCGTAACCGTGGTGCCGGATCTGTTCGCCAGAGGTCTCCACAAAATTTACCGCTTCAGAAAGGATACGGTTTTGGGCCGTTAAAGTGAAAAATTGGCCGGCGATATAACCGATGACGGAATTGACTGCGGTGATTATTTCTTTGAGTTCCTGGAGCCCTTGTTGGGGGAGAGAACGTTCAAAACGGCCCTTTTTGATCTCGTTTAGGAGAGAGGTTATCTGGTTGATGGGTTCTATAAGGTGTTTGCGGGTGAGATAAAGGGTCCCCAAAAAGACGGCCAGCCCTACCACCAAGAGGCTTATGACAAATTGTTTAAATCTCTTCTGTTTATTTAGGCTTAGCTTTTCGAGGGTTTTGGTTACGGTATTGGCCTGGGCTAGGAGGGAAAGGTTGTGCTGACTTACGTAATCAAGGGCTTTTTGTAAGCTTTGCGCGTCAGAAGAACCTTGGCTTATCAAGAGAGCTTCTTTGCGAAAGGGGCGCCACATCTCCTTTAATTTTTTAAATTCCCGCCCAAAATCTCCCTTCTCTTTTGCCGCTATCTTTTCCAGTTCGTTTAATATTTGGTCATAAGTATCTATGGTGCTCTTTAAGGATTGCCGCCAGGTTGGGTCATTTTTGAGGCTGGTAAGGAGGGCCTCTTTGGTTATCTTTTGCGAGAGCATCCTGAGCTTGCCGCTGATATTGATGTATCTTCCGTCAAGGCGTTGCTTATTGAGCAGGTAAAAGCTGGCCAAAGCCCCTAGAACCAGAACCAGAAAAACCAGAAAGACCGCCCCGGGAACGAAGTATTTAACGGCATAAAAACGGCGCATAAAAACCTCCCGCCAAAATGTTCTTTTCAAGCTATCGGCCGAAGGGGCCAAAGATTAAAATTCAGGTGCAGCAGAAATGCTTAAGAGCTGTTTTTACGCTTTGCCGTGTCAAGGAGTAGGGCGGGCGGGGAGTCCCGCCCGCCATGTCTTTACTGGCCTAAACAGGCCTTGAGGTCTTCTTCCGGAGTGGAGATGGGGTGGATGTTATATTTTTCCGCCAGGAACTTGAGCACGTTTTCCGAAAGGAAGGCCGGCAGAGACGGGCCGAGGTAGATATTTTTGATCCCCAGATAGAGCAGGGTTAACAAAATGGCTACCGCTTTTTGCTCATACCAAGAGACGATAAGGGAGAGGGGAAGCTCGTTGACGTCTACGTTAAAGGCCTTGGCCAAGGCTATGGCGACCTGGATGGCCGAATAGGCGTCGTTGCACTGTCCCATATCTAGTAGGCGGGGCAGATCACCGATAGAACCCAGATCCTTGTCAAAAAAGCGGAATTTGCCGCACCCCAGGGTAAGGATGATGGTGTCCGGAGGGGTCAATTCTACGAAACGGGTGTAGTAATTGCGCCCGGGTTTGGCACCGTCACAGCCCCCTACCAGGAAGAAGTGTTTTATGGCCCCGCTTTTGACCCCTTCGATGACCTTGTCCGCCACGGAAAGGACGGTTTCGTGGGCAAAACCGGTCATTACCTCGCGCCCGTTGGTGTCTTCTTTAAAGCCCTCCATGGCCTGGGCCAGCTTAATTACCTCAGAGAAGTCGTGTCCCTTGATGTGCTTTACTCCCGGAAACCCTACCGGGCCCATGGTGAATACGCGGTCTTTATAGGATTCTTTGGGGGGCATGAGACAATTGGTGGTCATCACGATGGGCCCTGGAAAATTGGGAAATTCTTTCTGCTGGTTCTGCCAGGCGGTCCCGTAATGTCCGTAAAGGTGAGGAAATTTCTTTAACTCCGGGTAGCCGTGGGCGGGAAGCATCTCCCCATGGGTGTACACGTAAATTCCTTTGTTTTCGGTCTGTTTGAGAAGCTCGTAAAGGTCTTGCAGATCATGCCCGGAGACCAAAATGGCCTTTCCCGCTTTGGCTCCCAGGGGGACCCGGGTGGGTTTGGGGACTCCGAAAGACTCGTGGTTACCGGCGTCTAGCAGCTCCATGGTCCGCAGGTTGGTTTTCCCGAGCTCTAGGACCAGGTTGACCCAGTCTTCCAGGGTAAGGTCATGCCGTTCAAGGTTGGCCAGGGCCCGGTGCATGAATTCGTAAACGCTAGGGTCTTCCTTGCCCAGTTTGGCCGCGTGGTAAGCGTAAGCGGCGATCCCTTTAAGTCCGTAGATGGTAGTGAGTTTCAGGGAGAAGATGTCGGGGTCCGGAGCAGTTTCCGGCCGCGGTTCAATCTCTTCGGCCTTTTTGATCAGGGCCTCGTGGTCCTTCGGGGGCATAAAATCACTGGAACCACCGGTCGGGACCTTCCCGCCTTTTTCTTGGACCTTTTCTTTTAAGGCTTCCCGTTTTTCTACCGCTTCAAAAAGGTAATTTTTGATCCTTTCCGGGTCGAAATTGACGTTAGTTAAGGTGGAAAACAGGGCCTCGCAGGTGAAGAAGTTGATCTCCCGGTCCTCTAGACCTACCTCCCTCCCCGCCTGGGCCACCCGGGCCAGGCCTTGCAAGGCGTAAACCAGAAGGTCCTGCAAAACGTCGGTTTCATGCGTCTTGCCACACACGCCAATCTTGGTACAGGCCACTCCTTTGGCGGTTTGTTCACACTGGTTGCAAAACATATAACGCACCTCCTATCGATGGATTTTGTCTATAAAATAAGTATGAAAAAAGCAGGTGTAATTGATCCAGGTCAAAGAATTTAATTTTTGGGCTTTAAAAGGCCTTGGGAAAGAGGCGGGCCAGGTTTCCGCCGGGATAACGCAAGGCCAGGAGCCCGGCGCGGCGGGACGCCAGGACGTCGTCCCGGAGACTGTCTCCGATCATAAGAGATTGGCTAGGTTTTACTTTTAATTTTGCACAGGCGTATCGGTAAATTTCTGGGTCAGGTTTGGCAAGCCCTATCTCGCAGGAGATGAAGACTTCTTCAAATAGTGGTAAAAGGCCCAGGTCCTTTAGTAATCGTCGCAGCCTTTCGTCCCAATTTGAGATGACCGCCATCCTGAAGCCTGCGGCTTTAAGACGTTTTAGGGTCTCTGGCGCACCCGGAGTGAGGCGAAAATAGTCTTTGCGGGCGAAACATTCGTAACACTCCTGGTAGGCCTTTTCCGGATCTTTTAGAGAGCCAAAGCATCTGGCCGTTGAGAAAAAGACCTCCCGCCACCCTTCAAAACAGCTTTCTGGGGTAGGGGCCCAGCCATCACGTCTTTGGGCGTAAATTTGGTAGAAAACCCGGTTAACCTGGGCTGGATCCGCTTTTAGGCCGTATTTTTCCCACACCGCGGCGTAAACGTGACCTACCGAAGGGGTAATATGGACGAGGGTTCCTTCGGCGTCGAAGAAAATGGCCTTGATTTGGGACCAAAGGCTTGGGGGAAGCATTGCTACACCTCAAGGGGAGGGAGATGTGAGCGCAAATTTTCGTAAAATTCTTTGGGGGCCAATTCTTCAAAGTTACCGGTCTTGACCAAGTGGGCCCTTACCTCCACGCAAAGATGGCATTTGCCAGCGTAGCTATCACGGGGGACAAACCCGAAATGCTGGCGGGCAAATTCTGCCAGGGCCCACGGTCCCCCTTCCACCAGGAACTTGACCAGGGGGAGTTTGCGATAATCAAAGGTGTTCACGAAGGAGGGAAGATCTTCAAATTGGCCCAGGCTGAGCCCTCCGCAGAAAAGGGGAATATAGTGCAAGTAAGGGTCGAAATGGGCGTGTCTTGAGGCCAGGATTTCGTGGGCGCAAGTCTGTCCGGCGAAGTCCTCCGGCCTGTATCTGGTCGGGGCCAGCGGGCCAAGTTCTATTCCGGCCCGGCCTCCGGGGATCAAGGCGTAACCTTCCCACAACAGGCGCCCCGCCTTTTCTCGGCCAAAACGGGAGAGCCATTTTGACAAGGGGACCGGCTTTTCCTCGCCGAATTCCCTTATCAAAGGAATAAATTGGGACATGTAGACGATCACGTTTCCCGGCCCAAATACTTCCTGAGCGGCTTCTATGGCCCAGAGCGTACGTTTTAACGGTATAGTTTCGGCATGGAAGGGGCTTACGGAAATGAGTACCCGAAAAAGCCCTGCTTCCTTAAGAAGGTTGAATTTTTCCCGCCCCACCTCGGGGCTTACACACCAACCGGCATTAGTTTCAACGTATTCGATAGGCAGGCCCAGACGCCGGCAGGCCTCCACCCCGAAAAGGAGGAGGTCAAAATTTAGGAAGGCTTCCCCACCGGCCAGGTGAAGACCGCGGGGATAGACCCAGGTCTCTTTGATCCCTGCCAGCAGCCCTTCCAGGGTGTCTTTGGACATCCAGTCGCGCCAGCGGGGGCCACAGGCGTAAACGCAGTGGCGGCAGCCGCACTGGCAGCGGTAGGAAAGCATGATTCCGCAGGAATCAATGGGATGGAGCCTCATTTTTGATCCGTTCTAAAAGTTTGGTGGTAGAAATAGGGTGTTCAAAGGGGACCCGTACCACGCGGCCCCCGTAAGCCTTAACGAAAGAGGCGCCCACAATTTTGTCTTCAGGCCAATCCGCCCCCTTGACCAGGACATCTGGTTTTATGGCCTTGATCAGGGCCTCCGGGGTGTCTTCTTCAAAAAGGACCACGAAATCCACCGCGGAGAGGCCGGCCAAAACCTTGGCCCGCATATCTTCAGGGTTTATTGGGCGTTGGGGGCCCTTAAGCCTCCTTACCGAGGCATCGGTGTTAAGGCCTACCACGAGGAGGTCCCCTTCCTGGCGGGCGCGGTAGAGGTAGCTCACGTGGCCTGCGTGCAGGAGGTCAAAACAGCCGTTGGTAAAGACTATTTGCTGGCCAAGGGCCCGGGCCTCTTCTAGGAGAGGGAGGAGCCAGGGGAGGGGAAGGATCTTTTCCTCTGGGGTTGGCGGCGGGCAAAAACGGGAGGTCACAAAAAGCTGGCGCGCCGAAGAAATTTGCCTGAAATCTATTTCGGTTACTAAAATACCTTCCTCGTCTTTTAAAAGGGCCATTTCTTCCCCCAGGGGAGAGAAGACTACGCTTTGTCCGGCGAGCTCGTGTCCCTCAACCGAACCGGTAGCGTTTACCCCCACCGTAAAGACCTGGTTTTCGATAGCCCTGGTCCTTAAGAGCTGGTGGAAATGGGAAAGGCGAATCTGGGGCCAGGCTGCCAGGACAAAGACAAGTTTGGCCCCGCGGGTAACAAGATATTTGGCCAGTTCCGGAAAGCGAAGATCATAACAGATAAGGACTCCCATCGGGGACTCCCCTACTCTGAAGGGAAGGGACCTCCTGCCAGGGCGGAAACCTTTGGGGGCGTCAAAACCCGGAAAGAGGTTTATCTTTTCGGCGATCTTAATGGCCCCTTTTTTGGTAAAGAGATAGGCGGCGCTCTTTTTCTCCTCCGGGTCAGTGGCTCCGACCAGGAGGGGGAGGCCTTTTTGGCTCACTTCTTCCTTGAGAAGCGCCAGGGCCTCTTTCACGAAATCAAGGGCAAAAGAGGATTCATACCCGGTAAGGCCGAGTTCCGGGGCAGCTACCAGGTCGACCGGGGGGCACTTCCGGTAAAGGTTTACGAGCCGGGAAAAGACCTTTTCTCCGTCGGGCGAGAAGGGATATTGGAGGACCGCTATTTTCATAGGGCCTTATTTTAGCCAGTAGCAGCCACCACCGCTAGCCAGACTTCTTTGACCCCGGCCTGGGACAGGGTGCGGGCACATTCTCTGGCGGTGGCCCCGGTGGTAAGGACGTCGTCAAAAAGGATGAGGCGGGGCGGGGGCTTTTCATTGAGGGCAAAGGCCCCCTTTACGTTTTTTAAACGCTCTTTGGGAGAAAGCCCGGCCTGGAGGCGGGTGTATTTGGGGCGGGTCAAAAAATTTTTTACGCGCCTGCGCCCAAAAATTTCACGGGCCAAGAGGTGGCTCTGGTTGAAACCCCGGGTCCACAAACGTCTCCGGTGCAGGGGTACCGGACAAACCGGGGTCTGGGCCAAAAGGAGCTCTTGGGGATAGAGTTTTTTTAAGAGCCTGGCGAGCTCCCGGGCGAGATAAAACCTCTGGCCATATTTATAAGCCTTAATAAGGTCCTTGATAGGCCTTTCGTAAAGGAAGGGGCTAAACACTCGGGTGATGAGTTTTTCCTCCTGGAAACAGGCCAGACAAAGGGCGTCCGGGGTTTTTAAGGGACGGCCGCAACGGGGGCAGGGGTTTGCGTTTTCGGGAAGGGTTGAGGAACAGGGGCGGCAAAACAGGGTCTCTTCCGGGCCCAGTAGCCTACTACAAGCAAAACAGTAGCGCGGGCACAGAAAATGGGCGGTCTTTTGGGCCAGGTTTTTAAAAAGATAGGAAAGAGCCGGCCCCCACGTAAAAAAAGTCATCACCAAAAATATCGGCCAGGATCTTTTCTGCTTTAGCACCGGTACAATGGGAAGGGGCCACCCGGCGTACGCCTGCACTCTTAAGGGCAAGCCCCAAAGCACGGACTTCCTTTAGGGGCTTGTTAAGCAGGTGAAAGCCGCCCATTAAAAGCGAAGGGGGCCCGTCTAGCAGGGAAAGGGCGGCCTTTAGGAGTTCCAAAAGGCCAAAATGGGCACAGCCGGTAAGGACCAGCCCCTTAGGCGGAAAGACTAAAGCGGCCTCGGGTACAGGGCCTGGCAAGATTCCCGTTGTCCAGAGTTCGGGCAAAATTTCGGCAGCTTGGTCAGCCAAGACCACTTCTCCCCCAAGCCTAACAACCTCCCGTACGAACCCCTTAGAAAAACCGCGGTGCAGGATGACGCGGGGGTTTTTCAGTTCAGGTAGCAGACCCAGTAAACCCCCGGTATGATCCCAATGAAAATGGGAAAGAAAGATGGTATTTATCTCCCGAGGGGACAAGCCAAATTCCCCCAAGTTGTGAAGGAGGGAGGCGGTTTCGGAACCGGTATCAAAAAGCAGGCCCTGGGGGCGCAAAAGGACGCTGTAGCCCCAGCCAGAGAGAAAAGAGGGCGCGATTGAGCGGTTGTCAAAGAGGATGGCCAATTCCATAATGCTTTATTTAACACATATCCGGGAGGTTGAGATGAAAAGACCCATTTTATTTTGCCTGGTCGGTCTGTTTCTGGCCTTTTCCCTGCCTGTACAAGCGGAAAAATACGGAGCCCCTTACGAACTGGTAGACAAGGCCACCATCACCATGAAGCGTTTTCTAGAAGACGAACAGATGTCCTGGCTTAGGGAACACCTCAAAGAGGCCAAGGGGGTCATCATTATTCCCCAGTTGATCAAAGGGGCCTTTTTCTTTGGAGGTTCAGGGGGAAGCGGGGTACTTCTGGCGCGCTATCCGGGAAATACGTGGTCTTACCCGGCCTTCTATACCCTGGGTTCGGTTTCTTTTGGGTTGCAATTTGGGGGAGAGGTCTCGGAGATCGTGCTCCTCATCATGACCCAGAAAGGGATAGACGCCTTTTTGTCCACTGCGGTGAAGCTGGGAGGCGACCTCAGCGTGGCGGCCGGGCCCATTGGTATGGGGGCCAAGGCGCAGTTGGTTGATATCCTTGCCTTTGGCCGCTCAAAAGGGGCCTTTATCGGCATAAGCCTGGAGGGAGCGGTGGTAAAGCCGCGTGACTCCTGGAATCGTTCCTATTACGGGAAACCGGTGCGTCCGGTGGACATCATTTACGGACGCAAGGTCAAAAATCCCCACGCAGACCGCCTGCGGGAAATTTTGAGGAAATATTGTCAAAAATAGCCTGCATAGACACGCTTGGGCGAAAATGATATAACAAAAAGGGCGCTTAAAGATGAGGGATGTTCTCGCTTTTCTGCTGGCTGGTGGGGTTGGAAGTCGGTTAAACATTCTGGTCCGTAAAAGGGCCAAGCCAGCGGTACCTTTCGGAGGGATTTACCGGATCATTGATTTTACCCTTTCAAACGCGGCCAATTCTGATCTTTCTTGCGTGGCGGTCCTCACCCAGTACAAACCCCTTTCTCTTATGGATCATATCGGTGACGGGTCCGCCTGGGATCTTTCCGGACGCACACGGGAGGTAAGGATTTTACCTCCCAAAACCGGTGAGAAGGAATGGGATTGGTATAAGGGGACCGCGGACGCGGTGCGACAAAACCTTGATTTTGTGCTGCAACGCCCCTCAAAAGAAGTCCTGATCCTTTCCGGGGATCACGTCTATCACATGGATTACCGTAAATTGATAGCCTTTCACCGCGCCCGCGAAGCCCAGGTTACCGTAGCCATGATGCCGGTTCCCTGGGAGGAGACACACCACTTCGGTATCGCTATTACCGACGAGGAAGACCGTATCATCGACTGGGAGGAAAAACCGGCTAAAGCCCGCTCCAATCTGGCTTCCATGGGGGTGTACGTCTTTGACACGTCTTATTTGATCGACGTGCTAAAAAGGGTGCCTCAGGAAGACTTTGGCATGCATATTTTACCCCAAGCCCTTAAAGAGGCCCGGGTGTACGCGTACCGGTTTGAGGGATACTGGCGAGACGTGGGCACCCTTGAGGCCTATTTTCAGGCCAATATGGATCTTTTGCGGGAAGATTCGGGGCTTGATCCGGAGGCCTGGGGGACCATGACCAACGTTATGCCCCACGGCCTGGTGGCAGACTGGCCTCCGGCCCAGGTGCTGTGTACGGGCCAGGTGGAAGATAGCGTGGTGTCTCCCGGCTGTTTGATAGGGGGGCTTGTACGGCGTTCGGTCCTTTCCCCGGGGGTAGTCGTGGAAGAAGGGGCCGAGGTGGAAGACTGCATCATTATGCACGAAACCTTTGTCTCCCGGGGGGCCAAGCTTAAACGGGTAATCATTGATAAGAAGGTCTTTATAGGGGAGAAGGCGCAGGTTGGTTTCGGAGACCCTGGGGTAGTTAACCGGAAGTTTCCCAAACACCTTTTCAGCGGTCTTACGGTAATCGGTAAAGAGGCTCATGTCCCTGGAGGTAGCCAGGTGGGTACTAACTGCGTCCTTTACCCTGAGCTAAGGGTTGAGGATTATCCTCCCCGGCTCGTGGTGCCTGACGGGGAAACCATAGAAAAATAGGGGGCTCCATGGAAGAAAAGGAAAGGCACATTATTTACGACGCTATTTATACGGTCTCAGCCGCCAAAGAGAAGGCCCCGGAATTGAAGGGGGTGCCCACGGGGGTTAAAGGGCTTGATGACCTTTTCTACGTGGTAGAGTGGAAGGGCAAAAAACCCCAGCGGAAACCGTTGGGGGGGATTCCCCTGGGGTGCATCGCAAATCTCACCGGAATGCCAGACACCGGCAAAAGTCTCATGGCGGAGCAGTTCACGATCAAACAGGCAAGCCTTGGGGAGCCGGTGTGTTTCGTCACGGTAGAAACCCCGGCCACCTTTCTTTCCGTTGGCCTGGAACAGCGGGCCAAGGCCATGGGTGTTGATTTTAAAGAGATCGAGGACAAGATCATCATCCTTGACGCCGCCAGTTACGCCCGCCTGCGGGATGACATGCCCACCCTGCTTGATACCCTGGCCCATATCTACCGGACTTATAAGGTGCACCGTACGGTGATAGACTCCATTACCGGGCTATTTGAGGCCCGGGAGATGCTGGCCCGGAGCATCGTGCGGGCCCTTTATACCTTCTGCAAAAAGTGGTACCAGACGGCGCTTTTTATCTCGCAAAAACGTAGTTCCCACGAAGAACTGTCAGCAGAGGCGGCGGGAGGTTACGCGGTGGGTCATATCGTGGATTGTTCCATGGTCCTCTCCAAAGAGCTCATCCTCTCCGCCCGGGCCGCTCAGCTTTATAAGGCCGAGGTGGGCGAGATTGTGCGCCTTTTCCGGATAGACGGTTGTCGTATGTGTGGTCATGATACCAGGATCCACCTGATGGAGATTACGGAGCTTGGCTTGGTGGAAATAGGCCCTTCCCTGGTGGAATTTCTTAAGTCCAAAGAGGGAAAGAAATGATTTACCCCCATGATTTTTTTCCCGGAGGAGATCTAGCTGCTCTCGAAGATCTTTTTGAATTAAACCAGCCCGTCTGGCAAGCGGTGGCCTCCCTTGAGGAGCGCCTTAGGGCCCTGCTGCACCCCAACCTTGAAAAACTGCCGGTGGGGGAGCCGCTCCCCCGGACTTACGTGCTTTACGAAGGTGAGCTGTTCCCGGTGGGTCCGGATTTTAAGCTGGTCCTGGCAGACGCCACCAAAGAAAAACTAAAGGTCGAGCTTGACGGCCGGGTGCTGGTCGGAGCCAGCGTCCTTTGTGCCGGAGCAGTCTTTATGGACCGGGAGATAGAGATAGGGCGGGGGGTCCTGGTGGAGCCCGGGGCTTATCTAAAAGGCCCCCTCTTCGTGGGTGATTTTACCGAAATCAGGCAGGGTGCCTATATTCGGGGAAAGTGTTACGTGGGGCGGCGTTGTGTGGTGGGGCATACTACGGAGATGAAAAATACCATCATGCTTGACGGGGCTAAGGCCGGGCACTTTGCCTATCTAGGAGATAGCATTTTGGGGCGAGAGGTAAATTTGGGGGCTGGTACCAAACTGGCAAACCTCAAACTCACCAGACAAAATATTGTAATCCGGATCAAAGACGAGGCCTTTGATACCGGGCTCAGAAAATTGGGAGCCATTTTGGGAGACGCGGTTCAGACGGGTTGTAACTCGGTGACCAATCCTGGCACGCTTTTGGGGCCGGGTTCCTTTCTCCTCCCTAACCGGACCGCGGGGCCTGGTTATTTTCCGCCCAAAAGTATCCTGCGTTAACTTGTCAGGCACCTATTCTCAGCTTAAGCTGAGGAAAAACGGAGGTTCTTGATGAAAAAGTTGGTTTTATCCCTAGTGTTTTTGTTTTTTGTAAGCGGTTTGGCTGCCGCTAAGGCGGGAGAAGAGATCTTGGCCGAGGTCGGTCCGTATAAGCTTACCAAGGCCGAGTTTGAAGCCAAACTAGAGACCGCTCCTCCTCAAATCAAAATGATTCTGGCCCACCAGCCTCAGCTCAAAAAGGCCTTGGTTGAACGTTGGGTAGAAATTTCTCTCCTTTCGTTAGCGGCCAAAGACGCAGGTCTTGAAAAGGATCCCGAGGTTAAGGCCAGGCTGGATGAGGTTACCAAGCAGATCCTGGCCCAGGCCTATCTGGAGAAGAAGCTTCTGAATCAGCAGCAGGTAAGCGAAGAAGAAGTGAAAGCCTATTACGAAAAACATCGGGAAAAATACCAGGAACCCAGGGCGGTCCGGGCAAGGCACATCCTGATCGAAGTGCCTCAAGGAGCAACCCCTGAGCAGGAAAAAGAAGCCCTCAAAAAGGCCCAGCATTTACGGGAAAGGATCCTTAAAGGGGAAGATTTTGCCAAACTGGCGCAGAAATATTCGGCTGATCCCGGCACTAAAGAGAAGGGAGGAGAGCTTGGCTTTTTTACTCAGGGGCAGATGGTCAAAGAGTTTGAAGAAGCGGCCTTTCGCCTCAAGCCCGGGGAAGTCAGTGAACCCGTGCGGACCCCCTTTGGTTATCACCTCATTCAGGTAGAAGAGATCAAAGAGGCCAAGCAGAGAAGCTTTGCGGAGGTAAAAGACAAAGTCCGGGAAGACCTGATCCAGGCCAAAGAAGAAGCGGCGCTGAATAAGGCCCTTAAAGAGCTGGCCCAAAAGTACGGTGCCAAAATTTATGAAGACCGTCTCTAAATGCTGTTTCGTACCTTTCTCTTCCTGCCAGGGGTGGACGAAAGGACTGAACGTCGCCTCTGGCAGGTGGGGTGTCGCACCTGGTGGCATTTACTGGAAAGGGATTACGCCGGTTTTTCCGCTACCCGCCTGGCTCTCTGGCGCAAAAAGATAAGTTTATTGTCCACCCGGGCCGGAGACCTTGATTTTTTGGCCCGCCGGCTGGCCAAACGTCATCATTGGCGTCTTTTCAAACACTTCAAAAAAGAGGCCGTTTTCCTGGATATCGAAACCGACGGTTTGAGAAGGGGCCAGCATCAGGTAACGGTTTTGGGCCTTTTTGACGGGCAAAGGTACCACGCCTTTGTTGCGGGAAGGAATCTAGAAGAAGGCCTTTTTCTCCTTCAGACCAAAAAATTCTGGGTCACCTTTGGGGGCAGTTTTTTTGACTGGCCTTTTCTCAAAGAGCATTATCCCTGGCTTAAAGGACCGGTGGTCCATCTAGATTTGTGTCCCCTTTTTAAGCGGCTCGGCCTGAAGGGTGGGCTCAAAAGGATAGAAAAGGCCCTGGGGCTTTCCCGCCCGGAAGAGATAGAGGGTTTTGACGGGTATATGGCCGTCAAACTCTGGCGACGCTGGTGCCAAAGAAGAGACCATCAGGCACTGGCCAGACTCATCGCTTATAACCGTGAAGACGTGGTCAACCTGGCCTATCTGGCGGAGATCCTTTACGCTGGCCTGTGTCAGCTTGCCTTGACAGGCCAAACCCCCGCTCTTACGGTCTCCTCCAGCAGGAGGGGTAAAAAGAAGGCCTATGACGGGGCAGATGAAAGATTTTAAGAAGTGTATCACGGAAAAGCTCCTGGAATACGCCGCTGACCTCTCTAATTGCTTTAACATCAAGGCGGTCATGGTCTATGCGGACGTCTTCAGGGACAAGGAATTTTTGGACCACTTTGTGGCCAGACTGAGTGAGACCAAGCTGGTGCTGGTAAGCCGGGAAAAGATAGAGGAGGAGTTGCCGGACAAAGTCGTAGTCATAAAGGTCCCCTCTATTAAGCTTACCCGTTTGGGCCAGATGAAGGTGGCGGTGCTGGTGGGGGTTTCCCAAGGCATCTTTCATCCGGAAGACGTCATTCTCTGTCTTTCTGGTATCGCTGAAAGCGGGTTTATTGATTCTCTCTTTATCCTGGATATCGGTGAAGAATTTGAATTTTTCGCCGTCACCCAACTGGAGCACTTAAACAAAATAGTAAGACCAGAAGTATTTCTTAGGGTCCTGGAAATCGCCATAGACCTTTCCGTTGAAGGCCGGGAAGGCAAACCGGTGGGAACCATTTTCATCGTAGGCGATACCGAACAGGTCCTCAAATATTGCGAACAACTCATCTTAAACCCCTTTAAAGGTTACGCAGAAGAGGAGAGAAACATCTTGGATCCTCGTTTGGAGGAAACGGTCAAGGAATTTGCCAGCCTGGACGGGGCCTTTATCATCCGCGGAGACGGGGTTATCGAGGCGGCGGGGGCCTTTATTCGGGCTGGTGCCGTCACCGAAGATATCCCTTCCGGTTTGGGAGCGCGGCACCGCTCAGCGGCGGCTATTACCGCGATTACCCAGGCGGTAGCTATTACGGTGAGTGAGTCTACGGGGACGGTAATGGTCTTTTACGGGGGAAAGATCATTATGGAGATTGAGCGTCCCCAGTTTTTTGGTCAGCCCTCAGGAGAACAGAAACTTCACGGTGTCCATTTTGCTAAAGATTAGGTCAAGGAGGTGACGAAATGCAATATCATGTGACGTACCGGGATATAAGCCCAGCAGATAAAAAGTTGGCTGAGCGCTACGTAGCCAAATTGATAGAGCGTTTTGAAAAGCTGACCAAAAAGTTCGATCCCGATCTAGTGCATTTGCGGGTGGTGGTGGAAGGCATAGAGAAAAAGAAACGCTATTTCGTCCAGCTCACCCTCTCGGTGCCTCAGGCTGTCCTTTCAGCACGGGGCGAGCATAAACAGATGAAAACGGCCTTTAAGATGGCCCGGGAAAAACTGGAGAAAGAGCTAGCGCGTCACCTGGCGGAATTAAGGGGGGAACATATTTATAAACGTCGTCAGCATTACGTCCAGGAAATGGCCAAGGCGCTCCCGGAGCTCGCGGTAGACAAACAGGCAGACCTCAAGGAGCGTTTTTTGGATCGTTTACGGCCTTTGCTGCGGGACCTTTACCGGATGGCCCGGCGAGAAATCCTCTTTCACCAGTTAACCGGGGAGCTTCCTCCGGAATACCTTGATCCCGGCGAGGTGGTAGACGAAGCCGTCCTTTGGGCTTACGAAAATTACGATCAGATCGTGGCCATGGGGGATTTGGCCCACGCTTTGCATAAAAAGATCGTCGAGATTATTCGCCGAGAGATTGCCAAAGTGCGCGAGGAGGGTCACGTGGCCATCCCCATCGAGGATACCGTTCCCCTGGATGACGTGCGTTATAAGCTCAAAGAGGACTTGGAAAGCCCGTACTTTGTAGAGTTTGAAAGGCTGCGCTGGGAGGATGTCCTGCCGGCCGGAGAGGTGGTGGAACCAGAAGAAGAGCTTTCCGCGGAAGAATTGTCGAACCTGATTATGCGGGAGCTTTCCCGGGTCCCGGAAGAAAAACGCCAGGCTTTTGTTTGGCATGTCCTTGACGGTCTAAGCGTTACCGAAATCGCCAAACTCCAGGGGCGGGACGAAGAAGAGGTTGAAAAAGACATTGAGGAGGTAAGGGCTTATATCCGCAACCGTTGGCAGGCGTTAGCCGCCAAACCCAAAGAAATTGAAGAAGAGACTGAAAAGCAAATGGGTGCATAGGAGGGAATATGTTTCGCGTGTTAATCCTTTTGGTTGTGTTAGTGTTTAGTTTTACCGGTTCTTCTCAGGCTAAACCTTCTTTTTTGGACGAAATCCTAAAAATCAAGAAAGTTGAGAAAGAAGCTCCAACTCAAGGGCCAAAGGCGACCGTTGAGGACCAATCCGTAGCCTTAGCCCTTAAACTTTCTAAGGCCTTTGCCGAAGTGGCCAAAAAGGCTGGCCCGGCGGTGGTATTTGTACAAGTAGAAAAGACGGTGGTGAGGCGAGGGCCGGCCATGGAGCCCTTTCCTTTTGGCAGTCCTTTTGACTTTTTTGGAGAGGATTTTTTCGAGCGTTTTTTCGGACGCCGCTTCCCGCGCAAGTTTCGCCAAATGGGGGCGGGCTCTGGTTTTATCATCAGTAAAGACGGCTATATCCTCACCAACAACCACGTCGTAGCGGATGCCGACAAGGTAACGGTCAAATTGGCTGACGGCCGAGAATTTAAGGCCAAAATCGTGGGGACGGATCCAGCTTCAGACGTGGCGGTCCTGAAAATCAACGCCGACAATTTGCCGGTGCTTCCCCTGGGAGACTCGGACAAGATAGAAGTAGGAGAATGGGTCTTGGCCATCGGAAATCCCTTTGGGCTTACCCAGACGGTAACGGTCGGGATTATTAGCGCCAAAGGGCGTTCTGGGGTAGGGATCACGGATTACGAAGATTTTATTCAGACGGATGCGGCCATCAATCCCGGCAACTCCGGCGGGCCGCTGGTTAATTTGCGGGGAGAAGCCGTGGGGATGAATACGGCTATCTTTACCCGTTCAGGGGGTTATATGGGGATAGGCTTTGCCATCCCCATCAATATGGTCAAAATCATTACCAAACAGCTGATCGAGACGGGAAAGGTCACCCGGGGCTGGTTAGGGGTCGTAATTCAGGAATTGAACGAAGATCTGGCCAAGTCTTTTGGCCTGGAAAGGCCGGAAGGGGCTTTGGTGACGGAAGTGGCGGAGAATTCTCCGGCAGAGCGGGCCGGGCTCAAACCTGGCGACGTTATTGTCGAGTATAACGGCAAACCTGTCAAAAACGTGGCGGAATTACGCACTATGGTAGCCCTGACGCCTCCGGGGACCAAAGTAAAAATGGTGGTGGTGCGTCAGGGTAAGAAAAAGGTGTTGGAGGTGGTGATTGGGACCCAGCCCCAGAGTTTGGCTTTAATGACAGGGCAAAATGAATTCTTGCGCAAATTGGGCCTTGAGGTCCAGCCCTTAACCCCGGCTCTGGCAGAACAGTTCGGCTACGGGGTTAAGGAAGGTGTGATCATTACCGGGGTGGCTCCGGGAAGCCCAGCTGCCCTGGCGGGCTTGAGACCTGGCATGCTGATCGAAGAGGTAAACCACGTCAAGGTCAAAGATATGGAGGATCTGGCCCGGGCTTTGGCCAAGAGTAAAAAGACGGGGCGGGTGTTATTTTTGGTCAGGGACCGTGAATTCAGGCGGTACGTGGCCATAAGCCTAAAATAAACAAAGCTAAATTGATATTAGCCTAGGGCCCCTGAAAGGGGCCCTTTTTGTTATAAAACCTTTTCATAAAAACGATTTTAAAGTAGACTTTTTGAGTTATTTTTGTTAAAAATCTTTTTAAAATTGGCAGCATAACAAAATGAAAGAAAAGAGTGTTTCGTCCGATATATTGGTTGAATTCAGGAAGATTTGTGAAAAACATGGCATCAAGCTCACCTACCAACGGCTAGAAATTTATCGGGTCCTTTTGGAAGCAGACGATCATCCTTCGGCAGAGGAGATATTTTTGCGGGTCCAGGAAAGAGTCCCCACCATTTCTCTTGATACCGTGTACCGCACCCTGGCCACCTTTGAAAAGGTCGGTCTTATCAAGAAGATCTATTCTTTAGACGATAAGGCTCGTTTTGACCCCAACGTTTCCCCTCACCACCACGTAGTCTGTAGCAAATGTCACCGTATAACAGACTTCTCCTGGCCTGAAATAGAAAAGATTCCCCTGCCGGAAGAATTGAAAGAATGGGGAGAAATAAAAGAGCGTTATTTGGAGTTGCGCGGCCTCTGTAAAGATTGTCTTCAACGAGAAAAGGGCTAATTCTCCTTGTTCTTCCCTCCTTTTTTGCTAAAATAGCCAAAATTCCCTTAATATGGGTATCAGGTGTTTTACGCCAAAAATATTTTTACTGCCATTTTTTTCTGTCTGGTACTGCTCTTTGGGGGTTTTCAATTAAAAGCCGAAGAAACAGAAACTGAAATTTCGTATCTGGAATTTGCCAATATTGCTACGGGACATCCCCAATCTAAATTTGAAGCCCCTTCTACCGTTACCGTTATAACCGCTGAAGAAATAAAAAATATTGGGGCGCGTACGGTGCTTGAGGCCTTGCGTTTGGTTCCTGGCCTCATTGTGGGTTTAGATATTTCCGGCATCCCCATAGTGAGCTTGCGGGGTGTTTATTCCGCCGGAAGCGAAAGAATACTTTTTCTTCTAAACGGTATACCGGTTAATAATCCTTTGACCGGAGGAGGGACTTTATTCTTCGCTGATCTTTCGGTGGATAAGATTGAGAGAATAGAGGTAATCAGAGGGCCAGGTTCAGTCCTATACGGCTCAGAGGCCTTTACCGGAGTTATCAATATAGTTCTTAAGAGAGATTATTTGGATCATTTAGGATACTGGCGTGGGACCTATGACTTTGATGAAATAAATTTAGCGCTTGATAAGAAGAATCAGGATTCTAATTTATGGTTTGATTTTGTCCATAGAGATAAAAATAGTTCGTCTCTTTTTGTCAAACGGGATCGTTTTTCTGTTTTTCCTTTATTTTCCCTCAGTAAAAACCTACCTAGATATCATCATACTTCTGACTGGGAAAGGAGACAAGAAATCTATACTGGTTTTTCCTGGAAAGATCTTGTTCTTGATATTCTCTATGTAAATCATGCGAGTGGAATACCTTATAATTTGAGTGGTGTTCCTTCTAATAAATCACGTTTTGCTCGTCAAAATTTTATGGTTAATTTGTTTTGTAAAAGCTATTTTAAGTCTGTATCAATTGAGCAGCTGTTCCACTTTTCTTATTATTATCATGATTTGTATGCGGATTTTTATCCTAGGGGTTCTATAATTAAAGATGTATCTGATAATGTTTATTACTTTCCTTATGGCCTGAAATGGAGGAGAAAAACAGATATTTATCGATTAAGATATGAATTGAAGTCTCACTATAATTTGGGCGACCATCGCCTGTTTGGTGGTCTTGTTTTTCAAAATGACGCTATAGGTGACCCTAAATATTATGAAAATGTTATTCCTTGTTCTGATGCTCGTTGCTACAGTAATATTCCATATCTTGTAGATTTGTCAGATATTTTTGGTTGGATTAGAGATCGAGATAGATTTTATTATTCTTTTTATTTGCAAGATGAATATGCTATTAGAAAGAATATTTTTTTAACATTAGGTATGCGTTATGATTGGTATGATGATTTTGGTGATAATTTGTCATTTCGGGCAGGTTTGGTCTTCAATCTGAAAAGGTATTGGTATTTAAAAATTTTATATGGAGAGGGTTTTAGGGCCCCTTCTTTTCGTGAGCTATATCTTAAGAGTTGTCCTGTTTTGCCCCGTTCTGGTAATCCTTCTTTAGATGCAGAAGAAATGGAATCCTACGAGATAGGATTATTTTATTCTTCTCCTGTATTTCAGTTTGGTATTACTTACTTTTATCATAATTATGATGACTTAATATATTTGGCGCCTGATAAATTTTTCAATTTTTATTATAAAAATTCATCATCTGACGCTCATACGCAGGGTGTAGAAATAGAGGGGAAATATATTTTTGGTAAGCTTGATTATTTGTTATTTTCGTATGCCTATTTTGATCATTCAAATGCGGAAGGTTTTCATTGTGTTCCTTATCATGTTTTTTCATTTAATTTTTTTAAACATTTATTAAGGGGTATATCTTTTGATTATAAATTCTATTACTTAAGTAGTTGGCCTTCTTATCATATTGAGGATTACTCCATTTCTGATTTGGTTGTTCGCTATATTAATCCACGTTATGAATTTACAATCGGTGTTTATAATATATGGGATCATCATTATAAATATCCTGATTTATCTCGTTTTTATATTGACAATTATTTAAATCCTGGAAGGACATTCGGGGTCAAGTTGCAAATTTATTTTTAATATTAATAGCATCACCAAATAGTCGACATCGTTATTTATCTTTATGTACGTATATGCATCCGCCCCTCAGTCATTGCGAGGAGCTCCGCAAAGCGGAGCGACGATGCAATCTCTGGAGATCACCACGCCCCCTCCGCGCATTTCAAAGCGAGAAGGGGCTCGCGATGACTAACGGGAGTTTATGATGATAATAAGTACTATTAATCATGTCGGCATTAAAAATGCTCTCATTAATTCTCATTAATGGAACCTTAGAGTTTTTCTGATGCGAATAATTTTTTGGTTTGTTTTTATATATTTTTGTTTGTTTGAATTAAAATGCTTATCTGCTCAAGTAGCTATTCTATATCGAGCAGATATTCCCTTTTACAAAGAAGTAGTGAATAAATTTGAAAGTGGTAACGCACAGATTTGTTCTTTAGATCAAATTGATAAATGTTTTAATAATGATCTTAAAATGGTGGTCACTTTGGGAGATTTGGCCTTTAAAAAAGTGTTGCCCTATAAAAATAAATATAAAATTTACGCTTTTTTTGTGACTAAATGTCATTCTGATTCTTCGGTTTGTTGTTTTTATCTTTTCCCTACACCTAAAGAAGTTTTTTTGCAAATTAAAAAGGTTTATCCTAAAAAAAAGGTTGTTTATCTATACACAAAAGAAACACGCTGGTGGATTGATAGCTTTTCAAAGGCGCCCAAATACCTGCTCGATTTGCATGATATAAAAGAAAATTTGAGAAAAATTTTTTTAAATAAATTTGATGTTTTGGTTTTAGCTCCGGATCTTTTATTTATGCATCCTACTTTTTTAAAGGATCTAGTAATTTTATCTCTTAGTACTTCTAAGATTCTAGTAGGCTTGTCGCCTGTAATGTTGGAATATGGAATAGATATGGTTGTTTATTATGATTATAATAGTTT
>WGCA01000052.1 GCA_015494065.1 Thermodesulfobacteriaceae bacterium | reverse complement strand
CCCCACACCCCCCAAGGAACCCCCTAAAAGCAAGGAAAAGATCGTCCATTTTCCGAGGTTCAAGCATGATTAAGCTTGCACCTTCGATCTTGTCGGCAGACTTTGGCCGTTTGGCCGAAGAAGTCCAGGCAGTAGAAGAGGCCGGGGCGGATCTCATCCACATAGACGTGATGGACGGTCATTTCGTCCCCAACCTTACCATCGGCCCTTTGGTGGTTGAGGCTATCAGACCGGTGACCAGACTCCCCTTTGACGTCCACCTGATGATCGAAAACCCCGACCAGTACCTGGAGGCCTTCACCAGGGCCGGGGCGGACTGGATATCCGTCCACGTGGAGGCCTGTGTTCACCTCCACCGTACCGTCTCCCGGATCAAGGAGCTGGGAAAGAAGGCAGGAGTGGTATTAAACCCGGCCACCCCGTTGGAAAGCTTGACCTATATCTTGGAAGAGATAGACTACGTCCTCATTATGAGCGTAAACCCTGGCTTTGGAGGACAAAAATTTATTCCCTCCGCCTTAAAGAAAGTAAGGGCCCTTAAGGAAATGATCGCGGCTTACGGGCTTGATCTTCCGGTGGAGATAGACGGGGGTGTTAACCTGGAAACGCTGCCAGAGGTAGTCCGCGCCGGAGCTGACATCCTGGTGGCGGGGTCGGCCATCTTCAACACCCCTGATTACGCCGCCACCATCAAGGCCTTCCGCCAAAAAATTACCGAAACACTGGCCATTTAACCTTATTTACTTCACAAACCTTGGCCTTTATGGCACCCTTAAAACCATGAATCTCTTTTTCTTTAAGCTGGCCTTAATCGTCTATGCCATCGCTACGGTAGGTTATTTCGTTTACCTTTACACCTTAAAGAAAGAGGCGGCCAAGGGGGCCTATTATACCCTCCTTTTAGGTTTTGCCTTTCACTCGCTAAGCATCATCCTGCGGTGGGTAGAGGCCGGGCACCCTCCTCTTACCAATCTCTTTGAAGCCACTTCGTTTCTCAGCTGGGGCCTGGTATTGGGCTACCTCATCATTGACAGACGCTTCAAACAGGCCAAAACCCTGGGGGCCTTTGTCCTCCCGGTGGCCACCATCCTGCTGGTCTACTCTTCTTTTTGCCCCAAAGAGATCCTGCCCCTACCCCCGGTGCTTAAAAGCTTCTGGCTCCCCATCCACGCGGCCATTTCCCTGGTCTCATATGGTTTTTTTATTTTGGCCGCCGCCAGTGGGGTCATGTATCTCATTCAGGAGCGTCAGATCAAAAAGAAGAAACTGGGAGGGTGGTTTAAAAGACTCCCTTCCCTTGAGGTGCTTGACCGCATTAACGAATTATCTTTAAAAATAGGTTTTCCCCTTTTAACGGTGGGTATTATTACCGGAGCGGTCTGGGCGGAAGAGGCCTGGGGTTCTTACTGGAGTTGGGACCCTAAAGAGACGTGGTCGCTCATCATGTGGTTGATTTATGCGGCCCTTCTGCACGAGAGGTTAGCGGTGGGCTGGCGGGGCCGCAAGGCCGCCTGGCTCTCCTTGGTGGGCTTTATGGCCTGGCTTATATCTTTCTTTATCGTAAATCTTTACGTCCCCGGAGCACACACCTATGTCGAATGGCACGGTTAAAGACCACCTTATCTTGATCGGGCTAAACCACCGTACGGCCCCGGTGGAGGTGAGGGAAAAGCTCTCTTTTGCCGGGCGCGACCTAGACCCCCTAAACCTCTTTCTGGGCATCCCCGTGGTAAGGGAAGTCCTTTTCCTCTCAACCTGTAACCGGGTGGAGTTGCTTCTCGTCAGCCGCGAGCCTGAAACCGCGGTCGAATTGAGCAAAAAGGCCTGGGGCGAAGCCAACGACATAGAGGTCTCCCTCTTTGAGAAACACCTTTATTATTTCCGCAACGAGGAGGCGGTGCGCCATCTCTTTCGCGTAGCAGCCGGGCTTGATTCCATGGTGCTCGGGGAACCCCAGATCCTTGGCCAGTTAAAAGAAGCCTACCGGCGGGCCGCGGAAAGGAGGGCCACCGGGGTCATCTTAAACCGCCTGCTCCACAAGGCCTTCTCCGTGGCCAAAAGGATTCGTTCGGAAACCGGGATCGGAAGCCACGCGGTTTCTGTAAGTTATGCGGCGGTGGAGTTGGCCAAAAAGATATTTGGTGACCTCTCTGGCAAACAGGCCATGCTCATCGGCGCCGGCGAAATGGCGGAACTGGCGGCCCAACACCTTTTAAATCAAGGGGTAACTAAGCTCATCGTAGCCAACCGGACCCTTTCCCGGGCTATCGAACTGGCCAAACAGTTCCGGGGAGAGGCCATTTCCCTGGAAGAAATAGAAGACTACCTTTTAAAGGTGGACATCGTCATCTCCTCCACCGGTGCTCCCCATTACGTCCTTTCCGCGGCCCAGATCAAAAAACTCATGCGCCCGCGCAAAATGCGCCCCATTTTCTTCATTGATATCGCCGTACCCAGGGACATAGACCCTGAGGCCAACGAGATCGAAAACGTCTTCCTCTACGATATTGACGACCTCAAGGCGGTGGTAGAGGAAAACCTGGCCTACCGCCGCAAAGAAGCCCTGAGGGCTGAAAGAATCATCGAAGAAGAGGTCTTAAAGTTTAAGGCCTGGCTTGAACAACTGAAAGTCTACCCCACCATCGTGGCCCTGCGCCGAAAAGCCGAAGAGATCAGACGGCGTGAGCTCGAAAAGACCCTGGCCCACCTCAAGACTAAGCTGCCTCCAGAAGACCGCGAGGCCCTAGAAGTAATGACCAAATCCCTGGTAAACAAACTTCTGCACGACCCTATCATCTATCTCAAAAACCGTTACCACCGCGACGGGCAACAGGTGGTGGACTTCACCAGGAAGGTCTTTAACCTGGACGGAGAGGCCCCCCTTGAGGCTTCTCCCCCAGAATCAATTCTTGCTGACCTTGAAAAAGCCCCTAAACACTAATCTTTTTTCTCTTCAGCAGTGGGGACCGGGATATTAGCCGCCGGCGGAGTGGCGGTTTCCGGGGCGGGAATTTCAAGCTTGGGGGGTTTTTCCATAAGAGAGCCCGTTCTTTGGGCCGAAAAATAGGTAAGGGCTAAAGAAGTGGCAAAAAACAGGATGGCCAGGGCCGTAGTCACTTTATTCAAAAAGGTGCCAGGCCCTGCCCCACCAAATATGGCCTGGCTGCCCGAAAAAACAGCCCCTACTTCGGAGCCTTTACCCACGTTTACCAGCACGATCCCGATGAGGAAGATGCATACGATTACGTGAACGATGACCAGGACGGTAAACATCTATTCAGTCCTCCCAAAACACACGATTCTTGCAAAGACGTCCGGTTTTAGCGAGGCCCCACCTACCAGGGCTCCGTCTATGTCCGGACGCGCCATTAGACCTACAATATTTTCCGGCTTTACGCTACCCCCGTAAAGGATTCGGATCTTCTTGGCAAACTCTTCTCCGAACATATCTTTGAGCAGTTTGCGGCAGAAAGCATGCGCCTCCTCAGCTTGCTCCGGGGTAGCGGTCTTGCCTGTACCGATGGCCCAGACCGGCTCGTAAGCAATGACCAGCTCTTTCAAGTCAGCGGCAGAAAAACCCTCAAGCCCCTCTTTTAGTTGCTGCTCAAGGACTTCAAAGGTCCTGCCGGCCTCTCTTTCAGACAAGGTCTCACCGATACAAAGGATGGGAATTAAGGAAAACTTAAGCGCCGCCTCTATCTTGTGGCGTATCATTTCGTTGGTTTCCCCAAAGATATGTCTCCTTTCAGAATGACCGATGATGACGTAAGTTACCCCAATGTCCGCGAGCATCTTGGGGGAGATCTCTCCGGTAAAGGCCCCTTCACTTTCCCAGTGACAGTTTTGCGCCCCTAGGGAGATATTGGTCCCTTCCAGGGCGCGCTGAGCCGCGTCAAGGGCCGTAAAGGGCGGGGCAAGCATTATATCCCGGTCCTCCACCCCCGCCACCAAGGGCTTAAAGGCCTCAATATAGGCCAGGGTCTCAGGAACGGTCTTGTGCATTTTCCAGTTACCCGCGATGAGGGGACGCCGTTTCATTACTACCTCCTCCTTTAGTTTTTCTGCTTTAGCGCGGCAATGCCTGGCAACTCTTTACCCTCCAGAAATTCCAAAAAGGCCCCGCCTCCTGTTGAGAGATAAGAAAAGGCCCTTTTAACCCCGGCGTTTTTGAGGGCCCGCAGGGTATCTCCTCCCCCGACGATGGTCACGGCGTTGGTGGCCGCCGCCTTACGCGCCACTTTGGCCGTCCCTTTGGCGAAAGCAGGGTTCTCAAACAGGCCAAGGGGCCCGTTCCAAACAATAGTTCCCATCCCTTCCAGCGCGGCGGCGTAAAGCTTTCTTGTCTCCTTGCCGATGTCATAAACCCCTTGGTCTTCAGGGATTTCATAAATACAGACGTTTTCTCCCTTTTCCGCCTCTTTATCCCGGGCCACCACCACGTCTACCGGAAGATAGACCTTAACCCCGCGCCTCTCCGCTTCATCTAACACCGCTTTGGCCTCTTCCACAAACTCTTCTTCGTAAAAGGAGGTACCTACCGTCAGACCTTCCGCTACCAAAAAGGTATTGGCCATGGCCCCGCCGATCAGGAGTTTGTCGATCCTGGCAAGAAGATTCCGCAGCACTCCCACTTTGGTGGAAACCTTGGCCCCACCAATCACCAGGGCTACGGGCTTTTGCGGGCGCTCAAGCAAAGTGGTGAGGTATTTGATCTCCCGGGCCAGCAAGAAACCAGCCCCACATTCGGAAATATAGGCCACCACCCCCACCACCGAGGCGTGGGCCCGGTGGCAGACTGCAAAAGCGTCGTTCACGTATACCTCGGCCAGACGGGCCAGGGCCTTGGCAAACTCCGGGTCGTTTTTGGTCTCACCTTCGTGAAAACGTAAATTTTCAAGCAACAGGACTTCCCCCGGGGCCAGTTCCGCCACCATCTTTTCTACCTCAGGTCCGATACAGTCCGGAGCAAACTTCACCTCCTGACCTAAAAGCTCCGCCAGCCTCTTGGCGACCGGAGCCAAAGAGAGTTCAGGGACCCTTTTGCCCTTGGGCCGGCCGAGATGGGAGGCCAAGATGACCCTGGCCTTTTGTTCCAGCGCGTAACGAAGGGTAGGAAGGGTGGCTCGCAACCTGGTATCGTCGGCCACGGCCCCGTCTTTAAGGGGTACGTTATAGTCCACCCGGATCAAGGTGGGTCTTTGCGCCAGTTTAAGTTCGGTAATGGTCTTCATGGCTCTCCCCCCTAAAGCATCTGTTGAGCAATATGGAGGGTCAGTTCCCCGAGCATGGTGGTATAAGAACCAAATTCGTTGTCATACCAGCCGTAGATGACAGCCTGGGTCACCGGGATCTCGATATGGGCGCAAGAAAGCCCTTCCAATTTTTGCCCCTCGGGAGCACAGGCCTTGGTGAGGTCAACCCGCACCAAACCGGTACGGGTATGGGTTTCGGCACCTTCAATAATAGCCGCCGCAGCGGGATAGCCGATGATATCGCTAGAAACGTTCTGTTCTAAAGTAAATAAGAGATAAGGTTTATAAGGACCATTGGCGGCCTCTTCGTAGATCTTATTGATGACCTCCCGCGTCACCCGGTTCTCAAGGCTTTCGTCTTGGATGTTTACCACGAGGACAATGAGGCTGCCGGTGTTGGTGGGGACACGAACACTTTCAGCGATAAAGCCGATCTTTTTCATTTCCGGAATGACTAGCGCCAAGGCCTTGGCGGCTCCGGTGGTGGTCAGAATGATGTTATTAAAAATGCTGCGGATCTTGCGCAAATCAGTCGCCCCGGCCTTGGGGACCCGGTCTAACACGGCTTGGGAAGCGGTGGCCGCGTGCACCGTGACCATGGAGGCGGAAAGGATACGGTCTGCCCCAAAATAATCGAGCAAGGGACGCATCATATAGGCCAGACAGGTGGTGGTACAAGAGGCGGCACTGATCACCCGGTGTTTTCCGGGGTTATATTCCCCCTCGTTGATGCCGTACACTACGGTGACCGCATCCTCGGGCATCTCCGCACCCTTTTCCTTGATCTTAAAGGGGGCCGAAAGGATGACCTTTTCCGCCCCCGCGGCCAGATGCCCTCTCAAGGCTCCGCCTGGATTTTCTGGATCAGCCGTGGGGTCCCTGAAACGTCCCGTTGAATCAACCACCAGACGGACCCCGTAGTTTTTCCAGCCAATGTCTTTGGGATTCCTGTTTTCCCTCAACACCCGTACCTTGACCCCGTCAACAGTCATGGTCCCTTCGGTTTCGTTTAAGTTTTCGATAACCCTGGTGCCTTTGTGCCCGTACAAATAGACAGGAAGCCAGCCGTAGGTGGAATCCTTTTCAATATAGTTGGCGATATCTTGCAGGGACTGACCGGCCTGACGCCCCAGGTTTACCACAATTTCGTCAAAAGATTTGCGGGCCACGTGGTGCCAAAGGGTCAATTTACCGATACGACCCAGACCGTTAATACCAAGTTTCATGGGCAGAGGTTCGTTAAGCTCAATACGCATCTTCTCCCTCCTTTCTCAAGTAAACGGTTAATAATATTTCTAAGTTTATAACCATTTGTATACAGGAACAAATTCTTTAATCTAAGCATTAGCTTGCTTAAAAAGCATCTGAACTGAAAGAAAATAAAAACATCAAAGGCCTGTTTAGTCAAAACATCCACCTTCTGAAAAGAGGCAAGCATTTTAGGGGGGTTAAAAGATGACCCTGGGGTTTTTAGAATGGGAACCACCTCGCCCTTACCTAAAAAACATAAGCTCATATCTCACGAAAAACGAAAAAAACCTACTCTTTTGCTATCGAAAAGATAAGACTTATCGCTTTTTTGTAAAGAAATACTTTATTAGCCTAACAAAAAAAGCGAGCTATACGGAAAAAAAAGCTAAAATAATTTAAAAACAGGAAATTTAAGGTTATTTCCATAAAATTCCTGCAAAAATAGATTTAAACCATGGTTGACAAAAATTTTCTAAATTAATCCCCTCCCTTCCAACAAGGGTATGGGATCAATAAAATGGTGTTTTAAGTACTTTTTCTCAATTTTGCCTAGCGAAAGAGCTACTATTTCAATTAAGTGAAAAACAGGGATCATTTTTGCAATTTTGCATCTTATTTCAATATTAAATTGACACATAACACATGGAGTAACCAAAGCATCGATACCTTTCTTATGAGATTCTAACATAAATTGCGAAACAATATCTGTAATTAAATCAGGTCGAACAACAGAAAGATATGTTCCACAGCATTGAGTAGTATAACGCCACAAAATTACTTCAGCACCTAATTTTTTTAAGATCTCTTCAATGATTCCCATCCTCAAGACCTCAGAAGAAAGATGAGGAGGAGAAAAAAGAGAACAACCATAATAGGAAGCCAGTTTTAAGTTTTTCAAGCTCAAAATAGAAAACGAAGACCAATCTAAACGAGACAGAAATTCTAAAAAGTGAACAATTTTTATATCAAAAGGAGGCTCACAACCAAAAAAGGAATAAAATTCCTCCTGATTTGAAGAAAAACGTAAAGCATATAACCCTTCTTTTAAACGATAATAGCAATTAGGACATATCACCAATATTTCTTTAAAAGAAGCAGATTTTGCTAAAATACGCCAAGCTAATCGTTTAGAAACTTCCGGATTAATATTATGGACTGAAGAGCTTCCACAACAATTCCAGTCTTCTACTTCTTTTAAAGAAAGGCCGAATTCCCTAAAAACCTCAAACAAAATTTCATTAATATCTCTTGCTATAGACTGCAAAGAACATCCTGGATAATAAGCTATTTCAGGCATTTTATTTCTAAAACAATTGCTCAATCTTTTTAATTTCTTTAATTTTGGAAGGATGTATATTCAATTTTTTCTTGGCCAACATTTTCAATCCCAAAAGAATATCTTCAAATATTTTTCTCTTTTTGAATTTAAAACCAAGCATTACTTCTAGCTCATGAACTCGGCCGTATTTTTTTATAGAAGACAAAACTAAACGATGAAATTCTAAGATATCTGGTTCTTCAGGAACAATATTTCTTTCTACCACAATAGATCTTAACGTCGTCATAATAGCTGGAATATCTATTTTCATTGGACAATAAGAAATACAGGCGTTACAACCAACACATATCCAGATAGTCGAACTCCTTAAAGCATCTTCTATTTTGTTGAGTTGTAATAACCTGATCAATTGATTAGGAGCATAATCCATTATAGAGACAAAAGGGCAACCGTTATGGCACATTTGACACTGAAAACACCGAAAAAAATTGACACCACTTTTTCTGATTATTTGGTTTCTTAAAGCCATTTTTGCGCTCTTTCAGGAAAGGAAAGCCACACCTTCTGGCCGGGATAAAGGGAAAGACCGGCCCCGCTTTCTAGCACCAGCGATATATCCTCCCGGGATAAAAAAACAAAGATTTTCCCTAATTTTTTGTTTAACGAAACCTTAAAGATTTGAAAATCTAAAACGTTAAAATTTTTATCGGGTTTTTGTAAATAAATTTTGATTTCCTTAGAGGAAAAAACGGCCAGCCCCGAAGAATCTTGGCGCGGGGCCTCTAGCTGCAGACTGGCCCCGTCTCTGAAAGGGCGCACCCAGAATAAAGGGCCCTTTTGCCAGGGCCCGGGAATAAAAAGTGGGATATCTTCCCAAACCTGTTGTTGGGCAAAATAGAACCAGGTATCGGCAATTTCACTCACCCAATCCCAGTCATGGGTAGCGATGATCAGATTGGTCCCCCACAGTTTTTGCGCCTCGACGATGGCTTTCTGGATGAGAAAGGCGCTCTGGGCGTCCACCCCGGAGGTAGGTTCGTCAAGGAGTAACACCTCCGGTCTCAGAACCAAACGGCTGGCCAGGGCCACTCTCTGTGTCTCACCGCCAGAAAGAGCGTACCAAGGTCTTTGGGCAAACTCTCCAGGGGCCAGGCCTACCAGCGAAAGGGCCTCATAAACCCTCTTGCGGAGACCCTTTTTTTGTCCCCTTATCCTCAGCCCATAGGCTACATTGTCAAAGACCGAACGCCGCAAAAGATAAGGCTCCTGGGGCAAAAGGACTATCTTGCGGGTAGCCGGCTCAAAGAGTCTGAGCGTCTTTCCCTGGTAAAGGATCTTTCCCCGCACGGGCTGTTCAATAAAACTTAAAAGGCGCAAAAATGTGCTTTTGCCGGCCCCGTTGGGCCCGACAAGGGCCGTGATCTTGCTCTGCGGTATGACCAGATGATCAACGCAAAGGGCGGTTTTTCCTTGATAGGCGTGGAAAAGGTCCCTGATTTCAAAAAGAGGCTTTACCATTTACGCCTAAGATACATGAGACTGAAATTGACGCCAAAGGCCAGCAGCAAAAGCACCAGACCGAGCGCCACCCCTAAGGCAAAATTCCCCTTGGCCGTCTCAAGGGCAATGGTGGTGGTGATGGTCCTGGTGTACCACTTGATATTACCCCCCACCATCAGTGAAATACCCACTTCCGTAAGGACGCGGCCGTAGGCTGTCACCGCGGCCATGAGGAGGCCGTAACGGGCTTCCCAGAGGATGGACAGAAGGAGCTGGCGCCGGTTAGCCCCCAGCGAAAGCAAGGTCAGACGCAGTTTCTGGTCTAAACTCTCAATGGTGGCGGCGGTGAGGGCCACCACAATAGGCAGGGCCAAAATCGTCTGCCCTATGGCAATGGCCAGCGGGGTAAAAAGCAGGCCTAAACTCCCCAGCGGGCCCTGCTGGCTGAGAAGGGCGTATACCAGGAGACCAATCAAGACGGTGGGCAGGGATAACAGGGTATTGGCCAGGGTGCGCAAAAATTTGCGCCCCGGAAAATCAAAGAACCCTAAGCCAAACCCCAGGGGGACTCCCAAAAGCAAACTGGCCGCCATGGAATAAGTGGTGACCTTAAGGGTTACCTGGATGGCCGCCAGAGTTTCAGGATCCCGGTTTAAGAGAAGACTTAAAGCTTTAATTAAACCTTCTAAGAGGTAATCCATAAACTATTGGCCAGTTTCCTCATGGGCGTTGGGAATGAAAAGCGGCTGTCCAAACAATTTAAATTCCCCGATTTTTCGTTGAATCTCTGGAGAAGTAAGCCACTCAATAAATAGGCGGGCCTGCTTTGCCTTCACGTTCGGACAGCGGGCCGGGTTAACCAGAATGACGCTGTACTGGTTACGCAGGGCCGGGTCCCCTTCTACCAGGATGGCTAATCTTTGGGCCAGCTTATGGTTGGCCTTAAATTTCAGAAAAGTCCCCCTATCAGTCAACGTGTAAGCCCCTTTTTCGGCGGCGATCAAAAGGGTAATCATCATCCCCTGGCCGGTTTGTAAGTACCAAGGTTTACGCTCAAGCTGCGCGGGACTTAAACCCGCCGCCTGCCAGAGGGAAAGCTCCTTTTGGTGGGTGCCGGAATTGTCTCCCCGGCTTACAAACCTGACCCCTTTGGCCGCCAGACGCCGAAAGGCCTCTTTTACCGGCAGGCCTCTTATTCTTGCAGGATCAGCCGGGGGACCCACCAGCACAAAATCATTATACATGATCGGCCGGCGCTCAAGGCCGTAACCCTTGGCTATGAATACCTTCTCCGCCGGCGGTGCGTGTACTAACAGGAGATCTACGTCACAATTTTGGCCAAGCTTCAAGGCCTTGCCCGTCCCCACCGCTACCCATTGCAGCTTGATACCGGTTTGCTTCTCAAAAAGGGGGGCCAAGTAATCCAAAAGACCGGTGTTGTCGGTGCTGGTGGTGGTAGCCAGCCTCAAGATTCGATCACCAGCTTCAACCCCTAAGACAAATACCAGCCACAGGCTATAAATTAAAACCAACGCTACCGAGGCCCTTTTCATAACTTTGCCCTCCCAAAAAACCATTTGACAAACCCGTCCTTGCTTGGTAGCACGAAATAGAAAAAGGTGTTAAAGGAGTACCTCATGAAACGTTTATGTCTTTTGACCCTGATGTTCTTTTTACTCGGGGTTTCTGGTGCCCTGGCCCATTTTCTTATGTTTCTCCCGGAGAAGGAACTCGTTGCGCATCCGGCGGAAAGGACCGTCCTGCTAAAAATCATCTTCACCCATCCCATGGCCGGCGGTCCAGCCATGCCCCTTGCCAGGCCCAAAGAAGTGGGCGTCTTTTTAAACGGCCAAAAAATTTTACTCACCCCAAATCTAACCCCGATAGATGTCCCCGTTTATGCCCCCTGGCGCGCAGATTTTAACCCCCGTCAAAGAGCCAGAGCGTGGCAGTTAAAATATACCTTCAGCCGTCCGGGAGATTATATCTTTTACGTCATCCCTCAGCCATATTTTGAACCCGCAGAAGGGGTATTTATCCAGCAGATCACCAAGGTGGTGGTTAACGCCTTTGGGGCGGAGACGGGATGGGACGCCGCCCTTGGGCTACCGGTAGAAATAGTCCCCCTGGTACGCCCTTACGGTCTCTGGGAAGGGAACCTCTTCTGCGGCCTGGTTCTCAAGGACGGCCAGCCACTCAAATACGCCACGGTAGAGGTAGAATATTTAAACGAGAAGGGCCAAATTGATCTGCCCGCCCCGGTCTTTGAAACCCAGGTCCTCAAGACTAACGCCTCGGGAGAATTTTGTTATAGTTTCCCCTGGGCTGGTTGGTGGGGCTTTTCCGTGTTAAGTGAAGGGACGCCGATAACCAAAGAGGGCCAGAAATATCCTTTAGAACTGGACGCGGTATTTTGGCTTAGGGTTTACCCTTTAAAGGGAGATTAGATGCACATTTCAGAAGGAGTCCTAAATCCCCCTGTCCTTTTGTTAGGAGGGATATTTACCGCCCTAGGGACCGCGGTGGGCCTCAAATATTTGACACCGGAGACCATCCCCCGGGCCGCCCTCCTCACGGCGGCGGCCTTTGTGGCCTCCCTGGTCCATATTCCTTTGGGGCCAAGTTCCGTACACCTGGTTTTAAACGGGCTTTTGGGGTTGGTATTACGCTGGGCGGCTTTTCCTTCCTTTCTGGTCTGTCTTTTCCTCCAGGCCATCCTTTTCCAATTCGGGGGGCTCACCACTCTGGGGGTCAACACCTTTAACATGGCCTTTCCCGCGGTGGCATCGGCGTATCTGGCAAGACCCCTGTTAAATAAAGGGACCAAAGGGGCCTTGGTCGCCGGCTTTTTAGTCGGAAGCCTGGCGGTTTTCGGGGCCGGCCTTCTGGTCGCCTTGGAACTTTCCTTTACCGGAGAAAATTTCAGGACCGCCGCCAGGTTAATCCTGGCCGCCCACCTGCCGGTGGCGGCCCTGGAAGGGGTAATTTGCGCCTTTATCTGTTCTTACCTTAAAAGAATACGGCCGGAGATTTTAAGATGAGGTTCTTCCTTTTTGGTCTTCTCCTCTGGCTCGGCCTGGGGGCTTCCTCCTGGGCACACCGGATCTACGTCTTTGCCAATTGTAAAGGAAATGAAATCCAGGGAGAGGTCTATTTTAACGACGGCCGTCCCGCCAAGGCCCGGATAGAAATAGAAGCAGAAGGAGAGGTATTCAAAACTGAGACCAACACCCAGGGTAAATTCACCTTTACTTTGCCCCACCCGGCCCACCGCATAAAAATAAGCGCCTACGCAGGCATGGGGCACAAAGCAAGCGTGATAATCAAAGGACAAAATACCGTTCAGCCGGTATCAAAGCAGCCTGCCCCTGGTCAGCAAACCCCGGCGCAACAGGCTCTTGGTCCCTCCTGGCGGGATATTTTCTGTGGTCTGGGGTACATCGTGGGCATTTTTGGCTTTCTAGCTTATCTTAAGGCCAGAACTTATGGCTCAAAAAAGAGACCCGAGAATTGATATCATCTTCACTTTCCTCTTTGCCCTCATAGTAGCCACCTCTTTTCGGTGGTCGGTTATCTTTTTGGGCTTTCTTACCGGTCTGGGGCTTGCTTTCGCAAGCAGACTTTCTCTCAAAAAGACCCTGAAACAATTCCTGCTGGCTGACTTATTTCTCCTGATGGTGGTGATCACTCTCCCTTTCACCACCCCGGGCCAAGGGATAGTCCGACTGGGCCCCCTGGTCTTGACCAGAGAGGGCCTTCTTTTCGCCCTTTTTATCTTCTTAAAGGCCAATACCATATTGCTGGTTACTTACGCCCTTTTGGGGCCCAAAAATATCTTTGAGATTGCGCATGCCCTACACCACTTAAAGGTCCCTTCTAAACTGGTCCAGCTCCTCTTTTTTACCTTTCGTTATTTGTCCCTCTTGGAAAAGGAATTTCAAAAACTGCTTGAGGCCGCCAAACTGCGGGGTTTTAGCCCCAAAACTGCCCTTAGTTCTTACCGCGTATGGAGTTATTTGTTGGCAGCCCTCTTTGTCAGGAGCTATGACCGGGCCAGCCGGGTTTACGAAGCCATGCTCCTGCGGGGCTACCGGGGCTATTTTCCCGTGTGGCACCACTTTGCCTGGCAGCCGCGGGATACCTTTTGGTCAATTTTAGGTGGCATCTATCTCATTTTTATGGCAAGTTTAGCTTATCTCTAATGACACCTTTAGTAGAACTCAAAAATATTTCTTTCAGCTATCCGGAGCGGCCCCTTTTTACCAAACTCAACCTGGCCCTCTGGCCAGGACAGCGCCTGGGGCTTATTGGGCCCAATGGGGCCGGGAAAACCACCCTTTTGCGCCTTATCCTGGGCCTTGAAAAGGCCCAGGGAGGAGAGATCCTCTTTGAAGGCCACTTACTGCAAAAAGAAAAAGATTTTTATCCCCTGCGTCAGAAAATAGGGCTGGTATTCCAGGACCCGGACGATCAGTTATTTTGCCCCACGGTAGAAGAAGATCTCGCCTTCGGCCCCTTAAATCTTGGGCTTTCCCGGGAAGAGGTAGCCAGACGACTTGCGGAAGTAATAGAACTTTTGGGGCTTAAGGGTTTTGAAAAACGTTATACCTATAAACTCTCCGGAGGAGAAAAAAGGCTGGTAGCCCTGGGGACTGTGCTTACCATGCGACCCCAATTTCTGCTCCTGGACGAGCCCACCGGGGATCTGGACCAGAAAAACCTGGAAAAACTGCTTTTCATTTTGAAGGAACACCTCTCTTCGTATCTAATAATTTCCCACGATCTGGCCTTCTTAGAAGAAGTCTGTACGGAAATCTTTTGGTTAGAGGAAGGGAAATTGACTTTCTTCAAGGAAGGTAAAGCCGGTAAACGGCAGGCCTTTTCAAGCTTCCGCCTTTTAAATTAAAAAATGGAAACGGATCCTGAATTAGCCCCCGATGGTAGAGAAAATGATCCTGAGAAATTGGTGAAAGCCGGGGTTGAAGAGGGTGAAGCCGGCGATCATGACGCCCACGATCACTTTGAGCCAGATCTCTAGGCGAACAAAACGGGCCTCAAACTTGGCCTCCAGGCGGGCCAATTTTTCTTTAGTAGCCAGGTGAGAAAGGGCTTCCTCAATACGGGCAATATCCGCCTTTGTGGCTAACTCCTTGGTAAGCTCCTCTTTGAGTTCGGCCTTGATAACTTCTTTCTGGGCCTTGGCTTCCTCACGGACGACCCCTAAGCCCTCCTCAATGGCCCGGATAACCTTGGCGGCCTTTTCCGGGTCCTGGACGGCTTCTTCGATCACTTTGACCACTTCATAGGGAAGTGCCATACCCATGACCTTAAGATAGCTTTGGCTGCGAACAAAGACAATGTTAAAAAATCAGAAACGCCATCTATGAGAAAGAATCGGATGTAGTTCGACAAACCTGCAATTATGGAATCGTTTCTAGCTGACGTGCTAAAAGGGGAATCGATCTTTTTGGTGCCGAGGGCGGGAGTCGAACCCGCACGGGGGTAAACCCCAGTGGATTTTGAGTCCACCGCGTCTGCCAGTTCCGCCACCTCGGCGCGCTAAATTATTTAACATATGCCCCTTAAGGACGCAACGAACCGGCCAAGACTTAAAAGTCTATAATTTTTTTGGCCTGAGCCGTGGCTCTTTGGACGGAGACCGCTTTATCTAGATCCAGATCCGCAAGTTCCTCCTCTCCCATGTCACGGTAAACCTGACTGCGGGCCATAAAAGCCGCCGCGTAAAGGGGTTCCAGGTCGATAGCCTTGTTAAAACATTCCAATGCCTTTTCCAGGTCTTTTTTGCGGTAATAAACCTGGCCTAACCGGAAATAGAGTCTTGGGTTTTTGGGCTCTTTCTCCAGGGCCTTGATCAAATCCCTCTCTGCTTCATCAAACCGCTCAAAACGGAGGTAAATGGCAGCCCTGGCGTGGAGGGCTTTGACCATATCCGGTTGTATTTCAAGGGCCTTATCAAGATATTCCAGAGCCTTGTCAAATTGTTGCTTAAAGAGGAGAAAGGCCCCCTCTTCGTAGAGTTCTTCTGCGGTCATAACCGCCTCCTTGTCTTTTTTTATTTTCTGTTTAATAGTTTATGCGAAGGTCGACAAGGAGGGGTGCCCGAGCGGTCGAAGGGGGCGGCCTTGAAAGCCGCTGAGGGCCTAGTGCCCTCCGGGGGTTCGAATCCCTCCCCCTCCGCTTGTCAAAGCCTAAATTCTTGGTTAGCTTTAAATTACCCCTAGGAGGGGTGACCGAGTGGCCGAAGGTGCTCGCCTGCTAAGCGAGTGTGCCCCCAAAAGGGGCACCGTGGGTTCGAATCCCACCCCCTCCGCCAGCCCTTCGTAAATTTTGTCGAAAGATCTCCCATTTTGTCTCTCCATCTTGGAGAAGTATTTCCCTTTTTGCTGGTCCAATAAGCCTCCTGGTTGGCCATGATCACCTGTTTTGCGCTTTTTCCGCTCTCTTCTTTGAAAGACGGGTTTTCCAAACGTGGCACACGTTTTGCGTTAAAAAACGCATAAAAAAACAAGGAGGTAGGGTATGAAGAGGTTTGGGGTTTTGTTTTTGGTACTTTCCTTTTTTGGCTGGGTAGGCTGGTCCCTGGCGGAAAACACCAAAGAGCTTACTGAACTCAAAGTCCCCTTGGTAAAGGAGTATCAGGTAAAAATGGGCCGGGTGACCTTTCCCCACGGCAAACACTTTCTGGACGCCGGCTACAGTTGTGGTACGTGTCATCACGTAAAAAAGAATAACCTGGAAGGCAAAATGGTGCCTGAACCCATGACGGTGGAAAAGGTAAAGGAACTGGCAGCCCAAGGGAAAGTCGCCTTTCAGTGCAAGACCTGTCACGGTGATTTAAAACGGAGTCAGTACAAAAAACTCTTTCACAAAAATTGTCTCTCCTGTCACAAGGCCTTGAAGGCTGAAGGCAAAAAAGTCCCCGTCAAATGCAGAGACTGTCACGTCAAACCCAAGCGGAAAAGGATGATCGAGGGGTGCTAGCTGATATTTACCCCTTTACTTTTCTTCAGCGTGAAGGATTATAATGGAGCGAATTTCCGTACGGAAAATTGATGTTAAAAAGACTGGTCACCCTACTCATTTTGGGCACGCTCTGGGGGTGTGGGCCCAAACCACCAGCCCCACACCCCCCTCTTCCGCCTGTTCCCGAAAAATACCAGTCCTTCTCTTTTAGCGATTTTAAAAAAAATATTGGTCCCTGGTGGCAGGCTTTTGGGGACCCAACCCTCAACCAGCTGGTAGAAAAACTCCTTTCTCAGAATTTCGATCTTAGAGAACAAAGTGCCCGTATCGAAGAACTGGCTTTCCTTTTTAAGGAAACGCGGGCGGCGGAATTCCCCACCCTCGATTTTTCCTTTCGGGGAGATAAACAACGCACCGTGGTCCTTGCCCCCTATTTTCGGGGAGGAGGATTTATTACCGGAAGGCTCACCGGATCTTTAGCGGCCAAATACGAAGTAGACCTGTGGCGCAAGCTGGCCCGGGCCACCAAGGCCAGCCGCCTGCGCTTGCTCGCCGAAGAAGAAAACCGCCAGGCCTTGGCCCAGAGCCTGGTTGCCGAACTGGTAAGCAAATATTTAGAAGGGGCCTTTTTGAGCTGTGAGTTAAAGGTGGCCCAAAAAGAAGTCCGGGTCCAGGAAAGCTACGTCCGGTCCCTTTCCACCCGGTATCAAAAGGGGCTGGTAGAAGCCAGCATCCTTGAAGAAGAAAGGCGCCTTCTGGCCACTTTAAAGACCGACCTTTCGAGACTCTCCCGGGAAATGAAGACCAGATACCAACAGATCGCTCTCCTCACCGCTTCCTATCCCGGGAAGGAGTCTTTCTCCTTCGGAGTGTGTTCCCTTGATCTCCCCCCTCCCCCGCCGGGGCTCCCTTCAGAATTGCTGCTACGAAGACCGGATATCCGGGCGGCCCGTGCCAAGCTTCTGGCCGCGGCACACGAAGCGGCAGCCCAAGAGGCAGCACGTTTCCCTTCCCTTAGCCTAACCGCCTCCAAAGGACGCCTCTCAAACGCCTTGAATACCCTCCTGCGTAAGCGTAACCGTTTCTGGGAGCTCGCCTTCGGCGTAACCCAGCCCATCTTTGACGCGGGGAAAAGAAAGGCCGCCGCCCGGGCCGCCGAGGCCCGTTTCAAAGCCCAAGAAGTGGCGTATGCCCGCACCGTACTTCAGGCCTTCTTTGAGGTGGAAAACGCCTTGCTATACGAAGGTCATTTGAGAGAAGAATTGGCCCTGGCCCAAGCCGAAGAAGCGGCCGCCTGTCGGGAAAAAGAGCTGAAGGAATTGCGCTACCGTCTTGGCGCTACCTCCGTACTCGATTATCTAAAAGCCAAACACTTCTGTCTCGAACGAAAAAGAAAGACGCTGGAGGCGAGGAAGACCCTTCTTTTAAACAGGGTATCCCTTTACCGAGCCCTGGGCGGAAGCTGGCCGATACCGAAAAAATGAAAAAGAAACTCCTATTTCAAGGCCTCTTGGTGATCCTCATCCTGTTTATAGGAAGCGGGCTCTCATACTACCTTTTACGTACCAAACCCGAACTTCCCCGCCGCAAACCCAGGCCCCACATTCCTTTGGTAAAGGTAATCAAGGTCTCGCCCCAGAACTACCGTGTCCGGATTGAAGGCTTTGGCACCGTCTATCCCCTCCGTACCGGGCAAATCATCCCGGAAGTCTCGGGAAAATTGATCTACCTTTCGCCCAAACTCGTGGCCGGGGGTTTTTTCCGGGCAGGGGAAGTCCTGGCCCGCATTGACCCTAGGGATTACCAGACCGCCCTGGCCCTAGCGGAGGCCGAACTGGCAGAAGCCCAAAAGACGCTTGCGGAACTTGAGGCAGAGGCCTCCGCCGCCAAAACAGAATGGCAAAAGATATTGAAGCTTAAGGCCCCGGTCCCGCCCCTGGTGGCCAAAGTGCCCGAACTCCAAGCAGCCAAAGCGCATTTGGAAGCCGCCAGGGCCAAGGTAGCCAAGGCCCGGCGGGACCTTGAGCGGACTACGATCAAGGCCCCCTTTTCCGGGATGGTGGTAGAGACCCAAGTTGAGCTTGATCAATACGTCTCTCCGGGGATGACTCTGGCCAAGGTTTACCAGACCGAAGCCGTTGAAGTAAAAGTCTCTTTGGAGACCCAGTACCTTCCCTGGCTCCTTATCCCGGGTTTCAATACCAAAGGTCCGGGTTCCCCGGCCCGGGTATACCTCCGCCTGGCCAAAGAACACGTCTTTTTCGGCCGGATCGTCCGGGCCGCTGCCCAAGCCGATGAAAAGACCCGTCTCCTGGACGTCTTTGTCAGGATCAAAAGACCCTTTGCCCGTAAGCCACCCCTCCTGCCCGGCTTTTTTGTGCGGGTGGAAATGCTGGGCCAAGAATTAAAAAGAGTCTTTGTCTTGCCCCGGGAAGTAATCCACCTGGAAAAAGGAAACTGGGTGGTATGGATCGTTAAAGAAGGAAGACTTTTTAAGCAAGAAGTTGACCCTATCTACCTTGATAAAACTAGGGCCGTGATCCGGGGTCTGGCGCCCGGGACCCAGATCCTGGTCACTCGCGTGGCCGGCGCCGTGCCAGGAATGAAGGTACGCCTTAAACCATGAAGGGTCTTATCGCCTGGTTTGCCGAAAACCACGTAGCCGCCAACCTGCTCATGTTTTTCCTCCTGGCCGCCGGCCTGATTACGGCCTTCCACCTCAAGGTGGAAATCTTTCCCGAAGTAACCTTAGACCAGGTAGAGGTGCGGGTGGAATACCGGGGGGCCTCCCCGGACGAGGTGGAAGATTCCGTAATCCGCCCCATAGAAGAGCGGATCGCCGGTCTGCCGGGTATAGAACGTATCTATTCCCTGGCCCAAGAGGGGCTGGGGGTTATCAACGTGGAAGTGATGAAGGGCTGGGACGTGAACCAGCTCTACGACGATATCAAAGTCGAAGTGGATGGCCTCACCACCCTTCCCAAAGAAGCGGAAAGACCCATCGTGCGCCGGGTGGCCCGACGTTATCCGGTCATCAATATTGCCCTTTACGGAGACGTCTCAGAAGCCACCCTCAAATACTGGGCCGAACGCCTAAAAGAAGAGCTCCTTTCCCTTCCGGAAGTCACCGAGGTGGCCTATTTTGCCTTGAGACCTGCCGAGATCCACGTTGAAGTTTCTGAAGAGACCCTGCGCAAATATGGACTAAGCCTCTTTGATATTGCCCATCTTATAAACCAGGAAAGTCTTGATTTGCCTTCTGGCCGTATCCTCTCCCCTTCCCGGGAAATACTCTTGAGGGTCCGGGGCAAACGGTATTACGGGCACGAATACGCCGAAATCCCTATTATTGCCTCGCCCAGTGGCCAGGAGATCAAATTACGGGAAATCGCCGTCGTAAAAGACGAGTTTCGCGACATTGTAGACCTCTTCGCCTTCTTCAACGGAAAACGAGCGGCAGTTATCGAGGTCTTCCGGCTGGGGAACCAAAACGTGCTTGCCATTTCCAAAGCGGTAAAAAGGTATCTGCCTGCCCTCAAGGCCCAGCTGCCGGAAGGACTCAAGCTGGTGGTCTTTGAAGACAACTCCCAGATCCTCAAGGCGAGGCTCTTCCTGCTCTTAAAAAACATGGGGTTAGGGATGCTCCTGGTCCTTGTCCTGCTGGGCTTTTTCTTGAACCCCAAACTCTCTTTCTGGATCATGCTGGGTATCCCGACCTCCTTTGCCACCGCCCTTTTTTTGCTACCTCACTTTGACGTCTCCATTAACATGGTCTCCCTTTTTGCCTTCATCCTGGTCCTGGGCATCGTGGTGGACGACGCCATCGTCATCGGGGAAAACGTCTTCCGGCTGAGGGAAGAAGGAGAACCTCCTCTTAAAGCCGCCATCAGAGGGACCCTTGAGGTCTATAAACCGGTAGTCTTTTCCGTACTGACCACGGTGGCGGCCTTCTGGCCCCTGCTTTACGGCAAAGGGGTGCTTGGCAAATTTATCCGCGTCATCCCCATCGTGGTAATCCTGGTGCTTTTAGGGTCCCTGGTTGAGGCCCTTTTCGTGCTACCTGCCCACCTGGCCTCCACTAAAGGACAGATAAAACCCGAAGGGGCAAGTTTCGTCGCTCGCGGGATCAAACGCCTGGTCGCCGGGCCTTACCGGCGCACCCTCGTCATCCTGTTGTCCTGGCGTTACGCCACCTTGGCCGCGGCCGTAGTAATCTTGTTATTCACCCTTTCCCTATGGCTTGGAGGACGCATCAAGTTCACCTTTTTCCCCCGGGTGGAAAGCGACGATATCAATTGTTACCTCACCATGCCGGCTGGTACCCCCACCGCCCAGACCTTGGCCCTGGCACGTACCATCGAAGAAAAGGGGCTTCAGGTGGTAAGGGAGTACGAACGAAAATACCACCGACCCCTGCTGGAATACTCCATGATCATGCTCGGGGTACACCAGGCGCGCCACGGGCCTAAGGCCGGCAGCCCGAGCCTGGGCTCCCACCTGGCCCAGGTAACCATCGAGCTGGTTCCCGGAGAGAAGCGGCCAGGGATCAGTACCAAAGAAATTGTCCGTAAGTGGCGTAAGGCGGTAGGAGATATTCCCGGGGCGGAGGGAATTCTCTTTCAGAGCGAGCTTTTTGGGCTTGGCAAACCCATCGAGGTGGCCCTCTCCCTCAAAGACGAAACCAAATTGCTGGCTGCGGTAGAAGAGCTGAAACAGGAGCTGCGCCGCTTCCCCGGGGTACACGACATCGAAGACAGTTTCATCCCCGGAAAAGACGAAATTAAGCTGAGGTTAAAGGAAGGGGCCAGGAGTCTCGGGATAACCCTAGAAGATCTGGCCCGGACGGTAAGGAACGCCTTTTACGGGGCCGAGGCCTTACGGGTCCAACGGGGAGAAGACGAAGTCCAAGTATTGGTAAGATATCCGGAACGAGAAAGACGCTCGGTCTGGGACCTTGAAAACCTGAGGCTTCACCTACCAGACGGCCGGGAAATCCCTTTCCTCGCCGTAGCAGAGACGCGGTGGGGTCACAGTTACGTAACCCTTGAACGCCTCGATTGCCGCCGAGTGATAAGGGTCTCAGCCGAGGTGGACGAAAAGATCACCAACGCCGCCGAACTCAGGGCCTACCTCAAACAGGAGTTTTTGCCCCGCCTCAAACACAAATATCTGGGCCTGGTCTATTCCCTGGAAGGGGAAGGGCGCCGCCACCAGGAAGCCATGGAAGACGTAGTAAGAGGCTTTTTGATTGCCCAGCTGGCCATTTACGCCCTGCTGGCCATCCCCCTGCGCTCATACCTGCAACCCTTTATCATCATGTTTGCCGTCCCCTTCGGGATCATCGGGGCCTTTTTAGGCCACAAGATCATGGGGTTCCACCTCAACATTCTGAGCTTTTTTGGCATAGTGGGCCTTTCCGGGGTAGTGGTAAACGATTCTTTAATTTTAATAGACCTCGTTGAACGCTTAAGAAAAGAGGGGCTTACCCCGTTTAAAGCCGTGGTAGAGGCTGCTCAGAGGCGCTTCCGCCCTATTGTCCTGACCACCCTTACCACCTTTGTCGGGCTCATGCCCATGATCTTTGAAAAGAGCCTTCAGGCCCGCGTCCTGATCCCCATGGCCATCAGCCTGGGCTTCGGCGTCCTCTTTGCCACCTTTATCACTTTGGTGATTATTCCCTGTCTCTATCTCGTCTTGGAAGACATAAAAGCAAAAGTGCATAATTTGTAAAAATCTTCCTTTAAAAGGCCGAAACATTTTTATGGGGGTGGGCCATTAAACGGGGGTGGCCTTATGTTTGTACTATGGAAGCCTTGCTATTGTATTGGCGACGAATTAATTGACCGTCAGCACCAACGCCTTGTTTCTCTCCTCAATTACCTCCATGACCGTATCATGGAGGCCTGTTCCAAAAAAGTAATTGACCTGGTTCTGATGGAGCTCATCCGCTACGCAGAGACCCATTTTCAGGATGAAGAAGAACTCATGCGTCGGATTAATTACCCGGAACTGGATAAACACCAAAAAGAACACGAGCGCCTGGTGACCGAGGTCTTTCATTTTAAGGAAAAGTTTGACCGGGGTCTGGCGACCAAAATGGAACTGCTCCACTTCTTGCGCGAATGGTTGGTTAACCACGTCATAAATGAAGACCTCAAAATAAAATGCTTTTTGAAATAGTTTTATTTTAAAGCCAAAAATCTTTTTGCTTTCCTTTCGTTTTTAATTTATTATCTTTAAGAAAAAGCGAAGGAGGGTGTGATGGAGCGCAGGGATTTTTTAAAAGGGGCCTTGGGAAGCTTGGCGTTTTTGACCCTTCTTAGAGAAACAAACGCTTACGAAGTCAAAATGCCCGAAAAATTAAAAGAATATAAGGCCAAATATTTAGGGCAGGAAAAGAAAGAAGAGTTCTTGCGGCTTAAGGACCGAAAAAACCCTTCTCTCCTTGAGAAAAAACACGTCCCCGCCATTATCGCACCCAAAGTGGTGGGGGCAGGGGAGTGGTTTGAGGTGAAAGTAAAGGTCGGTTTCATGGTGACCCACCCTTCCACCCCCAAACACTGGATCACCAAAATTTATCTCCTGCGCAACGGGGAAAAGATCGCAGAAACCCTTTATCCCGTGGGAGGGGTGGCGGCCTCTGAGGCCACTTTCAAAATTCGGCTAGATCAGAGCGCCAAACTGGAAGCCGTTGAACACTGCAATTTGCACGGAACCTGGATCAGTGACCCCTTTGAAATAAAAGTCATCTAGGGCTAAAGGGGGCGCGGCTCAGCGCCCCTTCTTGATCTCCTCCCAGAGGTCGTCCATCTCAGCCAGGGTAATATCCTTTAAATCCTTACCCGCGGCCTTAACTCTTGCTTCCAGGGTGCGGAAACGGGTTTCAAATTTCTCGTTGGCCTTGGCGAGGGCCTCTTCAGGGTTTATCCCCAGCTTGCGGGAAAGATTGGCAAGCGTAAACAGGAGGTCCCCCAGTTCTTCCGCCACCTGCCTTTTGTCTTCACGCAGGGCGGTTTTGAGCTCCCTGAGCTCTTCGTCCAATTTATCCAGTACATCCTCCGGCCGTTCCCAGTCAAACCCTACCCGACTGGCCCGCTCTCCCAGGCGAAAGGCCCGTTGCAAGGCAGGCAGAGTACGAGGAAGGTCTCCTAGCACCGAAGAGGTCTTTCCTTTGGCCCGGGCCTCTTTTTCTTTGATCTTCTGCCACTGGGCCACCACCTCCTGGGCCTCAGAAAGTCTTTTTTCCCCGAACACGTGGGGATGACGCCGGATCATCTTTTCGGCACACAGGGTAAGGACTTCCGCCAGAGAAAAGCGGCCGGCTTCTTGATAAAGAAAGGCCAAAAATATCAACAAAAAGATGAGGTCCCCTATTTCTTCACAGATAAGCCAATCTTCGTCTTTTTCGACGGCCTCTACCACTTCGTAGGCCTCTTCCAGCACGTACTTCTTCAAAGTCTGGGGGGTTTGTTTGCGGTCCCACGGGCAGCCGTCAGGGGCCCGCAGCCGGGCCACAATTTCTACCAGTTTTACGAAAAGCGGGCCCAAATCGGAAAAATCTTTTTTATTTTTTTTATTTTTCATGGGACAGAAAATGCCTCAGATTGTAGTTAAAACGCGCTTTGAGTTGTGAAGGGAAAATATCGGCCAAGAAGCGGGCACTCTTCATAAGGTAAGGATAGGTATAAGAACCGGCAAAATACTTTTTGGCCCCGGGGTAAAAGGTGGTCACCAGAATAAAGAGCACAGACCAGAAAAGGAGCCCTTTGACCCCTCCTAAAAAGGCCCCCAGGAGGTGATCCAGCCAGGAAAGACGGGCCTTTTTAAAGAGCCCAGTCAAGAGCTCGGCCAGGATAAAAACCGCCAGAAAACCAAGCATAAAGGCGGCGGCGTACGCGGCAAATTTGAGCCAGGCTTCCGGAAGCCAGGGGGCCATGATCTTTTCCACCATGCCGCCCAAACGCAAACAGGCGAGATAACCTGCCACCAAACCCAAAAGGGAAGAAAGCCCACGCCAGAACCCAATCCAGGCGTTACGCAAAATAAAGAACAAAAGTACCGCCAGGACCAGGACGTCGATCCACGGAAGTGGCAGGTTCATAGCACCTTCCAGAAAGTCCCCCAGGGGGTATCCCGCAACAAGACGCCCATCTTTCCAAGTTCGTCTCTGATGGCGTCGGCACGGGCGTAATCCTTGGCCCTGCGGGCCTCCTCCCTTTCTTTGATCAGGGCTTCTATCTTTTCCCGAGAAAGGCCCTTTTCCTCCAAGGCCCGGTTACGCCGTTTTTCAATAAAAATCTCCGGGTCCTCTTCAAGGATGCCAAGCAGCTTGCCCCCCAGTTTTTGCACCAGTTCTATACCTTGATGGGCCACTTCCAGGTGTTTGGCACTCGGCCTGCGACCACAGAGTTTTAGGAGGTGGTTCAAGACCTTTTCTACGCTGAAAAGCTCCCCGATGGCTTTAGCGGTGTTCAGATCGTCAGCCAGGGCCTCGCAGAAACGGGTCTCCAAATGGGCCAGCGTCTTGCTGGCTTCGGCCAAAGGTTTTTCGTGCTGAGGCGCAGGGGCGTCGGTTTCTGGTTCAAGACGTTTTAAGAGGTAAAGGGTCTCGTAAAACCCTTCGAGGGCCTTTTCGTGGTCAGAAACCACCTTTTCCGAATAATCCAGGGGACTGCGGTAATGCATGGAAAGCAGAAAGAGGCGCAGGGCTTCCGGGTGGTGTCGGGCCAGCATCTGTTTGACGGTCACAAAATTGCCCAGGCTCTTGGACATCTTCTCCCGTCCCACGGTGACCATCCCGTTGTGAAGCCAGTAGCGGACGAAAGGCTTGCCGGTGGCCGCTTCGCTCTGGGCGATTTCGTTTTCGTGGTGGGGGAAAATAAGGTCCAGCCCTCCGCCGTGAAGATCAATGGTCTCCCCCAAGTAATGCATGGCCATGGCAGAACATTCGATATGCCAGCCAGGTCGGCCCCGGCCCCAAGGGCTTTCCCAGGAGGGTTCGCCGGGTTTTTCCGCCTTCCAGAGGGCAAAATCCAAGGGATGGCGCTTTTTGTCTGAAACCGAGACTCGCGCTCCGGCCTTCATCTCTTCCAGGCTGCGCCCAGAAAGCTTGCCGTACTCAGGGAATTTCTCCACGGAAAAATAGACGTCCCCCTCGACCACGTAAGCGTACCCCTTTTGGATCAGCCGTTCGATGAGAGCAATGATCTGGGGAATATGCTCGGTGGCCCGGGGCTCATAGGTGGGGCGCAGCACCTTTAAGGCCTTCATGTCTTCGTCATAGGAACGGATGTATCGCTCCGCCAGCTCTTGGGTGGTTACCCCCTCTTCCTGGGCCCGTCGGATAATCTTGTCGTCGATATCGGTATAGTTTCGTACGTAAACCACTTCGTAACCAACGAAACGCAGGAACCGGTAAAGCACGTCAAAGACCACGGCGGCCCGGGCGTGACCGAGGTGTGATTCATCGTAGGCCGTAATCCCGCAGACGTACATCGTCACCTTGGGAGGCGCTAAGGGGACAAAAGGGACCTTCTGGCGCACCAGGGTGTTATAAAAACGGATTTCCTTCATGACCCTGGTTTATACCAGCCTGAAGGAGGGGTAGCAAGGAACGGGGGCCAAGGCCCCCGGTCTTTTATTCGGCGATCTCTCCTTCGCCGCTTCCCGGGGCCTTGGCCTGAGGTTCGCCCACGTCTACAAAACGGTCCTTGAGCTTTTCAAGCACCTTGGGAAGGGTGGTGTATTCCATCTCTTCCGGAGGCAGACGGTGTGGTTCAAAAATGCCCTGCCGCCTGAGCTGATTGGCCAATATGGCGCAACGGTTGCGGGCGTCGTCAAAGGCCGGGTCATCAAAAAGATCATTGGGCCCGATGAGTTTGCCTTCGCAGAGCTGGTAACCCGCCGCAATCACCCGGGGCGGGCCATCAAAACGGGTGGGTTTGGCGTTTTTGAAAGAGACAGGCATCAGAGGTCCGGTGTGGGAACCACGCATCCATCCCTCAACCAGCCAGGGGCGGGCAAAGGGCTCAAGGACTTCTCCTACCGCAGGGAACCCGCTTTGGGCCCTCACGATGAGGACCGGGTCGTCTTTACCCACGTACCGGCCGGCCATGAGAGAAAGCTTCTGCGTAGAAGCTACCGCTGCGATCTCACCGTCCCGATTCCGGTAGACCGCCCTTACGACATAGCGGCTGGTAGCCCCGATGAAGACCAAGAGGTCATAGAGTTCCCGAGGGGTTTCAAGCTTTACGATCTTGCCTGAATAAACGTCCATCACTTCGAAGGAAAAACCATCGTGCATGGAAGGATCAATGACCAGCCCCGCGGTGTTCATGGGATCAGCAAACATTTCGTAGAGGGGAAGATTCCAGGCACTGGGAGAGGTCTTATCAGCAAAAAAGACGATGATGGGCTCACTTTTCCGCTCTTCAAACTCCATCTCAGCCACCCCGGGGCCCATGCCCTTTACGTTCCCGGAGAAGGCATCTGAGAGGAGGTCCTGGCCTGCGCCGTAAAGCTTAAGCTTCTTGGCTACTTCCGTACCCGCCACGAAGGCGTCCCAGGCAAGTTTGTGCACCTCTTCGTTGTCCTTGCCTTTGGTGTGGGTCATGACGATGGCGATATCGTCCCCACAGGTAATGACCGAGGCGTCCAGCAGAAGCCCTTTCTCACAGCCAGCTTGGGCGTATTCTTTTACTTTGGCTACTACTTCCGGGTGCGTACAGGAATGGCCTACGTAGCCCCCGATATCCGCCTTAATTACCGAGACCGTTATTTTCATACACACCTCCTCTGCTTATTTTTCTAATGACAGAGATAATTACAGGCCCGCTGGGGGGCAAGGGGGCAGAAGAAAAAAACCGACATTTTTCGCCACCCGGTTATAATGACAAAAAGCCAAAAGGAGGGAAGGTAATGCCGGTGGTAAGGACGGAACAGGAAATGCCTAGTGTGGACACCCTTATAAACGAGGTCATTCAGGAAACGCAAGGCCAAATCGGCATGATCTTGACTCACGTGGGGGTCGTACGGGCAAGCAGTCGCAACGGCACCCCGGTAAGAGGGGTTCGGATACGCGTAAACGAAGACAAATTGAACGAAATCCTGACGCAGGCCCGGGCCCAGGAGGGGATATTTGCCGTCAAAGCCTTTGTGCGTGAAGGGGAACTTGAGGTGGGAGACAAGGTCATGGTCTTGCTCGTGGCCGGTGACTTTCGCGAAAACGTGTTCCGGACCCTTAGGGAGACCCTTGACCAGATTAAGGCGCAGGTAACCACCAAAGAAGAAATTCCGGAGGGATAATGCCCTGCAAAAAAGTTGCCAAAAGCGAGAAAATAATCCTAATCAACGCCGACCAGCCAGAGGAAATCAGGGTGGCCCTAGTAGAGGACGGGCGTCTTGAGGCCTTTGACGTGGAAACTATCGTACGCGAACATACCAAAGGCAATATCTACAAGGGCCGCATCGTCAACATCGAACCCAGTCTGCAGGCGGTCTTTGTGGACATAGGCCTTAGTCGTAATGGTTACCTGCCTTTCAAAGAGATCCATCCCGAATACTACGGTTACGCCGAGGCGGTGGACCGCAGCGGGCGCTCCAAACTGCCGGAACTCCTTGAAGTGGGACAGGAACTACTGGTCCAAATCGTCAAAGAAGAGACCCCCACCAAAGGGGCAAGTCTTACCACTTATCTCACCCTTCCCGGCCGCTACGTGGTGTTAATGCCCGGCAACCCCACCCAGGGGGTCTCAAAGAAGGTCACCGACGAGACCAAGAGGAAACGCCTCAAAGACATCCTCCTGGGGCTCAAACTACCCGAAGGAGTAGGGGTCATCATGCGCACCGCCGCGGCTGAGGCCCCCAAGAAGAATATCCTTGCCGATTTTCGTTACCTGGTAAGACTCTGGAACGAAATCAAGGCCAAGGCCGCCGCCCTCAAGGCCCCGGCCCTCCTTTACAAAGACCAGGACGTTATCGTCCGCTTTTTAAGGGAACACCTAGCCTCTGACGTGAAAGAAATCCTGGTGGATACCCGGGAGGCCTTGGAAAGCGTCAAGAACTTTTTAAAACTCGTGGCCCCGAGGCAGGTACGTTTGCTCAAATTATTTCAGGAAGAAAAACCCATCTTTTCCCTCTTTAACCTGGAGGAACAGATCGAAAACGTTTTTAAACCTGTGGTGCCATTGCCTTCCGGTGGCACCCTTTACATCGAGCCTACCGAAGCCCTGGTAGCCATTGACGTAAACTCCGGCAAGTGCGTGCGGGAAAAAGACCTGGAGGAGACCTCCTTTCGCACCAATCTTGAAGCCGCAGAAGAAATCGCCCGGCAACTACGCCTAAGGGACCTAGGGGGCCTCATCGTGGTGGATTTCATCGCCATGAAACAGCCCAAACACCGCAGCCAGGTGGAAAGGCGCCTGCGGGAATCCCTCAAAAAAGACCGGGCCAAAATCACCATGACCCGCTTCAGCAAACTGGGGCTCATTGAAATTGCCCGCCAGAAACTCCAGGCCCCCCTTCAGTGGGGTAGTTATCGGCCCTGCCCCTGCTGTCGGGGGCTTGGACAAATCCGGACGGTGGAAGTGCTGGCCACCGCCCTTTTGCGGCGGATAAAGAGCAAGCTGGCGGGAAAAAAGCTCCTCCGCCTAAAGGCCAAAGTCGCCCCGGAGCTTGCCTCCTACGTGCTGAACTACAAGCGCCGTGACCTTTTCGCCCTAGAAGAATATTACGAGACGAGCATCATCATCGAACCGGTGCCCGGGCTTCCCCCTGAAGAGACCTCCTTTGAAGAACAGATGCGCCCCAAGGAGCTTAAACCCGAGGCGGCAGAAGAATCGATAAACAAAGAAGAGGCGGGAGCCAAATTAAAGGAGGCCAGAGGGAAACGTGGCAAAAACCGGCCGGGAAACGAAAAAAGCCGTAGCGCTTAAGTATGATCCCGCCAAAGATGAGGCCCCCAAGGTAGTCGCCAAGGGAAAAGGACTCTTGGCAGAACGCATCATCGCCCTGGCCCAAGAGGCCGGCATCCCCATAAAAGAAGACACTGAACTGGTCCAGGCCCTCTTTAAGCTTGAGCTAGAACGGGAGATACCACCAGAACTATACGAAGCGGTAGCGGTGGTCTTGGCCTGGGCCTGGCGCCTTAACCATAAACTCTAATGGGCCTTTGAAAGGAGGTTCTCTTTGAGGTTTTGGTAACGCTTGAAGCCCTCGGTAATTACGCTAAAAAGCTCCCGGTCTTTAAGCCCCACCACTTTCAAAAGTTTGGGAGGGACCCGGTAGGAGAGCCCGTCCGCCCCCATGCCTATTCCCAGCAGGTTGGTGAGCATGTTAGATAGGGCCACGATGGCAGCGGCCTGATTCTGCACCATCCAGTCTTCATCGTGGTGGGCCCGGACGGCGAAAATGGTCTCCTGCGGAAAGCCCCAGCGCCTTAAAAGCTCTGCCCCTATCACCGCGTGGTCTGTCCCGAGCACCATGATTTCGGCTTCCATAAAGGTAAGCCCCTCGTCTTTTACGAGTTCCCGGATCACTTCGAGTTCTCCCCCCACGAAAAGGTCAAGTACCAGCTTGCCGATGTCGTGCAGGAGGGCGGCGGTAAAGACGTGGTCCGGGTTTTTGATCTTTACTTTTTCGGCTATTAATTCGGCAAAGACCCCGCTTCCCAGCGAATGTAACCAGACTTCGTAAGGAGAAAGCCCGTAGCCGTGAAGGGCCCGGTTCAGATATTGCCCGGCACAGGCCGCCACCAAAAAGAAGCGGATCTGATTAAGCCCAAGGAGGGCAAAGGCCTGGGCCAGAGATTCCACCTTGCGCCGCAGCCCAATATAGGCTGAATTGACCAGCTTTAAAAAGTTGGCGGTAATGGTGGCGTCGTACCTGATAACTTTGGCCAGATCCTGAAAATTGACGTTTTCGTCTTCCAGCATGCGCAATGCCCGGAAGGCCGTCTCCGGAAAATTAGGCACGGTATTAAGCTCTTCAAAGACGTATTCCAGGACTTTTACCACTTTTCTTCCTCTTCCCCAGAAATTTTTACGCTTACGGAAGCCTCCTGTGGATTCAAGACCATACGGCAGGGAAAGGGCCGGCCGCAGGCCTCTCTGGCCAGCTTAAAGCCACGGTCTTTCAGCAACTTGCGAATCATGGAGGCGTTAAGCCCTCCCAGGTCAAAGACGGTGGGGGCTTCTAAAAACCTGGCCCCTCCGGCGGCGTAAAAGGAAAGATTCTCTCTTTTGGCCCCGGCCTCTTCCAAGGCCGCCAAAAATTCGTCAATCCCTTCGCTGGCAAAGAAGGTGGTAGGGACTCCTCCTACCTTCGGGGCCAAAATCCTTTCCGCTGGTAGGACAAAGACCCATAGGCCAAAGACCTTCTCCTCCCTGTCCACCGCCGCCAGGGCCACACAGGCCCCGAGGGTTTCCGTCTCAAGGATCTCTTTTGGTTCTTTAAGTATAAGGAAGCGTCCCTTTTCTACTCTCATCTGGTTTTCCCGAAAGTTTCTTGCTTTTGTTAATATCGGAACGCTTCCCAAAAACCTAAACGCTATCCTTCTTCGATCCTCAATAATTTGGTGGGAGCGGTAACCACCTCGAGCCGGTCGATGGCGGCAAGGGCCCGGGAAACTGCGGCTTCACGGGCCTCATGGGTGAGCATAACGATGGGAACAGACCCTTTGGCCTCCCGACCCTTTTGAATGACGGTGGCGATACTGATCTCGTTTTCTCCCAGAATCCCGGCGATCTTTGAAAGGACTCCGGGACGGTCCACCGCAGAAAAACGGAAATAATAGCGGGAAACCACTTCGTTCATGGGTTTTAAGGGCAGTCGCTGGAGATCCGCGAGCTGAAAAGAAAGGGGCGGCACCCTTAAGGTGGCCCCGGAGAGCACGTTACGGGCCAAGTCCACGATATCACTTACCACGGCGCTGCCAGTGGGCATCTGACCGGCCCCCAGGCCGTAGAGCAAAATGTCGCCTACGGCGTCTCCCCTGACGTAAAAGGCGTTATAAGCCATCCGCACCGAAGCCAGGACGTGGTCCTCGGCAATCAAGGCCGGATGCACCCGCACTTCAAGGCCATTTTCCGTCTCCTTACAAATAGCCAAAAGCTTGGTGACAAAACCAAGCTCCCGGGCAAAGGCAATGTCCAGGGGTTCGATTTCCCTGATCCCTTCCACGTAAATATCTTCTAAAGAGATCTCGGTGCCGTAAGCCAGGGTGGTGAGGAGGGCCAGTTTGTGGGCCGCGTCTATACCGTCAACGTCAAGGCTCGGGTCCGCCTCGGCAAAACCGGCCTCCTGGGCCTCGGCCAGGGCCTCTTCAAAAGACAGCCCTTCGTCAGTCATCCGGGTGAGAATATAGTTACAGGTGCCGTTTACGATACCGGTAAGGGACTTAATGCGGTTTCCCGCCAGGCTCTCTTTGAGGGTCTTGATGATGGGCACCCCACCCCCTACCGCAGCCTCAAAGGCGATATCCACCCCCTTTTCCTTGGCAGCGGCGAAGAGTTCGGCCCCGTATTCGGCCAGGACCGCTTTGTTGGCGGTGACCACGTGTTTGCCGGCCTCGATGGCCTTCAGGATAAAAGTCCTTGCCGGCTCAAGCCCCCCGATTAATTCCACCACTATTTTTATTTCCGGGTCCCGGAAAATACTTTCCGGATCCGTGGTCAGCAGCGTATCAGGTACTTCTACGCGCCGGGGAAGACTCGGATCCCGCACCGCAATCTTTTTCACCAGGAGCGGGGCCCCGAGCCTCTTTTTAATAAGGGATTGGTTTTCGAAAAGGATCTTTACCGTACCCGAACCCACCGTGCCCAGACCGATGATACCTACGTAGACCGTCATTTCTCCCTCCTAGGCTACTTCCGAAAGTTTGAGGCGTTCCTGCCAGCGTTCAAAGAGTATTTCTTTTAAGAGGGGGTGTTTTTCGAGCTCCGGGTCCTCGGTAAGCAGGGCGAAGGCTTCCTGACGCGCCGCCACCAGCATATCGTAGTCCCGGATAAGGTCCGCCCGCCTCAGGGAAAAATACCCGGACTGTTTTACCCCCAGAAGTTCACCTGGCCCACGGATCTTCATGTCCTCCTCCGCGATCCGGAAGCCGTCCTGGGTCTCACAAAGGATCTTAAGCCGACGCCACGCTTCGGTGCCTGGTTTGAGTTTATGGGCCACCAGCAAGCAATAAGAGGCCTTGTCGCCCCGGCCCACCCGGCCTCGTAACTGGTGTAATTGTGAAAGACCAAATCTTTCCGCGTGCTCGATCACCATGACGGTGGCTTCCGGCACATCTACCCCCACTTCTATCACCGTGGTGGCCACCAGCAGCTGGTACTCTCCCTCCTTGAAGGCCCTCATAATTTTTTCCTTTTCCGCAGGCTTCATTTTGCCGTGCAGAAGACCCACCCGGTATTCCTTAAAGACTTCTTTTTGCAAGTATTCGGCCATGGTGGTAGCGGCCAAAAGATCGGACTTTTCCGACTCCTCCACCAGCGGGAAAACGATATAGGCCCGGTTCCCCTGCCGCAGTTCCTGACGCACCGAGGCGTAGACCTTGGCCCGTTCCTTGGCGCTGAAAAGATAGGTCTTTACGGGTTTGCGCCCGGCTGGCATTTCGTCAATGATAGAAACGTCAAGGTCTCCGTAGACCGTCATGGCCAAGGTGCGGGGAATGGGGGTAGCGGTCATGACTAGGGTGTCTGGCTCAAGGCCTTTGGCCTTTTCCTTCAACGCCGCCCGTTGCAGGACCCCAAAACGGTGCTGTTCGTCAATGATAACCAGCCCTAATTTCTTAAAGGAAACGGCTTCCTGGAAAAGCGCGTGGGTCCCTATCACAAAGTGGATGTGCCCGGCCCTAAGCCCTTCGTAGATCTGCTTCTTTTCCCGGGCCGAACGCCCCCCGGTAAGAAGGGCGATCTCCACCCCGATCAGGTGGGCGTAACGCCGAAAATTGAGGTAGTGCTGTTCCGCCAGGATCTCGGTAGGGGCCATAAAGGCCACCTGATAGTGGTTATCGATGGCGATCAAAGCCGCCAAAAAGGCCACCACCGTCTTGCCACAGCCCACGTCCCCCTGCAGGAGACGGTTCATGGGGTAGGGTTTGGCCATATCTTCCTTTATCTCCACCAAGGCCCGCTCCTGGGCCCTAGTCAACCGGAAAGGTAAGGCGGCCAGAAATTTGGCCACCTTTGGGCTTTCGGTCTTAAAACTGATCCCTGGGGCCCGGGCCAGTCTTGATTTTCTGAGGGCCAGGGCCAGCTCCAGGTAAAAAAACTCGTCAAAGGCAAGACTCTTGTGGTAAACGCTCCTTTCGGTGTTTAAGGCCTGTAAATCGTCCTCCTGGGAAGGGAAGTGCACCCCTTTAATGGCAAGCGATAAGGGAAGAAGCCCCCTCTTTTTTAAGATCCGGGCCGGGATAGCACTTACTAGTTTGTCCGCGTAATCCCTTACGGCCTGATCCATTATGCGCCGGATAACCTTCTGCGAAAGGCCCTCTACCGCCGGATAGACGGGCAGAAGACGACCTATATGCAGAGAAAGGGTCTCTTCCCCGGGGAAGGCCACTTCCGGATGAACCATTTCCTTACGCCCGGCAAAGAGGGAGACTTCACCGGCCAGAAATACTTTCTGGCCGGGCTTAAACCTTTCCCGGAATTGCCTTTCATTGAAGTGAAACCACTTGGCCGCGAGCAGACCCGTACCGTCTGAAAGCACCACTTCAAAGACCCGCCGCCTTTTAAATTTGACCGGCCCGGCCAGGACGATCTCCCCCTGTACCACCGCGTGTTCCCCCACTCTAACCGCCCGGATCTCTTTAATTTGCCGACGGTCTTCGTAAGCCCTGGGCAAAAAGAAGAGCAGATCCTCTACGGTCTTGACCTCGCGTTGGGCCAGTTTGGCGGCTATTTTGGGCCCTACCCCTTTAAGATATTGCACTGGTTTTTGAAGTTCCCGGCGTAGCCGTCGGTAAGTCTCAGGATCAAGGGTTGTTTCTTTAAAATTCAGAGTAAGGGGCCGGTTTTCTCCTTCCAGGAGGGCCAAAATTTCTTTTATTCTTTCCTTCTTTTGCGGGAGCGGTAAGGCGTCAAGCCCGTCAATCTTTTTTTGCAGCTCCGGGGCAAGCTCTGGGGGAAGCCCGGAGGAGACCTCGTCTAAAGCGCTTTTAAGCGCCGTCTCAAGCCCCTTTATTTTGGCCAAATTGGAAAAATCACGCCGGCTGGCAAAACGAAGGGGTCTTAATAGGGGCGCCAGTTTTTCTTCCTTCTCCTTGGCCTTCTCCACAAAATAAATATATCACGGGGCCGTAAAAGGGCCCCGCCCCTTAAAGACCCGTAGGAAATTTGGGGAAATGTTCCAGCTCTTTCAACGCCTCTTTTATCTTTTCCTCCGGATATTCGTAATCTTCCAGCTCTCCCGCGAGATAAGAATCGTAAGCGGCGAGATCAAAGTGGCCGTGTCCGCTAAAATTAAAGACTATCACCTTCTCTTCCCCGGTCTCCTTACAGCGCAAGGCCTCATCGATGGCCGCCCGGATGGCGTGGCTGGTCTCTGGGGCTGGGATGATGCCTTCAGTGCGGGCAAAAAGCAAGGCTGCCTCAAAACAGGGGTTTTGCGGATAGGCCCGCGGTTTTATGACCCCTTCCTTTACCAGCTGACACACTAGGGGGGCGTCTCCGTGGTAACGCAATCCTCCTGCATGAATGGCAGGGGGCTCAAAGGAATGACCCAGGGTGTGCATAAGCAGAAGGGGGGTAAGACCCGCGGTGTCCCCAAAATCATAAGTGTAAATACCCTTGGTGAGGGTGGGACAACTGGCCGGCTCCACCGCGATCACCTCGGCCTCTAACTTTCCTTCTAGGATGTCTCCGATAAAGGGGAAGGCAAACCCGGCGAAATTGCTCCCTCCTCCAACACAACCGATTAAGACGTCTGGCTTTTCCTCCACCAGCGCCAGCTGTTTCTGGGCTTCAAGCCCTATGACCGTCTGGTGCAAGAGCACGTGGTTTAGCACGCTTCCCAGGGAATAGTTGGTGTCTTCGTGGGTGGCGGCATCCTCTACCGCTTCAGAGATGGCAATGCCCAGGCTCCCCGTGGAATGCGGGTTCTGGGCCAAGATACGCCGCCCCGCCTCGGTCCGCTCCGTAGGGGAAGGGTAAACCTCAGCCCCCCAGATATGCATAAGGCTTTTGCGAAAAGGTTTTTGTTCAAAGGAAACCTTCACCATGTAGACCGTACACGCCAAGTCAAAGAGCCGGCAGGCAAAGGCCAAGGCGCTGCCCCACTGCCCGGCTCCGGTCTCGGTAGCCAGGCGCTTAATACCGGCCTGTTTATTATAGTAAGCCTGGGCGACAGCGGTATTGGGTTTATGGCTGCCCGGAGGGCTCACACTTTCGTTCTTAAAATAGATGCGGGCCGGCGTACCCAGCGCTTTTTCTAGATTCCGGGCCCGGTGAAGCGGCGTAGGCCGCCACAGTTTATAAACCTCCCGCACCGGCTCGGGGATTTCGATCCAGGGCTCGGGGCTCATTTCCTGTTCAATAAGACTTTCGGGAAAGATGGCCCTCAATTCCTCCGGTTTTACCGGCTCCCCGGTGCGAGGGTTAAGGGGTGGAGCCGGTGGTTTGGGTAAACGGGGAATGATGTTGTACCAGGCCTCAGGCAGGTCCTTTTCAGACAAGGTGATCTTGTGCTCCATTTTGTGCTCCTTGAATTTGCGGATTTTTTCTTAAAAGACGTAGCCTATTTTAAACCATACGTTTTGTCCTTCCGTCATCTCTTCAGCGCCAAATTCGAACTGGGTCCTTACGGAGATAAAAAGTTTCTGGTTTTGATACCAAAGCCCCGGCCCTATGGCCCAGACCAGGCCTTGGTTGTCCTCAAGGTCTTCCAGGGCGGCCCGCAGGGCGAGAGGGCCGGAAAAATCATCGAAATCAAAATCGTCATTTTTGACCTGGCGGTAGTAGTAACCACTAAGCCCTATCCTCAAATTGGGTCTTAAGGCATAAGAGATACACCAGTCAAAATGGAATTCCTGCCCCGGAGTACGGTCAATGGTAACCCCCATCGGGGTAGGATAATCGTCCTGTTTGGTATTGAAGTCGTACATGAGCTTTAAGGAAGCGGCCCAACGGGGGGTGAAAAAATAAGTCAGGGCCAAAACAGGCTCAAAGGTCCAGAAATTGCGCCCCACACTGGCAAGATTGTCATCGTCTTCGTTGGAAAGGGGGATATAAATGTCTGCGATGTCAAGGACGACGTGGAATTTCCCACCTTTTAAATGCCAGGCCAGGAGAAAAGGGGAATAGATAAGGTAAGGGACATCAAAATCGTCGTAACTCTTTTGGGCCTTAGGCCCTACGGGAACCTTAAAATCGAGATCCACGTTGACTGCTAGCAAGAAAAAGTGTTGTCCGTAATAGCCTCCGAAAAGCTTTTTCTTGGTGAAATAGATAAAGCGTAAGACCTCGGCCCAGACGGTAACGTCGTCAAAGATGGGTACTTCGTCTCCGCTGGTGTCTTTGAGTTCGTCCGCGCTGTAATAATAGGCGTAATTGAGGACGGTCAGTCCCGGGGGAGGTGCCGCCCCCACCAGGAATCCTTCCGCGCCCAAGGGATAGGCCTTACCACCTCCGGCCAGTACGTTCCCGCCCAAGAAAGATAAGAACAGAAGGGTCGCTAAGAGGAGCCTCATCTCGTCCTCCCGGATAGTTTTTCTCCTCTTAGCGGAAGGATCCTAAAATTTCAAGCTTAAACCCGCAGTTCCTGGTGATATTCGAGGAGTTCTAAGAGTTTGTACGGGGAGGTGAGACAGATTTCAGAAGCCGTGCAACAATTTTTGATAAAATCACAAAAGGAAAGGAATTCCCGCAAGAGGTTGGTCTTTAACTTGTCTTTGCGTAGGATGATAAGGAGCTGTCTCGTGATATCTAACCCCGGGACGTGTAATATCTTTAACCACCCGTTTTCTACTTCGCGACAAATGGTGAGGGCGGAAAGGCAACTTAGCCCCATACCAGCTTCTACCGCCTTTTTGATGGCCTCGGTGTGGCCGAGTTCCAGAAAAACTTCGAAGTTAGAAAGATATTTGGAGATGGCGTTCTTAAAAATTTCCGCCGTACCCGAACCTTCTTCTCTGATGATCCAGCGGGCTTCTGCAAGGTCTTCCACCGTAAGATCTTTCTTTTCTGCCAAGGGGTGATCAGGACTAGCGATAATATTTAGACGATCAGTGAGCCAGGGCTTGGATTCGATCTTGTTGCTATGAACCAAGCCCTCGATAAAACCGAGGTCCAGGGCCCCCTCTTCCACCTGCTGTTCTATTTGACGGCTATTGCCTACGATCAAATTAATGTATACCTTGGGGTGCTGTTGGGTAAAAGCACTTATCACGTAGGGCAAAACGTAATTCCCAATGGTAGAACTGGCCCCTACGTAAAGATGACCTACCAGTTCGCCTTCAGGTTCAGAGAGCAAGAGTTCGATATTACGTACTTTATTTACGATCTCCCGGGCGTGAGGTAACAGGAAACGGCCCCGATCATTGAGTACCAGTTTTTTACCCTGCCGGTCAAAAAGCGGCCCATTTAAAATGTTTTCCATCTCCGAAATGGCCATACTCACCGCCGACTGGGTCAAAAAGACCTTCTTGGCCGCGGTGGTTACGTGACCGGTTTCGGCCACCGCTAAAAAAATTTCCAATTGACGCAGGGTTAAAGCCATCTATTTCACCTCCTCCCGCTTTTTTTAAATTATATGAAGATTTTCTTTGAAATCAATCAAAATTTTTGATAACATTTTGTTCAGCAAAATTGAATGTTACTAAAGCGTTACAAAATAAAACTGATTGTTGCTAAAATGTTACAAATGTTGACAATGGAAAGTGACCTTTGCTTTCAGCAAGGGAATGTTTAACTTCCCTTTAGGTTGGATGATTTCGCAAAGGGGTGGTCTGAGCTATGAAGGAAGCGCAAGAGTTAAAAGACCAAGAAAAGTTGCCGGTTGAAGCGGAAAAAAAGGAAAAATACAAGGAATTGCCGATCATTCCCTCCGATGCGGTCCTCTTTCCGCATATGGTCATGCCTTTCATGGTTCACGAACCAGGGCTCCTCAAACTCATAGACGATGCCCTTTCTGGAGACCGGATGGTGGCGGTGGTGGCGGTCAAAGAACCCAAGGCGGAGGACAAAGAACTTTTTGACGTAGGCACTGCCGCGGTGATTCTAAAGGCCACCCGGATAGAACCGGACCAGATCCGGGTCGTAATCCAGGGGGTTTCGCGAATAGAGCTCTTAGAAGTGATTTCGCGGGAGCCATACCTGGTGGGTCGGGTCCAGGTCCTGGAGGACTATATCACCCATGATCTTGAGGTAGAGGCCCTGGTGGCCAGCATCAGGCAGCTTTTCGCCAAGGTGCTTGAGTTCTCTCCTCAACTGCCCGGGGAGTTAAAGACCGTGGCCTTCAATATCGACGAGCCCGGGGCGTTGGCAGACTTAATAGTCAGCCACCTTAACGTCTCTCATCAGGAAAAACAGGACATCCTTGAAACTTTGGACATCAAAGAAAGGCTCCAGAAGATCCACCAGCTCCTTTTAAAACAGGTGGAAATCCTGGAACTAGGGCAAAAGATCCAGGCCGAAGTCCGGGGCCGGATGGAAAAGGCCCAACGGGAGTACTATCTCCGCGAACAACTGAAGGTCATCCGCAAAGAATTAGGGGAGGCCGAGGGCATAGAGGCGGAAGTCGAGGAATTGAGGGAAAAACTCGCCAAGAAAAAACTCCCCGATTATGTACGACAGGAGGCAGAAAAGGAACTCAACCGCCTGGCACGGCTCCATCCCACTTCGGCCGAATATACCGTTATCCGCAACTATCTGGACTGGTTGCTGGAACTCCCCTGGTGTGAAAGCACCGAAGACCGCATTGACCTAAAGGAAGCCAAAAGGATCCTTGATGAAGATCATTATGACCTCGAGAAGGTAAAAAAACGCATCCTGGAATACCTGGCGGTGCGTAAGCTCAAGCCAGACATGAAAGGACCCATCCTCTGCTTTGTTGGCCCCCCGGGGGTGGGAAAGACCTCTCTTGGTCGCTCTATTGCCAAGGCCTTGGGGCGCAAATTTTTACGGATCTCTTTGGGTGGTGTGCGGGACGAGGCGGAGATCCGGGGCCATCGGCGCACTTACGTGGGAGCCATGCCCGGGCGCATCATCCAAGGGCTACGACGGGTCGGGGTGAACAACCCGGTCTTTATGCTTGATGAAATAGATAAGATCGGGGCTGACTTTCGGGGCGACCCCGCCGCCGCCCTGCTTGAGGTGCTGGATCCTGAACAGAACCAAAATTTCTCAGACCACTATCTGGAAATTCCCTTTGATCTTTCGAAAATAATCTTCATCGCTACCGCCAATATGCTAGATACCATTCCCGCCCCCCTCCTTGACCGCATGGAGGTCATCGAAATCCCGGGCTATACGGAAGAAGACAAATTACGTATCGCCAAAGGTTACCTGGTACCCCGCCAGCTTGAGGCCCACGGCTTGACCAAACAACAGCTCAAGTTTACGGACCGGGCCCTCATGCAGATCATCCGTTATTACACCCGGGAAGCCGGGGTGCGCAATCTGGAAAGGGAAATCGGGGCCATCTGTCGGGCGGTAGCCAAAGAGTTTGCCGAAGGGAGGAAGGAACCGGTCAAGGTCCGGGTAAAGGACGTGGAAAAGTACTTGGGTCCTCCTAAATTCCTGCCGGAAGTGGCCGAAAGGGTCAAGGTGCCGGGGGTGGCCATTGGTCTGGCCTGGACACCGGTGGGAGGAGAGATCCTCTTTGTCGAAGCCACCAAGATGAAAGGTAGCGGCCGGCTCATCCTTACGGGCAAACTCGGCGAAGTGATGCGAGAGTCGGCAGAAGCCGCCCTTTCTTACGTCCGATCAAGGAGCAAAGACCTGGGAATCGATGAAGATATCTTCCAAAAGATCGACATTCACGTACACGTCCCTTCTGGGGCCGTGCCTAAAGACGGCCCCAGCGCCGGGATCGCCATTTTGGCCGCCCTGGTAAGTCTCTTGACGGAAAGGACGGTGCGCCACGAGGTGGCCATGACCGGCGAAATTACCCTGCGGGGAACGGTGTTGCCGGTAGGAGGCATAAAAGAGAAGGTTTTGGCGGCCAAGAGGGCCGGACTCAAAGAAGTAATCCTTCCCAAATTAAATGAAAAGGACCTCGTCGACGTCCCTAAAGAGGCCCGGGAAAAATTACAGTTTCATTTCGTCTCCCGGGTGGATGAAGCCCTGCCTATCATTTTTGGTGTCCGAAGACTCAAAGACCTGAAAGGGGTGAAAAAATGAAAGCCACCTGGTCCGGTTTTTTACGCATCGGGCTGGTGACCATTCCGGTCAAACTTTATCCGGCAGTGGTCAAAAGGGCCATCTCCTTCCACATGATCCACCGGGATTGCGGAAGCCGCATAAAATACCTCAAATATTGCCCCCGTTGCGACAAAGTGCTCTCCGATGAAGAAATCGTAAGGGCCTATTTTCTGGATAAGGAAACCTACGTGGTGATCACCGACGAAGAACTGGCCAGCCTCAAACTGGCCTCCACGGATACCATTGAAGTCAAATATTTCGTTGACGAAGGGGAAATCGCCCCCATTTATTACGCTGACGCCCATTACCTCATGCCTGAAGGCAAAGGGGGAAAGGAGGCCTTTGCCATCTTTTATAAGGCCATGGAAAAAACGAAAAAGGCGGCCTTGGGGCAGGCCATTATCCGTCAGCGGGAATATCCTTTCCTCATCAAACCTTACGAAGGAAAATTCCTGGCCGCCACACTCCACTTCCACCAGGACGTAATCAGGGCCGAGGACCTCAAAGTGGATATCAAGGAAGAGGAACTCGACCCCCGCTACCTTGAGCTGGCCGAAAAACTCATCGAATCCCTCACCGAACACTTTAAACCCGAAGAACTGGTTGACCATTACGCCGAAGCGGTCCTGAAACTGGTCGAGGCCAAGGCCAGGGGCGAGAAATTCGAACTCAAGGCGGCGGAAGAAAAGGCCAAGGTGGTAAGCCTGATAGAGGCCTTGAAGGCCAGCCTTGAAAAAGCCGAGAAGAAGGCGGCCTGATGCTTCCGGACTACATCAAACCCATGCTGGCCAAGCTTTCCGCCCCTTTTGACTCCCCGCGTTTTCTTTACGAAATCAAGTGGGACGGTACCCGCTGTCTGTTCTTCATTGAAGACGGCCGAATTCGTCTCCAGAACAGGCGGCTAAACGATATAACCTACCGGTATCCTGAATTCTGGGACCTTCCCCAGCGACTTTCCCGAAACGGGGTAGTCTTTGACGGAGAGATCGTGGTCCTCAAGGAGGGGCGCCCTGTCTTCCGGTTGCTTCAGGAAAGAGAACACGTCAAAAGCCCGGTCAAGATCAAATTTCTCGCCGAAAAATTGCCGGCCACGTATTTCGTCTTTGACCTCCTCTATCTTGACGGAAAGTCTATCATGGAAAAGCCCTTAAAGGAGCGCAAAAAGCTCCTGCGGGAAATTATCCCGGAAAGCCCTTTCGTGGCGGAATCAGACTATATCCTGGAGAAGGGAAAAGCCTTTTTCAAGGAAGTGATAACCCAGGGTTTTGAAGGGGTGATGGCCAAGGACTTAGAAAGTCCTTATCTTCCGGGCAAGAGGGTGGACTTTTGGCTCAAGTTTAAACCTAGGGGGCGCAGGCGCTGTCTCATCGTAGGCTATTTGCTCCGGCCAGACGGCACCTTAAAGAGTCTCCTGGTAGCGGAACCTGCGGAAAAAGGACTGGTTTTCCGGGGCCGGGTGGCGAGCGGGCTTAACGCCCACCTTGCAGACGAACTCCTCTCACGCCTTAAAAAATTAACCGCGGAAAAACCAGAAAACCTAAAAGGAAGCGGTTTCCCCAAGGGAACCATCTGGGTAAGGCCTGAGCTGGCGTGCGAAGTCTCCTTCCAGGAGATCACCAACCATGGTCAATTCCGGGCCCCGGTGCTAGAAAAAGTCTTCCTCTAACTTGCCCTTCCCTTCCATTATCGCTAATTTGGCGGAAGCGAGGAAAAAAGGAGGGTCGTATGAAAAGAGCCATGACCTTGGCGGAAAAGATATTGGCGACTAAGGCGGGGCTTACCAGCGTCGAACCAGGCCAACTCATAGACGTCCCGGTGGACCTGGCTCTGGCCAACGACATTACCGCCCCCATTACCATAAAGATCTTTCGCGAGGCCGGAATCCCCAAAGTTTGGGACCGGGAAAAAATCGTTTTGGTCATGGACCATTTCACCCCCAACAAAGACATCGCCAGTGCAGAACAGGTACGCCTTTGCCGGGAATTTGCCAAAGAACAGGGCCTCATTCATTATTACGAAGGGGGCAATTGCGGTATCGAACACGTCCTTCTACCCGAGGAAGGACTCGTGGTCCCCGGAGACATAGTGGTAGGGGCAGATAGCCACACCTGCACTTACGGGGCCCTGGGGGCCTTTGCCACGGGGGTGGGGTCCACTGATCTGGCTGCCACGTGGATCACCGGCCGGACCTGGTTCAGGGTGCCTGAAACCATAAAATTCGTCTATCGGGGTAAGTTGCGCCCCTGGGTCACGGGCAAAGACCTTATTCTTTATACCATCGGTGATATCGGGGTGGACGGTGCCCTTTACAAGGCCATGGAATTCAGCGGTGAGGTGATCCGCCGGCTCTCCATGGCCGAACGTTTTACCATGGCCAATATGGCCATTGAAGCCGGCGGCAAAGTGGGCCTCATTGAGCCGGATAAAAAAACCCTTAACTTCGTGCGGCGGCACAGCCAACGCCCTCCCCTTGTTCTTAAGGCCGACCGCAAAGCCCAATATCTTGAAGTACGGGAATATGACTGTAGTAAAATCGAACCTCAGGTGGCCTTTCCCCACCTGCCTTCCAATACCAAACCCATAAGTGAGGTGGGACACATAGATATCGATCAGGTGGTCATCGGCTCCTGTACCAACGGGCGCATCGAAGATCTAGCCCTGGCAGCCAAAATCCTAAAAGGCCGAAAGGTTAACCCAAACGTACGGGCCATCATTATCCCCGGCAGCCCCAGGGTTTACCGGGAGGCCTTACGCAAAAAATACATCGAGGTCTTTTTGGAAGCCGGTGCCATAGTAAGTCCTCCCACCTGTGGCCCCTGTCTTGGAGGACACATGGGAATCCTGGCCAAAGGAGAGAGGGCCGTTTCCACTACCAACCGGAATTTTGTGGGCCGTATGGGACACCCGGAAAGTGAAGTATACTTAGCTAGCCCGGCCGTAGCGGCGGCTTCCGCCGTGCTTGGCAGAATCGCAAGCCCGGAAGAACTCGGGCTTTAAGATGGAGGTGATAAGGAATGGAAAAAATCAGAGGCAGGGTTTGGCGCTTTGGCCACGACGTGGACACTGATGTCATTATTCCGGCAAGATATTTGAACACTTCTGACCCCAAAGAACTAGCTAAGCATTGTATGGAAGACGCCAGGCCAGATTTTGCGAAGAAAGTAAGGCCCGGAGATATTATCGTAGCGGGGAAAAATTTTGGCTGTGGTTCTTCACGAGAACACGCCCCCATCGCCATCAAGGCCGCAGGGGTGGCCTGCGTAGTAGCGGAAAGCTTTGCCCGCATCTTTTACCGCAACGCCTTTAACACCGGGCTTCTCATTTTGGAATCCCCGGAGGCGGCCAGAGAGATAGAAGAAGGCCATGAGGTGGAAATTGACCCCGAGGCCGGAATTATTAAGGACCTGACTACGGGCAAGACCTACAAATGCCAGCCCATTCCCCCTTTTATGCGGGAACTTTTAAAAGACGGAGGGCTTATCCCCCATATCAAAAAGAAATACCAGCAGATGCGTTTGGAAGAGGAAGCGAGTTGACAGGTGGTCTCCGGCGTTTAAAATCTTTGGGGAGAGGGCGCGTAGCTCAGTCGGATAGAGCGTTGGCCTCCGGAGCCAGAGGTCGTGGGTTCGAATCCCGCCGCGCCCTCCATACCCTTGCGGGAGTGGCGGAATTGGTAGACGCGCTGGATTCAGGATCCAGTGGGCGCAAGCCCGTGGGGGTTCAAGTCCCCCCTCCCGCACCATTTATTTATCTTCCTGACCTAACGGCAAAAAACTAATAATTTTAGCCGCCCACCGATCCTCAGAACACGTTCGGCGACACTCTTGCCAGATATTTTTGGTCTCACACGCCCACTTTTGGGCAGTACCGTTGCTCGCGCCTTTTTGTATCCCTGGATGTTAAAATTTAAAGAAACCAAGGGATAAAAGAAAAAGATTTGTGAAAATTGCCAAATTGTCTTCTAAAAACTTAAAAAAGGTTTAGCTAAACTTCTTCCGGTAAAATATTTCGAAAAAATTTATCCCTTCCCGGCCAGCAATTTTCCTTCTTGTTTTTGTTAACTTTTTACAATATACTGCACAAAATTCCAGAATTTTGTGCAGTATGAATATCTCCTGAGAAGTATTCGGCAGCCTTTGCCCGACGCTTTCAGATACTTCACTTTATAATCATGGAAATCTAAGCCAGATAATCGCTTAATATATCCAGGTAATCAGCAAGCATGATCTTATCATGAAGAGCTTCGGCAGGGATTTCCAGGATTCTGTAACCTTTGGCCTGGGCTTTGGCTCTTAAAAGTTTGTCTTTCTGTCGCCGGACAGGATTTCCGTGTATGCCTTCGGAGAGTCCGTCAATATAGATCAGAATTTTTCGGTCCGGATAGGCAAAATCGGCTATCGTTTTTTGGGTGCCGCTCAAAACAACCTCAAATTGTGGAACTGGCGTAGGGAATCCGCGTTTTTCCAGAATCTTTAAAAACCGTTCTTCCGCCGGACTTTCAAGTTGCTCTTCATCAATATCAACCTCAACATAATGAGGGGGAATATCGTGTTCTCTCTGCCACGGTAAAAGGTCCTCCATCAAAGCGAGGGCTCGTGAGCGACTCATAAGGTGGTGATAAGGCTGGTTACGATAGTGTAGAAGGCAGTTATAACAGGCTTCTTCGCAATCACATTGTTCAATAGCAACTTTGGCGCTAAGCACTATGTTCGACCAGAACTTTAAGATGAGCGGCAGAAATCCGGTTCCTCCTGGAATCGGATCATAAAACACCAGTTTCGTGGCCCCCGCATCATCTTTAATACTCACGTTTTCGAGTTCTTGATCTCCCATATCAAGAACCAGACGGGTTCCAATACGAATTATTTCGGCTACATGATAGGAATCCAGCTCATTTTCAAAAGGCCCGATAATTAAAAGATCCGAATGGACTTCGGTGTGTAAACATAGACGTTCGATTTCTCGACCGCATTTTTTACGGTGGCCCTCCGCGAAGCTTTCAATTTCCGCCCGGCTGGCAAAGGGGCTTCGAAGCTCGCCGCAAACCGGACAGATGGGAAAACCATATTCTCCCCTGGCAAGAAGCGGGTAGGGGCCTGCGTTAACCAGTTTTAGTTGTCCCTGATAATAGTAAGTACAATCTATTTTACCCACACGTCCTTTAAAGCCTCCGGCATGATAAGGGCTCAAGAGTCCCAGTATCTGATATGAAACCCGTCGGGGATACTCCTGTTGATCGCCGATATGCCCTCGCGGCTCAAGCTCTACATCCACAAGCTTTACCGAGGCAAGGGTTATGGTTTCCTCCCCTCCACCTTCGAATTCTCTTCTTCCTTGAGCTAATCTGGTAAAAGATCCGTCAACATAAAAGGTTTCCATCTGGCTTCGGAAGTTTCTGTCTCGGGCCTGCAAGACATAAAAATTGAGTCTTTCGACCCGGAATTCATTCCGGTTGGCGTAAATAAGATTGGCCGGTACGAATTCCCGGAGGGCCACACAGGTGGGTCGCGGAAGATCGATATAAGGCTCCGCGCATTGGGCCCGAACGGTATCTTTGGTCAGGGCGTATCCGGGTAAAAACCCCCTTTTGGCCAGATAGGTGAGGGCGTAGTTTTCCTGCTCCTCAATCCACAGTCGATCAAGGGCCTTGTCGTATCGGGTCCTTTTATTTTTATCTTCTGGAGAAAGGCGTTCCCCTTTCCTTTCGAGTTCCGCATATTCGTTAAGGATCCTTTTATAAGCCGAAACCCGAGCAAAGAGATCATCTACAATAGTTTGAAGCTCGTCCGGCATATCTTTGAGGATCTTTTCAAGGCTCTCCCGGGAGACGAGGTTTCTCGCTTCCTCAGGCCAGGTGTCGGTAAAAATGGCTTCCAGAAAGTTCAATATTTCGTCCCGGTACTTCCTGATAGCCTCTTCTAGCGGAGTTTTTACCTTTAAGGGTTCGTCGCGGTAACGCTCCCTTCCGTTTTCTTTTTGCCCAAAGTAATGCCATATAAAAGACGGAATAACGGTATTTATTATCTCAGCGGTATCTTCTTTCTGTCTCAAAAAACTTAAAACCGTAGAAAAGATATGTTTGCGAATCAAGGGTTCATTCTGCATGGAAAAAGCGGGTACCAGAATTCTCCCCGATATCATTTGCTCTGGATGTCGGTAAAAGTACTTGTCATGGGAGCGGTTTCGGCAGTAAGTAAAAACCACTCCTATGCGATGCCTCCGGCCGGCACGACCACTCCGCTGGACGTAACTTGCCGGAGAAGGGGGAACATTTCGCATCAGAACCATTTCCAGCTGTCCAATATCCACGCCTAATTCCAGGGTGGGGGTGGCGACCAGACAGTTAACGGTGCTTTCCTTTTCCTTGAACTCTCTTTCGTACCTCAAGCGATCGTCCTGAGGAACCTGGGCCGAATGTTCTCTGGGAATCAGAGGGACAAAGTCGAGTTTGGTATATTGGACCACATCGTAATGTTCTTCATCCCAATGCTGATAAATAAGACGACCTTTGCAACGATAGGCGGGGCAGACCATGCCGGGCGTAGGCCGTGAACGAGCCAGCCGACAGCTCTGGCAAACATACCGCCCTTCACCATGCGTAATGCCTATTCTTTGGTAATTGATCTGGTATCCTGAACCGCCTCTAACGGAGACAATCCTTCCAGCCCGTTTCCTTTTTATTTCCGCCGGAACCAGAAGATCTTTTTCTATAAGCCATTCCCAGAGTTCTTCGAGAAACTGGTCTCTTACGTCTGATTTCAGCGTAGGAAAGACCTTTCTTAAAAAGACCTGGGCCGCGGAACGACCATTTGGGGCCAGCCATCCTTTTTGATATTTACTTTCGCCTTTTTGAAGAACAAGAACATGCGGACAATAATATTCCGTAATGTTTACTATCCCCTTTCGCACCTCGGCATCCTGTGAAGACCAGTCCCGCTGAAGGAAAGGATCGCTTAAAATACCTTGTATGCGGTAAATATCCAGAAGAGCGTGGATGAGGTTCCCGAGGTCTTCGGAGCTTATCTCAAACTTTTCCAGCCAGTGGGTAAGATTGGCCAGATTTTCCGGTTCTATACCGTCATAAAGAACCGCCGCGAGTCCCAGCTGCTCCAGGCTTCCGCGCATCTGACGCCGGGTCAAAGACGCCAGTTCTTCCACGATGAACCAGCGGAGCCTTTTGTGTTCCTCTTCCTGCCCCCAGCGCACCCGGGGAAGCAGTCCCTCCTCCGCGGCTTTTTCCATCAGTTTTGCATGGAGCGAATCAATAGAAAAAATCCTTTCCGGTTCACTTCTCAGGATTTGATAGACCAGATGCCTTAAACGGTGTCTTCGGGACCGGTTTTCCATCCAGCCGGCCTGAAACGCGGCCTCCTGTCTGGAGTCGGCAAAGACGATGAGTTTTCTTAAGCTGGGTTCCGGCATGGCCGAAAGCATGGTCTGGGCAAGGATCATGACATCGGAAACTTCAGCCGATTTTACCGGAGTGATGACCGGACTCCGCTCCGGGTTGGCCGCCCCACAGGAAACACAATGGTGTAAAGGGGCGGGGAAGAAAATAATCGGTATTAACCTGGTCTCCCGGCGACACTTTTCGTTAAGACAGATCGAGAGATCCCGATCATGGATGGCTCCGCAGTAGGGACAAAGATAGCCCGACTCCCCGGGAACCTCTTCCTCCACCCCCGGAACGATAGCGTCGGTAAAATAAAGCCTTTCGGCATCTTTTGAATTTCCAGAGAGAATTCTTACACCGTATGTTTCTTCTTCGTGATCTACGGCAAAGGGAGGAGCATAGGTTTCGCTGACATAGTGTTGACCGCAGGAGCGGCAGATTTGAAGTTCAAATAGAACCCGATCCGTCTTTATCGCCTGGTCGAAAAAGATGTTTGGGACTCCATCTTCCCGCCAGGCGAGATAGACACCTTGAAGTCCCTGCACGAAATAATGGAGCTTGGGTCTTAGCAGAGGCTCATCATCGAGGCGTGCCAGAGCCCCTAAAGTCAGGTAGCTCAGGATTTCGGCCTCAAGGGCTGCGTCCGGAAGCCTCTTCCTTTCGGGAAAAGTCTTTTTAAATTCATTTACAATTTCTTTGAGTTGGCGTGGAGTTTCGGTAATCGTCTCCAGGAAAGAAACTATTTCGCTTTGAGAAAGAAGTTTGTAAAGAACGGCGAGGGTGTCTTCCCCCTCCGGGGCCTTGAGACTCACGAGCTTTTCGGCAAGTTTTATGGTCTCTTGGGAGACCCCGGTCACCTCATCCTGCAGCTGTACCTCCCGCACGCTTTTGAGGATTTCGTGAAAAAGTCTCTGCGGGTCTTCGGGTGGCGGAGGTTTGAATGAGCCTTTTTCTTTTCTTTCCTGATAACTCTCCTGAACGAGATAGAGCCTGTCCTCCGGTACGCCAAAAATATTGGCGGCAAATCGTTTTAATTCCGCCTCCCACTCCCCATTCCCCATTCCCGACACACTTTTTAGGGTGGCAGAGGTTCCTATGCAGATAACTTCATCCCTTGTTTTACCGGCTATGCCTCGTACTCGACGTATGAGACAGGCAATCTCCGATCCGCGTGAGCCCGTGTGGGTGTGGATTTCGTCTAAGACGATAAATTTCAGAGGGGCCTCCAGGAAAAGTTCAATATCTTTGTGACGCAGGAGGAGGTATTCAAGCATACTGTAGTTGGTGAGAAGAATCTGAGGTCTTCTCTCAAGAATCTCCTTTCGCGAGAAACACTCTTCCCAGGGAAGAGGAAGCATCTGTCCCGGCTTTTGCGCCTTTAAAAGCTCGGCTCTGGTATAAGGCCGGGGCTCGGGAAGCCTTGGAAGGTTTTCTTCGGTTTCGGGTGTTTCTCCGGTATAGCGTCCGAAGGTGATACGCGTTCCGGCAAGGAGTTTCCTCAGGCGTTCAAGCTGGTCGTTTACCAGGGCGTTCATGGGGTAAATCAGGATGGCAATAGGTCCTCTGTTCTCCCCCCGATCTCGGGCTTTGAGACATTCATCAATGATGGGAAGGAGAAAGCCTTCGGTTTTACCGGAACCGGTTCCGGTAGCGATAATGACGTGATTTCCGGCCTTTACGGCTCGTAAGGCTTCCTCCTGGTGTTTGTAAAGCCTTTCGAAATTGAAAATCCCGGCCAGAGCCGGATGCAGATCAAGAGAAGGGGCCGCAATTAGTTCTCTTAGCGTCGGGCCTTCCACAAACGGACGGCTCAAGTATATATACGGTCCCTTAGCCAGCCGCTCTTTTCCACCGAGCCCAAAGGAAAGCCCTTCCTTGAATTGTTGACGAAGCCTGGGATCGGCTACCGGAAAGGTGGTAAGCAAATAACGCCCAAACTGATCTATAACATCCTTACCAAACTGAACCGGATTCAGAGGCATTGGTTACTCCTAACTTAACAACGGAAAACCAATAATTTTAGCCGCCTGATTAAGTTTTTTATCAAAACAACCAAAGATTACCTCTTCATTTGCCTTTTTTAATAAAAGATCTGCTGCAGCCAAGTGAACACTATCATAGGCCTTCAGAGCAAAAGCTTTCGCAAAATCACTGGCTCGCTTTAATTCCAAATAGAGAATCACCGCTGATCCTCCAGAACGCGTTCGGCGACACTCTTACCGGATATTTTTGGTCTGGCACGCCCACCTTTAGGCT
>WGCA01000051.1 GCA_015494065.1 Thermodesulfobacteriaceae bacterium | reverse complement strand
TCTGATCTCAACCGCCAAATCCTCTATACCGCTAAAGACGTGGGGGCTTTTAAGGCCCAGGTGGCCAAGGAAAGGCTCCTTGCCATCCGGGACGATCTCTGGGTGGAGGCCTGGGTGCAGCCGGTGTCCGAAAGGACGGTCATTCCCTCCCAGACCAAAGTAGTGGTCGACGCCTTGGATAATTGGGAGAGCCGTTTTGTGCTGGACGAACTGGCCAGGAAGGCCGGTAAATATCTGGTACACGCAGGTCTTTCGGGATTTTTCGGTCAGGTAACCACGATTTCTCCCGACGCTACCAGCCGTTTAAAGGATATTTTTGCGGGAGCCGGAGAGGAGGCAGTTCCCTCGGCTGTTTTCAGTATTTGTGCCGTACTGGCGGCCTTACAGGTCCAGGAAGTGATTAACATCGTTTGTGGGCGAGGTCCCCGGCTTGCCGGTCGTTTGCTGGTAGTCGACCTTGAGCACTACAGTTTTGAGATGGTGCCGCTGGTCAAATAAGGAAAGGCCTCCTTTAACCCTTCAAGGACCATCTGGACCGCGATGACCGCAAGTATCAGCCCCATGAGCCTGGTAATAACGCCGATTCTTGTCCGTCCCAGTCTCTCAGAAATGGCCTCTCCGTATATGAAGCAGACGTAGGTGAGGAGGCAGACGATCCCAAAGACCCCGATAACCACGAGAAGGTCGTATAAATGTGTTCTGGCCCCGGCAAAGGACATGGCGGTGGTGATGGTCCCGGGACCGGCCAGGATAGGGGTAGCCAGCGGGGTGATAGCGATGGAGTCCGGATCAGCTTCTTCGTGTTCTTCCTCCCCGGGGTGGTGTTGCCGCGAAGCCTTGCCCCGCAATAGGTGGTAAGCGATTAAAAAGACCAGAATCCCGCCGGCGATCCGGAAGGCCGCCAGCGTAATACCAAAAAAGCGAAAGATGAAATTGCCGGCCAGGACAAAGACGGTACAGATGGTAAAGGCCGCCAGCACGGCTTTTTTAGCCACTTTCTTTTTGGTCTTCTCGTCAAATTCCTCCACCAGCCCGATAAATACCGGAACATTTCCGATAGGGTTCATGATGGCGATAAAACCGCTAAAAACCTGCAAAATAAAGCTCAACATCGCTTTGAGTCCATTTGCATTTTTGTTTCCCAGGGTTAGATTATTATCTTCAACAAGGGCAAAGAGGTGATCTTATGATTATCATTCTCAAATCAGATATAGATCCTTCTGGCCCGGAAGTCCAGAGGATTCTTGAGACGCTGAAATATTATCAGGACGTTACCACCCGTATCTCCGGGGTTACGGGGGCTGAACGAAAAGTAGTGGAAATCTACGTTATCGGAGACACCTCCCGCATTCCGGACGAAGAGATCGCCCATCTTCCCGGGGTAGAACGGGTGGTGAGGGTTTCCAAAAAATACCGCCTTATCGGGCGGCACACCGCTGACCAGGACGGTCTGGGTTTTACCTATAACGGGCTTTATTTCGACCAGGACTCCTTTCATATCTTTGCCGGGCTGTGCGCGGTCGACACCCCGGAACATGTGGAACAGATGTTTGCCGCCTTAAAGGAAGTAGGGCTGATCACTTCCCGGATGGGGGCTTACAAACCCCGCACCAACCCCTATTCCTTCCAGGGGCACGGGCGCAAGTGTCTGCCCTGGCTCTTTGAGCTGGCCGGCAAATACGGTATCCGCTGCATCGCCATGGAGGTGTGTAAGGAGGCCCACATCGAAGAGATTTACGAAGAGCTCGAACGGGCCGGACGCCCCACCGGGGTGATGCTCCAGATCGGCACGCGCAACGCCCAGAATTTTGAACTCTTAAAGGCCGTAGGTAGTCAGCAAGAATTTCCCGTCCTTTACAAGCGCGGGATGGGGATCACCATCGAAGAGAGTCTTAACGCTTGCGAGTATATCGCCAGTGAAGGGAACCGTAACATAGTTTTTTGCCTGCGCGGGGTCAAGACCAACCTCGGGGACCCCCACCGTAACCTGGTTGATTTCGCTCACGTGCCGGTAGTAAAGAGCCTTACCCGTTTGCCCGTTTGCGTGGACCCGACCCATTCCGTGGGGCGCAGGAGTTTTGCCCCTGACGGCATCCAGGAGATCTTCCACGCTGCGGCCCAGGGGGTCATCGCCGGGGCCAACATGATCCTGGTGGAATTCCACCCCCGGCCGGAGGTGGCTCTCTGTGACGGCCCTCAGGCCTTGACCCTGGAAGAACTGCCCCATTTTGTCGAAGACATGAAGATCGTGCGGGAGGCCTACCAGCAACGTAAGGATTTGGCCAACCGCTACGCCTTAAGGGCTCTGTCCCCGACTTTACAGGTAGGGAGATACTGATGCCGAGGCTTCACTATATCCAGCACGTCCCCTTCGAGACCCCGGGGGCCATTTTAGATTGGGCCCGGAGCCGGGGTCTTGAGGTTTCGCACACCCGTGTCTTTCTCGACGAACCTTTCCCTTCCGCCCAGGATTTTGATCTTTTGGTCCTTATGGGTGGGCCCATGAGTGTCCACGACGAGGTCCAATACCCCTGGTTGGCGGAAGAAAAACAGTTTCTCAAAAACATCGTTAAAGAAGATGATCACCGGATAAAGATCCTGGGAGTTTGTTTGGGGGCCCAGCTGCTGGCCGAAACACTGGGGGCGGAGGTCTTTCCCAACCATTATAAAGAGATAGGGTGGTTTCCCGTGGAGCTTACCAAGGCCGGCCGCGCCCACCGGCTTTTTCAGGACTGGCCGCCGAGTATGGTGGTCTTTCACTGGCACGGGGAGACTTTCTCTCTGCCAGAAGGCGCGGTGAAGCTCTTTCGTTCCGAAGCCTGCGAGAACCAGGCCTTTCTTTACGAAGAACGTATTCTGGGCCTCCAATTCCACCTGGAAGTGACCCCGGAGATCGTCTCTGAGCTCCTGGAAAAGAGCGCTCAGGATTTATCCCCCGGCGGGCCTTACGTCCAGGAGCCGGATTACCTGAAGGGTCAGCCTGAACTCTACGAATTTTGCCACGAAAGGCTTTTCCGTCTCCTAGATGATTTTACCAGGCTTTAAGTGGCCCTAGCTGTTGGGCTAGGGCCAGGAACTTTTCCGGGGGGACCTCTTCGGCCCGTACGTTCTCTGGAAGGCCAAGGGCCGCCAGGCTCTCTTTAAGCTCCTCTTTTTTTAGTCCCAAGGCTGTAAGGTTCTTTATGAGCTTTTTGCGCCGGGAAGAAAAGGCAACTTTCAGAAGTCTTTTGAGGGCTTCCTCCTGGGGGAGGGGCTGTCTTTGTTTGATGGTTATCTTAACCACCGTGGAATTGACCTCTGGAGCCGGGTAAAAACAGCCTGGCGGAAGATTCATCAGCCTTTGTACCTCAGCGGTAAGTCTTAGATAGACCGTAAGGGGGCCGTAATCTTTGGTGCCCGGAGAGGCTAGCAGCCGTTCTGCAACTTCCTTCTGGAACATGAAGACGGCCCAGTCAAAAGACTCCCTCTCTTCGAGGAGTTTGTAAAGGAGCCTGCTTGAGAGGTAATAAGGAAGGTTGCCGAAAAGGACGAAGGGTTGGCCAAGCTCCCGGGCCAGGGCAAGGTAGTCAAGCTTTAGGATGTCTGCCCGGCGTAGTTCTACGTTTTGAGGCAGAAACTTTTCTTTCTCAAGGATTTGAATAAGGGTTTCGTCCAGTTCAAAGGCAATTACCCGGGCGGCCTTTTCCGCCAGCGCCAGCGTCAGGGTACCCAACCCCGCCCCCAATTCCACCACGGTCTTTTCCGGAGAGAGCCCTGATACCTGGACTATCCTGCGAGCCAGGGAAAAATCATTGAGAAAGTGCTGCCCCAGACCTTTTTTGGCCTTAAGCCCGTACCGCTTGAGCAGCGACGCCGGGGTAGGGGGTTTATCCCTGGTAACGAGGGAAGTGGCTGCGGGCATAGACATCGAGTTCCAGGTCGGCAAAAGCGCGCCGGCGCCATTTATGGTAGCCGCAAACCCCCACCATGGCGGCGTTGTCCGTACAATAGGCGGGGCGGGGGAGAAAGAGACGGAAACCGCCCTTGGCAGCCTCCTCCCGCAGGGTCTGGCGTAGCCTCTTGTTAGCAGCCACCCCACCGGCCACTACCAGGTTTTTGACCCCGGTAAATTTAAGGGCGTTCAGCGTCTTGGTGACCAGGACTTCCACTACCGCCTTTTCAAAGCTGGCACAAAGGTCGTGCACCGGCACGGGAAGACCTTTCCGGCGGAGGTCATTTACAAAATTGACCACCGCGGTCTTGAGGCCAGAAAAGCTGAAATCAAAGGCGTCTTTGTGGAGCAACGGGCGGGGAAGGGGAATCCTTCCCGGGTCTCCCTCTTCGGCCAGGCGGCTGATGATCCTTCCCCCCGGGTAACCGAGCCCCAGGAGTTTGGCCACTTTGTCAAAGGCCTCCCCGGCGGCGTCGTCCCGGGTCTGCCCCAACAGATAAAACTCAAGGTAATCTTTTACGTAAAAGAGGGCGGTGTGCCCCCCGGAAACCACCAGGGCTACCAGCGGAAAAGAGGGTTTTTCTTCTTCGAGAAAGGCGGCGAGAAAATGGGCGTTAATGTGGTCTACCGCCAGTAAAGGTATTCCCCGGGCGTAGGAAAGGGCCTTCGCAAAGGAGACCCCGATTACCAGAGACCCGATGAGCCCCGGGCCGTTGGTCACGGCCACGGCCTCTATTTCGTCTAGGCTGACCCGGGCCTCTTTCAAGGTTTCCTGGGCCAGCGGCAGAATGAGCTCCATGTGTCTGCGGGAGGCAAGCTCAGGTACGATGCCTCCGAAGCGGCGGTGGAGCTCTTCTTGGGAGGCCACGAGGTTGGCACACACCTTTTCGCCGTCTTCCAGCACGGCGAAGGCGGTTTCGTCACAGGAAGTCTCAAGGGCCAGTAATTTCATGGCTGTATGAATGTAAGCAATTTTTAGCTGCCTTGATGTCGACGGTTAATAAATACCCCAATCTTTGAGACCGCCCAATATGTCCTGGGCCGCATTCCGGAATTAAATGACGCTTGCGATCTCTTCTATGGCCTGAGCGTAGGCTTCTGCCAGTCCGTCTTTATCTTCTAAGGCCCGAAATAGGTCCTCGTCGTTATCGATGAAGAAGGGTTCGGCGATCACACACGGGGCTTTGGTATAACGTAAGAGGTAGCCCCCTCGGTCTTCGGCGGTCTTGGGTTTTAGGCCCCGGTTTGGCAGTTTTAAGTGTTCCACCAGGTGCTTTAAGAGGATTTCTGCCATCATTTTGCCCTTTTCGGACCGGTGATAGTAGAGCACCTCGGTGCCCGAGGCCCTGGTGTTAAAGGCGTTGCAATGAAGGCTGATGATAAAATCCGGGTTTAAGGCGTTAATATCATCTGGTAGTTCCTGATACGTCCGCCGGTAGACCCGCTGGACGTCAACGGCATTTACCTTCTTTTCTATCCGAAAGGCCAGGTCTTCGTTAAAATCGAATTCGCTGATACCAAAATTCTCATTTACCGCCCCGGGGGAGCGTTTCTTGTGGCCGATCACCAGGGCACAGAGTTTCCTGACTTCCTTGGTTTTTCGGGTGATCCGGACCAGTTCCTCCGCCAACTCTTTGGGTGCGACCAAGCCCCTTTTCAGGAGATTTTCCAGCAAACTACCCGCCAGGGGGGAGATAATTTCTAATATTTGGGCTTGGTAGATAATGTTTCCCGCCGGTTCTCCCCTGACGATGGCCTTTCGGCCGATATTTTCCGGCTCGATGGCTAAGACATGATCTTCAGGATTTTGGTCTGTTCCTTGGGGAAGACCGGTTAGCAAAAATATTCCTTGCTCGGTCTCCAAATAACCACCAGGTTTGATGGTGCCTAAAAACAACTTAAAAGCCATTTTAGCTCCTCCTTCTTTTTATTAACGGGAGCATTTTGACATCATCATTTATCATTATGTGCATGGATCAGCTCCTCAGTCATGACGAGGACTCCCCTCTACACTTTGAGATGTGTAAAGAGGTACGAAGCAGTCTCTTGGGAATCGCTTCTTGAGATCGCTTCGGGGCCTTGCAGGTCCCTCGCGATGACTGCCTGTTTGGTCATTGCGAGCTCTCATCAATTTGACGGAAGCGTTTTTTAGGCGACATGTTCAAGGGAGATCAGATCCTTAATGCTGTAAGATATTTAATGCCCCCCATTAATATTGATTTTCGCCCACAAAGATTAACCTGAAGGGAATCCCTTTTAATTTTTTCAAATACATGTCCGCCAGGTCCGGTTCTTCTTCCTTAAAACTTTTCCAGTCAAAGAGGAAATAGACCCTCCCTTTGGCCAGGTCTCTGAAGTTTATGGTACAATATGGAAGCAGGGTGCCGTCAAAAACGGGATAAAGATAAACGAAGACGAACTTGTCGGCCAAATCTTTTAGAGGTTTATCCAAAGGTAACCGCGGGTCGATACGAAAATGAACCCCTTCTCGGCTTGCTTCCTTGGCCACGTCTTTGAGCTTGGTGTCGGGTTTAAAGGTCCTAATTTTTTTGAATTTTCTCAGGGCTGGAGAAAAACCAAGCCCCGGTCTCAAGGTGTAAGCCAAGGTCACCGGTCTTAGGTGGGGTGTGCTTTCAGGGGTGGTTTCCGTTTCTCCTTCTGGTTGGGAAGCAAAAAAGTCCTTAACGTGATAAGCGGTTAATAATAGACTGCCCCGGTTTAATTCTTCTTTCAATTCGTTGCTTTTCGTCTCCGGTGTGTCTGCAGATATCTCATAATCGATGGGTAGATAACAGATAATTTCGCTCAAGGGGAGCTTCTTTGCCTTGTATTCTAGCGGTATTTCTCTTTTTTCTTCGGTACAGGTAAAGACAAACTCTTTTCTTTCCAGACGCGGAATAGCATTGAGTTCGCGCTTGACCTTTTCCAGGCTGTCGTTTAAGGCCCGGAGGGTTTTGATGATTTGGGGCAGATTGAGGAGGCGTGGGGAGGCAAATTCTTTTTCCGGCAACTCTAAAGGGGACTCTGCTTTTAGTTCGTATTGGTCGTTTACTAAGGCGAGGCTTGCGATTTTGATCCCTTCCGGGATATTGGTCCCGGCCTCAACCTTAAATTCCTCTCGTATGCGGTTGGGCTGACATTGCTTGGGGTCACAGACGGTCACGGTGGGTTCTCTAGGGCATTCCTCGTAGAGGAGAAAGAGCCCCAGCTCAGACTGGCGGTTTGCTACGGGCACTTCAAGCTTTTGCTCGCGGGGGATGAAGATGAGACGCCCCTGAGGGTCGATGGCCAGGCCTGCGGTCAGGCGAAAGGCCAGTTTTTGGTCGTGGTCTTCGAGGTCTTTTACTTCCAACCCGAAAAGGATCCCCGGCCCAAAAAACGTGTGGTGGACCAGGGCTTCCCGGCTAAGGAAATAACTTTGTTCCAGGTTAAAGTCTTCAGCGGTGAGGAGTTTGCCGAAAAAATAAGTGTTTCTCTCAAGTCCGTACGGAAATTTGGTGACTATTTGGCTGGGTAAAGACATAGTTCCCTCCTTTTTTCAAATTTGGGCGTCCCGGCCCAGGGTGGCTCGCAGGTCAAGGCGCCCCGTAAGGGCCTGGTCCAACAAGCTCGTATCCTGTCCGAGACGGCTAAGTCCCAGTTTCAAAATCCCACTGGTAAGGGCGGTATTTACCCCCAGGGCCAGCGGTTTCCCCAGAGTAAGGCCAAGTTCCAGGGGCAGCACCCGGCCCTCGGTTCCAAGGGGTGTCCAATCCGCTACCATCTTTTTGAGGAAAGGTATTTTTTCTTTGGGAAGCCTGGGGGAGACGAATACCAGGAAGAGGTTTCCTTGACGGCCAAAGAGGCGAGAGAAGGGGCCGCCTTCCTGTTCGGTTTTGCGCCAGAGGATGGCTTCGCGCAAAAAGGCCTCCTCGCCAGCACAGAGTTTGAGCACCTCCCTCATGCCCCTTACGCTTCCCCGGTAGCGGTAAAGTTGGGGTAAGGCCGAAAGCCAGGCCAAAAGTTCCTCTTTGGGCAGACCTTCTCCTGAAAACCCCAGGAGCTTTCCCAAAAATAAGAGCTCTTCTCTTCTACCCCGGCCCGAGAAGGTCTTTAAAAAGGCCTCTTTGGAGAAAAGGAGGCCGTCATGGACGAGGTGGAAGGCCAAAAAGAGAGGAAGGAGGAAGGCCTCGGCCCCTTCCCGGTAGGCCTCGGGGATAAAACGCAGGAGATCGTGGGCCTTGGGTACCGCAAAGACCGCCTGAAAAAGGGCTGCCTCTCCGGAAAGCTCGATTGCTACCGGTATTTCGCCTCTAAATCGAGGAATCTTGGCTACGAATCCCTTTTTCTCTCCCTGGGGGAAGATGAGGCGCAAACTGCCCTGACCCAAAAGGAGAAGGAGGCCTTCGGCGTAAGCTTCTGGAAGCCGGAAAGATATTCTGGCCCTGGCGTCCGGCGGAACCGTTGAGACCGGCTCCCCGATGAGGAGGCGACCGTCAGGTTCGAGAAACCAATGCCCCCTGCGCCCGGGCAGGAAAAGGGCCTGGGGCAGGGGCCTAGTAAGGGGAAGTTTCTTCCTCCCCAGGCTGACGTTTTTTCCGTCAAACCAGTAAAGGAACCCCGCGGCCTTAAGGGCCTTGTATTGAGAGGGGACCTTTACTTGGGTAACCAGGCGGCCCGAAAAGGTGTAGACCAGGACCCGGTGCTGGGCCGTAAGGACGTAAAGGCGCTTCCGTCTCACCGTGGCTGAAAGGATCGCCTCGTGAGGCCCTGGGAAGTGGCCAAGTTCCCTTAGCCGGGGAAAAGAAAGGAGCCTTATCCTTTCCCGCCCCACCAGAAAGAGTCCGCCGGGAAAGGCCGCCAGGGCCTCGGCCCGGGTGTTAAAGAGTTTCTGTCTCTCATCTCCCAGAAAAAAGAGTCTCCGGTCCCTTAAAAGTACTAGCAGCTGGTCACAGGGTGTCCTTTCCGCGGTAAGGATTTCTCCCTCTATGGGAAGCTTTTTTAAGAAGTGTAAGGCCAGCTCTTTTTCCCTTTTGAGACGGAGGCCTTCCTCTGTGAGCTCAAGGTTTTTCGGGATTTCGAAGTCTTTGGCCTCTTTAAAGAACACCTTTAAAGACACGGACTTTCCTCCTTTTCTTCAAGGAAGAGAGAAAGCTCAAAGAGTTTTAAAAAGCGTCCCTTTCCGGGAAAAATCTTTTCACCGTCAAACTTTCCCGGGGCATGGACCGCCACCGAAACCCCAGCTACCCCGTCTACTCCGGCCGTCTTTTCAAGACAGGCGTAAATCTCTGAAAGATAAAGGGGCCTTCCTGGGGGGTAGCCCTGGCCCTCAAGGCCCTCCAGGGGGGAGAGGTAGGCGGAAAGATTCTCTTTCAGGGCCTTTTGGAGTGCCTCCGCCTGGTAACCCGGGAGGGGATAGAGTCTTACGTTGAGGGAGAAGAGGGTCTCTTGCGGGGGCTTAAGGACGACCTCCAGGGTTAAGGGGCGTAAGCCTTCGGCTTCGATTTCTTCCTGGAGTCGGGTAAGTTCATTCGGCGTTACCGGGGAGCGCGTGACTACCGTGACGCGAACCTGGCGCGTCTTGAGGTCCGGATACACGTACACCCGGTCGAAATTTCCCTTCTCTTTGATAATCTGGGCCAGATCCTGGGCCGTGACTCCGGCCCAGGCCGAAAGGTGCCTCTGCCACCAGAGATGCAGGGGCTCCCCTGGAGGGGCTTTGAGAAGGGCCCGGTAGGCCTCCGCCTCTTCTTCCCCGAAAAAGTCAAGACGCCAGTAAAAGACGTCCAGTAGGAAAAGGAGGCCTTCGATGGCCACCACCCCGGGGTCAGCCAGGTTATAGTTGGTCCATTCCTTGGTGAGCCCCGGAAGTTCGGTAAGGGCCCTTTCCCATAAGGCTTCGAAGCGTTTCACGTCCAGGCTTGGGACCTTGACCTTCACGCTGATACTCCTTTAAGGGAGATTTCCCCTGGGGTGGGCAAGACGTAGAGGGGGAGTTGCGGGGGGCGGCCCTGGCGGTAAGGCCGAAAATCCTCCCCTACCTGGGCGTAAATTTCCATCTTCTTGACCGCGCGGACAACCGAAAGCCCTTGAAGCAGGCGGTAAAAGTCCGAAAGATAAGGGAGCCGCCCGAAGGGGAATCCCTCTCCCTGAAAATTCCCCCTCACCGGGTGTAAAAACCGCTTCAGGGCTTCCTGGGCCAGGGTGAGGGCCCTTTTCAGGGCTACTCCGTGAGAGATAACCAGCTCGGCTTTGAGATGGATGGGGACGTAAAGGGGATCCTGCACCTCAAAAGCTGATAAGGTAAGGGGGAGGGCCGGGCTTAATTTTTCCTGGATCTTCTCACGCAAACCCTGTGAGACGCGTGGAGCCGGGTCTTCGGCCTGTGGCAGCACGTAAAGGATCAGTCTCTCTCCGGCAAAAGCAAAGTGGAGACGTTTGATCTCTTCCAGTTCGCCGAGGAGGTTTTCCAAATCAGAGGCAGTGGTGGCACGTTGGCGATGGCGCATTATTTGGGGAAGCCGTCTTAACAGGAGCTTTTCCTGGACCTCGGTCTTCCCGCCCACCGCGGCCTCTGGTTGGCGAACCCCTTCCACGAAGGGCAGGGGAGAGACCAATTCTTTTATGCTCCAGGCCGGGACGTTACCCTGCTCCCCGTGATGGCTCACGTAACGCACCTCAATCAGGGCGTCACGTTCTGGGACTTTCCCGTGGACCCCGTCCCCAAAGACCAGGCGTCCCGTCTGAGGGTCGAGCTCAGCCACTTCCTCTTCCGGGCCGTAAAGGGAAAGATCGTCTACTATCTGCCAGGCTTTGTCCCCAACGGAGCCCCGGGCCTCTCCCACCAGGGGCTTTAGCGAAAATTCTTCGCCGGGTTTGCCCGTGGCTTTGGCCCTGAGAAGGAGGCTTTGCCCTTCTCGTACGGTAACGGCGTTAAGGTAAAGCCCTTCTATCCGTATTTCTTGGGCCTCCTCTTTCGTCAACACCAGGCGCAACCAGGCCCCCTCTTCCCCAAAGAGCTTACGGGAAGAGAAGGATTCCGGGAGGTAGAAACGAAGGAAGCCCGGTCCCTTAAGCCGGTGGGTGGTGTCTTCGAAGGTCAGGGCCTCAAAGCCGTAAGCGGTGGATACCTCAAGCCTTTTTAAGGTCTCCCGGCGAGCCTTGCCCTGGAAGTAAAGGGTCACCGGCCCTCCGGAATAGGGTTTTCTTAAGCAAAGATAGAGGGCGGCTTCTTGGGGGGAAAGGCCGTGGTCAGGGACCTTTTGGGGAAGTGATTTACTTTCTTCTCCCAGGTTTGAGACCTCGATTCCCTCAGGCGCAAAGGACTGGTCCGCCATAAAGAGAGAGACGTTGAGGTAATAGTCCGAGGGGGCCTTTTCCGGGCTCGGCTGAAAGGGGCCCACGTAACGTATTCTCAGCCAGCGGGCGAAGACCTGGTTTACCACCGTGGGAGCGAGGTCTTCCGGGAGGACCGCTTCCTGATTTTCGACCTTCAACGGTTTCCAGCTTTTACCGTCAAAATATTCCCAGGAGAGGGCTGAAGCGGAAAAAGGAGATTCTATTCGACACCTGGTCCCCGGAAGTAGCCAGAACCCCCCTATGAAAAAGCTCACCCCCGGCACAGGGGGCGTACCAAAGGGGTTTTTGACGGCAAAATGTTCCTGATTTCTTTCAAGAAAGGGGTATATCCTGGGGAGCACCTCAAAGAAGTCTCTCCGTAGGTGTAAAGAGGCCTTTTTTAAAAAGAAAACAGGGGTGTGGCGCGCCAGAGGGCGGTCGCCGGAAAAGAGATGGGTTATCCTTTTGGGCCCGGGCTTCAGGTGGATTTGCGCCGAGGGGATGGGGCGGCGACTCTCACCGGAGATGATGAAATATTTCCCCTTTTCGTCTTCCAGGGGAAGGAGGTCCCTGGGCAGGGAAAAGAGACCTTCTTGGCGGTGAAGGGGCCTTTTTCCGTTTTTGCCCTCGGCAAAGAGGGCTATCCCCCCGGCCGGCGCCACGAATACCAGGTCAAATTTTTCTTCCGGTGCGAGAACTTCCAGGGGAAACCGGGCCCGAAAGGTAAAGCGCCCGGAAGAGGGGAGGGCCCCTGGCTTTACGGGCTTTTCCGGGAAGATTTCTTCCAGGCGGAGCAAAAGGATTTCGCTAGGGACGTAAAAGAATAGCTTGGACCACCCTCCGGGTAAGGCCCAGATTTCCTCTTCGGTTTCAAAAGTGAGCTCCCCGGCGGCCAAAGAAAGCCCCTTTTCCAGGACCAGGGGCGCTTCCGCCTTCTCCGAGACGTCAAAGACTACCACGGCCCGGGCGGCTTTGGGATCAGGGGCCTTGACCCCCAGGAGGGAGTACAGGTGGATGAGGGTCTTTTGGGGCAGGCGTTCGGTGACAGCGCGGGCCTCCTCCAGCCTGCGGGCCAAAAACCGGAGCATACCCTCAAGCACCGGGTCATCCGGGGCCCATTCTCTTTCTAGAGCCCCTTTGAGGGCCTCTTTCAAGGTGGTTTCCGTATCAAGCCCAAAGAAGGCCTTCATCTTTCCTCCAGGAAAAAGGGATAGACTAGATTATGCCGGCTGTTGGTGCGCCGGATACGGTAGGTGATTTCTACCTGAAGCCTCCCCTCCGGTCCTTGGTCTGCGGCCCTGGCCTTCACTTCTTCGACTATGATCCGGGGCTCAAACCGCCGCAGGGCCTCGGCGACGCGGTTTTCGAGCTGGGAAAGGACGCTGGCGTTGAGCGGACCGAAGAGGAAATCATCTATCCCGCAACCAAAATCCGGGTGTACAGGTCTTTCCCCGGGGCGGGTCTTAAGGATCAAACGGATACTCTGGGCGATACTTTCTTCCCCGGAAAGGAGTTTGAGTCGCCCTTCAGGGTCAAGGCTTAAGGGGTGGGCCAGCCCCTTCCCCAAAAAATCTCTTTCCATTTTAGCCTCCCACCAGGATATTGGTGGCCCCGGGAAGGACCTGGGCGCCGCAAGGTAAAAGGTCCTGTGCCCGGCCGACTGGCAGACCGTTTACCAGGAGTTTGACTCCGGTAGCCATCAACGGCCCCGGGGGATGGAAAGGGATGGGACAGACGTGGTTGCTCCCCAAAAGGGCTACCGGAAGCCCGCCGGCCAGGACGTTAGTGGCACCGGGTGGGGCCAGGGTGCCCCCGTGGCTTGAAAGGTCGGTCAAACGTGCCAAAAACATGGCCCCCTCCTTTAGTTGATCTGGACCAGGCCGCCGCGAAGGACGAGGTTGGCCTCGGCCGATACCTCCACCATCGTTCCCTTGATGCTTATCTGTTGCCCTTCAATTTCGATCTTGAGCGTGCCTTTGATCTTTATGGTGGAGGGGTTTTCGGAAAAAATGATTTCGTTGCCCCCTTGGTCCCGGATGGTGATTTCTCCGGATTCTTTGAGGGTGATCTCCCGCCCGCCGGAAGAACGTAGAGTTACTTCCCCTTTTTCGTCGTGAAAAGACACTTCGTGCCCCTGGCGGGAACGGATGATCCGGCGCCCTTTCTCAAAAGGGGGCTTATCCCGTCCGTTCCAGAGCGCGCCCAAGACCACCGGGTATTCGATTTCTCCCCCTTCAAAGGCCACCAGGACCTCGTCTCCCACCTCAGGGAGAAAGAAGGCCCCGGCCTCTTTTCCCCCGGCGAAGGAGAGTACCCGGGCCCAAAAGCTTTCGTCCCGGGCCCCACGCCAGGGAAAGGTCACCTTGACCCTTCCCATTTCTTCAGGGTCCTGGTTGTCCGTTACCACCGCCACGTAAACGCCGCTGAGTTTCTTTTCTGTTTGGTCTTCCCAAAACATCATGGGTAGGAGATGACCTCCTTTAGTTTTAAGCGCAGGCGGTACCCTCCCTCCCCGATCTGGTGGGTGGCTTGCACCGCCAGATAACTGCGGCAGAGATCAAGGTCCGCCGGGCCCTGACACTGCGGCAGACCTTTAATCTCTATGAGATCCCCTGCCTGGATTTCCGGCAGCCCCAAGGCTTCGCCCTCCGCCTCCAGTAAGCGCCGGTATTTCTGGCAGATGGCCTCCGCCTGCTTCTGGGCTTCTTCTTTGCTGCGTACCGGAAGGTGGAGCTCCAGGGTGATCGGGGAAGGAAAACCCGTTTTCTCAAAGCGTTCCTGGTCTTTAGCCGAAAGCTCCGCCTGGCCTTCGATTTCTTTCTTCTGTTTGGGATCCCAGCCCCTTACCACCACCCGGGTGATCACCTGGGTGAGGCTAAAGTTCGGGGTAAAGGAGCGGAGTTCCCGGCCAAAATAAAGTTCGTGTTGCCCCTGTCTGGGGGTGGGTTTGTCTTGGGGTTTTTTAAAGCAGAATACGGCCTTTTCCCTTTCCTGGTCGACGCGGGCGTAAAGAAGATAATTGTTCCTTTCAGCCAGACGTTTTAAAAACTGATAATCCGACTCTTCGTCTTTTTGTTGGACCTTGGGATACTTGATCGGAGTCTCCTCGATGTAGACCTCCTCAAAGGCGGGGTAATGGGAGAGGACGCGGCGAACTACCTCGTGGTCGTAAACCTGATTAAACCCCCCTTGTTTCTGCGCCAAGGCCCTGCTCTTCATGAGGAGGAAGAGGAAATCTTGGGCCTCAACCTGGATCTCCCCGATGGAGTCCACGGCAAAGGTGTAGGAAAAGGAGGTCAGACAGCCTTTGAAGATGAGGCGGCGTTCCCCGCCGTAACCGGCCCGGATCTCGACGGGGACCCCCAATTTAAAAAAGGAAAGTCCTTCCTTTAGCCAAGCGCTGAGACTCTGTTCCGTCCCCGCCCGGAAGACGGAGAAGGTGGCCCGCGCCGCCGCCTCGGTGGCCTGTTCTACCGTGACCTGGTTGACGATAAAGCCCCTTTCCGCAAGCCTTTCGCCCTTGACCCTTATCTCGAATCCAGGGGCGTAGAAACGCAGGTCAGACACCGGGGCCCCTCCATGGCGGAAGTTTCAGTAAAGTCCCTACCGGGACCTCCAGGGGGTTACGCAGGCGGTTTTCCCGGGCGATGAGCCGCCAGGCCGCCACGGTTCCGTATTCCTTGGCCGCCAGGAGAAAGATGTTTTCTCCTTCGCGCAGGAGGCGGAGTTTGCTTACATCGGCGGAATGGCGGTCTTCCGCCTCCTTCTGTTGCTCGGGGGTGAGGTAGCGCTTCAGGGTAAGACTTAGCCGTACCCTTACCGGGAGCCCTTCGTCGTTAAAAAGGACGAAACGCTTGCTCAGTTTTTCCACCACCGCCTGGGGAAGGATCTCCCGTCCCCAAGAAAAAGAGACCAGGGGTGGGGCGTGGAGTTCAGGGTCTACCGCCAGGGCCTTTTCCAGGAGGGCAAGCCTTTTGAGCAGGGGTGGCCTTTCTTTGGTCCCCAGGGCCAGGGTGTCATCTAGTAAAAGCTCAAAAGAAAGTGTTTCTCCCTCTCCGGTCACGAACTGGAGGAGAGGGGCCGAAAGTTCAGGGAAGTTTATCACCTGGAAACGATTTCCGGTCTCCACGGTGTATTCCGTGGGGTTGAAGTCAAAAACAAACTCCTGTCCGGCGTTTTCGCCGTTTAAGATCTTGAGCACCGCTTTGTTTGGCATTAGATCTTCTCCACCCCGAGATACGCCAGTTCCAGGCTTTCCAAAGCCACACTGGCGGTTTCCGCTTTGAGTTCCGGACCGATCCACTTCACCGGGTAGGCGCCGTTGAGGGCCAAACGCAGGGCTTCCTCCCCGGCGCTATCCAGGATTACGAGATAAAGGGTGCGGGTCGTAAGGGGCCTCCGGAAGGAAAGAGCCTTTTGGACTTCCCGAAACCATTCCCAGAGCTCCGCCTGACAGAGGCCGCGCTTAAGCACCAGGGTGCCGGCCTTGACCCCTTTGGGTAGACGGTAGACCAGATCGTTGCTCCCACCCTCGCTTACTTCCTCCACCTCCAGGGTCAGCTCCAGGCCGGAGACTTCTTGAAAACCGGCTACCAGAATCCCTTCACATTCCACCAGGAAGCGATGCCCCAGGAGGGGATCTTCACGGGAACCTAACATGGAGGAACCCCCTTCGCTCAAGTTCCTTGCGCCAGCGCTCCATAAAGGGTTCAAAGAGCGCTTCGGCGAGATTTCTTATCTCTTTGGCCGAAAAAGAGGCCTTTTGGGGCCTGGCGGCCTCCTCTCTAGGCGGCAGGACCCGGGAAAGAGAAATCTCTTTTTGCACCATTTCCTTGATGACTTCTCTTTGTAGGGGAGGGGCCGGCTCTTTACGGTAAACCAACCTTTCAGAGAAGGGTTTTCCCGGCTCCTGGTAGAAGGCCTTTAAAGGAAAAGATGGGCTTGGCCCTAAGCCTTTTTCTGGGGCTCGCGGCAGCCAGGCCTGCCCTCCTGGGGCCAGGCCCATTTCCGGTGTCTCTCCTTCGGGGAAATTTCTCCCTCCTGCCGGGAAAGGACCCTCGTACAGCATGAGGAGCAAATTTTTGCGCAAGGTCCGTTCTGTTCGCAGGGAGAGTATGCTGAAGAGGTCAGTGGCGTGTTCTTTTGGGCCTATAACAACCTTAAGTAAAGGAAGGCCTCTTTTTCCGGGAAAACGCAGGAGTTTTAGGGACTTCCTCAGGGTTGGCGCCCCGGGCCGCGCTCGGCCCAAAGGCTTAGGGACTTTAGCTCCCGTTTTCTCCGCAAAGGTCCTCTGAGGCAGGACAAAAAGCGGCTTTGCCTTTGGTTCAGTCTTTTCCCTGAAGGTGAAAATTTCCCTTAACAGGGTTTCTTTTTGGGCGTACGGAAAGGGCCTTCCTGGTAAGGCCTTTTCCTCCGGCGGAGATCCTTTTTCTTTTCGCAAGAAAAGGGACCAGGTCAGGTTTTTTTCAAAGGCCAAGATGGGGGCGAGCGCGGGGAGCCGGATCTTGGGGCCACTTTGTTTGAAGAACTTAAATTCTACCGGCAGGACGAGGTAGAGGAAAAGCCCGGGCCCCTTGTACGGATCTCGCCAGACAAGCCTAAGCCCAGGCCAGACCTTGCTCTTGAAAGAGTACCTTCCAAGGATCTTTTTCCCCAGGAGGCAGGGGCGGGGCCAGGGCCTTAGCAGGGCTACCCCCGGCGTCTTTCTTCGTTTAAGCGTTGGTTTAAGCGGCTTACTTCCTGACACCAGCGCCTCCGTTCTGCGTGGTCCAGACTGAGAAGTTCGCTATAGCTCCAGTGCAGGTGGTAGGCCAAAAACACCAATTCCTCATAGAGACGCTCCAAGGGGTAGCCCTTCAGGCCCCCGGGTTGGTCACCTCCACCGCCACTTCCTCCCCGCAGTGAGGGCACTTGGTCTTGAGGGTGTAGTTACCTCCCCCATTCAGGCGTTGATAGAGATCCTGAAGATAGAGGAGGTCTTCCAGAAAGAGCCCTTCGATTACCCGCGGATTCACGTCCGGAAGATCTCCCAACCGCAGGATGACCCGCGAGAGCACGATGATGGTTAAGTAGGCGGGGTTGCTTTGGACCCGCGGGTCTTTAAGGGGCAGGATCTCATCGGCGGCGGTGGCCAGCCTCATGACCCCCTGGCGGTGGAGTCGCCCCTCCTCGTCAATGTACCCTTTGGGGAGGGTGAATTCGAATTCCGTCTGTAGCATGCCGTCTTCTCCTCCTAAGCGGTGCGTTTCATCCCTTCGTGGGCGATTTCAAGGGTCTCAATGGCGACCTCGTTTCCCTTGGCGTTTAGATCCGGAGCGTCGTATTTGCTGGGCCAGGCCTGATAAAATTCCCAGCGGGCCGCCGGTTCGCCTTCTTCGTCTAACACGATGATGGCCATGTTCCTTCTGGCCTCGGCGATCTTTCCCTGCTCCACCAGCCGGCGCCATTCATAGAGTTCCAGTGAATCAGTCACTCCCCATTTGAGGGTGACGTTGCCGTATTTGGCCAGACCAGGCAGTTTCCGAAGGACCGGCGGTTCATGACCTTCCCGGTATTCCACCACGTCCTGGGTGCTGTCCGGAAGGGTGACCTCGCTGAAACCGGCCTGAACGATGCCGTCGATCTCTACCAGGAACCTGAAATTGCGGTAAGGATCCTTTCTCTGTCCTACAGGCATAAGGACCTCCTTTATTCGCTGATTTCACTGCCTCCGGACCACTGTGCGATCCGGAAGATGACAAACTCGGCGGGTTTGACCGGGGCTACGCCCACCATGACGATGAGGCGGCCGTTATCGATATCGTCCTGGGTCATGGTGGTCTCATCGCACTTGACAAAGAAGGCCTCTTCCGGGGTGGTGCCCATGAGGGCCCCGTCTTTCCACACACCGGTGAGAAATTGCGAGATAGTCTGACGCACACGGGCCCACAGCCTGGGGCTGTTAGGTTCAAACACCACCCACTGGATGCCCTGTTCGATAGATTTTTCCAAGAAGATGAAGAGCCGCCGGACGTTTACGTATTTCCAAAGGGGATCAGAGGAGAGGGTACGGGCCCCCCAAATCCTGATACCTCTTCCGGGCAGCGCCCGGATACAATTTATGCCCTGAGGATTGAGGAGTTCCTGTTCCCCTTTGCCCACGACATAGGCAAGTCCGGTCACCCCCCTTACCGGTTCGTTGGCCGGGGCCTTGTGCACGCCCCTTTCGGCGTCGGTGCGGGCGTAGACCCCCAGCACGTGCCCCCCGGGAGGTACTTCCAGGAGTTGGCGCGAGAGGGGATCATAGACCTTGAGCCAGGGGTAGTAGTAGGCGGCGTATTTGCTTTCCCACTGGTCACGTGGAGGGGAACTTAAAAGATCATTGGGGGTTTTACCAGGAGGTGGATCTATCACCAGAAAGCGGTCTTTGAGTTTTTCGCAGTGGGCGAGGAGTTTGGGGATGAGGTTCCCGTAAATGTCCACGTAAGGGGCGTAAACCAGCGAGATCTCCTCGATCTTTTCCAGGTCTTTGAAAAACTTGGTGTAGTTTTCCACCCCCAGGGTCCCTTCGTTCCCCCCGGAGAGGCGGTAGACCCCGGGGACGAAGTTTGACGATAGCGTTCCTATCTTGAGGAGGGCCGATTTCTCGTTTACGAGTTCCTTTAGGTCCCCGCTGTAAGGATAATTTTCTTTGACCGTGGCTTTATCAAGCAGCCGCTTAAGAGTTACCTGTTTAACCCCAGACCAATCTTTGTGGGTCTCCGTCTCAAGGAGTTCTGAAAAATCCGTCCCGGAAGGCAGCAGATAGACCTCAAAACTTTCGATTTTGGTCTGGTCTTCTTCCTCCGGCCGGGCCACTACCAGGAGGCGGTTTCCCCAGCTGCCAGGGGAGACTGCGGTAAAGGAGGCTTCGCTTTCCCCTTCAAAGACAAAACTGGCCGTGGCGGCCCCGGTCCCCAAAGTCCGGCAGACAAAACACCGCTTGCCCCCGTTTAAGAAAAAGCCTTCCACGGCGTAGGGAAGATAAGGGACCACCTTCTGGCCTTCTTCCTCAAAAAAGAAAGGCCCGCCAAAGACTTGTTGGAACTGGGTAAGACTGGTAATGAGCACCGGCTGTTCGGTGGGGCCGCGTTCGGTACGCCCCAGAAAGACCGCCGTAGAGGTGCTCACCCCTTCGATGGGCTTGGCCCCGATTTCTATTTCCTCGATATAGACCCCTGGTGCAAGATATTCCGGCATTTTCCTCCCTCCTTATCTTTTTAGGCGTTAAAAAACATTTTGCCCATTTAGGCCTCCACCAAGGTCTCTACCTCCTCTCCTACGGGCCAGCGGAGGTGTTTTTTTATTGGGGGTTGCCCCGAGATTTCGATTTTGAGGGTTATCCTTCTTCCTCCCCTGGGCCCGGGGAGAAAAAGCCTTCTGTTTCGGCGTATAAGTCTTTCGCCGTCTACCTTTCGCGGGAAAAGCAGGAAAAGACCATGGGCGTTGGTCCTGGTCTGGATCTTTTCAAAAAGGGTCTTGACGGTCACTAGGGCCCCGGCCAGGGGTTGCCCCTGTTTGAATACCCGGCCGCAGAGCAAGGTGGCCCCTCGCGGGAAGGGATAGATCCTCTCGGGCCAGAGCTCTATGGCGACCGGGCCCTCCTGAGGCAGAAAGACGCTAAGCCTTTGGGGTTGGTAGTAGGGGCTTGTCAGCGAAATGGTAACGTTTAGAGGGTCTCCTCCGCGTCGATAATAAAGGAGGTGGTAACCACGGGTGTTTTCTACCATCCGGACCGCTTGGGGAACAGGGGTGAGCTCAAGGGGCAGGTGCGGCCTTTCCCCGGTGTAGGCGTCGGTGAGGTGGAGTACGAGATCAGGGGCTATTATTTTCATCCTCGGGTCTCCATCGCCAAACGAATTTCCCGTACGGGTTTTATTTCCTTCGTTGGGGTTTCTATAATGGCCGGGGTCAGGAGATAGCAGACCGAGAGCTTAAAGGGTTTGGTGTGGAAGGCGTTCCAGATCCGGGCCATCTCTTCTACCGGGAGCGGGTGGATGAAAAGGCGAAAATTAAATCCCTGCCCGGCCAGACTTCCCCTCAGGTAAGGATCACGCAGGATAAGGTGTTCGTGAAGGACGGCCATGGCGCGCCCGAGCAGGCGGTATTCTTCCAGGGTAGCGGCGGTACGGTCTGCCAGGCGGGAAGGGGCGTAGGCCGTAAGCATGAAATAGAGATCCAGGGCCAGCGGGGGACGTGTCCGCTCTTCGGGGAGCGTGGCGTTTTTTACCGTGGGGTTTTCTTTGACGTCATAGAGGAAGAGACAGAGGCGCGGGCTTTCTCCTGGGCCCAGGTCTCCCGGGGAGGAGAGCACCACCGCTTCTTCAGGGTTGGGAATAACCCCTCGAAAACCCTCCCGCAGGATACCTATCAGGCTTTCACTGAGATCGGCGATTACCGAACTCATGAAATTTTCCTCCAGAGTTTTTTCTCCAGAAAAATCTTGATGTGCTCCCCTTTCTTTATTTCATCCCTTTCCCAGACTGGTCCGGTTTTTTTGCCGCGGCCTTCTTCGATTTTCTCCATCTTCAGATAGGCCTCCTTTGCGCCTAAGTCGTCCCGAGCCTTTCGCAATTTGCGGAAATACCCCCCGTAAACCCCACCGCTGGATTGATTGGCCGAAGCCTCAAAGAGGATATAATTTTCGAGGCTATCGTCTCTGCTCAAAACCCATTCCACAATATGATCTACGTGAAACTGGACGTTTACTTCTCCATTTCGATCCCAGATGGGCTTCAAATATTTTTTCTGATTCAGGATTATTTCTTGAACTTTCGAAACAGCATCCGCTGGGATTTCTTTGTTCTTTGATTCTATGATTTTTTGGGCGGCTTTATGGGCAGAAGGCCCCACTCCCTTCTCCCATTTGCTGGCCTGGGCTGTATTTCTTTTTAAACTTTCAGGGACCTTCAAGAGGCGATTTTTGGGTAACTTATTCTTGAATATAGGATGGCTCTCAAATTTGGGCTTAGGAAGATAAAAAGGTTTGAAGATAACCTTTCCGTTGCTTATTTCGTACTCGGTAAAGCACTCAGGGGAACTCTGGTAAAGCTTAATCTCATTGTCAACTCTACCTTTATCAATGATCTTGGTGGGGTTATACGTTACTTTGAATTCAAAGGCCTTGCCCTTATAGACCACAAAGATCTTCTTAAACTCTTTTCGATAGCGCTTACGGAAAATCTTTTCTAGTTTCCGTAAGCGGGCCGCGGAAAGAGGACGTTTCTCCTTATCCAGGGTCGCCCGCATTTGTTCCATGGCCTTAAGCCTTTGTCTTTCTAAGGGCGAAAGTTTCTGAGGGGTCTTCATTGGACGGGGGGCAGGCTTTCCATGAGGCCCTCTTTTTGGAACCCTATGCGTTCTACGTCGTTTAAGGGCCTTTTTCCGCATGGCCTTCAATCTGTCCGGAGCCCTGGCTCGGTGGCGAGGCACGCGAAGACGTCCGGGTCTCCGGGGCTTTCCTCGCTCGGCCTTTGGCTTGGTTTTGCCGGCTGGCACCTTGCTCGGGCCCCGCCCGGCGGGCTTGGCCTTTGGCGGGGGCTTGGCCTGGGGTTTATTCTTTTCCTGCCAGCGCCCTTTGGTCTTCCTTTCGCCCCGCCCGCTTTTTACCCGCCGGTGTACCAAATCAGAGGCAAATTTTTGCGGATCAAAATCCACTTTACCGAATTCGATCTCAGGCCACTTTCCGGAAC
>WGCA01000050.1 GCA_015494065.1 Thermodesulfobacteriaceae bacterium | reverse complement strand
CCCCCAAGCGCCCCCGCCAGCGCAAAACTGGCCGCCACCACCCAGGGAACAGGGATCCCCATAAGGGCTGCCGTCTGCGCGTCCAAGGCTACGGCTCGCATAGCCTTGCCCCAAAGGGTGTAACGAAAAAAGAGATGGAGCAAGAAAAAGGCTGAGAGTGTAACCCCCAAAATCCAGCCATATTGGGGATCAAACACAAAAGAACCAAAAGTCAGATCTTTGACAGAAATGGGCGGTAAAGAAAACGGCCTTTTACCCCAGATTTCCTTGATAAGGCCCCTTAAAAAGATGGAGGCTCCTACTGTAATAAAAACCAAGATGAGGATCTCCCGGGACCGGGCCGGCGCTAAGGCCAGCCTTTCCAGCAACACCCCAGCCAGAGCCGCCAGGAAAACCGCCCCCACAAAGGCCAACCAGTAAGGGAGGCCCCAGGAAACCAAAATACTATAGGCCACAAAGGCCCCCAAAACGACAAAATCTCCCTGGGCGAAATTGACAATCCCTGTGGCGTTGTGTACCACCCCGAAACCCAGGGCGATGAGGGCGTAGATAGCCCCACTTGAAAGACCAGCCAATAAAAATTGGACCAAAACTACCAAATCCATAAATTAGGGCTTAACCGATTTTCGCCCAAAAAAACAGAAAATGCGGTGTCCTTCAAGGGTAACGGGGTGGCGGAAAAACGCTCCTCCTCGACGATTCAAAAATGCGTCAAGTAGCCGCTCGCATGGGGGCGCGACCGGTTTTATTCGCCAAAACAAGACAGTATAAGTTCTTCAAGGGGCCTTTTGGGCACGTGGTGGACTCCCTTTTCGTCCCGCCAGTAACGGATGTCCCCTCCCGGGGGGATATCTTCAATGACTACGACTTCTTTGGGTTTTCCCAAGGCGATTACGTGCAGGATCTCAAAGCGTTCGGGGATCTTAAATTCCTGGCGCAATTCGTCACGATCTACCGAGCCGATAATACAACCTCCCAACCCCTTCTCCACCGCGCCAAGGAGGATATTTTGGGACGCGATCCCCGCGTCTACCCCGAAGACTTGGGCGATTTCTTTATCACCCAAGACTATGATATAAGCCGCGGGGCGTTCCCCTTCCCCTGGGCCCGGCCAATCCTTGAGATACGCGGCCCAATGAAGATAAGGAAAGATCCTACGGTTGGTCTCCGGCGTACAGGAAAGGATATATTTTAAAGGTTGGAGATTGCCGGCTGAAGCCGAAAGACGGGCTAATTTAATCAAATCCACCAGAGTTTCTTTAGTTATCCGATAATTCTCCTCAAAACGTCTATAACTCCGGCATTTTTGCACTAGGTTAAAAAGTTCCATGCCCCCTCCTAATTCTCAGATATGACTGCCCCAAGTGCCTGTCTTAGCTGATCCAAGCTAAAGGGTTTAGAAAGAATTTTAACCACACCATATCTTTCAAGAAAATAACGATCATCTTCCGAAAGATAACCTGTAACTACAATTATCGGAAAATTAAAACTCATTTCGCGCAATTTTTTAATAATTTCTTTACCTGAAAGTTTAGGCAAATTTAAATCCAATAACATCAAATCGGGCACAAAGGCTTTTTCCAGTTGAGAAAATATATCCTCTCCATCATAGCAACAATGCACCCTAAACCCCAATGACTCAAGAAAATTGGCCATGGATAAAGCTATGTCTTTTTCATCCTCTACGATTAAAATTTTCTTCCTTTGAAAATCTGATACCTTGAAAAAGGAAGAAAATCTTTCTTCTAAATCAGTAAAAGAAAAATTTCTCTTTAAAGGAAAATAAACATAAAAGGTCGAACCCTTCCCTTCTTGCGTTTCAATAGCTACAATTCCTCCGATTTCTTCCACCAATTTTTTGGTAACTGAAAGCCCTAAACCGCTCCCAGCCACCGTCGATTTAGACTTTGTCGCCTCGTTTTTAACATTATTTTTCTTAGTGGTGAAATAAGGTTCAAAAATGAAAGGTAATATATCCTTAGGGATACCAGTTCCCGTATCTTTAATCATTAAACAAGCAAATTCTCCTGATAAATATTTAACATTAGAATTTGAAAGATAACCGCTAGGCAGTTCTTTATTAAAACTTTGACAATAAGTTCTTATAAGCAGAGAACCAGCAGCAGGCATAGCCTGAACAGCGTTTATAGTTAAATTCATTATAATTTGCAAAAGCTGAGCTCGCGACAAGGGCACAATTAGAGAAGAATCACTTAATTCAACGTGAATATCTATCTCTCGGGGAATTGTTTCTCTCAAAAAATTTACTGCCTCCCTTACTTGCTGATTGAGATCACAAAAATCTTCTTCATTTTTAGGTCTTGATGCATCAATAACTTGACGAACCACCTGAGCTGCCCTATCACATAATTCCAAAATATCTTTAACATAATTAGTGCATACTCCAGATAATTGTTTTTGTAACAGCTCAGCCTTCAAACGAATAGCTGCTAAAATATTATTAAAATCATGAGCAATTCCTGCAGAAAGATTGGCTATGGCTTCTATTCTTTGCATCTCTAACAATCGATCTTGCATCTCTTTATCTTTTGTCAAATCCTGAAAGAAGAAGACATAACCTGATACGCTGCCATCTTTTTCATAAAAGTATTTCACTTTTAAACTAAGAAACTTTTCTCCTAATTTAGCCTCACAGTTAAAACTATTTTCTTTTTTAATGACTTCTTTAATCCTTTCTGGATCAAAATCACCAAGGATTGAACGCAAAAGCCCAAAAAAAGATTGGTCTTCCCGCGAAATATTAAACATGGCTTCAGCCTTTGGATTGGCAAAAAACGGGTTAAAATCCAGATCAGTTACCACCAGTCCATGATCGGTTGCTTGTTCAACCACCAATTTAAGGACACTTTCTATCCTTAATAACTTCTTACTTACTTCTTCTAATTCTGCCGTCTTTTTATGTAACAATTCTTGACCAAGGATCAAAGCCCTTTCTTTCAACTCTTTTTTAATGGTATAAAGGAGGTATTCGTATGTATCTACTAAAGGTAAAATGGTCTTTGCTCCGCGCACAATATAAGCAAAAGGATCCTCTTTTAACGGAGCATCCTGCAAAATCAAGATTGAAACATATGGATTAGCTTGTTTCAAAATAAAAATCTCTTCCGGAGGATATTGCGAAGAAACCAAACCAATAGAGAAATTATTTTCTTTAACAGCTTTTACTGCTTCTTTTAGGGAAGAAAAATATACGAAATTAGCCCCTATCTGTTTTAGAGCTTGGGAAAATTTTTGAAAACTACTTTGTTCAGGAAAGAGCAGAAAAATATCAAAATCTGTCTTTTCCTCGACAAGGGCTTTACCCGTTAAAATGTCCTGAACTTTCTTTAAAAGTTCTTCTGAAGAGCAAGGATAACGCAGATATCCCTGAACACCTAAAGTACGCAAAATATCCTCAAGCTCCACAAAGGAAAAATAGGAAGAAATAACCAGTATGGGAATCTCAAGCTGCCTTTCCAGCAAAAACCGGCACAATTGCCAGCCATCCACCTTGGGCATGTAAAGATCGGTGATCACCAGCGCCGGGCGGTAACCTGATGAAATGAAAGCAATGGCCTGTCCTCCGTCCTCGGCTTCCTTGACTTCATATCCCTGGCGGCGCAAGAGCGAGGCTATTCGGTAACGCTGGACCACTTCGTCGTTGACAAGCAAGATGGAATGGGTTTTTTTTACAGTCATAAACTTTAAATTAATTCTAACTTAAGTTTAAACTTAGAACGAGGTGCTTCCATGACAAGTTCTCTCTTACTTAGCATAACCACTTTTCTCTATCTTGCCGCCGCTATATTTTATCTTTTGCACTGGATCTTCCGCTGGTCGAAACTGGGCCCGGTGGCCACTGTCACCACCGGGGCAGGGCTCCTTCTTCATACTATCGGCTTTTTTCTCCGCTGGTGGGAATCATACCAGCTAGGTTACGGGCGTATTCCCCTCACCAACCTGTACGAATCTTTAATATTTTTCGGCTGGACCACCGTAGCCGTTTACCTTTATCTGGAATACAAGACCAAAAACAGGGTAATCGGGGTCTTTGTTACTCCTTTTGCCTTTCTGGCCATGGCCTATGCCTCTTTTTCCACCAATCAGGAGATCCAACCTCTGATACCGGCCCTTCAAAGTAACTGGCTCACCGTCCACGTCATCACCTGTTTTCTGGGTTACGCCGCCTTTGCTATCGCCTGCGGTCTTGGGCTTATGTATCTCCTGCGCCACAAGATTAAAGAAAAAGAGGGGGTATGGGCTTACCTTCCAGACCTCAAAACCCTTGACGAGCTGATCTATAAAACCATCCTTTTCGGTTTCTTCTGGCTGACCGTCGGGATTATCACCGGGGCGGTTTGGGCTGAGCAGGCCTGGGGCTCATACTGGAGCTGGGACCCCAAAGAGACCTGGTCTCTGATCACCTGGTTTGTTTACGCCACGGCCATTCACGCCCGTTTGATGCGAGGCTGGAGCGGGACTAAAATCGCCCTCTTTTCCATCATCGGTTTTGTCTCCGTCCTTTTCACTTACTTCGGGGTAAACTTCCTGCTCTCGGGGCTTCACAGTTACGGTGCCGGATAACTTGGCTTGTAAGGAACCCCCAGACCTTACCTGGGCGGAAAACGGGCTTTTACGCATAAAGGAAGCTCATCCCTCTTTTCCCTGGGCCAGGATCCCGGCCTCTGGCCTTTTCCGGCTGAAGGTGCTCCTTGGCTTCTCTCCTTACGCCACCAACATCCTTTTACGTCGAGAAAAAATCCTCCAATTCTTTCTAAATGAGCCTTTCCCTGCCCCTTCGGGACCTCGCCGCCTCTGGCAAAGATTCCGCGCCGAAGGAGTAGCTATCCCTGAATGGCGGGAATTCGCCCTCTGGCTTAGGAAAATAAAGCAGGAAGAAATTATCAAAATTCTGGTCCACGATCTTGGCGGCAGACCTTTTAACCACACCGTTTATTCCCTCACTCACCTGGCCGATTTTTTCCTAAAGGCCGGGCTTTTTTGGTTAACCAAACACCTTTTTACCCCTGAGCTCCAGAAACGTTTTCTAGTCTTTGGCTTTGGCAAACTGGGCGGCCGGGAATTGAACTACAGCTCCGACGTGGACCTGGTTTATTTTTTGAGCGGAAATCTTTCTCAAAAAGAACATTTTATCAACCTTGGGCGAGAATTGAGCCGTTTGCTCGACGCCATCCTGGAAGGCGAGCGCCTTTTCAGGGTGGATTTGAGGCTAAGACCTGGAGGAAAGGACGGAGAACTAGTTTATTCCCTAAAGGCCGCCGTCCATTATTATTTTTACCAAGCTCATCCTTTCGAACGCCTGGCCTTATTGAAGGCCCGCCCCATCACGGGAGACCCAAAAATTGGCAAGGCCTTTTTGAAGGCTTTACGCCCCGTCCTCTACCCCCGCTATCTAGATTACGCCTATCTGGAACACCTGCGTAACCTCAAAGAAAGAATAGCCAAAGAAGCCGCCCAAAAAGGGGCCGAATATAACCTAAAAATCGGCCCCGGGGGTATCAGGGAAATAGAATTCTTCTGTCAAGCCTTCCAGATGATATACGGTGGTAAGGACCCAGGCCTCCGGACCAGAAATACCCTCTGGGCCCTGAACAAACTGGCCCGTAAAAAAATTGTCCCCGTGGAAGACGCCATTTTTCTCAAGAAAGCTTACGTCTTTTTACGCACCCTGGAGCACCGCTTACAAACCATCCACTTTAGACAGACCTATACCCTGCCCCAGGAAGAAGTAGCTCTCCTCCGACTGGCCAGAAGCATGGGTTTCCCGGACCTGGAAGCATTTTTAAAAGAAGTTGAAAGGGTCCGCCGGCGGGTCAACCAGATCTTTAGCGGTCTCTTTGCCCGTTCAACTTCCCCGAAGGGTCTTAGTCTGGCCAAAGAAATCGAAGCCTTTTTAGCCGGGGCCAAGCCGGAAAAAGAATTGTCCGAAGCCCTGGGTCTCCCTCCACATTTGCTCAAAGACGTGAAGAACCTGACCAGAGGCTTTGGACCACTGGGTACCAAAAGAGGCCCCCTACTGGCAGAAATCTTCAAAGTCCTTTTGCCTGCACTCACCCGTTTTGAAAATAAAGAACAGGTCCTGGCCAACTTTATCTCTTTTGTGGAAAGACTGGGGGGCAGGATCTCCTTCCTTTACGCGTTAAGGTACAACCCTGCCAAAATTTACGATCTGCTCGAAATTTTTGCCCGAAGCAGGTTTTTAACGCATCTCCTGCAGGAAGCCCCTGCCGCCGCAGAGGCCCTGTTTGAGGGTGAAGAAAAAGGGCCGGATTTGGCGCAACGTTTGAGGGGAAAGGATACCGAAGAGGCCCTGGGACTTCTGCGCGCCACCAAAAACGAAATGATATGCCGCCTCGGCTACCTCGATTTGAAAGGCAGGCTTGCGCTGCCGGATTTGCTTAAGGGGCTCTCCCGGCTAGCGGAAGAAATCATTCGCCATACTCTCGGACTGGCTTCCCCTGAGGAACCAAAGGGCCTGGTTATTTTGGGCCTGGGCAAACTTGGAAGCCGCGAGCTGGGGTACCGTTCAGACCTTGACCTGATTTTTGCCGCCTCCCATAACAGCGAAATAGTAGCCCAAACCAAGATCGCCCAGCGCTTCATCCATTACCTGACGGTCCCTCTGCCCGAAGGGCCAGGGTACCAGGTGGACACCAGGCTCAGACCAGAAGGGAGAAAAGGTCCGCTCGTGACCACCGCCGAAGGGCTGCTGCATTATTACCAGAAGGACGCCGCGCTGTGGGAACTTCTGGCCCTTACCAAACTAAGGCCCGTAGCAGGCAATCTGGCCCTAGGGCGCCAGATAATCTCAGAAATAAGCGCCTACCTGGCCTCTCTGCCCTGGGGCGAAGAAGAGGCCACCCAGCTCTGGCAGATGCGGCAGCGCATGGAAAAAGAAAGGACCACCCCCGGGCTTATCAACCTCAAAGTAGGGGCGGGAGGCCTGGCGGACCTAGAGTTTGCGGTCCAGTGGTTGGTCTTGAAAAACCTCGCCCGTAGCGGGATAAAATTGGAAGGCAATACCCTGCTGGCCTTAAAGATGTTGAAAGAGGCCGCCATTATTTCCCCCACCGAAGAAAAAGAGCTGCGCGAAAATTACCTTTTCTTGCGCCGGCTGGACCAGTTATTAATTCTTCTGCTGGACAAAAAAGGGGAAGAGAAGGAATATCTGCCACAGGAAATCAAATTGGCCCAAAAATATCTCGGCCAGGATTTTTTAGAACGTCTTGAAGCAGTACGAACTTCCAACCGAAGCTTCTTAAAAAAATTCCTAAGGTAGCATGAAAGACATCCCACCTCTTTTTCGGCTCGAAACTTACGATTATGAGCTCCCACCAGAACTAATTGCCCAATACCCCCCTAAAGAACGCACCGAAAGTCGGCTTTTGGTCCTTGACCGGCAGAAGGGGTGTATTCTACACCACGACCGTTTTCGGGAAATAGAAAAATATTTTAAGGCAGGCGATATTTTGGTGGTAAACGACAGCCGCGTCTTCCCGGCCCGACTTTACGGGCAAAAAGAAACCGGCGGCCGGGTAGAAATCCTCCTTTTAAGATTACCGGAGGCGGGAAGACCTGTGCCCGCCCTTTACCGCGGCAAGAGATTGAGACCGGGTACACGGCTTCGTTTTGAGGCCGGGTTACAGGCCGTGGTGCAGGAAAGTTTGTCTCCCGGCAAGGTGCTCCTCCAACTGGAAGCGGAAGGGGATTTGCTGGCCCTCATCGAAAAGATAGGCCGGGTACCACTCCCCCCTTACATCAAACGGCCTGACGAAAAAGAAGACCTTTTCCGTTACCAGACCGTTTACGCCAGAAAACCCGGCTCCGTAGCCGCCCCTACCGCCGGGTTCCACTTTACCGAAGAGCTTTTAAAAAAGCTGGCCCAAAAAGGGGTTAAGCTTTTGAGTATCACCCTCCACGTGGGTTACGGCACTTTTGCCCCGGTCAAATGCGCCGATATCCGGCAACACCGCATACACGAAGAATACGTGGAAATTGCCCCTGAGACCGCTGAAACCATTAACCGCGCCAAGGAAGCTGGGAGCGCCGTTTTTGCGGTAGGGACCACCACCTTGCGGGCCCTGGAATTCGCCGCCCAAAAAACCGGGCGGGTGGAGGCCGTATCTGCCTGGTGCGATCTTTACATCTACCCTGGGTTTCGTTTTCGCGTGGTAGACCATTTGATCACCAATTTTCACCTCCCCCGGTCAAGCCTTCTCATCCTGGTAGCGGCCTTTGCCGGCCTTGACCTTATCAAAAAAGCCTATCAAGAGGCCATAAAAAGGAGATACCGCTTTTTCTCTTACGGAGACGCCATGTTAATCTTATAAAAGTATGAACATCCGCCGCCAATTAGAGGCCTTAGAAGAAAAGATCCTCTCACCTTACGCCACTTTGTCCGCGCGTAGCCGGGGCCGCCAGAGGCCGGAGCCGGAGTGCGAATTGCGTACGGCCTTTCAGCGCGATCGGGACCGGATTATCCATTCCAAGGCCTTTCGCCGGTTAAAACACAAAACCCAGGTCTTTTTGTCCCCTGGAGGGGATCATTACCGCACCCGCCTCACCCATACCCTGGAAGTGGCCCAAATAGCCCGCTCCATGGCTAGGGCCCTGCGCCTTAACGAAGACCTAACCGAGGCCATCGCCCTGGGGCACGACCTGGGGCACACCCCTTTTGGCCACGCCGGGGAAGCTGTCCTCAACGAACTTCACCCTGGAGGGTTCCGACACTACGAACAGAGCCTGCGGGTGGTAGATTTTCTGGAAAAAGACGGCCAGGGGCTCAACCTCACCTGGGAAGTAAGAGACGGTATCCTGAAACATTCCAAAGGCAAGGGCCCCATTCTTCCCCAGAATACCGAAAAACTGGCGGCCACCCTCGAGGGCCAGCTGGTGCGGGTGGCCGACATTATCGCTTACCTAAACCATGATCTCGATGACGCCCTGCGCGGAGAAGTGATCAAAGAGAAGGATATCCCCCCTGATTGCGTCAAAATTTTAGGTACCAGACATTCCGAACGCATTAATACCATGGTAACGAGCCTGGTACGACAAACCCTAAAGGCAGACGACGGGAAACTTCACCTGGACGAAGACGTGGCTTACGCCATGGATTTATTACGGGACTTTTTATTTAAAAGGGTATACGAAGCTCCGGTGGTGTACCAGGAATTTGTCAAGGCCAAAAAACTTCTACGAGAACTCTATTTTTATTTTCTAGAAAATGGCCTCCCCTGGGCCAAAGAAATTTATCCCCCAGGGACCCCTCTCCACCAAAAAGTCTGCGATTTTATCGCCGGTATGACCGACCGTTATGCCCTGGCCCTTTTTGAAAAAATTTTTATACCCCACCCCTGGCCCATTAATCCCTTTTGATCTTTGAACCGAAAATGGAATTAAAGTAAACTAATGATTAAATTTTTTTGATTAATAAGCAACCCGATACTCGATAACGTTTGAGGTCAAATGGCTCCTTCTCCGCCCAGGTCCTCCAAACCTGCCGTAAAAGAAAAGGCCCTCTGGAAGGCCTTTCTGGACTCTTTTAAGGGTTTTCTCAGCGTAGTTGACCCACAAAACAAGGTAGTTTTTGCCAACAAGGCCTTAATAGAGCGAACGGGTTTTGACCCGGTAGGCCACACCTGTTACGAGGTCTTTCACCGGCGCCAGACGCCCTGCCCCTTTTGTCCCAAAGAAGAAGTAATAACCGGGCAAAAGATCGTTACCTGGGAAAAGGTAAGCCCGTTGGACGGCCGGTGGTATTACGTGATTAACGGACCGGTAGAACTGCCAGACGGCCAGACGGGACTTTTTGCCATCGCTATTGACGTTCACGAAAAGAAAATCGCCCAGGAAGAGGCTGAAAAACACCGCCTGCTCTTGGAAACCATTTTAAATAAGGCCCCCTTCCTCATCCTGGGAATCAACCCTGACAACGAAAAAATAGTCTTTGCCAACAGCGCGGCGCAAAAAATATTGGGCTATGAGCCCCAGGAATTGGTCGGGCACCGGATCTTTGACCTTATAGTTGAAGAAGAAAGGGCTCGCGCCAAGGCCTGTTGCCAAGAGGTATGCCGCGGTATCGAAAAAAGCGAAGTAGAATTTAGCTGGCGGGCCAAAGACGGACAAACCCGCATTTTAAAAAGCATCTGTTTTCTCATCCAGCTCGAAGGTAAACCACTGGTCTTTAATATCTCAAAAGACATTACCGAAGAGAAAAAGCTCCACGAACAACTTTTGCAGGCCCAAAAAATGGAAGCAGTTGGGCGCCTGGCTGGAGGGCTGGCCCACGATTTCAATAATTTACTTACTTCTCTTCGGGCTTATCTGGAGCTTATCGCGCAAAATAAAGAAAAACCGGAGAAAATAGAGCAAATATTGGGTAACATCAACCTTCTTCTGGAGAGGACCGGCAACATTACCCAGCGGCTACTTACTTTTAGCGGAAAAAGACCCCAAAAAATCAAAGCCATAGACCTTCCCCGTTTTTTGAAAGAGACGGAAAACTTCTGGCAACGCCTTTTAGGCGAGAAGATAGCCCTTCGGGTAGAAACACCAGATGAGGCGATCTCCATCAACATCGACGAAACCCACCTCCAACAGATCATCATGAACCTCATTGTTAACGCCCGGGATGCCATGAAAGAAGGAGGAAAACTCCTACTCAAAGTGGAAACCAAAGACATTGAAGCTGGCAGACTGGCACAACTTGAACCCAAGGCTGGTAAATACGCGGTTCTTTCTGTTTCGGATACCGGCCCGGGCATCCCCAAAGAAATAATCCCTCATATCTTTGATCCTTTCTTTACGACCAAACCTCCGGGAGAAGGTACAGGCTTGGGGTTAGCCATTGTTTATTCTTTGGTCAAACAATACGGGGGACATATTTCCGTTTACACAGAAGAAGGCATCGGGACCACCTTCAAAATTTACTGGCCCTTAGTTAAAGAGGCCGGACCAAGAGATAAGGAAGAAGAAACTTGCTGTTGGCTGGCCAGAAAAGGCCAAGGAACGATCTTGGTCGTAGAAGACGACGTCTTGGTCCGGGAGCCGATCGTAGAACTATTACGCGAGGCGGGTTATCAGGTCTTTGAAGCCGCCAACGGGGAAGAAGCCCTAGAAATCCTTGCCAGAGAAAAAATAGATCTGGTTATTTCTGATCTCGTAATGCCTAAAATGGGCGGGGAAAAATTGGCCCTAATCGTAAAAGAAAAATACCCCCACGTAAAAATGCTGCTATCTTCCGGCTATCCTGAAGGCTCTGTTCCTTTGGACGGAAAAATAGAAGGGGTGGCCTTTATCCCCAAACCTTACAATTTTTCCACCCTCCTCAAAACCGTTAAAAACCTTTTGGCCTAATCAAATCGTTATTTGCTCCTCGTATAAGAAGAGTTATCATGCAAGTATGTCTTCTAAGAAAGGATTCCATTGTCCTTTCAAAATTTTGGACCGTATTCCCAAAGAAGAGCTCCCTGCGGAACGGCCCCCTTCCCTTTCGGCCCACGAAGTCTCTTTTGAAGAAGTGATGCACGGGGTAAAACGCCTCCTTGACCGGGACAAAATCTACTGGCGTCTGGCGGCCCTTCCCAGCAAACCCCGCCCCAATTCCACCCTTGATCTGAAGGAACTCCTTCGCATCCGTATAAGAGACACCTCAGAATATGTAGAAGAGCTGGTACGGGGTTTCCAAAAGGAACTTTTTGACGCCCTCCACGCGGGCCGTATTTCTGTTTCCCGGGTCCTCAACCTACATCGTTTACGCGTGGCGGAAGCGGAAGAGGCCTTTGAAATTTTTATGAAAGAATCTTTACTCCGGGGAGACCGCTGTGTACTCATCATCCACGGCCGGGGCCGTTCTTCTAAAGGAGAGCCCATTTTGAAAAACAAAGTTCACGAATGGTTACGCCGCGGCCCTTTTCGAAAATACGTACTTGGTTTTTGTACGGCCCGTCAATGCGACGGCGGTACCGGCGCCACTTACGTACTCTTGTCCCCACGACCTATCAAAAAGAAAGGGAAAAAGAGATGAAATTGCCCGCAGGTTATTCTATCTTTTAGCAGTGAGGAGGGAGATATGCTGCTACCACTGCACGGGCGCAAAAACGTCCTGCTCCACGGTCTACCGGGAAGCGGCAAAACTACCCTGGTAGAACGCCTGGTCCAAAAGATCCCTGGCCCCAAACGGGGTTTCTATACCCGGGAAGTCCGGGAACGTGGCCGCAGAATCGGTTTTAAAATCGTCACCCTGGATGGAAAGGAAGCCTGGCTGGCCAAACGGGGAAAAGGCTATCCCCAGGTAGGAAAATATCGAGTTTACGTGGAATCCTTTGAAAAGGTGGCTCTCCCTACTTTTCACGAAATCAACCCTCACGAATTGATGGTGATTGACGAGATCGGCAAGATGGAATTGTTCTCCAAAAACTTCCAGGAGGCCGTTTTAAAAGTCCTCGACTCTCCGGTGCCGGTATTGGCCACGGTAGGCTACGGGCTCATTCCCTTTGTGGAACAGCTTTTTCAACGCAAAGACGCCATTTTTGCCGAGGTAACCCCGGAAACCAGGGACCACCTGGTGGACCGGATCGCGGTGGAATTTCACCGGCCAGGGCTTTTGGTCGCCGTAGAAGGGTTGGACGGGGCTGGCAAGAGCACCCTCCTTAAAAAATTGGCCCAGACCCTGGAAAAAGAAGGAGAAAAAGTCCTGATTACCCGGGAACCCACGGAAGGAGAATGGGGGCAGAAGATTAGGGAACACCTGGCTTCAGGCTCCAAAATCTCCCCTCAGGCCATGGCAGAACTCTTTTTACGTGACCGCCGGGAACACGCCAAAAACTTTTTGATCCCTAATCTACAGGACCGGAAGATCATCTTTTGCGACCGTTACTATCTTTCCACCCTGGCCTACCAGGGCGCCTGCGAGCTTGATCTTACCGCCCTCAAACGCCAAAACGAGACCTGGGCCCCGGTCCCGGACCTAGTCCTATACCTTGAAGTACCGCTAGAAGAAGCTTTGGCCCGGGTAGAAAAAAGGCCTTTTTACAAGCCAGAGACCTTTGAAACCAAAGAATTTTTGGCTAGGGTGGCCAAGCTTTACGCCCAGATATTGCCAGATTTTAAACACGTCAAAATCGACGCCTCTAAAGACCCTGAAACCGTTTTACAAGACACCCTGGAAGCCTTAAGGCCTTTTGTCACCGACTGGCGGGACCGGGCTTAACGTTGTTCAATGGCAGATTCGCGGATAATTTCTTTAAGACTCTCTAAAGCATAAAGAAGGTCCTGGACGGTAACGTGGGGGTGATCTTCACAGAAAAGTTCAATGACCTCTAAAAGCTGTTCAGTAAGCTCTTGGAATTCATCCATGGTGAGCCCCTGGATGGGCTCATTGGCCAGTAATCGATCCAGATCGATCCCGTGGAGTCTTAATAGTTCGTCTTTGAGCTGTTCCAGCCGCTTTTTCCGCCCTCGCTGGGTCTTCTTCCGGTCTTTGATAGAAACGATCTTTGCCATAGGCCAAAGTTTTCTGTTTTTGTTAAGCTTAAGCTATTAAAACCATAAAAGCAAGTCACCGAAATGATTCTCCATAATCTATTAATGAGGTCGTCAAATAGTCGACATCATTGTTTATCATTGCGTATATGCATCCGCCCTCAGTCATTGCGACCCCTGTCGGGGTTAAATCATCACGACAGGGGGAAGCAATCCCTGAGATCGCCACGCCCCCTCCACGCTTTGGAATGCGTGGAGGGGCCTCGCGATGACTAAGGAAGAGCCAATTTGCGCTAATAAAAGACCTTAAGCGGCGTTACTTATGGCGTCTTCTACCAGCACCAGGTTATCCCGGTGGATGACTTCGTCCCGGGGGCATACCCCTAGCCGCTTGGCAATTTCGTCAGAACGACAGCCGATAATCTGTTGTAGTTCTGACGAAGAAAAATTAGAAAGCCCCAGAGCGATACGCTTGCCCTGCTCGTCAAGACACTCTACGCAGGCTCCACGCTCAAATTTCCCTTCGACCTTTTTAATTCCAGCCGGGAGCAAGCTCTTTTTACGGGCCAAAATGGCCTCAACGGCCCCGGCGTCAAGGACAAGCTGACCTTCTGGCCGGGAATGATAGGCGATCCAGAATTTACGGGCCGAAATCCTCTTTTGGGGGAGAAAGAAGGTGCCGATTTCCTCCCCGGCAAAAATCCTCTCCAGCACCATGGGTTCTTTACCAGGGGCAATGACCATGGGGACCCCCAGCGCCGTCACCATCTTGGCCGCCCGGAGTTTGGAAACCATCCCTCCCCGCCCAAGGCGTCCCGGTCTTTTACCCGCCATGGCCTCGATCTTTTCGTCCACAAACTCTACCAAACGGACCGGCTCGGCCCGAGGGTCCTCCCTAGGGTCCCTTTTGTAAAGGGCGTCCGTATCAGAAAGACACACCAGAAGCTCCGCCCCTACCAATCCCACCACCATGGCCGCCAGGAGGTCATTGTCTCCGAACTGGATCTCTTCCACCGCCACGGTGTCGTTTTCGTTGATGATAGGTATGACCTGCCATTTGAGCAGGGTAAGCAGGGTGTTACGGGCCAAAAGATAACGCTTGCGGTCCTCAAGATCGGTACGGGTAAGGAGCACTTGGGCTACCTTTTCACCGTACTGGATAAAATACCTTTCGTAAGTCTGGATGAGACCCGCCTGCCCTACCGCAGCCAGAGCCTGCTTTTCGGTAAGGGTAAAGCCCTGAGCCTTAAGGCCAAGTTTTTGCCGCCCACAGGCGATGGCCCCGGAAGAGACCAGTAAGACTTCGTACCCTTGCCGTCTGAAACGGGAAAGCTCGGCGGCCAGATTATTAATTACTTCGAGGGCCAAACCCCTTTCAGTGGTAAGTACGGCACTACCTACTTTTACTACTATGCGCTGTACTCTGGTGAGATACTGACACCTGACATTCATTTACTTAAGGGGTCCTGTAGGCTGGGCCTGACGAACAAGACGCCAGAGCCCTTCCAAAAGTTCTTTGATTCCTTCCCCGGTAACCGCTGAGATCAAATATACCGGATAACCCTTTTCTTCAAAATAGGCCTTAAGAGGGGCCAATCTTTCCCGTTCCGCCACCAGATCAATCTTATTCAGGGCCACCGCGGAAGGTTTTTCCAAAAGGGAAGGATGATAATGGGCCAACTCTTTCCTTAACAGTTCGAAGTCATTTTTGACTTCCTCACCCTTAGAAACGTCCAGTACGTAAAGGAGGACCTTCGTGCGTTCGATATGCCGCAAAAAATCAAGGCCCAAACCCACCCCTTTATGGGCCCCTTCAATCAAACCTGGAATGTCCGCCACCACGAAGGTGCGCTCTTCAGAAAGCTTCACCACCCCCAAGTTCGGCGTGAGAGTGGTGAAAGGATAATCTGCGATCTTGGGCTTGGCTGCGGTGATACGGGAAAGGAGGGTGGATTTACCGGCGTTGGGAAGCCCCACCAGCCCTACGTCGGCAATAAGTTTGAGTTCCAAGATGATCCATCTTTCCTCACCCGGCTCACCGGGTTCAGCGAAACGGGGGGCCTGCCTGGTGGCTGTCTCTTATACACAT
>WGCA01000049.1 GCA_015494065.1 Thermodesulfobacteriaceae bacterium | reverse complement strand
GGTACGTAAACCTGCGGAGGAGGGGGCGGGGTGATCTTTTTAGGCTGCGTGGTGGTGCAGGCGCTAAAACTTAGCAGGATCAAAAGAAGAAACAGTCTGCTTTTCATCAGAAACTGACCCTTACCGTTTTTTCGTCTACTACCTGGGCGAAGATTTCTTTTTTACTGGAGAGGTTGCGCACCTTGATTATTTCTCCCCGGCGGCCGTCTGTGCGGGCCTCTCCCACGGCGCTTACAGTGAAACCAGGTCCTTCCGCCAGGATGCGCACCAGGGCCCCCCGTTTGATAAGGGGCGGGGTTTCGACGGCGTAACTCCTCAAGATTTCACCGGCCCTGAGGCTCCTTTTAAGCCGCTTGCCCAGGGCCTCTTCTTTGTGGATAAGGATGTCCTTAGGAAGCCTTGAGGCCGGGCGCAACTCCACCGCTAGGTCTTCTTCGGTGAGGATGCTTCCCCGGGCCAGGGGACGTTTGGCCACCAGGACGGGAATTTCCGCCTCCACCACGCCGATAGCCCGGGCGCGGGCCACGGTCTGGCCCCCCTTTTCGAAGACAAATAGTACGGTATTGGCCCCCAGCCTGGGGGAGGCGTGAAAGCGAAGCTTGACGAGGGTGCCCGGGGGTGTTTCAAGCCTTTGGGGTTCCACCAAAAAACGCTTTAGCACAATCCTTCCGTTGACCCAGGGAAGCTTTTCTTTGACAGCTTTTAAGAAGAGCCTTTCAAGCTCCTTGGCCTGCCACTTCTGGCCTGCTGCCGGTGCGCTAAAACCAAAGAAAAACCCCAAGAGGAGGATAATTAACCATCTCATGGCTTATCTCTTTACGTTATTGGCCATTTCAAGCATATTGTCTGCAGTCTGGATGGTCTTGGAATTGGCTTCATAAGCCCGCTGGGTAACGATCATCTGGACCATTTCTTCCACTACGTCCACGTTAGACATCTCAAGATAGCCCTGAGCAATGGTGCCAAAACCTTCCCGCCCCGGTTGTCCCTCGATGACGTCGCCGGCGGCGTCACTTGCGCGGTAGAGGTTACGCCCCAGGGCGTAGAGCCCGGCGGGGTTGGGAAAGTCGTAGAGCATGAGCTGGCCGAGGTTCTGGATGGTGCCGTCTCCAAAGACCGCGTTGACCTGCCCGTCCTGGGTGATTTCCAGGCGCACGGTGTTCTGGGGGACGGTGATTTCCGGCTGGAGGCGGGCGCCGTTTGGGGTCACCAGGTAGCCGTCACGGTCGATTTTAAAGTGCCCGGCCCGGGTGTAGAGTTCTTCGCCGTTGACGAGCACCTTAAAAAAGCCTTTTCCTTCGATGGCCAGATCCAATTCATTGTTGGTCTGTTCGTATTCCCCCTGCGAAAAGATCTTGCTTACTGAAACTGGCCTTACCCCCAGGCCGATTTCCATGCCCACCGGGATCTGGTTGCCTTCGGCGTTTAAGGCCCCGGCCAGCTTGAGTTTCTGGTAAAGAAGGTCTTCAAAATCTACCCGGCTCTTCTTAAAGCCGGCCGTGTTGACGTTGGCCAGGTTGTGGGCGATCACGTCAAGTTTTAATTGCTGGCCTTGCATGCCGGTAGCAGCGGACCAAAGACTCCTGATCATCTTTTCCTCCTTTAGGTGCGGCCATAGGTTTCAATCATACGGCTGATGTTTTCAGCCTCACTCTTGATGCCTTTTTGGATGGCTTCAAATTCCCGCTGAATCTCAATGAGATTGACCATCTCTTCCAGCGGGTCAGCGTTTGATTGCTCCAGGTAGCCCTGACGGAGGTCCGGGTTTTCCACAGGGATCTCCTGGGCTCCTTCTGAGGGAACAAAAAGATTTTCACCCCGCTTTTTTAGGACGGAAAGGTCCGCGAAGGTGACCACGTCTAGACGGCCAACTTCAGTGCCGTCTACTGAGACCGTACCGTCTGCATTGATGAGGAAGCGTTCGTTGGGGAGGGTGATCAGGCCCCCTTTGGCCAGGCCGGGGTCTACGATGATCGGGGCCCCGTTGGCCAAGACCGGATAGCCCTCTGGGGTCACGAGCCGGCGCTGGGCGTCAAGCCTGAAGTTACCGGCCCGGGTATAGGCCACCCCCTGCGGGGTCTGTACTTTAAAGAAGCCTTCCCCCACGATGGCCACGTCCAAGGGGTTGCCCGTAAACTCAACCGGCCCCTGTTGGAAATCCGTCCGGACCGTCACTTCTTTGAACGTGCGCCACCCCCGGGGGTACTTACGCATCAGGACTTCCCGAAAGGTCAGGCGGTCTTTCTTAAAACCCGGGGTGTCCACGTTGGCCAGGTTGTTGGCGGAAACGTTGAGCCTACGTTCAAGGAGGCGCCCCCCTTCAAGGGTTTCTAACAGACCGAGTTGTGGGTTTAACTTTAGCATCTTCATCTTGCTTCATTTTTTGAAGCAATCAGGATGCCAGCCGAAAAAGAAGGTCCTCTCCAGGAGGAACGACCGTTTAGTAGGCAAAATTTGCCAGGCGGCAAAATTTTCCGGGCTAATTTTTGTTGAAACTCTATCTCAAAAACATTAAGTTAAAGAAAAATCCGGAGGATAAGCGATGAAAGTAGCCGTAACCGCCCAGGGGAAGGACCTTGAAGCTCAGGTGGATGAGCATTTTGGCCGGGCCCCTTACTTTGTGGTCTATGATCTCGAAAACGAAAGCTTTGAGGCGATGGAGAACCCGGCGGCCACCGAGGCCCGGGGTGCCGGGATTGCGGCCGCCGGTTTCCTGGCAGAGAAAGGAGTAAAGCTGGTTATCACCGGGCATTGTGGGCCCAAGGCCTTTTCGGTGCTCAAGGCCGCCGGCATAAAGGTGGGCCGCAGCGAAGGCAAAACGGTAAAAGAAGTGATCGAAGCGGTAAAGGAGGGGCAGATCTCTTATCTCGAAGCTCCATCAGTAGATACCCATTTTGGCGGGGGGATACCAGGGCTTGGTAAGATCACCGGAGGCGGCATGGGAAGAGGCTGTGGCGGTGGAGGCCGAGGTGGTGGAGGCCGAGGCTGTGGCGGAGGCCAAGGTAGAGGCGGCCGGTGTGGGGGCCGGAGCGGTTAGGAGGTGAGGGGTGCCGGTCCTTACGGTAGCTAGCGGAAAAGGAGGGACGGGTAAGACGACCGTCTCTTTGGCCCTGGCGGAAAGCCTGGGTGAAGAGGTGGTTTTCCTTGACGCCGACGTGGAAGAACCCAACGCCCACCTCTTTCTGAAACCGGATCTTGAGGAAGAGGTCCCCCTTTTCCGGACCGTGCCCAGGGTGGTGGAGGAGCGGTGCAGCTTCTGTGGGCGTTGTAAAGAGATCTGTCGTTTTAACGCGATGGTGGTGTTACCCGGAACTGTCCTTTGTTTTCCCGAGCTCTGTCACGGCTGTTACGGGTGTTTTGAGGTTTGCGAGGAAAGGGCCCTAGAAGAAGAAAAGATACCCCTAGGGCGGCTGCGGACCGGAAGGAAAGGGAAGGTTTTCCTGGCTTACGGGATGTTGGAAATAGGGGAGGCCATGGCCTCACCCCTCATCAAGGAACTCAAAAAAAGATATCTTGTGCCTGAAAAGCCGGTAATCATCGACTGTCCCCCGGGCACAGCCTGCCCTACGCTGAACGCCGTGCGCGGGGCAGACTTTTGTCTCTTAGTCACCGAACCCACTCCCTTTGGCCTGCACGACCTGGAACAGGCGGCAAAGGCCGTAAAAACCCTGGGGGTTAAGGCCGGGGTGGTGATTAACCGGGCAGACCAGCCCTTCCCACCCCTTTACGATTTCCTGGCTCGGGAAAGGCTCCCCCTCCTTCTGGAAATCCCTTTTTCGAAAGAGGTGGCCCAGGCTTACGCGCAGGCCGAAGGGCTTTTGGCGGTCTTTCCGGCACTGAAGGCCGCGTTTCAAAACCTCTGGCAGAAGATCTTTCTATGAAAGAACTGGTGATTTTGAGCGGTAAAGGGGGAACGGGTAAGACCACGGTCTGTGCGGGGCTTGCGGCCCTGCTGTCCGGGCCCAAAGTCCTGGTAGACGCCGACGTGGAGGCCGCCAACCTGGCCTTGGTGCTGGAGGCTCGGGTGAAGAAGAGGGAGTCCTTTTGGGCGGGCTACGCCCCCCACAAAAACGAAGACCGCTGCAGCGGCTGCGGGACCTGTCGGGAAAAGTGTCGTTTTGAGGCGGTAAGGGAGGATTTAACCATCGATCCCTTCCTGTGCGAAGGTTGTGGGGTGTGCGCCTGGTTTTGTCCTGAAGGGGCCATTGAGATGAGGGAAAAGGAGGTGGGGCAGCTCTTCGTCTCAGAAACCCCTTACGGGCCCCTGGTTCACGCTGAAATTCTCCCCGGTGAGGAAAACTCCGGCAAACTGGTAGCGGAGGTCAAAAAGAGGGCCCGGGACCTGGCGCCTGCCGCTTCTTTCCTATTGGTGGACGGCCCGCCCGGGATAGGTTGCCCGGTGATAGCCTCTCTTTCTGGGGCGGATGCCGTGCTGGTAGTGGCCGAACCGACCGCGGCGGGGCTGCACGACCTGGGAAGGCTGGTCGCTCTCCTTCATCACTTCAAGCTTCCAGGGTATCTGGTCGTCAACAAGGCGGATCTTAACCCGGAGATTACCGAAAAACTCTTGGCTTACCCAGGGCTTTCCCCGCTGGGAGAGCTCCCTTTTGATGAGGCCGTGGCCTGCGCTTTAAGGAAGTTGCGGCCGCTTCCCCTCGTCTCCAACGGACCAGCGGCGCAAGCCTTAAAAGCCCTGGCCTTAAAGGTACAAAAAAACATCTTAGGGGGTTTGACATGAAAATCGCAGTCCCTCTGGAGGGAGAGCTGGTGGTCAGGCCGGAGGGTGTGGCCACGGTGGGGGAGGCTGCCGCCACTAACTTTGAGGCTGGTTCTTGGTCTTAAAGATGAGCCAGTTCTTGTCTTTGAGCCGGACGAGGGCGTAGCGCCCCCTTAGCTTTTCTCCGTTAAAAATGACTACTATCTTGTCGTCTTCCCAGCTTTCTATTTCGTAAGTGCCCTTGTCCCAGAGTTTGACCACCCCGGCCCCGTAATGGCCCGGGGGAATAATGCCTTCAAAATAGATATAGTCTAAAGGGTGGTCCTCGGTCTGGATGGCCAGCCGGCGCAGGCCTATTTTCAAAGGAGGCCCCTTGGGGATGGCCCAAGACTTTAAAACTCCGTCTTTTTCCAGCCGCAAATCCCAGTGGAGATGACTGGCGTGATGTTCCTGGACGGAGAACCGGGGCATGTCTACTTCGCTCCCTTAGGCGTATTGGTCTTCGGTGTCAAAATTTTGACAGGAAGTTTGAAGGTTCGGCCCACGATGCCTAAAAATTGGGACCCTAAAGAAACCGGGTCAAGGGGAACGACGGTGGGGTCCTTGAAGGGGCCTGTTATCTTTAGGGGTACCGCCAGCAGCATTTTAGACTCTCCGGTGAGTACCCACCCCAGGAGCGGTACTTTGCTGACCACGGCGTTAAAGGTCTTAAAGGGCGAGACCAAGAGGATCAAGTCCAATTTCTGGTCTAAAAAATAGACCTTTCCCGTACCGAAAAACCTGAGTCCCGGGGCGTTGAGCTGGAGGGCTTCAATTTTCAAGTAGTCCTTTTTGAATTTCCCTTTGATCTCTAAGAGGTCAAAATCCATCCCCTTTTCTGAAAAATCGGGCAGATTACCGCTGAAGATGTCAATGGGGCTTAGTAAGGCAAAGAGTTTGGCCAGGGTCCCGAATTTGTCGATGTGCCCCTTTTTAGAACTTAAATAGAGGTAACCCTGGGTCTTTTCAAAAAGTCTTCCTTGCCCGGTGGTGATGATCTCCCCTTTGAGCTCAAAAGGTCCCCGCAGGTCTTTGCGCTGAAAAAGACAGAAGAGGGTCTTTTCCCAGGCTCCCTTAGGCTCGGTAAAGGAGGCCACCAGGCGTCTTTGATTTTTTTGTCGCCCTATTTCACCGATGATCTTTATGCCGCAAAGGCTGGTCTCTTCAACCACCACCTTTATTTGGCCGGGGTGGTAAAAAACCGCTCCCCGGAAGGGAGAGAACTCGTAGCCGCGGTAAAAGACCTTTTCTGCCTCTAGATCAAGGTGGGCCAAGAGTTGTATTTTGGGCCGAGGGCGTTTGGCCGCAGTTCCTTCTTTTTTCTTTGGGGCAAAAGCCTTTAAAAGTTTAATTACGTCTATTTCTGGGGCGTAAGCAGCTCCTTCAAAAGAAAGATATTTTTGGGAAAAGGTAACGACACCCTGAGTTTTAAAAGTGGTGCCGTTAAATTTGAACACACTTTCCGTAAGGAAAACCTTTCTTTTTTCCGCCCGGAAATCAAGGGTTTCTATCTGGAAAAGATGGTCTCTGTAAGGTACCTGGAAGCCTGAAAGTTTCAGACAGCCAAAAAAGAAACTTCGGGCCGGTGTTTTAGGGTCAAAGACCCCTTCTAGATCAGTCTCTATCTTTTTGAGAAGAAAAGGGTTTTGTTTGAGAAAGAGTGTCAGGTCGTCGCTGGAGAGGCTGCCTTTTAAGGCCAGGGCGAATTTGTCGTCTTCCTTAGAGATCTTAAAACGGAAGGTCTCTTTCCCCTGGGGAAAGAGCGTAGCGGAAAACGTAAAGCCCGGGGTCTTTTTTTCGTAAACGAGGTTCACCCAGGAAGGGGCTACGGTCTCGATTTTTCCCAAAAATTTCAACTCTTTTGAAGATTTTGTGAATTCGAAGGAAGAGAGTCTCAGAGGCACCCTTGGGAAGAATTTCTCCGGAAGGTGGGCTTCTTTAAAGACCCATTTTGTAAAATCCTCCCCTGCTTCGCCGGAGCCGTTGAGGAAGAGGCCAAAGGGTTTTAGGCCAAGTTCCCCGGTGAAGGTAAACGAACCGTCCAGGAATTTGGCCTGGGAAGGCTCAAAAGAGAAACGATAATTGGTATAACTCAAGGCCACCCTTTCAAAATGCAAGGGCTGGGGAAGACCTCGGTAGGAAAAAGTGATCCCTTTTCCTTCTGCTTTGAGATAAGCCCGAGCTAGGAGGGCGGGTCTTTCAAGAGGCCCCCTAAAGGAGGCTTCCTTTAAGATCAATTTTTTTCCCTTAAGGCTTACCTGCTCGAGGTAGGAAGTGGTCTGCGGATAGTGGCTTAAAAGGAGGTTTAATTCTTTTAGGCTGAGTTCTCCCCTGGCTTCTTTTAACTCCAGCCACCAGGGTTTGATAAAAGGTCTGAGCCTAAAGCACAGAGTAAGCCTGCTTTGGGGGGTGTTTACCGTCACCCCTTCGGTGACGATCTCTTTTTTGGCATAAGAGATGGTTCCCCCGCGCAGGCGAAGGGGCAGGGGGAAGCGCTGGTAGCGCAGCGCTAAATCCTGGGGGTGTAGCGCAAAGGCCACCTGCGGGTGGCGCAAAAGTCCTTCCACCTTTACCCGCCCGGAAAGTTGCCCCTGGCCCGAAAGGGCCTTTATTTCGTTTTCTATACGGTCCGGGAGGGGGAGCCGGAAGAGGACCTCCTGGACCCGGGGAAAAGGCCCTGTAAACCGGGCCGCAAAATGAAGTTTGGCCTTAGGGTCTTTGAGTTTGGTAAGTGGGAGGGTAAGGGTCGCTTCTTTGAGGGAAAGGTCCTGATAATGCGCCTTGGCGTCTTTGACTGTTAACTTTCCCTTTTCGATGGCCACCTTCCCCGAGACCTTGGTCAGGAGGAGATCAAGTTTGGGGACCTTTATGCGGGCCTCCTGGGCCTGGCCCACGTAGGTGAGGTTTTCCAGTTTGAAGAGGGCCTTCACGGTGGGGGCCTGGCTTTTAAAATGGGTTTCGTAAGCCAGGCCGGCCTGGACAATCTCGGCAAACTTAAGAAAGCCCCTGTTTTTTCCCAGAAAAACGAAAAGCCTCTTTTTGATCTCCTCCCAGTCGCCCCGGGTGATAAAGAAATCAAACCGGCTTTCCTGGGGAGTCTTTACGAAAAGGCCCCGGGCCTCAAGCAGGGGATGGCGGGCGACGAGTTCCTTGATCTCTACCTTTAATTTGCCAGGCTGGTAAGAGGCCTGGCCTATCAAGGCCGAACAATCGAAAAAGAGGGGCGGGTTCTTTTGGCGTACCAGACAGGGCGCGGTGGCCGTAAAACCCAAAAGCCATTTTCCTTCTTCAAAACGGTAAGATAGGTCAAGGTTAAGGTCGGTCTTTAAGCGTTTAAGGGGCCAGTCTTCTCTTAGAGGAGGTAGTTTTTCTAGATCTGCGTGCCGGACCCGGACCAACCCTTCTAAAAGGGCTTCTTTGGGCCAGAGCTTGAGGGTGAAGGTGAGTTTTTTAAAGGCCCTGTTTTGGCCAGAGAGCTCAAGCTCAAGAAATTCTTTTTTGAGCCCCATAAGCCCCTGGGTCTCGGTAAGCAGGGTATAAACTTCGGGGCCTTTTTGTTTTTTAAAAGTGGCGTCTTCAAATTCTATGGTAATTTCTGGGACCTTCGTAAGGAGGGTCTCAAGCTTGGGAAATAGCTTCTTTAAGCCCTGCGGCCCATTTTTTGGCGGTGCCCCTTCTGGCGAGGCCCTGGTTAAAAGGGTAAGGACCGGTCCTTCGAGTTTACATTTTTCTACTACTATTTCTTTCCGGAAAAGGGGAGCAAGACGTAAGATGAGGTCCCCTGCGCGGAGGTCAAAAACAAATTTTTTCCCTTCAACCTTTAAATTTTTGACCTTAACCCGGGGTGTGGGGAGGAAGCGGAGTCTTACTTCGGCAACGGAGACTTTGGCTTGCAAGCGGGTTGAGAGTTCTTGGGCCAGGTAATGACGGATCTTTTCCAGGTTCAAAAAATAGGGCAGGAGAAAGAGGACCAGGGCGAGCAAGAGGATCAAAGACCCTAATATCAGGCCGGTTATTTTGAGGACTTTTTTCATCGGTGCTTAGGCTGGTCGGGGAGGGCGGATTTGAACCGCCGACCCCCTGCTCCCAAGGCAGGTGCGCTGCCAGGCTGCGCTACTCCCCGCAGGTTGTTCAAAATTTAGCCCCAAGCCCTTTGGTACGCAAGGATCCGTTCCTATTTTTCCTCCCAAAAATGGGAACGGATCCCTGAAGCATTGCCAGGCCTGGATTAAAAGATTAATACCTGCCACCCTTCTTTAAAATAGCGGCCAAGGCTCGGGTGGCCCTGCATATCGGCCAGGAGCTTCAAGCCGCTTTTTTCCGCCACCTCTACCGTGCCCATCTTAGTGGCACACGCCCGACAGACTCCTTCGACCAGGTCTTGCTGCCGCACCTTCTCCCATAGATGGTGCAGAAAGAAAGTCTTATCCTCCAGCTGGGGGATTAATTTGGTGGCCTCTCCTTCCAGGATTAGCCGGGCTTCTATCCCCTTTTCTGTCATATCCAGGGCATTTAAAAGGACGTGTACGAAACACATGGCTTCCCCGCGGAAGGCGACCAAGATAATTTTAGACATAAAGGCTCCTTGGGTTTAAATTTCGTCTTAAAAAAACTATAAACCCAGCCTGGGGAGGAGGCCATGGCTTTAATGGAAATAAGTGTTATTCCCCTAGGGACGGGCTCAACCAGTTTGGGCCGTTACGTAGCCGAAATCGAAAAATATCTGGTGGAGCATAATATCCCCCATACCTTGACCGACATGGGCACCATCATCGAAGGAGAGGTTGAAGAACTTTTAACTCTGGCCCGCAAGCTGCACGAGATCCCCTTTAAGGCCGGGGCCAAACGGGTTTACACGGCCCTTAAGATTGACGACCGGCGGGATAAAGAGGTCCGCCTGGGGACCAAGACCGAAAGCGTGAAGAGGCAGCTTGGTGAAATGGCTTAGATTCTGGTGGGTCCTTGCCCTTTTGGGGCTTGGTCTGGGGGCCTTTAAAGGGGGTTTTGCCTTTGTGTGGTCCCGGGCCGCGTCCCTTTGTCTCTCCTGTATGGGGCTTCAATGAGACTTTCCAAGAGGCGTCTGAGCCAGCTTTTTTTTGCCCTCCTGGCCAATGCCAATTTTTGGGCCATCTGGGAAAGGACCCTTTTCAGGGGCTGGCCCAAGGGTTTGTGTTTTCCGGGGCTTAATTGTTATTCCTGCCCCCTGGCCCTTTTTGCGTGCCCCCTGGGGAGTTTACAGCAGGCGCTGGCTGGCCTCAGACTTTTGGGCAGCCAGGCCTTCTACGCTTTGACCTACGTAGCTAGTTTTCTTTTTCTTTACGGGTTCTGGCTGGGGCGCCTGGTTTGCGGTTGGGTCTGCCCCTTTGGCCTTATTCAGGAACTCATTTACCGTATCCCGGGCCCCAAGGGGCAACTGCCGAAGCCAACCCGTTACGGGAAATACGTCTTGCTCTTCTTACTGGTCCTTTTTTTGCCCCTCTGGCTTAAAGGACCAAGCGGATACGGTGAGGTCTGGTTTTGCCGCCTGGTTTGCCCGGCTGGCACGTTGGAAGCCGGGCTCTTCAACCTTGCCCTCAGACCGGAGCTTCGGACGCTGGTCCATTTCTTTTTCTATTGGAAGGTCCTGTTATTGCTAGTCATTCTGGTTTTGTGTGTCTTTTTCTTCCGCTTTTTTTGCGTGGTCTTGTGCCCCCTGGGGGCTATCTACGGCCTTTTTAACCGGTTTAGTTTTTTCAGGTTGTCCTGGCGGGGTAAAGACTGCCTTGATTGCGGTGTTTGTCGTCGAGTTTGTCCTTTACACTTAAAAATTCCCGAAGAGATCAATGGTTGTGAATGTATTCGTTGCCTTAATTGCCTTAAAGTCTGTCCACCCCGCGTAATTGAGTTCAATTTTTCTTTAACCCCGAAAGGGCCGATTGACTCTGGTCCAACCTCTGCTAAAAGCGGAGTATGCGCAAAGACGGGAGGGCCGCGGACGAAATAAGGCCAGTCAAGATAATCCCCCATTTTTTGAAGTATGCCGAGGGGTCTGCCCTCATCGAACTGGGGGAGACCAAGGTCATCTGTAGTGTCTCGGTGGAAGAGAAGGTCCCACCCTTTTTGAAAGACACCGGGATGGGCTGGATTACCGCCGAATACGCCATGCTTCCCAGGGCCACCCAGGCGCGGACCCCGCGAGATTCGGTGGTAGGGAAGAAGGGGCGTTCTTATGAAATTCAACGCTTGATCGGGCGGAGTCTGAGGGCGGTGGTGGACTTAAGCCTACTTGGCGAGCGTACCTTTTGGGTGGATTGCGACGTTATCCAGGCCGACGGTGGCACCCGCACAGCCTCCATCACCGGGGCCTGGGTAGCCCTGGCCCTGGCCTTCCGCAAACTTTTGGCCCAGGGGGTCCTTAGTCGTGATCCCATGAAGGACGCACTGGCAGCCATCAGTTGCGGGCTGGTGGCCGGTGAGATCCTGCTTGACCTTACCTATGAAGAGGATTCTTTAGCGGAAGTGGACGCCAATTTTGTCATGACCGCCGGGGGCAAAATAGTAGAAATCCAGGCCGCGGCGGAGAAAGACCCTTTTTCTTGGGAGGTTTTTGAGACCATGCGCCGCCTGGCCGAACAGGGGATCCAGAAGTTGATAAATATTCAACGGAAGGTGTTAGAAGATGCCTAAGAAAAAAGAAAAAATCCTGGTCTTAGCCACCAGAAACCCGGGTAAATTAAGGGAGCTTAAGGCCTTGCTGCAGGACCTTGATCTGGAAGTAAAAGGCCTTGAGGAATTTCCCGAGGCCCCGGAAGTGATCGAAACGGGTCAGACTTTTTTTGAAAACGCCTTTCAAAAGGCCCGGGAAATTGCTTTGGCCACCGGACACTTGGCCATGGCTGATGATTCGGGCCTTGAGGTAGACGCCTTGGGAGGTGCCCCGGGTGTGTTTTCGGCCCGTTACGCCGGGCCCAAGGCCAGCGATGAAGAAAACATCAAAAAGCTCCTTAAAGAACTGGAAGGGGTACCCCTTGAAAGACGAACCGCCCGTTTTCGCTGTGTGATCGTGGTGTATCATCCCTCAGGCCACTGGTTTAAGGCCGAAGGTAGCTGGGAGGGTTTGATCACCCTGGAGCCCCGGGGAGAAGGGGGGTTTGGCTACGATCCGGTATTCCTCATCCCGGATCTGGGAAAAACGGCGGCTGAAATCCCCCCGGAGCTCAAAAACCAGCTAAGTCACCGGGCCAAGGCCCTGGCGGAGATGAAATATAAACTCCCTTCTTTCCTGGAGACCCTTTGATGGAAAAGGCCTGTACCCTACCCGATTACACCCGCATCCCTCAAGAGGCGTACGAAATCCTAAAAGAGACCAGGACTATCGCCCTGGTAGGGGCAAGCCCCAAACCCGAAAGACCAAGCCACCAGGTCATGCAGTACCTCCTAGAACAGGGCTTTCGGGTAATCCCCGTCAACCCGGGCCAACGCGAGATCCTGGGGCAACCTTGTTATCCCAATATTTCCGCTATCCCTGAAGGAGAGAAGATCGATACGGTCGTCATTTTCAGGAGGGCCGATCAAGTACCCCCTCTGGTAGCGGAGGCCCTCGCGCGGGGGATTAAGAATATCTGGCTTCAGGAAGGCATCATAAGCCCGGAGGCGGAAAGGCTGGCCCGGGAGGCCGGGGCGCGCATCGTTATGGGCCTTTGTTTCAAAAAGGTGCACCAAATAGGTAAGCAAAAAGGCCCTGCGGGTTAACCCGCAGGGCCTTTACCTTAAGCGGCCCTTTCAAGACTTGTCCTTAATTCTTTTAGACAATTGACCACCACTTCCACCCGGGGAGAAATGTCTTCTTTCAAGGTCCTGAATACTTTTTCAAGCTCACTCTGGTGCTGGATAAGTTCGATTATCTTGAGGGCAGAACGGTGTAACTCCTGGTGCTCTGGGATCAGCCGGCTGAGTATCCTTTCCTGTTCCGAATTTGCGGGTCTAAATTGGGCAAGCCACTTACCCAAGGCGCACAAGGAGGGGTCGGTCTGTACCTTTGGGGGTTCGTACGCCAGTATCCCTTCAAGGAGCTTTTCCCGCCACTGAAAATGCTGGAAGGTCATACCCATGACCCTCACGCCTTCTTCCGCCTTTTGGCTGGCCTCCTCCAGGGCTTCCTCTTTTACCGTGAAAAACTGGTTTACCGTCTGGATTTCACCCACGATATCGCTGATGGCTTCTTCGGCAAGTTTCAAGGAAGCGGTAGTTTTTTCGATCTGGCCTGCCTTTTCCGCCAGATTTTTGATCTGTTCGTTCACCTGCACTACCCCGTTTATCCCTTCCTGGACGCTGCGGCTTATATCCTCGGTGGTGGCGGTTTGCTCTTCCGTGGCGGAGGCGATGTTAGAGGAAAGATCACCTATTTTAGCGATGGTCTCGTCTACGGAATTCACGGCTTCTACCGCTTCGTCTACCTTGGTCTGGATGGAGCTCACCATGGAAGCAATTTCTTCCGTGGCCTCGGAGGTCTGCCTGGCCAGTTCTTTGACCTCATTGGCCACTACGGCAAAGCCCTTGCCGGCTTCGCCGGCCCGGGCGGCCTCGATGGTGGCGTTTAAGGCGAGCAGGTTGGTTTGGTCGGCGATCTGGTTGATGACTTGGATGATCTGGCCAATTTTTTGGGAGCTTTCCTTTAAAGTGGCCATCACGTGGGTGGCCCCTTCGGCCTTGTGGCGAGCTTCCTGGGCGATGTTGGCCGTCTCATTTACGTTTTGGGCGATTTCCTGGGTAGCTACTGTGAGTTCTTCTAAGGACTGGGAAACTAGTTTAAGATTTTCGGTTACTTGTTCGGCCGCGGCTGCTACTTCTCGGGCAAAATGGCCTATTTCTTGGGCGTTTCCGTCCACCGTGTTTTGGACCCGGGAAAGATTCTCTGAGGCCTTGGTCAAGGCTTCGGTTTGGATTTCTAAGGTTTTTAGGATTTGTCCTACTCCCGTGATCAAAGAATTACAGGCCCGGGCCAGGGCTCCCAGCTCGTCTTGGCTGGTTACCGCCACCGCCTCTTCAAACCTTCCCCGGCTTATCTTTTGAAGTTTGGCGGTTATTTGTTCAAGATTGTCACTTATCTTGCGAGAGAGCATAAAACCGGCCCCTATTAGGAAAATCAAGGCCAAAACGAAGACCAGCCCGGTATTTTTTTGACTCTTTTGGAGGTTGGTTACGATTTTCTGGTAATTTACGGATGATTTTTGGTCCAAATTTTCCGCTATGTGAGCACTTTTTTCTTCAAAAAGATCGAGATATTTTGCTAAGTCTTGCTTGAGATATGCCTTAAATTCTTCCATCTTGGCCTCTTCTAATAGAGAGATTGCCTTTTCTAGCTTGGTAGCAAGCAGATTTATGTAATTTTCCAGTTCTTCTAATGAGTCACGGGCAAATATCTGCTTGGCTTTTTGGGCGAAGGCCCTTTCGTCTTCTCTAACTTTTTGGCTGAGCTCTTTAAGAAGGCGAGCCGCGCTCCGGGCATCAGTTTTTTCAAGTAGGATTTCTCCTAAGATGTCTTCCATCTGTCTAATGTCATTTTTAATGAGATCAAATTTTTCGTAAGTCCTGAATATTTCGTCGTAAGCCTCTAGAGAACGGTTGGTCTTTTGGTTGCTTAGATAATTGATCCCAAAGACCATCAAGAGGGAAAATATACCTAAACCTACCAGGGCCAGAAGTTTTGTTTTTACCGAAAATTGAAGCTTCATCGAAACCCTCCCCGTTTTCTTTTGGCTCTAGCTAATTTCCTTTTCGCCTTTTAAGGATCTTTTTTGAGAAAAATTTTTTTAATAAAAAGATCTAAAAAATTTAAGATTCGCTCTCTTCTCCATGACGCCTCTTTTATCTTCCCAAAAGGAATTACAAACGAAACCCGGTTTGAGATCTTACCGTTTTGAGACTTAAGGAACGGGGGCTTTTTTCCGAAACTTTGGAAAGATTAGGCCCCACGGGGAAGGAGAAAGGTATGAAAGCACTGGTGGTCGACGACTCAAAGTCCATCAGACAGATTGAAAAACGTTATCTCTCCCAGATGGGTTTTTCGGTAGTGGAAGCAGAAAACGGGGAACAGGCCCTAAAGGTCCTCGAAGAGAATCCCGATGTCAAGCTGGTACTGCTTGATTGGCACATGCCGGTGATGAACGGCTACGAATTTCTGAAAAAAATGCGCCAGAACGCCCACTGGAACCACATAAAGGTCATGATGGTCACCACCGAAAACCAGGAAAAGAGCGTTATCGACGCCATTATGGCCGGGGCCAACGAGTATCTTATGAAACCCTTTGATCAGGAGATGCTGGAGAACAAGATTCGCTGGCTTTTAGAGGAGGCTTCTCTGTGAACCGCATCAAAGTCTTGGTAGTCGATGATAGCCCTATTCTGCGCAAGCTCATTACCCAGGCCTTGCAGGCTGACCGCGAAATCCAGGTGGTGGGTACTGCCAGCAACGGAAAGGAGGCCCTGGAGGCGGCTCCCCGTCTGCGTCCTGACGTCATCACCCTGGATATTGAGATGCCCGTTATGGATGGGCTCACCGCCCTTGAACATCTGCGGCGTATTTATCCCAAGGCCCGGGTCATTATGTTTTCTTCCCTTACCGAGAAGGGGGCCAAAGAGACCATAAAAGCCCTTTCCCTAGGGGCCTTTGATTTTGTAACCAAACCTTCTACCCGTTCTCTTTCCGAAAGCATCAAGAAGATCCAGGAAGAGCTGATCCCCAAAATAAAGACGGCGGCGCCCAAAGTTTTTTCACGCCCTGTAAGGCCCGTAGTTTCTCCAAGACCAGCCGTCAAACCGGTAACGCCCAAGCGCAGGCTCCCTTCGCGCCCCCTGGGGGGGAGATGGGAGGTCGTGGCCATCGGGGTCTCTACCGGGGGGCCCAAGGCCCTGGCTGAGGTAATTCCGCGGCTTCCGGGCCAATTTCCTGTACCCATCCTAATCGTACAGCACATGCCTCCCATCTTTACCGCTCAGCTGGCCCAGAGGCTTGATCAGCTCTCCGCCTTAAAGGTGGTAGAGGCCCAAGAAGGAAACCCCCTGGTCCCGGGCAAGGTCTTCATCGCGCCAGGGGACTACCACATGGAGGTCAGGGTTCTGGGTACGGCCAAAGTGGTCCATCTCCACAAAGGGCCTCCGGAGAATAGTTGTCGGCCGGCGGTAGACGTCCTCTTTCGTTCAGTGGCCAACGTTTTTGGTGGTCGCAGCGTGGGTATCATCCTGACCGGCATGGGACACGACGGCCTGGCCGGGGCCAAACTCATGAAAGAGAAGGGGGCCCTTATCGTGGCCCAGGATGAGGCCACTTCGGTGGTTTACGGCATGCCGCGGGCAGTAGTAGAGGCCGGGCTTGCCGACTACGTGCTTCCCTTGGGGGAGATCCCCGCTTTTCTACAAAAAATATTTGTGCAACGGATCGCAGCATGAGACCGGAAGTCTATCGTTTTTTTGCCGACTTGGTACAAAAACACAGTGGTATCGTCCTCAAAGAGGAAAAGGCCTACCTCATCGAGAGTCGTTTGCGCGAACTGGCCCGCGCCCTAAACTATCGTGACGTTGACCAGCTTTACCAGATGGCCAGCAAGCGCCTCACTCCTCAGCTGCGGGATGAGATTATCGAGGCCATGACCACTAACGAGACCTATTTCTTCCGGGATCAGCATCCCTTTGAGGCGCTGCGCAAAGAGGTAATCCCTGAGCTGAAAAAACTCCGGGCCAAGGAAAAAGAGCTTCGTTTCTGGTCAGCGGCGGCTTCTACCGGCCAAGAGGCCTACAGCATCGCCATGATCATCCACGAATATTTCCCGGAACTCCTTTCCTGGCGTCTCCAGATCCTGGCCACGGATATTTCTCGGGAGGCCTTAAAGAAGGGTGAGCAGGGGGCTTACTCCCAGATCGAGGTGAACCGGGGGCTGCCTGTCACTTTTCTGGTGAAATACTTCAAACAAAACGGTTCCAAATGGGTGGTAAACGAAAAATTAAGACGTTTGGTGACTTTCCGAAAGCTAAACCTGGTGGACCCTCTGCCCCCCACCCTGGGTAAGTTCGACGTGGTCTTTTGCCGGTACGTGCTTATTTACTTTTCTCCCGAGATAAAGGCCAAGGTCTTGCAAAACATAGCCAGGGTGATGAAACCGAAAGGATATCTTTTCTTGGGGGCCACCGAAAGCCCGCAGGGGCTGCCTGCCGGTTTTAAACGGAAAATGATCGGACGTACCATTTGTTATCAGTGGGAGGGTTAAAGCTGAGGCAGGCTTTTTTCGAAATAGGCAAAAAGGTCTTTAAAACCAGAGGAGGAACCCATGGGTTTTGAAGAAGATGTCCTCAAAGACTTTATCACCGAGGCCAAGGAAAACCTTGAACGCTTGGACGAAGAGTTCGTAGAGCTTGAGCAACGTCCAGAAGACAAAGAACTTCTATCTAGCATCTTCCGAACCATCCATACCATTAAAGGGACCGCGGGGTTTTTCGGTTTTAAGACCCTGGAAGCCATCGCGCACTTTGCCGAAGACATCCTTTCCAAATTAAGAGACGGCCTGGTGGTGGCAGACGAAGAAACCATCGACATGCTCCTTAAGGCGGTTGATTATATCAAGGCCATTATTGCCGCCCTGGAAGAGACGGGCAAAGAGCCCGTGGATGATACCTACCTTGATTTTCTGGTAGACCTGAGGAATTTTGCCGAAAAGGTGGCCAAGCGGGCCGAAGGAGGTGGCGCTGAGGCCAAAGAGGCCTCCCCTAAAGAGGCCCCCGCCGCCGAGGCTTCGCAAGCGTCTTCCCCTGAAGAGAAGAAAGAAGAAAAAGGCACGGAGACCAAAGAAGAGGCGCAGGCTAAGGCCGAAGCCCCTAGGGAAGAGTCTTCCAAGACGGAAGAGAAGACGTCCAAGCCCGAAGTGCCCAAACCGGCGGCTTCCGCTCCCAAAAAAGAGGATAAGTCCCCGCCTCAGGTCCACCTTACGGAGACCCACGTACGGGTTGACGTAAAACTGCTTGACCAACTCATGAATCTGGCCGGAGAGCTGGTCCTTTCCCGTAACCGCCTGGTCCAGATCGCTTCCCGGATAAGCGACGCCGAATTGCAAAACGCCACCCAGAACCTCTCTTTGGTTACCACGGAACTGCAGGAAAAAATTATGAAGACCCGGATGCAACCCATCGGCAACGTGTTTAACAAGTTCCCCCGGATTGTGAGGGATTTGGCCCGCTCTACCGGCAAAAAAGTAAACTTGCGTATCGAAGGCGCGGACACCGAGCTTGACCGCTCCATTATTGACGCCATCAAGGATCCCCTCACCCACCTGGTACGTAACTCCATCGACCATGGCATAGAAGACCCTGACACCAGGGTCCAGGTAGGCAAACCCCCGGTGGGGACCCTGGTCCTCAGGGCCTACCACGAAGGAGGGCAGGTCGTCATAGAAATAGAAGACGATGGCCGAGGCATTGACGTGAGAAAGATCAAACAGAAGGCCATAGAAAAAGGCCTCATTACCCCCGCTGAGGCGGAAAGTATGAGTGACCGGGAAGCCCTGGCCCTCATCTTCCGCCCGGGTTTTTCCACCGCCCAGAAAGTAACCAACATTTCCGGCCGCGGCGTGGGGATGGACGTGGTCAAGACCAACGTGGAAAAACTCGGGGGTAGCATAGATATCCAAACCGTGCTGGGGGCCGGCACCACCGTAAGACTTAAGATTCCGCTCACCCTGGCCATTATTCCGGCCCTGGTGGTGACCTGTGAAGGCCAGCGTTACGCCATCCCTCAGGTGAGTTTGCGGGAGTTGGTGGGGCTTTCCCCTGAGACCCGCAAAAATATCCACCAGATAGGGGATTCAGAGTTTTTCCGTCTCCGGGGAGAAATGGTCCCCATCGTGCGGTTGGCCAAAATTCTGGGGGTGGAAGCGCAGCCCCGCGAGAACGAAAGTTTAGTGATACTTAATTCTGGGGCCATGGATTTTGGGCTGGTGGTGGATGAAATCTGGGATTCCGAAGAAATCGTGGTGAAACCCCTGGGGAAACACTTCAAAGACATTTCCATCTTTGCCGGGGCCACCATCATGGGAGATGGGAAAATGGCCCTTATCCTGGACGTGGTGGGTATCTCACGCAAAATAGGCCTTAAGGTGGAGGATGTGGACCGGGCCAAAGAAGAAGGGGCCCAGGCCGCTTACGGAGAGGAAGAACAGCAGTTCATCCTACTCTTTAACGTCTCTCCTGAAGAACAGTTTGCCATTCCGCTGGCCTTGGTGGCCAGGCTTGACAAGATCAAAGCGGATAAGCTGGAGTTTGTGGGCGGCAAAGAGATCGTCCAGTACCGCGGGCGCAGTATGCCCATCATTCGGCTGGAGAATTTCCTCCCCATCCAGCCCCTGCCTGAACAGGAAGAGTATCACCTTTTGGTCTTTGCCGAGGGAGAAAACGAAGTGGCCTTTCTGGTCTCACGGATCGTAGACAGCATCCAGACCCACGTAAAACTTGATGAGCGGCTTTATCAGATAGAAGGGGTCCTGGGTTCTGCCATCGTCAAAGACAAGACCACCCTCTTCCTGGACGTTTACAAAATCATCGAGATGCACGACCCCAACTTCTTCGTAAAGATCGTACCCCAGGAAGAAAGGCCCTACCGGGTCCTTTTGGCGGAGGATTCACCCTTCTTCCGTCAGATGATTGCCAATTACCTGGTAGCGGCGGGCTATGAGGTGGAGACCGCCGCCGATGGCCTTGAGGCCTGGGAGAAATTGCAAAAAGAGTCCTTTGACGTCCTGGTAACGGACATCGAGATGCCTCGTATGAACGGCCTTGAACTGGCCAAAAAGATCAGGGCTGAGGAAAGGCTGGCTGATCTCCCCATTATGGCCCTCACTTCGCTGGCGGGTGAGGAAGATAGGCGGCGCGGGCTCGAGGCCGGCATCGACGAATATCAGGTAAAACTCGAACGGGCCAAGGTCTTGGAAGCTTTGGCCAATCTCCTGAACCGGAAATACGCCAAAGCGGCATGAAGTTTGACCCCTACCGCATCCTGGGCATAAGTCCCGGGGCCGATATCGAAGAGATCAGGCGCGCCTTTCGGGAAAAGGCGCGCCGTTTTCACCCTGACCGGGGGGGACAAAAGGAACTCTTTCTCGCCTTAAAGCGTTCTTACGAAATCCTTCAGGCCCGTCACGCCCCGGCCCGGCTGGAAATTTTTAAAGGACGGCCCCAGGGTGACCATTACGTCCTTTCTTTTCTGGACGTCACGGCCCGGGAGGTGGCGGTGGGGGCTGCGGTAACGGTGGTTATCCCGGACAAACCCGTCCCCTGCCCCCATTGCGGGGGTAGTGGCCAGAACCCAGCGGGGCCAAAGAGAAGATGTCTCTTTTGTGAAGGGGAGGGTGTGATCGAATTCAGCGGTCCTGAAAGGCGTCTTTGTATCGTGTGCCCCCGCTGCGGGGGCAAGGGAGAGATCCTGGTAGACATTTGTCCCAAGTGTCGCGGCAAGGGCGAGCTTGCCGGTGAGAAGGAGCTTGAGCTTAGCCTTCCCCTGGGAGCCCGTCCGGGAGATATCCTTTATCTCCCCCCAGGGGCAGGAGGAGAGGTGGCGGTATTTTTCGAACTTCAGGTCCATCCCAGCGGCTGCCTCAATTTTGAAGGGGAAAGGCTGGTGAGTCGAGTCCTCATACCTTTCTGGCGCTTTGCCCTGAGAGAAAAGGTCACAGTTGAGACCCTGGAGGGACCCGAAGACCTTGATTTGCCCGCGGATTTCCAGCCCGGGCAGAGCCTTGTCCTTTCCCGGCGGGGCCCCTGGCGCGCGGATGGTTCTCGTGAAGACCTCTATGTCAAAATAGACGTATTTTTTCCTTCAGATTTTTCGCCTAAGGCCCGAAATAAACTTAAAGAGCTAGCTGAATTCCTGGAAAAGGAGGAAAAAGATGCCTCTACCGGCTGAGACCGAAACTAAAAATCTGGCTTTGTCCGAAGATTCCCGGCTTTTTATCACGTTCTGGCTGGGCGGTTTCCTCTTTGCTTTGCCTGTGGAAGAGGTGGTGGAAATAAACCGCTCCCTAGATATTACCCCGGTACCCCAGGCCCCCTCCTTCGTCTCCGGCATTATCAACTTGCGGGGGCAGATCCTTACCGCCATTGATCTCGCCAAAAGGATTGGCCTTAAAAGGGAGCGGGAGTCCCACCACAACGTCATCATTGGCCGGGACGACGAACCGTTAAGCCTTTTGGTGGAACAGGTGGGAGACGTGGTGGAGATCCCTGTTTCCCAAATCGAAGAGCCTCCGGAAGTGATCGAAGGCCTGGATACCAGCTTTGTCAAAAACGTGTGTCAGCTCCCTGAACAGCTTTTGGTAATCCTGGACAGCGAAAAACTAAAAGTCCACTAGTCGCTAAGTTCGGGAAGGCCGGCGTAGTCCAAGAACTGGCGCCAGGCCTTTTTCTTTTCTTTAGGAAAATCTTCCATTATCAAACTTTCCCAGCGGGGGGCCTTAGGCTTGGTGAGAAGCCGCATGCCCGCTTCCTCCGGGGTGCGGTCCCCCTTTTTCAGGTTACATTTGCGGCAACAGAGGACTACGTTGTCCCAGGTGGTCTTTCCACCGCGGCTGCGGGGGACGACGTGGTCTACGGTACGGTCTTTTGGGTTTTTGACACTCTTGCCGCAATACTGGCAGGTATAGCGGTCCCTGATCAGGAGGTTGGCCCGGGAGAAGACCACTTCTATCCTGGGCAGGCGGTCAAAGGTGACCAGATAAATGGCGTCAGGGGCGATAAAAGAAAGGCTCGGACTACGGATCAGCCGGCCGTTACCGTTATGGTAAAAGCGGGAGGCTTCAACCCATTCTTCCAGGGTGTGAGTCGTCCAGTCCGGAGTAATGACCTTGGCGGTACCCTTTACCAGGTGACAGATCGCACGCTGCACCGTGGTGATCTGGACGGCCTGATAACTCCTGTTTAGGACCAGGACTTTGTCCTCAAGGATGGAACCGCCTTTTTCCAAAATTCCTCCTCAATTGATTTTGTGATACTGTAACCTAGAAAATGCCTTTTGTCATGGCGGATGCCCCGTTTTTCAAGGAGGACGGGCTCTTAAACCGCAAAGCCGGTGCTGGACAAAGTTTTGAAACGAAATTTAAGGTCAGCGGATATTTAAGAAGAGTTACCGTACCACGACCAACAAAAGTAAGGAGCAGACGCCGGTGATCAGGGTAAAGATTTGTGGTCTTACTAACCTAAAAGAGGCCCTTTTAGCAGCTGAGCTCGGGGCCCACGCCGTGGGTTTTATCTTTTATCCCAAAAGTCCCCGTTATATTTCGCCGGAGAAAGCGGCGGCCATAGCCCGCCGGCTTCCTCCCTTTGTGGCGCGGGTGGGGGTTTTCGTAAACGAAGAGGCAGAAAAGATCGAGGCCATCAAAGAAAAAGTGGGTCTTGATTGGCTGCAGCTTCACGGAGACGAGGCCCCGTCTTTGTGTGCCCGTTTTTATCCGCGGGTTATCAAGGCCTTCCGGCTCAAAAGCCAGGAAGATCTGGCAAGACTTGTCCCTTACCGAGAGGTAAGTTCTGCCTTTTTGCTCGACACCTATGTCCCGGGAGTGCCTGGTGGGACCGGTCAGACCTTTGACTGGCTACTGGCCAAAAGGGCCAAAGACTTTGGTCTGCCTGTTATTTTGGCCGGCGGGTTAGGGCCTGATAACGTACGGCAAGCGGTGGAAGAGGTGGCCCCTTATGGTCTTGACGTGAATTCCGGGGTAGAATGGGCTCCCGGGCGGAAACACCCGGCCCTTTTAAGGGCCCTTTTTGCGCGTCTCAGGCCTTTTCTGTAAAAATTTTAACCTAAGGATTAAAAAATACTAAAAGCCAAAAGTGAACATGAGAGGTAAGGGTAAAAAAGAGAAAAATCGGCGAAACTTAAAGGGGAGCGCTTCAAACAGGCGCCCTAACAAAAATAAAGAGATCAGCCGTGAAGACAAAAAGGTCCATCCCTTGGTGGCTGAGGTAGTGTTAAGGGAGGGGTATCCGGGCTTTCACGCCCTGGTGGAAGGCCCTGGGATAAGACCCGGTGACCTGGTGCTGGTCTCCTTTGGCGAGCGTAAAGAAGTGGGCCGGGTTGTTTCCCCCGTCCTTGAACTTTCTATTCCAATAGAGGGGCTTCCCAGGGTGCTCAGGCTGGCCAACCCGAAAGAAGTTACCCGTTACCAGGAAAATATCGCCTTTGAAAAGAAGGCCTGGGGTATTTGTGAGCAGCTGGCCCGGGAGCTCGGCCTCGAGATGAAGCTGGTGCGAGTAGAGCGTCTCTATGACCGCAGTAAAGTGATTTTTTACTACACCGCCGAAGGGCGGATCGATTTTCGCCAGCTGGTGAAGGACCTGGTGCGGGCCCTGCGCACCCGGATTGAGATGCGCCAGATAGGGGTTCGTCACGAAGCCGGGATGATCGGGGGCGTGGGTTGTTGCGGGCGGGAGATTTGTTGTGCAGCCTTTCTAAAAAAGTTTGACCCGGTCTCCATCAAGATCGCCAAAGAGCAGAGCCTGCCCCTTGATCCGGTAAAGATATCGGGTCTTTGCGGGCGGCTGCTGTGTTGTTTGCTCTACGAACACAACGTCTACGCCGAACTTTCGGCCTCCCTTCCCAAAATCGGCAAGAAGGTCTCTCTGGCCAACTATGAAGGCCGGGTGGTGCGCTACAATATTTTTCGCCATTCCGTAACCATTGAGACCAGCGAGGGTGACGAGGTGGAAATATCTTTGGAGGATTTCGCCAAGGAGCGCTAAGATGGCCTTTTACATTACTACCCCCATTTACTACGTAAACGCGGAACCTCATCTGGGACACGCCTATACCACCGTGGTGGCGGACGTGGTGGCCCGATTAAAACGCCTCCTAGGGGAGGAGGTGTTCTTCCTTACCGGGACCGATGAGCACGGAGACAAGATCGTCCAGGCTGCCCGCAGGGAAGGCCTTTCCCCCAAAGAATACGTTGACAAGATGAGCAAACTCTTCCAGGAGACTTGGCCCCTGCTAAACATTTCTTACACCCGGTTTATCCGGACCACCGAGCCCGCGCACCAGGAAGTGGTGCGTCTGGTCCTGCAAAAAATTTACGAGCAGGGAGATATTTATTACGACGAATACGAGGGGCTCTATTGTTTTGGTTGCGAGCGTTTCCTAACGGAAAAAGAGCTCCAGGACGGCCTCTGTCCGGACCACCGCACTCCGCCTACCCCTTTAAAAGAGGCCAACTACTTCTTCAGGCTTTCCAAATACCAGGACTGGCTCGTTGAATTGATTAAGGAAAAGCCGGAGCTCATTACCCCTGCCCGCTACCGGAACGAGATCCTTTCCTTCCTGAAAGACGAGCTGGAGGATCTTTGTATTTCAAGGCCCAAAAGCCGCCTCACCTGGGGGATAGAGCTCCCTTTTGACCAGAATTTTGTCACCTACGTGTGGTTTGACGCCCTACTCAACTATCTTTCCGGTATCGGTTACCCTCACGATCCCAACTGGCAGAAATACTGGCCGGCCCACCACGTGATCGCCAAAGATATCCTTAAACCCCACGCCGTCTACTGGCCCATTATGCTGAAGGCCCTTGGTGTGCCTCCCTTTGCCGGGTTACACGTCCACGGATACTGGAATCTGGGTGAGGCCAAGATGTCCAAATCGCTGGGTAACATCGTGCGCCCCAAAGACCTGGTAGCGCACTACGGGTGTGACCAGGTACGCTATTTCCTGTTGCGGGAGATGGCCTTCGGGCTTGACGCCAATTTTAGTGAAGAGGCCCTGCGGGTAAGAATTAACGCTGAGCTCGCCAACGACCTCGGCAACCTGGTTTACCGCACCCTCACCATGGTGCGGAAATATTTCAAGGGCGAGATCCCCGAACCATTTGTCCCGGAGGCTCCGGAGAAGGCCTTATGGGAGCTCGCGCAACAGAAGGTCTCCGCTTACCTTTCGCTGATGGAAAATTTTGAATTTCATCGGGCACTGGCTACTTTGTGGGAGCTGGTGCGGGAAGCCAACCGTTACATTGACCACCAGGCCCCTTGGGCACTGGCCAAGGAAGGGAAACAGGAGCGCCTGGCCACGGTGATCTATTACCTGCTTGAGGTCTTAAGACTCCTGGCCCAGGCCCTTTGGCCGGTGATGCCTGCCTCTTGCGAGCGCATTTTGACCAATCTCAGTCTTGAACCGCAAAAACACCTGAAAGCCGAGGAACTAAAGAAGTTTGGCGTTTTAAAACCAGGGCTTAAAACCCAGAGGGGAAAGGCCCTATTCCCCAGGATAGAAGAGAAGGGGCCTGAGGTCTCCGAAGAAAGTCCTAAAGAGACCAAGCCCTTTCAAGAAGAATCTCTTATAGACCTTAAAGATTTTAAGCGCCTTGACCTGAGGGTGGCAGAGGTAAAAGCAGCGGAGCGGGTTCCCGGGACCGAGCGCCTGTTAAAGCTTACCGTACGCTGCCCGGAAGAGAGGACCGTGGTGGCGGGAGTGGCCGAATATTACCGCCCGGAAGAGCTCGTTGGCAAAAAAGTGGTCCTTTTGGCCAACCTCAAACCGGCCAAGATCAGAGGGGTAGTTTCGCACGGGATGATTCTCGCTGCCAAGGATAAAGACCAGCTGGCCCTCCTAGTTCCCGACAAGGATCTTGCCCCTGGCAGCAAGGTAAGTTAGCGAAAATGGGCATCTGAAAGCGAAGTTAAGGTAAACTGGTTGATAAGGTCTTGTAAGTTTTTGCGAAACTTTTCTTTCATCTCTACTATCTCGAGCCCGGCGCTGTATCGCGGCCCCTCTTTTTTGACCCACACCACCCGGGCGGTGCCCTTGATAGGCGGTTTTAACGGGATAGAAAATATGATCTCTTGGCCAGGGGAAAGGGGGGTGTCTGTGCTGATGCGTAATCCTCCCAGACTCAGATCTTCGAGGGTGGCGTTAAATACCCTGAGATCTTTTTTGAAGGCCCAGGAACACTCTGCTTGCAGTTTGAAACGGCTAAAAAGGCGTTTATCCATCATCTGTCTTTTGCTCCGTCCTTTTGCTCTTATCGTCCTGCCCTTTCATTTGCTTAAGGCCTTAGTCGGCACCAGACCAGGTGAACTTAAAATTTCGGCCAAGGTCTTTTCGATTTCATAAACTTCCCACCACTTACCCCGTCTGCGGGCCCCTTTGGCGTAAACGGCAGCCTTAAAAAGGGCCTCTTTCAGTACCAAAAGCCTCATGGCCGGGCTTAAGTGGGGTTGACGATAAATTTTGGCCAGGGCCTTTAGACGGTACCAATCAAGGCCAGGGGTCTTGGAGAGTTGATCGGGATGCCCGCCCCGTTTGATCACTAAAGGTTCCGGGATCAAATAAACCGGGTAGCGGGCCAGGAGTCTGAGCCACAGTTCATAATCTTCACAAACGGGAAAGGTTTCGTCAAAGCCCCCGATTTCTTTAAGCACCTCACGGCGCAACATCACCGCCGAGGGGCTTATGAGACATAATTCCAGGGCCCGGTCAAAAAAATGGCCCGAAGGTTTGCGGTGCCTCTTTTTGGGGTTTACCCGTTTGCCTTTTCGTAGCCAGACCTCTTCGGTCTGGACGGCTACGGCCTCTGGCTGGTGCTCAAAAAAAGAGACTTGCACCGCAATCTTGCGGGGCAACCAGAGATCGTCACTGTCAAGAAAAGCGATCAAGGCCCCCCGGGCCTTACTTAGGCCGCGGTTACGTGCCGCGGCGACCCCTCGGTGCGGGGCCCGGACGTATGTTACTGGGAAACGGGACACCACTTTGGAGGTCTCATCGGTTGAGCCGTCGTCCACCACGATTATTTCCAAAGGACGGTAAGTCTGGGCCAGCACCGAGGCCAAGGCCTCTTTGAGAAAATGGCCCCGGTTATAGGTGGGAATGATGACCGAAACCAGAGGTTTCATTTGTGGTAAGGTTCACCGGAAATAATACTTGCCGCCCGGTAAAGCTGCTCCAAAAGGACCAAGAGGGCAATTTCGTGCCCTAAGGTAAATTTTGAGAGAGAAAGCCGCAAGCGGGCCGCCTGCAAGACCTTCTCAGAGAGGCCAAAAGGGCCACCTATTAAAAAGACAATTTCTTTTTCTTTTTCGAGCAGGTCTTGAAAGAAACGGGCAAAGGAAAGGGAGTCAAAGGATTTTCCCCTCTCATCTAGGGCGATGACGTAGCCTCCAGCCCCCAGGGCCTTGAGTATTATTTCTCCTTCTTTCTCTTTGACGGCCTGGTCTTTTCCCCTGGGGACCTTCTTTTCCTCTATCCCGAAAGAGAAATAATGGTTAAGCCGTTTTTGATAAAAAGACACCCCTTCTTTTACGAAAGGAAACTTGATTTTCCCGGGTAAAATAAGGCGTACTTTGGTGGGCCAGCGCATCAAGACGAACCAAACAGCTTGCGTAGCAAAGCGGTGGTACGGGCGGCCGGGTCTTTTCTCAGCTTGATTTCCTCTTGGGCCAGGGTGTCAAAAAGGCGGTCTAGGGCTGCTTCGGTTACGTAGTGGTCAAGATCCACCTTGGTGCCCCGCAGGTAAGAGGCCGCGTAGGAGTTATTGATCAATTCCTGATATTTTCGGGTAACCCCTACTTTTTTGAGGCTTTTTTGGACTAAAGGGTAAAACCTTTGGTAGAGTTCAGCCGAGGTCTTTTGGCGAAAATAATCGGTGATGGCGGTCTCCCCACCTTTAAGTAGCTGGCGGGCGTCTTCAAAAGTAATTGCGGAAATGGCCTGTTTGAAGACCGGAAGGGCTTCCTTGATGGCCGCGGCCGCGGCCACGTTAAGACTTTCTTCAAAATTTTCAACCTGGTTTTTAAAACCTACTTTTTTCAAAAAGTTTGTGACCTTGGCCACTTTAGGGGGTGGGGGGATGCGCAGGTCTGGGTCCTGTAAAAGGTTTTTAGGGTCTCCCAGGAATGAAACCGCCCTTTTGCTTGCGACCAGGAGGGCCTCTTTAAGCCCTTCGATTAGTTCTTCCTGGCTGAGGCCCTGGGTGGCGGTTGTCTTTTTGAGGATATTTTCTAGCCTTTCCCAAAAGCCGGCCTTAGCGGACGAAAAGAAGACCAATACCAGGATGAGGCCCCCCAAGAGCTTAGCTTTCATAGTCTTCTCCCGTGAGTTTGAAGGGTTTGATATCAAGCACGGGGGTGCCGTCGTACATGTCCAAACGTTCTACTTCGAGCACGTTTCCTTTGACCGCCAAGACCTTAAGCACCGAAAGCCCGATGGCGTTTGGCCTTATCGGCGAGCAGGTGCTAAAGACGCCCTTTCTTTCTCCCGGCCGGTGGGGGGGTTCCTGGATGAGATGCCTTTCTTCAAAAGGGGGGCTTTTGTGGAAATGGAAGAGGACACAGATTTCGTCCCCGGGTTTAATGTCTTTGAGTCCTACCTGGTACTTGGGTAGGACTTGGATTTCTCCCCTCACCTTGGAGATAGTAAAAAAACGGGGCACTTCTTTGGCCTTGGTGCGAACCCAGCCAATGGGTCGGTAACAGATTTCTTCTGGTTTATCAGGCATCTTTTCCGATAAACCTCAAAAGCCAGTTTTTCAATTGTCCTTTATCAGGCAATCTTTTAAGGCGCCCGTCCGGCGCCCGGTAAGGCCGTCAGGCCAGGGTGATACGCCCGCCTGCTTCCGGCTCAAGCTCCTGGCCGTTTACCTTAACCGTGGGGGAGCCAAAAAAATTTGCTTTTTGGGCCTCAGAAAGATCTTTGATTTCTCTGGTGGAAAGCTGGTAAGGGACGTTTAGTTCGGCTAATACTTGACGTAATAAAGGCTCAAGCTCTTGATAACTCCTGCACTTCGGAGAATAAAGAATTTCAAGTCTGAGTATGTCTGAGTGCATCGTCAAAATCCCGGTATTTGAAGGTCCTCTTGATTTATTACTGCACTTGGTGCGTAAAAACAAGCTCAATATATTTGATCTGCCCATTTCTCTCATAACCGAGCAGTATTTGGCCTACCTTGAAATGATGAAGGCCCTTGATCTGGAGGTGGCGGCGGAATATTTGCTGATGGCGGCCACTCTGCTTTACCTAAAAAGCCAGCTGTTGCTCCCGAAAGAAGAACCCCCGGCTCAGGAAGAGGAAGATCCCCGGCAGGAGATCGTAACCTCTCTGCTTGAGCTGGCCAAGTTTCAGCAAGCGGCAGCCCTATTGGACGCCCGCCCGGTGCTTGATCGCGAAGTGTTTGTCCCTCCGGGGCAGGAGCCTACCCCCCATGAAGGGCTTGCGGTCTCCCTCTTTGATTTGCTTTCGGCCTTAAAGGATGTTTTAGCCAGGAAGACCATCACTTCCCTTGAGGTGGCCCGGGCCAGAAATCTTTTGGCAGAAAAGATGCCTTTTATCCTTGATCAATTAAAAGAAAAGAAGTGTCTTTATTTCCGGGAACTACTGGCTCAGGCCCAAAGCCGCGAGGAAATTATCGCCCTTTTTCTGGCCCTTTTAGAATTGGCCTTCCGACAAAAGATCCGCCTCATTCAACCAGACCCCACCTCTGACATTCAGGTAGTACGGCGATGAAGCTTTTTATTTTCGGGACCTTGGCCCTGCTTCTCCCCCTGGCCTTTTTAAAACTCTGTTACGCCCTGGGCACGGTTCTCGTGTTGAGGCGTACCGGGGGTGCCCTTTTTGTTTCCACTTCTCGGGCCAAAATAAGGGCTATGCTTGAGGCCTTAGGCCCCCTTTCGCCGGAGACCAGTTTTGTGGACCTGGGCTGCGGTGACGGCCGGCTCCTGCGGGCCATGTACCAACGCTTTGGTATCCTTGGGGTAGGGTATGAAATAAACCCCTGGGCCTATATGCTTGCCCGGTTCAAAAACTTTCTGGCCGGGGTTCCGGCAGAGGTAAGAAGGGAGGATTTTTTCTCGGCTAACCTGAAAGACTACGACCTCATTTTTTGTTATCTTTTCCCCGACGTCTTAAAAGACCTAGCGCCCAAATTGCGTAATGAGGTCAAAGAAGGGGCCGTTATTGTCAGTGCCAACTTCCCCCTGCCCGGTTGGAAGCCTTATCTGGTATTAAAGGAGGAAGACCCCATTTATTTTTACCGTAAGGAGATCTGAGCTAATTTACTCTTATTAAGTTTTTCTTTGGCCCAAAAACGAATATAATTTTGGAGGATGAAAGGCCTGGTTTACCTGTTACGCTTACTCATCCTGGTTTTATTTTTCTGGGCCGGTACGTTGGGGCTGGCCCTGGCCGTCCAGGTCCACGGGGCGCCGGAGGGTTTTTATACCCACATCCTGGCGCACTTGTTCTTTACCGCCTCTATCATCTTTCTTCTGTTTTTCTCACGCCGTTATCCCGTAGGTAGTGGTAATGCCTGGCGTTATTTTCGTATTTCCCTTATCCTTTTTCTCCTCTGGAATCTGGACACCATGATGGTCCATTTTCTTGACCTGAGGTTGCCGGAACACGCCCTCTTCCTGCCCCCGGATCCCTTTGCGCACCGGCTCTATGGCCCCCTGGATTTTGAACGCTGGGTATATTACCTGGGTCGTTTTGACCACCTGCTTTGCGTACCCGCAATGTGGTTTATGGTACAGAGTTTGCGCGTTTTTTATAAAGAACAACATAATTCTCAGCTTAAAACCTAACCTATGACGTCTTTGCCCTTGTATCCGGTCTATTTGGTTGATTTTTTGGGCTCTTTCCTTATGCTCCTCCTCTCTTTTACGGCCTTTCGGTACGCCTTCGCCCTCAAACGTAAGTTTCCGCAAAGTGTCCTTTTTATGTATCTTTTCGGGCTGGCTTCAGCCTTCGTGGCCCTTTCTCTTTCCCGCAGCATAGGCCACATGTTGCGTTTTATCTTTATCTACGCCGGCGTACCCGAATGGTGGCGTGATTTAGCCCCCATTTCCGGAGGGTTAAACAGTATTTGTTTTGTGGCGGTGGCGGTACTTACCTTCGTTTATCCGAACGTACGCAAAATTATCGGGCTGGTGCGGGCGGAAGCCGAAAAGCTCAAGCAGGCCAAAGAGGAACTGGAAAAGGCCAATACCAAGCTTAAGGAGCTATACCATACCCTTGAGGAAAAGGTAGAACAGCGCACCCGGGAGCTTTTGGCCTCAGAACAGAAATTCAGGCGTCTTTTTGAAAATTCCGGCGAAGTGATCTTTTTCTGTGATCCTCGCGGATGCATTTCAGACATCAATCCCAGTGGGGTGAGGCTACTCGGGTTCAAAAATAAGGACGAACTCATAGGCCGGCCGATGAAGGAGTTCTTTGCCGACGAAAGAGATTGGAGACAATATATGGATACCATCTGTGCCCAAGGATATATCAAGGATTTTGAGGCTCGTTTGGTAAGCCGTGATGGTTCGGAGAAGTTTGTTATCATTACGGCTAACACCATCGTAGGAGAAGAGGGTTGTAAAACCGGCTGTGAAGGCATAGCCAAAGATATCACTAACTACCGCAAAATGACGGAAAAACTGATCTATTCGGAGAAAATGGCTTCGCTGGGTCAGTTGGCTGCCGGGGTGGCCCACGAAATCAATACTCCCCTGGGGATCATTTTGGGCTACGCCCAGCTGCTTAAAAAGGAATTCCGAGACCAACCGGAAATTGCCGAAGAACTTGGTATTATCGAATCTCAGGCGGAGGTCTGCAAAAAGATAGTCTCTGATCTTTTAAGTTTTGCCCGCTCCTCTGAGAACACCAAAGGGAAGAAATGGATTTCGCTTAACGATTGCGTAGTTCAAACAGTAGATATGATTCGACACACCTTTGAACTAGATAATATCCAGCTTAAGTTGCACTTGGCCACCGGACTTCCAGAGGTATGGGGTGATGAAGACCGTATAAGACAGGTTATTTTAAATTTATTAAATAATAGTCGTGACGCCATCGGCAAAGGCGGAGAAATTCACCTCTGGACATACAGGGAAGACGATTTCGTGGTTCTGGAAATAGGAGACACAGGCACAGGGATTCCTCCTCAGATCAAAGATCGTATTTTTGATCCCTTCTTTACCACCAAACCCCCACGCCAGGGGACCGGCCTTGGTCTCTCGGTTTCTTACGGCATAATTGAAGACCACCGGGGGACCATAGAGGCCTTTTCTCCCCCAGTTTTAGAGAGACATTTAAAACTCGGACTGAAAACGGTCTTCATCGTACGGTTGCCCTGCAATGACCATGCTTAAAGTAAAACCCAAGATCTTAGTGGTAGATGACGAGCCGCACATGACCCGCATGTTGACCCGGCTTTTCCGGCAAATTCCGGCGGCTGAGGTGGAAGCCGCCCTTTCGGGAGAAGAGGCCCTGGCGAAATTTGAAAAGTTCGCCCCGCTGGTAGTGGTTTCGGACATCAAAATGGCGGGTATGGACGGGATGGAACTCCTGCGCCGTGTAAGGGAGATCGATCCCACCGTTTCTGTGGTCCTTATCACCGGGTACGGGACCATCGAAATGGCGGTGGAGGCCTTAAAACTCGGGGCCTACGATTTTATCCAGAAACCCTTTGACAGTGATCGCATCCTACATATTGTGGAAAGGGCCTTGGAGCGCACCGCCCTTTTGCAGGAAAACGAGCGCCTTAAAAAGAAGGTGGTTACCTGTGCCTGGGAGCGTTTGGGTATTATTGGGGAATCCAAGGCCCTCCAAAAAGTACTTGATATGGTGGAGCGGGTGGCCTGCAGCGACGTCACGGTACTTATTCGCGGGGAATCCGGTACGGGTAAAGAGCTTATTGCGCGGGCTATCCACATGTTGAGCGACCGCAAAGACAAAGAATTGGTCACCATTAACTGTCCGGCGGTACCCGAACATATCCTGGAATCTGAGCTTTTTGGTTACGTCAAAGGGGCCTTTACCGGGGCCACCACGGATAAAGAAGGCCTTTTTCAGGTGGCGGATGGTTCCACCATCTTTCTTGACGAAATAGGGGATATTCCTCCCAATATTCAGACCAAGCTCTTGCGGGTCCTGCAGGAAAAAGAAATAAGACCCTTGGGTTCCACCAAGACTATTCCGGTAGACGTGCGTGTCATTGCCTCCACCAACCAGGACCTTGAGGCCAAGATCAAAGAAGGCCTTTTTCGCGAAGATCTCTACTATCGTTTAAACGTGGTCACGATTTATCTCCCCCCGCTGCGGGAGCGTAAAGAAGATATCCTGCCCCTGGCCATGCATTTTCTCCAAAAATACGCAGAAGAATACGGAAGGGAGGGGCTTAGTTTTAGTTCCGAAGCCCTGGAATATTTGTTAAAAAACCCCTGGAAAGGCAACGTAAGGGAGCTTCAAAACGTAGTACGCCGGGCGGTTCTCTTGGCCAAAGGAGATAACATCACCCCTGAAGACTTAATGGAAAAAGATGAAACCCATTCTCCCCCGGATCCTCTTGGCAATTATTTAGAACGACCTTATGCTGAGGCCAAAAAAGAACTTTTAAACTTCTTTTCCCGCCGTTACGTAGAAAACCTGCTCTTCAAGACCGGGGGTAACGTAACCCAGGCGGCCCGCTTGGCAGGCCTTGAAAGACAAGCTTTTCAACGCCTCATGCGCCAGGTAGGGGTACGTTCAGAGGATTTTCGCGCTTGATATTTTTGTTGCACTGCAACAAAAATATGGCACTTTCCTGTTTTTTTCTTTAAGACTCTGGCCTTTTCCTCAAAGAAAAGATCTTTTCTAATGCCCTTTATGGAGTTCCGTTTTGGCCTCTTCTTTGCTTCTGTTCGAAAATGACTTGTTCATATTATCGGCATTTTAAGAAAGGGGGTGAAATTTTCGGGCAGATTACTCGGCGTTTCAAAGCTCCAAAGGGCACCATTCTAAAAAACTTCTCTAAAATGAGGAGGGGGTAGATGAAGAAACTTCAAAGAGTATCAAGGTTTTTGATGCCGGCTTTTATCTTTTTAGTATTACTTTGGGTCTACAGTCTTTATTCCGGGGTTTACGCCTCTGAAGAGGCCAAAAAGATGGCCGAGGAGGCGCACAAGGCCGCGGCTCAGGTCTCTGCCACAGCCCAAGCGGTGGCAGGGGTAGCAGGCTGTAACGTGCTCCTTAACGATTCTCTCGGGCTCAAGGGCAAGCTTGGCAAGATCATTGCCAACACCCCAGTTTGTACCCCGACCTGTACCAAGGGATGTATTGATCCTAACGCTCCGAGAGGCTATCTGGGCATCCCCGGGGCGCCCAAGCCCAACCCCATTGCTGGTCTTTTGTGGGCCATCTGGGTAGGGTGGATTTTCTCCACCGTAGGGGCTTTTGGCGGCATTATGGCTGGTGTAGGTCACATCACTATTTTCGGGCTGGCCAATTACGCCAAGAGCTTCAAAAAGACCAACCCGGCCCTTAATAAGTTCCTGACCGATACCATCCGGGTCTCCAACATGTTCTTGGTTGGTCTTTCAGCTCTGGTCTCCACCGTTAACTATTGGCGGATGAAGCGCATCGTGGCGCCTCTGGCCATCGCTTTGGCCATCGGTGCTGTGGGTGGTGCGGTAGGTATTGCAGAGCTTACAGCGGGCAAAATCAGCCTTAAGGCCTATATCGGTTACTTTGGGCTGGCGGTCTTTGCGGTGGCTGGTTTTATGTGGTACGGCACCACGGAGCGGGCCCGGGCCAAACGTAAGGCGGCCAGAGAAGCGGCCAAACGTTTTGAAGAGGCGGCGAAGAAGGGCGGTGAGGCCGAAGGGGTCAAAGTGGTCAAGTTCGGTCTTACCGAGTGCGTCTTTACTTTCTACGGGGTTGAGTTCCGTTTTAACCCCATCGTCGCGGCCATAGGCGGTTTGGTGATCGCGACCATCGCGGTCTTCCTTGGGATCGGCGGTGGTTTCTTGCTCGTCCCCTTTATGACGGACATTGTCAAACTCCCCATGTTCATCGTGGCCGGGACTTCGGCTTTCGTGGTCTTCGTAAAGATGGTGGTGGGTATCACCACTTATATGGTGCTCAAAGGGGTACAGGTCTGGTGGCCGCTCATCGGTACGGAGCTCATCGGGATCTTTATCGGCTCCATGGTGGGTCCGCGCACGCAGAAATACATCCCCGATATCTGGCTCAAGCGCCTGTTCGTGATTTTGGCTATCTACGTTGGCCTCCGCTACACCTCAAAGGGCTTTCTGGGACGCAGTATCGTGCCTCCTTATTAAACAAAAAGCAGGGGAGGGGAGACCCTCCCCGCTTAAAGCGGAGGGGATATGTACGAAAAATGGCTCATCTATCTGGATCACGCCTTTATTCCCTTTTACCGGCTGGTTAAGGACCCGGTGCTGGCCTACTTTATCGGGACTTTCCTTTTGGCCGTCCTGTGTGTGGTGATCGGGGAGCTACTGGTGGGACTTGCTATTTATCTCAACCGTCACCACGTAAAGAAACTCACCCACGATCTGATCCATTGGAACAACTTGGCGGTGGAGGCAGTCAAAAAGGGAGACTCAGACGCCTACCATACCTTCAATAAAGAGGCCAACGATGTTTACGGAAAACTCTTTTTCCTAAGTATTGCTCATTCGGCGGCCTGTTTGGTGCCTATTCCCTTTGTGCTCGCCTGGATGCAGATGCGTTTTGGTACGGTGGAATTTCCCCTCCCTTTTACGGTGCCAGGGCTAGGTTCTTCCGTTAATTACGTCTTCACCTTCGTGGTGCTTTATCTTCCGGCCTACTGGTTGTTCAAAAAGATCAAGGGGCGCCTGCCGCTCTTCCGCCAGATAGAGGCCATCGTGCAGGACAGCGGCCGGGCGGTCCATGAGATGAAGAGTTTGGCAGACGTTTTGGAGAAAAAGATCAAAGAAGCTCAATTAAGGCAAAAAAAGGCTGTACAGAAGGTTTAATTTGGGCTATGAGAATAATTTAAATCCTAGTAAGGAGGTATAGAATGAGGGGTAGATGGAGTTTGCTAAGTCTATTTACGCTGTGTTCTTTCCTATTAGTCCTTTGCTGGAGTGGGCCTGCCAAGGCCTCATCTAAAGATGAAGAGATTCAGGCCCTGAAGCAGCAGGTCCAGATGCTTTTAAAACGCATCGAAGAGCTTGAGAAAAAGCAGGCCCAGACCGAAAAGGCCGTGGAACAAAAAGCCCCGGTCAACTGGCGAGCTTACTGGAAAAACGGTTTCAGGATCGAGTATAAAGATCCTGAGAAGAACCGGGAATATAAGTTCCGTTTCCGCACCGGGATCCAGTTCCGCTACACCTACCTTGACCGCGATGATGACATCGCCAATTCCGAAGAGAATTACAGCTCCTTTACCATGCGCCGTCTGCGCTTTTTCGTAGACGGTACGGCTCCTAATAAGTATTGGAAGTATTTTGTGCACGTCCAGCTTGAGCCCAGGAGCAAGGTCAACGTGCACGACGCCATCGTACAGTGGCAGAAGTATAAGGAATTCCGGGTCATGATCGGCCGGATCAAGATCCCTGCCATGAGCATGGAGTACTGGCAGAGTGGGTTCAAGCAAAACGGCACAGACCGTACCATCTTCACCGACGACTCCGAAGTCTACTGGCCCTACGACGGTGGCCCGCGCAAACCCTCTACTTCTGAAAAAGATTTCAGTGGGGTTGGGACTCCTACCTTAAAAGTCGGTGGGCACCTTTTGGCCAACGGTTTTCCGGTAGGTGGTATGCTCCTTTACCGTTCCCAGGGGATCCAGGCCAACGGCTACCTTGACCTCTTCAACAAGAAGCAGTTCCTCGTCTACTGGGTGGGGCTTTATAACGGCCGCGACACCCAGGGGGACCGGAACACCAGGAGTGACGACATGCTTTACTGCTTCCGGGTAGGCATCAACTGGCTGCCTGGCTCTGACCCGCGGGGTCCCATGGGCCCTGGCACCTTCAACAATTACTTCATGCAGGGTGACTACGGCTATAACACCAAGCCGGCCCTTGCCACTATCTTTTCCACCTTCTACACCAAAGACCGCTGGAAGAAGGTCTATGATCCTACCCTTTTTGACGGCAGCAGAAACATCATGCGGTCCGTCACCCACGATAGCGAAAATTACGGCTTTGACGTGGCGGTGCTTTTCCGCTACCTCGGTTTCTCGGCGGACCTCGAGTTTGCCTGGGAAGAGTTCCAGCAAGACCCGAACGGGGCCTGGGAAGAGACCTGGGACCGCTACGGTTTCCGGGTAAACCTCGGCTACTTCCTGGTACCGCGCAAATGGGAGATCACGGCTAAATACGCCTATCTTTGCCGCTTAGACGACAACGACCTTTATAATTCTCTGGCCAGCGGTTTGGGGCTCGTTAAACTTGATAACGGGAAATGGGGCGTGGAAGACTACATGCAGGAGTTCCGTGTGGGGGTGAACTACTACTGGCACGGCTTCAACCAGTACATCACCGCGGACGTGGCCGTCCTTTACCGTAACATCGACGACGTAAGCGCCTCCGAAATTGCAAAATTGGGGCTCAGCCTTTCGCCTGATCAGTTCGACGATGATACCCAGACTGACTGGCGCTTCCGTGTGATGTATCAGCACTGGTTCTAGTTTAAAAAGGGCGCCTGTGATCGACGGGCGCCCTTTTTCTCTGTTCTTTAAGAACAAAAATTTTTAACTAAATAGTCAAAATTTTTCGCTTTTATCTCATTTTTAACTGAGTTAAAAAGAATTTAAGGCAAAAATTTGGGAAAATCAGATAATAGTAGCGAATATTAAACAAAATTAAATAATATCAGCAAGCAAGTTTAAGAGGAGGAAACATATGGGCGAGAAAAGGACCGTTTATAGCATATGCGGTATGTGTTCCGTACGCTGTCCCATTATGGTGGAGGTAGAAGGGGACAGAGTACGTTGGATATCAGGCAATCCCCATGACGCAGGTATGGGGACTGCTCTCTGTGCCAAAGGAATAGCCGGCCGTGCCCTCCTGGATGATACGGAAAGGCCCCTTTCTCCCCTCATCCGAGACGGAGAAAGGGGCTCCGGCAAATGGCGCACGGTCTCCTGGGATGAGGCCTTGGATTACGTGGCCGAAAAATTAAAAGCCATTATCGACCAATACGGCGGCCGGGCGGTGCTTTTAAGCGACCGCGGTGGTCCTTTTGGGGAATACCGTAAGGCCTTCTTAAAGGCCATTGGCTCCCCCAATTATTGTAATCATGACGTTACTTGTGCGGTTTCAGTAAACCATGCGGCCCTTTCCCTTTTCGGTTTTGGGCGTAAGACCCTGAACTACGACTATAAAAACGCCAAACACATCGTGCTTTACGGGCGGAATATCCTCGAGTCTATCAAAATTAAGACCACCAAGGCGGTTATCAATGCTTTGGACCGGGGGGCCAAACTTACTTATATCGACCCCCGTTATAGTGTCACGGCTTCCAAGGCCACCCGCTGGTGGCGGATCAGACCAGGGACGGATTACGCCCTAAATCTTGCTTTGATGCATATCATTATTAAGGAAGGACTTTACGATAAGGCCTTTGTCTCCCGCTGGGTACACGGTTTTGAGCACCTGGCCAAATTCGTAGAACAGTATACTCCTGAATGGGCGGAAGAAGAGACGGGGATTCCGGCCCAGGAGATGTATCTCTTCTGCCGGGAAATCGCTCAAGACGCTCCCCACGTAATCTTCCACCCGGGTTGGATGCGGGCCCGTTACAAACAGGCCTTCTGGGAGAGCCGCACCACGTATCTCTTGAATGTCCTTTTGGGGGCCATAGAGGTGCCAGGCGGGCTGTTCTTCATGAAGGGCCCCAAGGATGCCGGGAAGAAAGGTCTCAACAGCATTGGAGAAAATCTCCCCAAGGTAGAAGAAAAGCGGGCCGACGGGGCAGGTTGGAAATATCCTTACATCAATAAAGGCCCCGGGCTCCTGCACCGGGCCTTTGAGGCCATAAAGACCGGGGATCCTTACCCCATCAAGGCCTACATCGTCCACCGGCACGACCCACTTACCGGGCTGCCGGACCCTGAAGCCCAGGTGGAAATCTTCAAAAACCTTGATCTCCTGGTGGTGGTGGACGTCAACTGGAGCGAAACCGCCAAATACGCCGACGTCATCCTGCCTGAATGCACCTACCTAGAGCGTTCCGACCTCATCGCTAACCAGAAGGGGCTCAAACCAGGGTTCAGGATCCGGACGGCGGCCATTGAGCCCCGGTACGATACCAAGCCCGGCTGGTGGATCTACATCCAACTAGCCAAACGCCTGGGCAAAGGAGAGCATTTCCCCTACGAGACCATTGAGGATCTATGGGAAAAACAGCTTGAAGGCACCGGGATTACCGTGGCCCAGATCCAGGAAAAGGGCTTTATCACCCTCACCGATAAGCCTATCTGGTATGACCGGATGAACGATCTTCCCTTTAAAACGGAGTCCGGGAAGATCGAAATTATCAATAAAAAATGGGAAGATGCCGGTATCCCCTGCCTTAAGCCTTACGAGTCCCCCGAAAAACCGCCTAAGGGGAAATTCAGGCTCTTATTTGGCCGTTGTGCCTGGCAGACTCACGGGATGTGGATGAACAATCCGGCGCTGCATCCCTATCTCAAAGAAAACGTCCTCTGGATTAACAAGAAAGTAGCGGAAGAGATGGGGCTTAAAGACGGCGACAAGGTCATCGTTTCAAACGGTGGCTACAAGAAAGAGATGCGCATTTTTGCCACGGAATTAATCCACCCCGAGGCCGTTTTTATGCTCCACGGGTTTGGTCGGACCGTGCCCCAGCAGACCCGGGCTTATAACCGCGGGGTAGCGGACCAGCGTCTTGAAGTGGGGCTGCTTGACGTCTATGACCCGGCGGGTGGGGCTAACGCCCTGTGCGAATGTTTTATTGAAGTAAAACCTGCAAAATAAGAAATAGGAGGCGCAAAATGGCCAAATACTATATTTATCATGATCCTACCCGGTGCATCGGTTGTTTGGCTTGTGAGATAAGTTGTATGGACTGGAAAGAGCTCCCCTATGGGGAGGCTAATTGTCGCATCTTTCGGTTTGGTCCTGAGGCGGTCTTCGGTGAACCGGACCTCACTTTTATGTACACTTCCTGTTTCCACTGCGAAAAACCTCTCTGTGTTGAGGCCTGTCCGTCTGGAGCCCTGGCAAAAAGGGAGGGCGACGGGATCGTGGTCTTCCGGGAAGATCTGTGTATTGGTTGCCGGGCCTGTATTACCGCCTGTCCCTGGGGGATTCCTCAGTGGAACGAAAATGCGGGCAAGATCCACAAGTGCGACTATTGCGCGGACCGCATCGACCAAGGCCTTAAGCCTGCCTGTGTGACCCGATGTCCGGTAGACGCCCTCAAGTTTGTACCCGTAGAAGAGGCCAGCCAGCTCAAACGTATGCGTTGGTTGAGGGATACTTTTGGGAGGCAGGTAGCACCAGCCGCCAAATATTAGATTTTTGAATCCTTTCACGAGCTTTTTAATGTCTGGGGAAAAATCCCCAGATGAGTGGGGGTTTTTCCCCAGCATTTACAAAAAAAGGGGAATTATTGCCTTTTGACATCATTAGAGAACCGACTATGAATAGAGACACCCAAAAATAAATTTGAGTTACAGATATGTTAAGCCATTTTTAAAAATTGGAGAAAGCAGATGGCTTATACGGTGGAGCATGATTTCAAAAAGTGTGACGGGTGTCTTTCCTGTGTGGAGGCCTGCGGCAAAGCGCATCATTTTCCCCCTGGAATGGCCAATTGTCGCATTATGAAGTTTGAGGTGGTGGAAGAGGGGGAGAAGAAGCCCCGTTTTGCCTACGTGGTGTGTATGCAGTGTCGCAAACCCCGTTGTGTGGACGTGTGTCCTACGGCGGCCATGCGGCGGGAAGGAGACGTGGTCATCATTGACGAAGCCCGGTGTGTAGGGTGTCTTAACTGTATTTTCGTTTGCCCCTGGGGCATCCCCGTCTTTAACGAGGCCACGGGTAAGGTGTCTAAATGTGATCTTTGCGTGGCCCGGGTAAAGGCAGGCCAAAAGCCTTACTGTGTGGAGGCCTGTCCTAACGGGGCGTTGGCGGTCAAGGAAGTAAAGGTGGGGATGAAGAAGCCCAAAAAGGTGCCCACCAAAAAATTTGCGGCGGTTGCTACCCCGCCGAAAGGTGGGGCTTCGGCTACGCCTACACCGCCGAAAAAAGCCGGTTCTGCCCCGGCGCAACCTCCGAGCGGAAAGTAGGGGGTAAGGATGGAGATATCTTTGAGCCTCAAATATCTGCCCATCTTAATCGTATCGCTCATTGTTTTTGTGATTGGCGGGGCTATGGTCTTGATTAACCAGATTCTGGGGCCCAAACGTCCTTATACGGAAAAGGCGGTGGCCTACGAGTGCGGGCTGCCTCCTACCGGAGAGCCTCGCCACCGGTTTGACGTCAAATTTTACGCTATTGCCATCCTCTTTGCCGTGTTTGACGTAGAAGCGGTCTTTCTATATCCCTGGGCGGTGACCTTTGATCAAATCGGCCTTTTTGCCTACGTAGAAATGGTCATTTTTATCGCTTTACTTCTGGTAGCCTATTTTTACGCCTGGATAAGGGGGGCTTTCCAATGGGAATAAAGGGTACGGTTGAGGTAAGCGAAGGCGTGCGTCAAGTTCCCGGGGCAGACGTCTTTGTTATCACGCTTGATAAGCTTTTTAACTGGGCCCGGGCCGGCTCCATGTGGCCGGTGACCTTTGGCTTGGCCTGATGCGCCATCGAAATGATGGCCGCAGGTGCGAGCCACAACGATCTAGACCGTTTTGGGATCATCTTCCGGGCTTCACCCCGGCAGGCTGATGTCCTTATCGTGGCCGGGACCGTTACCAAAAAAATGGCCCCGGTAGTGCGCCGGGTCTATGACCAGATGCCGGAGCCCCGTTACGTGATTGCCATGGGCAGTTGTGCCTGTTCAGGGGGGATCTTTAAGACCTATTCCACGGTTCAGGGCTGTGATGAATTTTTACCGGTAGATGTTTACGTTCCCGGGTGTCCCCCAAGGCCGGAGGCCTTAATAGAAGGCTTAATCAAGCTTCAGCAAAAGATCCGCAGCGAACACGCCCGTTGGGGAAGTTTTAGATAGGAGGTCGTATGGACGCCGTTGAACGGCTGCAGGAAAAATTTGCCTCAGAAATCGTAAGCGTGGGGGAAAGTGCCGGCCAAACTTACATAATCGTTAAGCGGGAAAAGATCTTTAATATCCTCAAGTTTTTGCACGACAGCGGCGAACTCCTTTTTGACCATTTGGCCGATCTGACGGCGGTGGATTGGTACCAGAAAAAGACCCCACGTTTTGAAGTGGTATATAATCTGTATTCTATCCGTTACAAGCAGTTCTTACGTATCAAAGCTCAAGTTCCTGAAGAAGATCCGCGCATAACCTCGGTTTCTTCTATCTGGAAGGTGGCTAACTGGTTTGAGAGGGAAGTCTACGACATGTTCGGCATAGTCTTTGAGGGGCATCCGGATCTCAGGCGTTTGCTCATGCCGGAAGACTGGGAAGGGTTCCCGTTACGGAAGGATTATCCCCTTTTCTTGGAGCCTGAAAAGGAGTGGTCGGGATTTAAGGAACTAAAAGAAAAGGCCCGCCGTTTGGCCCCTTATGATTGGTACCAGAGGGTGCCGGGTGAACCTTTACCGGGCCAGGTCAAAGAAGAGGTTTCTCAGGAGGGGGAGGGCCATGGCACAAACGCTTGAGATCATTCAGAAGCAAAAGGACAGCGAGCAGTGGGACGAACCTTATTTAGTAAACATGGGGCCCCAGCACCCGGCCACCCACGGGGTATTGCGCCTCTTCCTTGAGCTTGACGGAGAGACCATCGTCCGCTGTGATCCGCGCATCGGCTACCTCCACCGGGGGGTAGAAAAACTTTCCGAACACAGGACTTATTCCCAGGCCATGGTCCTTACGGACCGGCTGGACTATATCGCCTCTGCGGCCAACAACGTGGGCTACTGTCTGGCGGTGGAAAAGCTTATGGGGCTTGAAGTCCCCCGGCGGGCCCAGATTATCCGGGTCATCGTCTGTGAGATGGCCCGTATCGCGAGCCACCTGCTCTGGCTGGCCACCCACGCGCTAGACATCGGGGCCATGACGGTCTTCCTCTATTGTTTTCGCGACCGTGAATGGCTCCTTGATATCTTTGAAGAGATTTGTGGGGCCCGTCTTACGGTGAGTTACCCCCGGATCGGCGGGGTGCGTCTTGATTTTAACCAGAAGATCATCGATGAACTTTACCGTTTTACGGAGGAGTTTCCTCACCGCATCCCCGAATACGAAACCCTGATCGACGTCAACCGTATCTGGCTTAAGCGGACCAAAGGGGTAGGGGTAATTTCTGGGGAAGAAGCGGTGAACTTGGGGTTGACCGGTCCTTCCCTGCGGGGTTCAGGGGTGCGCTACGACCTAAGGCGCGCGCGTCCTTACCTCATTTACGATGAACTTGATTTCGAAGTTGCCGTTGAATTTGAAGGTGACGTGTACTCTCGCTACCGCGTGCGTATGAAAGAGATGCGGGAGGCCAACAAGATTATCAGGCAGTGTCTGGATAAACTTGCCGAGTGCGAAGGGGAACCCGTCATCGCCGAAGACGCCCCGGACTTGGTGATACCTTACGGGAAGATCAAGCGTCCGGAACCGGCCCTTCACCCTAAACGGGGGTATCTGGTAAAGGGGGTGGAGGTCCCCATCGTGCCCGAGGGAGAAGTCTATTTTGCCATTGAGGCTCCTAAAGGGGAGCTTGGCTATTACATCGTAAGTGACGGCACGGGGCATCCGTGGCGGGTCAGGATAAGGGCCCCTTCCTTTGTGCACATTTCGGCGCTTCCTGCCCTTTCGGAAGGGCAAATGGTGGCGGACATTATCGCCGTAATCGGTTCCGTAGACATCGTTTTAGGAGAATGTGACCGCTAGGGGAAAGGCTATGATCGATTTTCTAAGGCTTTATGACACAGCCAATCACTTTTTGCTGAAGTATCTTGGCCTTTCGGTCTTCAAAAGCCTGGTGCTGGTGGGGATAACGTTGCTGCACGTGGCCTATACGACTTACGCGGAGCGAAAGATTATCGGCCACATGCAGCAGAGGCTAGGGCCAAACAGGGTAGGGCCCCGGGGGCTCCTCCAGCCCATCGCCGACGTCTTAAAGCTTATCACTAAAGAAGACATTATCCCGAGTTGCGTGGACAGCCCTGTGGTCTTCAAGCTGGCCCCCTTTATCAGCCTGGTGGCCGGGGCCACCAGCTTGGCGGTTATTCCGATCTGGGAACACTTCGTGGTCACCAACGTCAACATGGCCCTTTTGGTGGTGCTGGCTATGAGTTCTCTTTCTTCCTTCGGGGTGATTCTGGCGGGTTGGGCCTCAAATTCGCGCTATAGTTTTCTTGGGGGGCTCAGGGCCTCGGCTCAGGTGATCAGTTACGAAATCGCCATGGCGCTCGCCCTGGTAGGGGTCATGATGCTGGCGGGCTCCATGAACCTGATAGAAATCGTCAAGGCCCAGATAGAAAGCCCTTTTAAGATTTATGCCATCCCCCAGATTATTGGTTTCTTCGTCTTCATGGTGGCAGCTATCGCTGAGACCAACCGTACACCCTTTGATCTCCCTGAGGCGGAAAGTGAACTGGTAGCCGGCTATTTCGTGGAATACAGCGGCATTCGCTTCGCCCTTTTTTATCTGGCGGAATATTTCGGCATGATCGTGATGTCTATGCTCGCGGTGGTCTGTTTCCTCGGGGGCTGGTACGGGCCCTTTGAGGTCCCCGGAGTCCCCATGTTCTGGTTCCTTTTAAAACTTTACTTTTTGATCTTTTTCTACATCTGGGTCCGGGCCACTTTGCCCCGTTACCGTTACGACCAGTTGATGGGTCTTGGCTGGAAGGTGCTGATCCCCCTTGCCCTTTTGAACATCGTCATTACGGGGCTTATCAAAGTTTTGGCTTAAAGGTTTTGAGGAGAGACTTATGGGGCTGGTGAAGACGGTTTTCCTTACCGAGATCCTTAAAGGGCTTTCGCTTACCCTACGCAAGCTTTTTGCAAAACCGGTAACCATCCAGTATCCGGAGGAGAAAAAGCCTCTGGCGCCGGGGTTTCGCGGCCGGCATGCCCTGGTGCGGGACCCGGCCACCGGAAAAGACCGGTGTGTGGGCTGTTACCGTTGCGCTCAGGTCTGTCCGGCCCAGTGCATTTACATCGAAGCCGAGCGGGACCCGGAGACCAAGGCCCGAATAGTCAAAAAGTACGACATTGACGCTTTACGCTGCATCTTTTGCGGGTACTGCGAGGAGGTCTGTCCCGTAAACGCCATCGTGCTCACGGAGTTTTACGAATACTCCGGTTACCGGCGCGAAGACCTTTATTTTGACCGGGAAAAGCTGCTTAAAAACTGGGACGAATTCATCGTCACCCAGAAGCGACCGTATTTTAATCCCTTCTGGCGGCCGCGCGGGGTCCCGGAGCGCAAACTCCCGGCGGCCAAAAGACGAGCGGAGGGTATATAAATGGAAGGCTTACTTCCCAAAATCGTCTTTATCTATCTGGCGGTGGTCTTGGTGGTCACCTCGCTGCTGGTGGTGACCAACCGGAACGCGGTCCATGCGGTCCTCTGGATGTTGGTAATGTTTTTGCACCAGGCGGTGCTCTTTATCACGCTAGACGCGGAGTTTTTGGCTGCGGTGCAGATCATCGTCTACGCCGGGGCGGTCTTGGTTCTCTTTCTCTTTGTGGTCTACATGATCAATTTACGCACCGAGCTCAAGATCCATAATTTTACGGTCTTTTGGCCGGCGGCCCTCTTTGTTTCGGTGGCCCTGGTGATCCTTGCGGCCCAGGCTTTGAAGGACTTCCGGGCCCCTCAACCCGTGGGCGACATGACGCCGGAGGCCATCGCCAAGGTGGGCCACGCCAAACTCTTGGGCAAAGCCCTTTTTACCGAACATATCCTTTCCTTTGAAACCGTAGGGGTGCTTCTTTTGGTGGCGGTCTTGGGGGCGGTGGTGCTCACCCGTAGAATCCGCATGATAAGAGGGGAAGGCCTATGATACCCGTTTCCTGGTACCTGGTGTTAACGCTTTTTCTTTTCGCCATCGGGGCCTTTGGTTTTATCGCCCGGCGCAACGTGATCATCATGCTCATGTGCATTGAGATCATGTTGAACGCGGTTAACGTCACCCTGGTGGCTCTGGGGCGAGGGCTGGCCCACACTACGGCCCACGTCCTGGTTTTCTTTATCATCGCAGTGGCAGCGGCGGAGGCCGCCATTGGTCTGGCGTTGGTGGTGCTCCTCTTTAAAAAGACACGCGAAATTCATATGGACGAATTTCGCACCTTGAAGGGGTAACCTATGAAATACGTAGTCTGGATTCCGCTATTGCCTTTGATCGCGGCGACCATCACCCTCCTTTTTGGGCGCTGGTATATCCGCCGGCAGGCCCACTGGTTGCCCTGTATCGCTGTCTTCACTTCTTTTCTGGTTTCTTTAAAGGCCCTCTTTGACGTCATCGGGGGGGCGCGGGCCAATTTTGACCTCTACTCCTGGGTCATCGCCGACACCTTCAAAGTAGGGGTCGGTTTCCAGGTGGATCCGCTTTCGGTCATGATGCTGGCCATGGTCACCTGTCTTTCCTTCCTGATTCACGTGTACTCCATCGGTTACATGGAAGATGACCCGGGTTACTACCGGTTTTTTGCCTATATCTCCCTCTTTACCTTTTCCATGTTGATGCTGGTCTCGGCCAACAACTTTTTACAGTTGTTCTTTGGCTGGGAGGCGGTGGGGCTTTGTTCTTATCTATTGATTGGCTTCTGGTATCAGAAAAAGAGTGCGGCTGACGCGGCCAAAAAGGCCTTTATCGTCAACCGTTTCGGGGACTTCGGTTTTGCGTTAGGGGTCTTTCTGGTCTTTGTGACCTTCGGGACCATCTATTACGAACCGGTCTTTGCCCGGGTCCACGAAATAGCCCACGCCACGGTCAACCTTTTCGGGCACGATATACTGCTCCCCACCTTAATAGCGGTACTCCTTTTCTGCGGGGCCATGGGCAAGAGCGCCCAGTTCCCGCTTCACGTCTGGTTGCCGGACGCCATGGAAGGTCCCACCCCGGTTTCGGCTTTGATCCACGCCGCCACCATGGTCACCGCCGGTGTTTTCATGGTTTCCCGGTGTCATGAAATATTTGAACTCTCAAACGTGGCCATGGCGGTGGTAGCGGCGGCGGGGACTTTTACCTGTTTCATGGCGGCGACCATAGCTCCGACCCAGTTCGACATCAAGCGGGTCATTGCGTATTCCACCCTTTCCCAGCTGGGCTACATGTTTATGGCCTGCGGCGTAGGGGCTTTTGCCGCCGGGATGTTCCACCTCTTTACCCACGCCTATTTTAAGGCCCTGCTCTTCCTTGGGGCGGGAAGTGTTATGCACGCCATGCACCACGCCCCGGACCCTACGGATATGCGCTACATGGGAGGGCTAAAAAAATACATGCCCATCACTTTTATTACCTTTTTCATCGCCTCCCTTTCCATCTCCGGGGTGCCAGGCCTGGCGGGCTTCTTCAGCAAAGACGAAATTCTCTGGTCTGCTTTTGCCTCGGTCTATCCCTGGGGGAAGATCGTCTGGCTGGTGGGGACGCTGGTAGCCGGCCTTACGGCTTTCTATTCCTTCCGGGTGGTCTTTATGACCTTTTACGGGGAATTTCGGGGCCGGGAAGTGCTCCACGGGCATGAGCCCCATGAATCTCCCAAGGTGATGACCATTCCCCTTATGATTCTGGCGGTGGGGGCGGTGGTCACCGGCTGGATCGGTATTCCTCACGTGCTAGGCGGCGAGAATCACTTTGCCAGGTTTATGGAGCCCGTGCTCGGTCACCCGCATTTTCACCTCCCTCACGGGTGGGAAGAAAAGGAGGCCCTTTTGGAGCTCCTTTTGATGGCTGTTTCCACGGCGATGGGGCTTTTGGGGATTTACGTGGCCTATCTCGTTTACATCAAACGGCCTGAGTTGCAGCGTTTGGTACCGGAAAGATGGCCCACCCTTTACCGCTACCTCTACCGGAAATGGTACTGGGACGAGATTTACCACGCCCTTATCGTGCGGCCCACTTTCTTCACCGCCCGGGCCATCGTCCAGGGAGTGCTGGACTCTATCTTCATCGAAGGTGTGGTCAACGGTGTGCCGGACATGATCCGGCGCGGAGGCGAGACGTTGCGCCGGGTGCAAAACGGGGTGGTGCATACTTACGCCTTGATCATGGCCACGGGTGCGGCGGTAATCCTTTTATTGATCTATCTCTTTTAGGGGGAAGACTATGGAAGTGGCCTTGCGCACGGCAGAATTTCCTTTACTCTCGGCCATTATATGGTTGCCGGTAATAGGGGCCATCATCTTGCTCCTTTTGCCGCGGCGTGACCGCCTGATCCGCTGGTTTTCTTTGGTGGTAGCCCTGGTAGACTTTGCGCTTACGCTTCCGCTTTTCAGCTGGTTTGACAAAGATTTTTCCGGCATGCAATTTGTGGAAAAGCACGCCTGGATCAAGGCATGGCATATTTCTTATTTCCTGGGAGTAGATGGGATAAGTGTCCTTTTTGTCCTGCTTTCGGCCCTGGTAACCGTCCTGTGTATCCTGATTTCCTGGGAAGCGGTAACGGAAAAGGTCAAAGAGTTTCATATCGCGCTCCTTTTGACCTCCGCCGCCATGATGGGCGTTTTTTGTTCCCTGGACCTCTTCCTTTTTTACCTCTTCTGGGAAGCCATGCTCATCCCCATGTACCTGATCATCGGTATCTGGGGCGGGCCTAATAGATTGTATGCCACCATCAAGTTTTTCCTGTATACCTTGGTGGGCTCGGTCTTGATGCTGGTAGGGATCATCTTCCTCTATCTCAAGGCGGGGACCTTTAACATCCTTGAGATTATGCAGCTTGGGCTGCCGTATCAATTTCAATTTTGGCTCTTCTGGGCCTTCTTTGCGGCCTTTGCCGTCAAGGTGCCCATGTGGCCGGTGCATACCTGGCTGCCTGACGCCCACACCGAGGCCCCGACGGCGGGTTCAGTGATTCTCGCCGGCATCCTCATTAAGATGGGGGCCTACGGTTTCCTCAGGTTTTCCCTTTCCTTCTTCCCCGTGGCGGCCAAGGCCATGATGGTGCCCATGCTGCTCCTTTCGGTGATTGCCATCATCTACGGGGGTATCATTTGTCTGGCGCAAACCGACCTCAAACGTCTCATCGCCTATAGCTCCGTTAGCCACATGGGGTTTGTGACTCTAGGCATTTTTTCTCTAGAAGGGAACGCGGTAGAGGGGGCTATCTTACAGATGATAAACCACGGTATCGTTACCGGGGCCCTCTTTATGTGCGTGGGGGTGGTGTATGAGCGGACGCACACCCGGGCCATCAAAGACTACGGTGGCCTGGCCACGGTGATGCCCATCTACGCCGCCTTTTTCATGGTCTTTACCTTAGCTTCTATCGGGCTTCCGGGGACCAACGGTTTTATCGGGGAGTTTTTGATCTTGCTGGGTACTTTTGCTTCAAAACGCTGGGCCGCGGTACTGGGAGCCCTGGGGGTAATCATAGGGGCCACCTACATGTTGCGCCTGTACCAGCAGGTTTTTTACCAGGAGGTAAACCCGAAGGTGGCAGGGCTTCCAGACGTCAAGATGCGCGAGGTCTTGGCCCTGGTCCCCATGCTCATTCTGGTGCTTTTGATCGGTTGTTACCCCACCCCGTTTTTGGGGTTTATGCACACCTCGGTAAGGGCGCTTCTTGAACACGTCCACCAGGCGGCAGGTACGACGTTGCCCATTAGCGAAATCTTAAAGGAGGGGCTCCATGTGGTCCTCCCTTCCTAGTTTCGTAGCGGTTTATCCGGAAACGTTGTTGGTGTTAGTAGCCAGTGTGATGGCCCTGGTAGATCGCTGGGTCACCAGAAAAGCGGTCTTTACTTGGGCCACCATCGTTACGGCTTTACTGGCCCTGGCCCTGGTCTTTTTGACCCAGGGGACGACCTTTGGCCACACTTACGCCGCGGATCAGTACGGGGTCTTTTTCAAGACCATCTTTCTCCTGGTCCTTTTTCTGGTGGCCCTGCTGGCCCCGGGTTATAACCGATTGTTGGGGATTAACTTTGGTGAGTTTTACGCCCTCCTCATGTATGCGGTAACAGGCATGATGCTCATGGCCTCCACTCAGGATCTTATCCTCCTTTACCTGGGCCTGGAATTAATGTCCCTTTCGGTTTACGTCCTGGTGGGGCTTTTGTACGCGGAGCTCAGGTCGCTGGAAGGGGCCATGAAGTATTTTCTGCTGGGCTCCTTCGCTTCGGCCTTTCTTTTGCTGGCTATGGCCTTTCTCTACGGCCTTACCGGTACGACCAATATTGAAGCCATAGCCAAGGCGCTCCTTGCGGCAAATCTTTCCGCCAACAAGGCCCTGTTTCTCTCGGCTGCCTTATTTGTGGTGGCCTTTGCCTTCAAAGTAGCCCTGGTGCCCTTCCATATGTGGTCGCCAGACGCCTACGAAGGGGCACCCACCTCGGTGACGGCTTTTATGTCGGTGGGGCCCAAAGCCGCGGGTTTTGCCGCCATGGGGCGGGTCTTTTTGATTGCCCTTGGGGCGGCCAAGACGGAATGGACCCAGCTTTTGGTACCCCTTGCGGTATTGACCATGTTTACCGGGGCGGTGCTGGCGGTGGTCCAGACCAATATCAAACGTCTGCTGGCGTACTCCTCCATTACGCACGCTGGCTACGCGGTGCTGGGCATTATTGCTGGGACTAAAGAAGGCATGGCGGCGACCATGCTTTACCTTTTCCTTTACGCCTTTATGAATATCGGGGCCTTTTCTGTGATCGTGCTCATGAGGCGTAAGAATTTCCTAGGTGAGAATATTTTTGATTACCAGGGGCTTTCTAAAACGCATCCCACCGTGGCTTTATTGCTCCTGATCTTTCTCTTTTCCCTTACCGGCATTCCTCCTACCGCCGGCTTTATCGGTAAGTTTTTTGTATTTCGGGCGGCATTTGAGGCCGGGCATACCGCTTTGGTAATTCTGGCGGTTTTGGCAAGCGCCATCGCGGCCTATCCTTATTTGCGCATCGTGATGCTCATGTACATGAAGCCGCCTGAAAAAGAGGTAGAGATCTCTTTGAACCCTTACATTTTTGCCGGGTTGATGTTTGCGGTGACTGGGGTTTTACTCTTTGGGGTCTATCCAGGCCCGGTGATCGATTTTGCCCGTGCCTGCTGTACGGGCTTTCTGCCTTAAAAGGGCATTTATCAGGGTTATGGGCGCCTGGGGCAGCTAGAGTTACGGCGCCCCTTCGATACATATTAAGTGTCAAGGGTTCGCCAGACGAACATCCCCTTGTCATTGCGAGGACCCTCTACTACATTTCAAAATGTAGAGATACTGTGTGGCCTGTCAATGAGTAGAAGCCAGGGCCATTTTGTAGTGGGCCCAGCAAATTAGGGCTAGCTTCCTCATACAGGCCACCAAAGCCACCTTTCCCGGCTTCCCCCGCTCCTTGAGTCTCTGGTAAAACTCCCGTAT
>WGCA01000048.1 GCA_015494065.1 Thermodesulfobacteriaceae bacterium | reverse complement strand
TCAAAAAGGAGGTCCGGAATGAAAAGAATTTACGAGGGTGCACTCGAAAGGATCCGTTTCACCCGGGGAGAGCTCAGGGCTTTTCAGGATGATGAGGGTCGGATCTGGGTTCAGGCCAAGCCCGTGGCCGAGGCTCTGGGGCTTCGCTGGCATGGCCAGCTGGAGCACCTGCAACGGGATGAGGTTCTGAAAGATACCATTCGTGTAATACGAATGGTATCCCCTCATCCCAGGAACTCCGAAGAATTTATAGAGCGTGAGGTGGTCTTCATCGAGCGCCGGGGTCTCGTCCTGTGGCTGGCCAAGCTCCAGCCCTCCCGGGTGAAGGATCCGGAGAGACGGCGAAAGATCATTGCCTACCAGAAAGAGGCGGGAAAGGCTCTCGAGGACTACTTCTTCCGCGGGGCCGCGGTGAATCCCGGGGCTACCGTGGATCCCGCCCTGCTCAGAACGGTGGTCAGCGAGGCCGTGGCGAGAGCTCCGGGTGAGCTCGGGAGTACCCGAAGGGAAGCGGATCCGGCCCTTGAACGTCTCCGGATGGCGAAGGAGCTCCTTGATTCGGCCCGAAAGATCCCGGGGATCGATCCCCGGTGGCTTGAACGATGTCATGAGCTGGTTCTTCACGAAATGCTTGGAAGGCCGTTTCAGGGGGAGAAGCTCACGGTGGATCTCTCGGAATTCATGCATAGCATGCTGGGGAGACATCCGACCAGAGGAGAGCTAATCTCCTTCGGACGTTTCCTGGCGGAGCTCTACCGCCGGGAGTTCGGACGGTCTCCTTACAAACGTCTGGTAATGATCGAGGGTCGGGAAAGGCCGATCAATTCCTTCACCCGGGAGGATCTACCCTTCCTGGAAAGAGCCATTCGTTTGTGGGCGGAAAGCAAAGGGATTCCCGTTCAGAAAAATCTTCCCGTGTTCGATGACGACGAGCCCGGGTACCTGAATTAGCGGGTACCCGCGGAAGAAGGACCGGCCTGCCGGTGTGGGCAGGACGTCAGGCAGGACATCAAATTCCATCAAAAAAATTTTTCCCTTCGTTCGAAAAAAACGTCCTCAATTGCTTCTCTATACCTCATGGAAACAAATTCTGAATTTTGTTTGTTCAGTAAAAAACAGGCGGGGAGGTGAAGCGAGATGAACGAAGAAATCAAATGTGAAGCCGAGAGATTCTTTGAGGACCTGATGTGCATGGTAAGGGAAACCTTAACCCAGGCCGAGTTCAGCCGCAAGCTCAGGGAGCTCGGGGATCCGGTTTTCGCCTTCTGGGAGGCCTTTGACCAGGCTGTGGAGAGCGAAATCTTCAGCGAAGAAGAGCTGGAAAACGGAATCCACGTTGTATATGATCCCGAGGAGCCCGGAAGGATAGCCTTCGTCCTCGATCTCTCCCCGGAGCTGCGCGCACTCCATGAGGATCCCGAATCCCTGACCGCGCTTTACCGGAGGATACTGCAGGAAATCGTACGCTTCAAGGTTCATCTCCGGAGGGCCCTTGAGGAGAGCAGGACCCACTGAGGAGGGGCTCATGGACTCCTTTGCCGGGCCGCATGATCCCTGAGGACCCTTCTCAGGATCCTTGAGACGCAGCTCGCACAGATCGGCCTGGCGTGAGAAGGATATTCCCGGGGGTCCCACCTTGACAGGTAGGGCCCCCGCAGACGAAACACCTGACCCGACCTCCGCCTGATTCAACACGGGTGAACCGCTTTTTCCTCCCCTTCCGATCCACGGAGACTCCTTTTTGTTCTTCCTCAAGAGGAACAAAAAAACAGGATGGAGGTGTACCATGAGGAGGCTTTTCGTTTTGCTTGCGGTGCTTTTGCTGTTTTCATTTGTCCAGGCCGGGGCGGAAGGTCCCGCGAGTACCCTGGATCTTGGCCTCGGAGTGCAGGGAGGGGATCCCGCCTCGGTCCTCGATCTCAGATTTTTCACCGATTCACCCTTCAGGGGGGACCGGATCCGCGATGGCGGCGTTTTCTTCAGCGTCGAGCTCGGGTTTTTCACGAGCTTTGATGAGAACACCACCGTGGGGTTCCTGGGAGCCGGTCATCGTTTCTGTCCGGACGGGGTTCCCCTGTGCGCCTCCTGCGCCCTGGGAGTTACCAGGGACCTGGACAACGGAGGAACGGATCCCGGATTGCGTCTGGGGCTATCCTATCCCGTCTCCGGAGAGGGAGGAAACTTCGAGGTCAGGGCCGACACCTTCCTTTACGGAGGCGGCAAACCCTTCTGGACCGTGAGCTTCGGCGTCTCCTTCTGATATCTGGAGCTCCGGAGAGGGGATCCCGGGGTACCCGCTCGGGTACCGCGGGCCCCGGTGCTTCCATTAAGACAATTCCCATGAGAAAGGTTGCAGGATCCCGGTTTCCCGGACGTGGCCTTTCCGTCGGAGACGTTCCGGGAAGGCGGGAAAAGCGGATCCGGATGGTTCCCTCAGGGCCCCTTTTCCTCCCCCCCACAACGAAATGCAGATTTTGTTTCAAAGGTAAAGAACAACGAAAGGAGGATCAGCATGGGATGGGAAAAGAGATTTGTAAGGGCCATTGACCGTCTGGGGGATCTTTTCGCCGGTTTGTCCGTCAGGTCGGCGGGGGTCGCCATCCGGCTTAAGGAGATCGCGGCAAGGGAGAGGCTGGGGCTTGAGACCTGGCCCTCGCCCGGGGGCTTCATGGAGGCGCTTGAGCGGATCGAGAAGGCCGAAGAGGTCGAGCCGCAGCTCCGGGAGTACCTCAAACGACTTGATGAGGAAAGAAAAAGGGCCAGGGAGTTGACCGCCTCAAAAATCATTCACGGAATCCGGAAAAGGGCGGGGGCCCTTCTTTAGGTTTTTTGTTCCCCTCAAAAAAGGGGGAGGTAAGGGATGAAGAGATTACTGGCGTTACCGGTTCTTCTTGTGCTGTTCGGGGTCCTTTTCCGGGGAGTCTCCCTGGGTGAGCCCCCGGAGGTCCTTGAGCCGAAGCCCCTTGAGCTGGGCACGGGATCCAGGATGGTACCGGGGTCGTCTATCTTAACCTGAGGTTTGTGCGTGAGCTCACGGGTCACAGGGAACCCCTCCTGGAGCGTATGGAGGAGGATTCCCCGGCCGGTATTCTCTTAAGGGGGGCGGTGGGAGACATCAGGGCATCCTGGAGCCTTTATTACGGGTTTGAGGGGATTTTCTGGACCGGTGATGGCCACAGGGCCGGGTTTCTGGGTTTCGGCCTCCATTACTCAAGATCCGGAAAAATTCCCTTTCGCGTATCCGCCACCCTGGGCCCCGTAAGAGATTTCAGTGAGGACGAGACGGGCCTCGGAATCCACCTGGGCCTCGACCTTCCGGTCAGGATCCGGGGAACCACCCTGGAGCTCGGAAACGGTCTCCTGGTCAACACCCGGGACAGGCCGCTCTGGACCATCAACCTCGGGATCAGATTCTAACCCCACGACGGATCCTGTCCGGGTACCCGGTCCCTCACCGGGGCCCGGGCGGTACCGCGGCTCCCGATCCCTGATTCAGGGAAGAGTGGATCCTGCCCGTATCCGGAAACGACGCCACAGTCCCCGGTCTCTGAACTGAAGCACGTGTTTCAATGCGGAGGAAAAAAACCGTCAACCCGGTCTTAAGTAATTCAACCCAGGGCAGGTTGACGCTTATAACCAGCCTTTCTGCCGTATAAAAATCAGATCGCAGATTTTTTTGTCCGGACATTTTCTTGGCGGGGCCACTTGCCCCACTTAGGGGACGTGTCGGAGCTCCTCGGCCTCGGGCCCGGCCACAAAACGAGGTGAGGTAGCTCCCTCTCTCCGTGGACTGAAACCGGGATCTGAAACGGAGGAAAGGGAATCTTCCTTCCGCAGGTGTCAACCTGGGTTTAGGAAGTTGTCCTTAAGGCAGGTTGACGCCTCGTAACCTAGCTTTCTGCCGACAAAAAATCGGGGCTGTAAAATTTCTTGTCGGACAAAAATTTCTTCCCGTGGCTCCCGGCTAGATCCTTTCCACCGCATCCCGGAGCACGGCGGGGTTCAGGTGTGCGTAGCGCAGGGTGGTGGAGAGCTGGGAGTGCCCGAGAAGCGCCTGGATTTGCTGGATGGGGACCCCTTTCAGGGCGAGCCACGAGACGAAGGTGTGGCGCAGGTCGTGGATCCGGATGGAGGAGGGGAGCTCCGCCTTCTCGAGGGCCCGTTTGAAGGCCCGGCGGAACTCGCTGTCGGAATGCCTGAAGATTCTCTCTTCCGGGGCCGTTCCGTTCCGGATCCGCCTCTCCAGGATTTCCTTCACCCTGGGATGCATCGGGATCCCGAAGGCCCGGCCTCCCTTGGTCTTTGACCCACGGATGAGGATGACCTCTCCCCGGAGGTCCACGTCCTGAGGAGTTAGCCTCAGGGCGTCCCCCAGACGAAGCCCGGTGTAGGCCAGGAACACCAGCAGGTCCCGGTAGGTGTCGTTTACGGCCCGCTCAAGCCTTTCGAATTCCTCCTCCGTGAGGTACCGCCAGCGGTCGTCGTTTTCCTCCCGCAGGTTTCCCAGGCCTTCCAGGGGATTGCGGTCGAGGAACCCCCCATTCCACGGCCATGCGGAGCATGTGGCGAAGCAGGGAGACCTCGCGGTTCACGGAAGCGGGTCGGGCACCTTCCGATAGTCTCCTGTTTCTGTAAGTCTCGACCAGGCGCCTGGTGATCTGGTTAAGGGTTTTCTTGCCGAAAAACGGCTTCAACCGGTTGACCCATCGAGACTTTTTGCCCTTGAAGTCCCGGTTGTGAATTTTGCACCAGGTAGCGTAGCGGGGCCAGAGGTCCTCCAGGCGGTAGGACATGGCGAATTCACGCACACCCATGACCTTTGCCCTGGCCTTTTCCTGCTTGAGCTTGAGTTCACGGGCGGCAGCCGCTTCCCTGGAAGGACCGACCCGTTCCCTTATCCGTCGCCCGCCGACCCAGACGTCGACCCAGTACACGACGCCCTGCGAGACCAGGGAGGCCCCGCATCCGGCACACCTCCTTAGAGAGACTGAATTGCGGTACTTACATTCCGGACATTCCTTTTTGAGTGCCATAAGCCCTCTCCCGGTGTCCATGGTGTCCATATTGGTGTCCACGGGGCCGTGGATCCGCCCCCGACCGGGCCCCTCACGGGTCTTCCCTTACACCCGTGGAGGGGGAAAAGTAAAATCTGATCATCCCTGATAAGGGAACAAAATCCGGGAGAGATCTTTGGACACCTATATGGACACCGGGAAAGGGAAGTCCTGAAACCGTTGATATTGGTGGGCCGCCCAGGACTCGAACCTGGAACCTATGGATTAAGAGTCCATTGCTCTACCAAATTGAGCTAGCGGCCCTGAAACACCTTAAAAAGTAACATGGCCCCAAGGTCTGTCAAGAAGTGCTGGCAAAATAGTCCCGAATCGCCTTTACCAGGCCCGGGATGGTATATTCTTGCGCCTCGATGGTCGGTTTGAGGCCGGCTTTACGCAAGGTTTCGCTGGTTATGGGCCCGATGGAGGCCAGGACTACTCCTTTAAGCAGAGAAAGGGCCTCTTCTCCCAGAAGCTTGAGTAAATTTTGGGCGGTTGAAGAGCTGGTAAAGGTGATGACGTCGACCCCTTCCTTTAGGGCTTGGTGAAGCTTTTCTTTCCCCTCCCGGGGAAGGATAGTCTGATAAACCGGTATTACGTCTACTTCCGCCCCCATCTCCCGTAGCTTTACAGGCAAGATTTCCCGGGCTTCCTTAGCTCTGGGAATAAGGATCTTTTTGCCCTTGAGGTCTTCTTTACTTAAGGCCTCAAGCAACCCCTCGGCCCTGAATTCTTCGGGGAGCAGGTCCACCAAAAGGCCGTACTTTTTGAGGGCCTGTGCGGTTGCCGTCCCTATGGCGGCCAGGCGGGCCCGGTGGAGGGTGCGCACGTCCTTTCCCAGACCGAAAAGACGTTCAAAAAAGAATTCGACCCCGTTTACCGAAGTAAAGACGAGCCAATCGTATTCTTCGAGACGGGAGAGGGCCTGATCCACTGGCCCGTAATCTTCTACAGGAACTATTTCGATGGTGGGGAGCTCAAGACATTCGGCTCCCAGGTCTTCTAAAAGTTTAACCAGCTTGCTGGCCTGCTTGCGGGTCCGGGTGACCAGCACCCTCTTGCCAAAAAGGGGCCTGGTCTCAAACCAATTGAGTTTTTCCCTTAAGCGGACCACCTCTCCTACCAAAATTATGGACGGAGGGCCAAGACCCGCCTCCTCGACCTTGCTCACAATGTTGCGTAAATCGCCCACCACTACCCGCTGCCTTGGGGTGCTTCCCCACTGGATCACCGCTACCGGGGTCTCCGGGGGTTTTCCTTCTCTTAGGAGGTTGTCACAGATCCGGGGTAGATTTTTCATCCCCATCAAAAAGGCGATGGTGCCGATACGGGAAAGAGCCGCCCAGTCTATGGCCGAACTCTCTTTGGTAGGGTCCTCATGTCCCGTAACCATGGAAAAGGTCGAAGTATGCTCCCGGTGGGTTACCGGGATCCCGGCGTACGCCGGCGCGGCGATGGCAGAAGTCACCCCGGGGACGACTTCAAAGGAGATCCCTTCTTCCACCAGAACTTCGGCCTCTTCCCCTCCCCGGCCAAAGAGAAAAGGGTCTCCTCCTTTGAGACGGGCTACCACCTTGCCTTCTTTGGCCTTTTCCACCAGGAGCCTGTTTATCTCTTCCTGCTTAAGGGTGTGGCACCCGCCCTTTTTTCCTACGTAAATTTTTTCTGCCCCTTCCTTGACCCAACTTAAAAGCCGGGGATTGGCCAGGTAGTCGTACACCACCACGTCAGCTTTTTCTAGGATCTCTTTCCCTTTGATGGTCAAAAGTCCCGGGTCTCCTGGTCCAGCACCGATAAGATATACCTTTCCCGCCATCTCTAACTCCCGTAAACTCTGGCAAGGATTTCCTGGCCCCCCCTGGCCAGGAGCTCTTGGGCCAGCTCTTTTCCCATTTCCTGGGCTATCTGGGGGGATCCTTTGCGTTTGGAACGGAGTATCTTTTGACCTTCCGGGTCGGCAATCAGGCCTTCGAGTAACAAGTCTTCTCCCTCCATCCTGGCCAAAGCCGCCAGCGGCACCTGGCAGCCACCACCCAAAGCCGCCAGAAAGGCCCTTTCGGCCGCCACGCAGGAAGCGGTCTCTGCGTGGTGGAGAAATTGGAGAGATTCTTTCAGTTCTATGTCTTCGGCCCTTAATTCGATGGCCAGCGCTCCCTGGCCGATGGCCGGAAGCATCATGTCAAAGGGGAGCCGCTCTCTAGGGGTATCTTTTAATCCCAGCCGCAAGAGCCCCGCCTCAGCTACGATAATGGCGTCATACAGGCCTTCTTTCAACTTGCGCAAGCGGGTATCCAAATTGCCCCGCAGGTTTTCTATTTGAAGGTCAGGGCGGGCGGCCTTGATCTGTGCCCCGCGCCTTAAACTGCTTGTCCCCACCTTAGCCCCGGAGGGAAGCTCCCAAAAACCATCACCACGGCGGGAAATAAGGACGTCGTACGGACTTTCCCGCCGGGGAATAATGGCTATTTCTAACCCGGCTGGCAGTTCAGTAGGCACGTCTTTTAAAGAATGGACGGCGAAGTCTATTTCCCCCCGCAAAAGGGCCTCTTCTATTTCTTTGACAAAGAGCCCTTTGCCTCCCACCTTGGCCAAAGGGACGTCGGTTATCTTATCGCCCTTGGTCTTTATGATCTTGGTTTCAACTGTAAGGGATGGGTATCTTTCCTTGAGCTGGTTGATTACCCAGTTAGTCTGGGCCAGCGCCAGCTTACTGCCCCTTGTCCCTACGTATATCTGCTCGCGCAACGCTTGCCTCCCTTTAACGACCACAGGTGCTGCAGGTTCCTCCGGCACAACCCGAACAGGCGCCGCTGCCGCTTGCACTTACAAACTTGGTCCCGCTCTTGAAAGCGCAGGCCGACATAATCTTTTCCACCTCTTCACTCTGACATTTGGGACATTTAATACCCGTTAAACGGCCGCCAAGTACCAGTTCTTCAAAGGTTTCTCCACATTTACGGCAGGTGAATTCATAAATGGGCATTTTCCTCCTCCTAAATTTTTTCCACTCTCACTTTGGTCCCTTCTGAGATTTTATGCAAGCCATCAAGAGGACTTATGATCTGACCAACGATGTTAACAGGGCTGGCTGGTCTTATTTCGCCAGGATCACTTATGGGCGTGGGCCCAAAAAAGAGACAAAGCGCCTTGCCCTCCGGCCAATAACCTACCTCACCCCTTTCCACCAGTTCTTTGGCGGTTTCATCCAGGGCGAAGACCACCGGCGTGGTGAAGTATATCTCTTCGCCCCACAAATTGACCCGGGCCTCAAAAGGCGTGGACCCGTAAAGGGCCTGTGCGCAAGGGGTATCTTTGAGACTAATTAGTATTTCCGGGCCTTCTTCAAAGGTTAGTCTTATTTTCATCGTTTAACTCCTCCAAAAGGGCGCCTGCTAACAGGGGAATCAAGATCTCGTGGTGACCAGTTATATGATAACCACGACCGCCGGTAAGGGTAGGGCGTTTGACCACGTTGGTCAGCGGGCGGTAATGTCGGATAAAATCAAAATTTACGGTGGTGAAATTTTTAAGGGTATAGCCCAAGTTACGCACTGCTGAGACCGCCTTGAGGAATACCTCCGGTAAAATTACCGCCGAGCCGGCCAGGAAAAAGACACCCCCTTCGAGTCTGCTTACCAAGGTACAAAAGAGACGAAAATCATAAAACGACGCCGCTCCAATGGCCTCACCCCGGGCCCCAGGATGAATATGAACGATATCGGTCCCGAGGGCCACATGCACCGTGACGGGTATCTCCAATTCGTAGGCCCGGGCAAAAAGGCTCAAATTTTTGTATGGAAAATCGCTTTCTGCGATTAGCCTTCCCAGGCTCCGCCCCAGGCCTAGCTTCTTGCCCCTTTCAGCCGCGGCATTTAGCAGTTCACCGGTCTCCCGGGCCGCCCCAAAGCTGCCGTCCGCCAGGGCCTGAGCTACGTCTTCAGAGGTGCTCCCGGCGAGAGCCAGTTCGGCGTCGTGCACCATACAGGCCCCGTTCACCATAAGGGCGGAGATTAGCCCCCTTTCCATAAGGTCAATGATAAGGGGTGAGAGCCCCACTTTTATCACGTGGGCCCCGAAGGCCCAGATTATGAGGTTCTTGTTTCTTACGGCTTCGGCCATGAGGCTTGCGATCTCCAGGAGGTCCCGAGCGGCAAGCTGTTGGGGTAGGGCTTGCAGAAAAGAGCGAAAACTCAGGCCAGGCTTCAGGGGTTTGCCAAGGTGAGCGACCTCTACCTTGCTTGGGCGTTCAAAGAGGCTATAAGTCTTAAGATTTTTAAAATCAAGGGGTTCCCAAGTCAAAAAGGACCTCCTCTACCAGTTCACAGAGCAGATGAATGAAGAAGATATGGGCTTCTTGAATACGGGGCGTTTCCTGGCTCGGCACCAAAATAGTAAGATCCGCCACTTCCGCCAGTCTTCCTCCGTCTCCTCCCCCAAGCCCAATCCCAAAAAGCCCCAGGGCCCGGGCCTTCTTGAGGGCCAAACATACGTTTTCCGAACGGCCACTGGTACTGATGCCCAGGGCTACGTCTCCTGGTTGGCCCAAGGCCTCGATTTGTTTTACGAACACCTGCTTAAAATCGTAGTCGTTGGCGATGGCGGTAAGGACCGAAGTGTCGGTGGTGAGCGCTATGGCCGGAAGGGGAGCACGCTCCCGGCGGAAGCGGTTTATCATCTCCCCGGCCAGATGTTGGGCGTCTGCGGCACTTCCCCCGTTTCCGAAGACCAGGAGCTTATTCCCCCTCTTTAAGGCCTGACTAACCACTTCCACCGCCCGTTTAATGTTTTCCTTTTCCCGTTGCCAAAAGGCCTCCTTGGCTTTTAAGGAGGCCTCAAGAATGGCGGCTCCCTTTTCTTCAAACTTCATTGGGCGTTCCCTTCACCTCCAGGTTGGAAAGGAATGTGCTCCATCAGGTAATAAAAAGCAAGTCCCAAGTACTCGTGTACGGCCAGATCAGCGTAAAACAAATTTATGGGCCTGGGCCAGAGATCATAAAGGCTAAATTTCTCCTGCTTAGTCGAGACCCGGTAGGCGGGGTAGGGAATGGGGGAAAGCCCTTCTTTTTTAAAGAGAAAAACCGCCCGCGGTAGGTGGTAGGCGGCGGTGACCAGGACGAATTTTTTCCCCTTTAAACGGTTCTTTAATATCTTGGCACTGGAAGCCGTGTCTCTTGCGTTATCAAGGGTTACTATCTTTTTGAAACCAAGTTTTTTTGCTATTTCAGCCAGGTAACTGGCTCCCGGTCCCCCTTTACTCCCGGCCCCTACGATAAAAAGGGGCTTTTCAGGAAACTTTTGCTTCAAAAGAAGGGTGGCCAACAGGCGTTTGGCGGTCTCACCTCCTAGCCGGTCCAAAAGGGAAAGCCCGGGACGGTCAGAGACGTAGCAGGGAAGGAGCACTATGGCTTGGGCCTTCTCAAGCACTTCAGGTGAAGGATGGGAATAGCCATCTTCCAGCGGGCGTAAAAGGTGTCCAGGCAAGAAGGTGGCGGAAATATAGAAAAGCAAAAAGGCCAGGATAAGAAAAAACCGGGTCTGGCTGCGTCTGTACCGGGAAAGGCTGGTAACAAAAGATAAAAACAAAAATACAAAGATGAGGCCAGAAGGACATAACAGCGCTTCTAGGGCTTTTTTGAAGATGAAGGGAAGGTCCATTTTGGTTTAGATGGCGGGGCTGACGGGACTTGAACCCGCGACCTCCGGCGTGACAGGCCGGCGTTCTAACCGTGCTGAACTACAGCCCCGCATTTAAACTGGTGGGCGGAACAGGATTTGAACCTGTGACCCCCGGCTTGTAAGGCCGATGCTCTCCCGCTGAGCTATCCGCCCTATCGCGGCTAAAAAGTAACAGCGGTGACCACAAGTGTCAAGATCAATGCGCCCGGATCCCGTCCGCCCCTTCCTTGGGTTTTTCAAACAAGGAGTATGGAGGAACGTCCTGGAACAACTTGTCCGGTTCCTCAAGGTCAAGGGCAAGTTTCAAAACTTCGTCCATATGCTCCACCAAAGCGATGTCAAGGTCTTTCAAGACTTTGGCGGGGATCTCTTTCAGGTCCTTTTCGTTCTCTTTGGGGATGACGACCAGCTCAATATTCCCCCGCCGGGCGGCCAGAAGCTTCTCTTTAAGACCACCGATGGGCAAAACCCGTCCACGCAAGGTTATTTCCCCGGTCATGGCCACGGTGCTCTTGACCGGGATCTTTAGCAAGGCCGACACAATGGCCGTCGCGATGGTAATACCGGCACTGGGGCCGTCTTTGGGAATCGCCCCTTCGGGGACGTGGACGTGGATGTCGATGCGCTGGTAAAAATCAGGCGGCAGCCCTAATTGATGCGCCCGGGAACGTACGTAACTCATGGCCGCCTGTACGGACTCTTGCATCACTTCCCCGAGTTTCCCCGTGATAAGGAGTTTACCCTTGCCCGGCATGATCACCGCTTCAATCTGGAGCAGGGCCCCACCCGTCTCCGTCCAGGCCAGACCTGTGGCCATCCCCACTTCGTTTTTGTTTTCCGCCACCCCGTAACGATAACGAGGCACGCCCAGATACTTGGGAATCTTGCTCACCAAGACCTTGGTGGGTCTGAAGGCCTTGGGGTCTTTGGCCACTTCTTTGGCGATCTTACGGCAGATGGCCGCGATCTCCCGTTCCAGGTTCCGGACCCCGGCCTCCCGGGTGTAACGCCTGATTATCTCTAAAATGGCTTTATCGGTGAATTTGACCTGCTCAGGGGTCAGACCGTGGGCCTCAAGCTGCCTGGGGATAAGGTAGCCCTTGGCTATTTCGAGCTTTTCCTCTTCGGTATAGCCGGGGATTTCGATAATTTCCATCCGGTCAAGCAAAGGTACCGGGATCGTATGCAGGGCGTTGGCAGTGGTGATAAAGAGCACGTTTGAGAGGTCATAACCCACTTCCAAATAATGGTCCTGGAAAGAAAAGTTCTGTTCCGGGTCCAGCACTTCCAGCAGGGCGGCCGCCGGGTCCCCCCTGAAGTCGGTGCCAATTTTGTCCACTTCGTCCAGACAAAAGACGGGGTTTATGGTACCGGCCTTACGCATCCCCTGGATAATTTTCCCCGGTAAAGCGCCGATATAAGTGCGCCGGTGCCCCCGGATTTCCGCTTCGTCCCGCACTCCTCCCAAGGAGACGCGGACGAAATTGCGCCCCATGGCCCGGGCCACAGACTTGGCCAGCGAAGTCTTACCCACTCCAGGCGGTCCTACCAGACAGAGGATCGGCCCCTTTATCTTCTTGACCAGTTTCTGCACCGCCAGGTGTTCTAGGATACGCTGTTTGGGCTTCTCAAGGCCGTAATGGTCAGCGTCTAAAATGGCTTCCGCCGCTTCAAGGTCGATCTTGTCCTGGGTGCGCTCGTACCAGGGAATACTGATCAGCCAGTCGATGTAATTGCGTACCACCGTCGCCTCAGCCGACATGGGCGACATGAGCTTGAGCTTCTTAAACTCCTGCCGGACCTTGGCAGCCACTTCGCGGGGAAGGCGTTTCTTCTTTATGCGCCGCTCAAGTTCGGCCAGATCACTCCGCCCGTCCTCACGCTCTCCCATCTCTTTCTGGATGGCCCGCATCTGCTCGTTGAGGTAGTAGTCTCGCTGGGTCTTTTCCATCTGTTTTTTGACCCTTTCCTTGATGCGTTGCTCAAGACGGGCCACCTCCATTTCCCCGCGCAGATAGCCGTATACCAGCTCAAGCCGTTTGTTGACGTTGGTCATTTCCAAAAGCCGCTGTTTCTGGGCCAGCTTGAGGTTGAGGACCGCCGCGATATGGTCCGCCAGACGCGCAGGGTCGGTGAGACTCAGGATGGAAGAGACCACCTCGGGCGGAATCTTCTTATTGATCTTGGTGTATTCTTCAAAGGCCTGGTGACAAAGGCGCACCAGGGCCTCAATTTCGGGCCCGGCCTCTATCACCTCGGCCTTGGGCTCCACTTCCACCATGAAGAAATTGTGCCCAGGGAGATACTGAAGGATCTTGGCCCGCTGTTTGCCCTCGATTAAGGCCTTTACTGTTCCGTCGGGGAGACGCAGGATCTGGATGATGGTCCCGATGGTGCCGACACGGTAAATGTCCTTCTCTTTGGGCTCGTCCAGCTGGGCGTCCTTTTGGGCCGCCAAAAAGATCTCTTTGTTACCGGCCATCGCATGTTCGATGGCCATGATGCTTTTTTCCCGCCCCACAAAAAGCGGCACCAGACGGTGCGGGAAAAGCACGATATCCCTTAAAGGGAGCAAAGGTAAAGTGATTTTTTCTTGAAGTTCTTTCGTATCCATAATCCCTCTTAGGCCTCTTGGGCCTGTGATTCGTAAATTATGATTGGTTTTTCGCGTTTTAAAATTACTTCTTCGGTTACCACCACTTCTTTGACCCCGTGCATGGAAGGAAGCTCGTACATGATCTCAAACATGGCTTCTTCCATGATGGCCCGCAGCCCCCGGGCGCCACATTTGCGCCTGATGGCCTCTTTGGCGATGGCCTCAAGGGCTCCTTCTGTAAATCTAAGTTTTACGCCGTCCATTTCAAACAGTTTTTCGTACTGTTTGACCAGGGCATTTTTGGGCTCCGTAAGGATCTTGACCAGTTCTTTTTCGGTGAGCTCGTCAAGGGTGGCCACCACCGGCACCCGACCCACGAATTCCGGGATCATACCGAACTTGATGAGGTCTTCCGGCTCCACGTGGGAAAGGATCTCACCAATAGTCATCTCTTTGGAGCTCTTTATGTTGGCCCCGAAACCGATGGAGCGCTGCCCCAGCCGTTCCTTGACGATACGCTCAAGCCCTACGAAGGCCCCACCGCAGATAAAGAGGATATTGGTAGTGTCTACCTTAATAAATTCCTGTTGCGGGTGTTTCCGCCCACCCTTGGGGGGGACGTTGGCCACGGTCCCTTCCAGGATCTTCAAAAGGGCCTGTTGCACCCCTTCCCCGGAGACATCTCTCGTGATGGAAGGGCTGTCGCTTTTCCGGGCGATTTTGTCGATTTCGTCGATATAAACGATGCCACGCTGGGCCAGCTCCACGTCGTAATCCGCCGCCTGAAGCAGGTTGAGGATGATATTTTCCACGTCTTCGCCTACGTAACCTGCTTCCGTAAGAGTAGTAGCGTCAGCGATGGTGAAGGGGACGTTTAAAAATTTGGCCAGGGTTTGGGCCAGCAGGGTCTTACCGCAGCCGGTAGGCCCGATGAGCAGGATATTGCTTTTCTGGAGTTCTACCCCGTCCAGGTTAACCCTGCTCTCTATCCGCTTGTAGTGGTTGTGTACTGCCACGGATAAGATCTTTTTGGCCCTTTCCTGTCCGACGACGTACTGATCCAGGAAGGCCTTGATTTCCGCAGGCTTCGGGATAGCCTCTTTGCGCTTCTCGCTTTCTTCCCGTTCGTACTCTTCGGCAATGATGTCGTTGCACAGCTCTATGCACTCGTCGCAGATATATACCGCCGGGCCGGCGATTAATTTGCGCACCTCATGCTGGCTTTTGCCACAAAAAGAACAGTGAAGGTCGCCACCTTTGTTATTTTTTCTGGGCATTATCTTCCTCCTTCTTCGAAGGACGCTCTATTAATATTTTATCAATGATTCCGTATTTTTGCGCCTCCTCACTGGACATATAAAAATCCCTTTCCGTATCCTTCTGGATCTGTTCAAAGGGCTGGCCCGTGTGTTTGGAAAGGATGTTGTTCAGGATCTCACGCAGGCGCAAAATCTCACGGGCCTGGATGTCGACGTCGGTAGCTTGCCCCTGGAAGCTGCCGATGGGCTGGTGGAGCATGATGCGCGAGTGAGGAAGCGCAAAGCGCTTACCTTTGGTCCCGCCAGCCAACAGAACCGCCGCCATGCTGGCGGCCTGACCCAGGCAGAGGGTGGCTACGTCCGGTTTAATGTATTGCATGGTGTCGTAAATGGCCAACCCCGCCGTCACAATGCCACCGGGAGAGTTGATATAAAGGGTGATATCCCGGTCCGGGTCTTCGGCTTCTAAAAAGAGGAGCTGCGCAATCACCAGGTTGGCCAAATGATCATCGATGGGAGCTCCGATAAAGACTATTCGCTCCCTCAAAAGCCTTGAGTAAATATCGTAAGCACGTTCACCCCGTGCCGTCTGTTCAATGACAATGGGTACGTACACGTCTACACCTCACTCTCTGGCTGTTTCTCGTCTGGGTTTTCTTGGGTTGGGGTCTTATCTTTAACTTCTTTTTGTTTTTGAGTCTCTTTAATTTTAGCCTGAGACACTAGGAATTGCAAAGTCTTGTCCGCTATGATGCGGGGCACCATGGAGGTGGCCAGAATAGCTCGGGCCTCTTCCAGGCTGGCTCTGGTGGCCTCAGCCAGGGCCCTGGCCTTTTCTTCCAACTCTTCACCGCTTACGGTGATATTTTCAAGCTCGGCTATCTTTTCCAGGATGAGGTCTTCCCGGGCCTGCTGTTCCGCCAGAGGTCTCAGGCGTTCCCTCAGTTTTTGGACCGAAATCCCGGCTGATTCAAAAGTGTGCCCCTTCTCCTGGAGGCTCTGTTCCATCTGTTCTATGAGCCGGGCGAGTTTGTATTCCACGTACCGCTCGGGGACTTCGAATTTTACTTTTTCCCGGAGTTGGGCCAAAATTTGCTCCTTCAAAAATTCGTCCGCCTTCTTTTTCTTATCCTCTTCGAGGCGCCGCTTAATACGCTCCCGGAGGTGTTCAACGGATTCAAACCCCAGATTCATCTTCTTGATAAATTCATCGTCAAGAGGCTTGAGGTCCCTTACGTATATTTCGCGAATATGGACCTGGTAGTGGACGGTCTGCCCGGCTAGCTGGGCGTTTAAAGAATCTTCGGGGTAGGTGACGTCTACTTCTACGGTATCCCCGGCTTTTTTACCTATGAGTTTTTCTTCAATGGTCGCGTTAAATTCCCCGGTGCCCACGTCCACGTAAAGGGCCTCGGCCTCGTGTCCGGGAACTGGTTGCCCGTCGATAAAAGCCTTAAAGGATATGATGGCGATGTCGTTTTCCCGGATCTGGTGCTCTTTATCGGCAGGTTTTAGATCAGCAAAGGTCATCTGGATGGCCCGCAGGTGATTTTCTAATTCCTCTTCCGTGACCTCCACGGGCATGGCCTCTATTTCAAGGCCCTTGTAATCCTCCGGGCTAAGTTCGATTTCGGGCCTGATATCGACTACAGCAGTGTAATGGAAGGCCTCTTTTTCTTTCACCTCGCCGTACGATTCGATGAGGGGGCGTACGATGGGCACGAGCTTACTCTCTTCGATGGCCTTGGGAAGGCTATCCTGGATCAGGTTCTCTACCACCTTTTCTTCGATATGTTCCCTGAAGAGGCGTTTGACCACCGCTTTCGGTACCCGCCCTTTACGAAAACCTTTAACCGAGACCTCTTTTCCCAGTCTCTGACAGGCCCGGTCAATCTCTTTGTTGACCACTTCGGGGGGAAGCTCAACTTTTAGTTTTTTCTGCACAGAACTGATGTCTTCCACGTTTACTTTCATGCTCCATACTCCCTTTGGCTGGTATTTGTCTTAAGCTACAAAGTTTTGGAAGGACCGACAAGGGCAACCCCAAAAACCTAAAAAGCCATAAGCTCTTCGTCTGCACTTGAGCCTGGGCTCGGCTGGGGTCGTTGGTCGTCCCAAAGGCGTTTTTCCTTAAGGAGCTGGTAGGCCAAGACCAGCCCCGCCCCGGTTAACACCCCGGCGGCCGCCGCCCAGAACCACCATCTGGAGAAGCGGCCCCCGGCGATTACTTTGCCGCAATAGGGACAAAAGTTTCCTCCCTCAGGGATGTTTCCCTTACACGCCGGGCATTCCATGGCTTTCTCCTTTAAAATCAGCCAAAATTTTTTCTTCCTCAATCCAGCGGGCCAGAGCGGTAAGGGCCCTTTCGGCCATCAATCGGTAACGTTCTCTTTTAGGCAGACGCTTTCTCTTTTTGGGGGGCAGATCAAGGGGAGGGAAAAGCCCCCAGTTGATGTTCATGGGCTGAAAATGGGCCGGGTCCGCCTCGGTTATATAATGTACCAGGGCTCCGTGGGCGGTGACCCGCGGGGGGACCACCAATTTTTGTTTCCGAAAGAGGCGGCTGGCATTGATCCCCGCCAAAAGCCCCATAGCGGTTGATTCTACGTAGCCCTCCACCCCGCTTAACTGACCTGCCAAGAAGATACGCGGGGCCTTTTTCAATTGGAGGGTCTTTTCCAGCACCTTCGGTGCACAGACAAAGGTGTTGCGGTGGATGGAGCCCAGGCGGGCAAATTCGGCCTTTTCCAGCCCGGGAATCATGCGGAAGACCCTTTCCTGCTCCTGGTACTTGAGCTTGGTCTGGAACCCCACCAGGTTATAAAGGGTTCCTTCCCGGTTTTCTGGCCTAAGCTGGACCACGGCGTAAGGTTCCCGCCCGGTACGGGGGTCCCTCAAACCTACGGGCTTCATGGGGCCAAAACGTAAGGTGTCTCTCCCCCGCTCTGCCATTACTTCGATGGGAAGACAGCCTTCGAAATATTTAGGTTTTTCAAATTCTTTGAAGGGGACCTTTTCGGCCTCTAACAGGGCGTCCACAAACCTTTCGTATTCTTCTTTGGTAAGGGGGCAGTTGACGTAAGCCCCTTCCTCAGGCTTCCCGTAACGGTCCCCTTTAAAGACCTTGTCCCAGTTGATAGAGTCGGCGTAAACGATGGGGGCGATGGCGTCGTAGAAATGAAAAAATTCTTCACCGGTAAGGTGCTTGAGCTCTTCGGCCAGGGGTTCCGAGGTCAAGGGGCCGGTGGCCACGATAACGATACCTTCTTCAGGCAGGGTGGTTACCTCCTCCCGCACGATTTCGATTAACGGGTGTGCTTCCAGGCGTTTAGTCACAAAATCGGCAAAAAGCTCCCTATCCACCGCCAGGGCCTTGCCGGCCGGCACTTCGCTGGCCAGCGCCGCCTCCATAATCAGGGAAAAAAGCCTTCTCATCTCTTCTTTCAGGAGCCCCACCGCGCTGGTGAGGTCTTTGGCGCGGAGGGAGTTGGAACACACCAGTTCCGCCAGTTTGCCGGTCTTATGGGCCGGGGTAAGCTTGCGGGGGCGCATTTCGTAAAGTCTTACCGGAACGCCCCGTGAGGCCAGCTGCCACGAAGCCTCAGAACCCGCTAAACCGCCTCCTATGACCGTGACACGTTCGTCCATTTAGGCCGCAAGTTTGGTAGCTAATTGCCCACAGGCCGCCGAAATATCCCGCCCGCGACTCTTGCGGACCGTGGCCACGAACCCCCGGGCCAAAAGGGTTTCCTGAAAGGCCAGAATGACCCTTTCCTCCGGGCACTTAAAGGGAAGCAAGGGGTGTTCGTTAAAGGGGATGAGGTTTATCTTAGCCGGTATACCACGCAAGATGTCCGCCAGCCGTCGGGCATCTTCAACGGTGTCGTTAATCCCTTTTAGCAAAATGTATTCAAAGGTAATCCGCCAGCCCCGGGGAAGAGGGAAACTACGACAGGCCTCAAGGAGCTCGGTGAGGGGGTAGCGCTTGTTAATCGGCATGAGGCGGGAGCGAATCTCATCACGGGCTGCGTGTAAGGACACCGCCAGCCGCACGGTAACGTCGTGCCCCAGTCTTTTAATCTGAGGGACCAGCCCTGCCGTGGAGACCGTCACTCTCCTTTTTGAGAAATTAAAGCCCTTGGGGTGGAGCAGGGTCTTCAGGGTTTTGATCAGGTTTTCGTAATTGGCCAGCGGCTCGCCCATGCCCATGAAGACGATATTGCGCAAGGGTTTTAAGCTTCCTTTCTGGTTCAGGAGTTCTTTGGCCCTTAAGACCTGGCCTAGAATTTCGTGGGGCCAGAGATTACGTTTAAAACCCATCCGGGCCGTGAGACAGAAGGCACACCCCATGGCGCACCCTACTTGCGAAGAGACACACAGGGTGAAGTGATCTTCTTCCGGGATGAGGACGCACTCTATGACCTCCCCGTCGGCCAGCTCAAGGGCCAGCTTTTGGGTGCCGTCTTGGGCGGTTTCGACCTTTTTAATGGCCGGGATGAACAGGCTGAACTCTTGTGCCAGTTCCTGACGCAAATTCTTAGGGAGATCGGTCAATTCAGCAAAATCAGAAACCGGTTTTAAAAGCCATTTAAAGACCTGACGCCCCCGGTAACCCGGAAGCCCCCGGGTGGCAAAAAGGGCTTCCAGTTCCTCCAAGGTATAGTCCCTAAGGTTTTTTGAGTTCCGCAAGGAGTTTGCGTGCCTCCTCTTTTTCCGGGAAATTCAAAGGAGATTTTACAACCTTTTCGAGCTCTTGGACAGCTTCTGCCTTCCGTCCCACCGCCAGCAGGGCCTTGGCCAGATGGTAACGGACCGGGGCAAAATCCGGGTTTTTCTGCAAAATATCTTGAAAGATGGAGATGGCCATCTCGTTTGAGCCGCGTAAGTGGAGGATCCAGGCAAAGGTGTCGAGGACGTAGGGGTTTTCGGGGGCCAGCTCCCGCGCCCGCTGGGCCAAAATTAAGGCCTCTTCCAGTTCTCCTCTTTGGGCCAGCATCCAGGCCAGGTTGTTTAGGGCCGGGAAGAACTTGGGGTTGATTTCGATAAGCTTACGGTAGGTCTCTTCTGCCTCTTTGGTGCGGCCCAGGGCTTCCAGGAGATTGGCCTTGGTCATGAGGAGACGGACGCTTTCCGGCCTCTTGCTAAGGGCCTTTTCACATTCGGAAAGGGCGGTCTCCAGTTTTCCTTCGCGCCCGTAAATGAGGATGAGGGTGGAATAGGCGGGCAGGAACCGGTCGTTTTCTTTGACGGCTAACTTGAGCTTTTCTTCCGCTTCTTTAAGGTTGCCCTGAGCTAAATAAATCTGGGCCAGGAGATAGTAGACCGGGGCCTTGTCTTTATATTGGGGGAGGTATTTTTCTACCAAGGAGCGGGCCTTATCGTAGTCTTTTTTGGCCAGGTAATATCCCACCAGTCTGGTAAGCGCCGGCAGGTGTCTCGGGGCCAGCTCCAGGGTCTTCTGGTATTCGGCTATGGCCTCCGCGTACTTTTTCTGGGCCTGAAGACAGGTGCCGTACGCAAAATGTACGGTAGGATTGTCGGGGAAGAGCTTTACGAGCCGCTGGTATACCTTCTCCGCCTTCTCGAAATCTTTTTCAAGCATGTAAGTAAGGCCCAGGGTCAGGGCGGCCTCCAGGTTCGAAGGGGAAAGCCTCAGGACGGTTAACGCCTGTTTGCGGGCCGCTTCCGTTTCGCCCTCAGTCAAAAGGAGCCGGGCGTAAAGGAGTCTGGTCCGGATCACCAGGGGGTTAAACTCAATGGCCTTCTCAAAGGCTTCGCGGGCTTCCCCCTTCTTGCCCTGGAGCATTTTGACCACGCCTATAAAGTGGTAGGCCTCGGCAAACCGCGGCCTCTTTTGAACCACGAACTCAAAGTCTTCCAGGGCCTCGGCCAAGAGCCCTTTGGTCAGCCTGATCTTTCCCCGCACGAGTCTTGCCAACACGTGGTTTTCGTTCTTGGCAAGGACTTCTTTGACCAGTTTTTCTGCTTCCTGACGCTTCCCCTGCTCTAGCTCGAGGTAGGCCAACTGGGCCTTGAGGTCCAGGGAATCTGGCCATTTTTTGAGGCTTTCCCGGGCAAGCTCGGTGGCTTCTTTGATTTTTCCCAGACGCTGATAAAGACCGATGAGCTCAAGACGCCCCCTCAGGTCGTTGGGGTGTTTCTCGTTCCAGGAAAGGAGGAATTTTTCGGCCTGCTCTGCCTTGCCTTGGGCCAGATAGAGGGCCACCAGCTGGTGGACAAACTGAAAACGTTTGGGGAATTTCGCAATCATTTCCTTGAGTAAGGTTTCGGCCTGGGCCGTGTTCCCCTCTTCCAGGTAAAGTCTTAAGAGTATTTCGTACAGGAGGACGTTATCCGGGGCCTTCTCAAGGGCGGCTTTTATTTTGCCTTCGGCCTCCTTAAGCTTTCCTTCCTCCCGACATATCTGGGCCAGGATAACTAGGGCCTCTACGTTTTGCGGGTCAAGCTGAAGCACCTTGTCCGCAATTTGGCGGGCTTCTTCTTTCTTTTTTTGGCGTAAACGCAAAGAGGCCAGGGTGATCAGGGCCTTTATGTTTTGGGGGTCCTTTTTTAAGACGTAATCCAGATGGCTTTCGGCCTCCTCAAGTTTCCCCGCGGCTACCAATAAAGAAGCCAGTTTCAGTCTGGCCTCGATGTTTTCCGGATCCACGTCTACGGTCTTGCGGTATTCGGAAAGGGCGTGTCTTAAGTCTCCTACTTTGAGGTAGATTTCGGCCAGGTGATAGTGGGCTTCCGGGTGTTTGGGGTCGAGCTGGATCACGTTGCGAAACTCGATTACTGCTTCGCGCAATTTACCTTCTTTGGCGAAGGCCAAACCCCTTTCCATGTGTTTGTTAATTTTTTCTTCAGGGGAGCTGCACCCGAGAAACATGACCACCAAAAAAAGCACTACCCAAAAACGCCTCTTACGCATAGGAAACTCCTTGTGAAGGGAAAGTTTCCCTTTTTATACCAAAACTGTGGCTATTTAAAACCAAGACTTATCTAATTTTCGGAAAAAAAGGATTTGGCATAAAGGGGGCCTTTGGGCCCCCTTTATTTTATTTTTAGAGTTCCAGGGCCTTTACCATCTTAACGGCGGGAAGGGCAGCGAGTTTGGTTAGCAATTTTTCTGGCACTGGCTGGTCCACGCAAAGGAGGATAATGTTGGCCTTTTTGGCCGGTTCCTGCCCCACGTGCATGCGGGAAATATTTACCCCTTCTTCCCCGATGGTGATCCCGATTTGCCCGATTACCCCCGGGCGGTCTTCGTTCATGAGGTAGAGCATGTGCCCTTCAGGGACGGCGTCCAGCCTGAAATTGTTGATCTGGACGATACGGGGCTCCTTTTTCCCGAATATGGTCCCTCCCACCACGTTTTCCCCACCGGGATATTTAATGCGCACTTTGATCAGGTTGAGAAAGTCTTCGGCGGTGTTGACCTTGCTTTCGGTAACCTTAATGCCTCGTTCCTTAGCGCGGATGGGGGCGTTTACGTAATTTACGTCCTCCCTCAAGGCCGGGCTGAGAAGGCCCTTTAGCAGGGCCACGGTCAGGGGTTTGGTGTCCAGGTTAGCTACGTCTCCCTGGTATTCGATATTTACTTCCTGAATAGGCCCTTCAGCCAGCTGGGCCTGCAAGGCCCCCAGTTTTTCGGCCAGACTCAGGTAAGGTTTTAAGACCGGGAGGAGTTCTGCGGAAACCGAAGGCATATTTACGGCGTTACGGACCACCCCGTGAACCAGAAAGTCCACCACCTGAGAAGCAATGGCCAGGGCCACGTTCTTCTGGGCTTCCACCGTAGAGGCCCCGAGGTGGGGGGTACAGATAAAATTTTCCAATTTAAATAAGGGATAGTCTGGCGGAGGGGGTTCCTCTTCGAAGACGTCAAGGGCCGCCCCGGCCACCTTTCCCGAAACCATGGCCTCGTAAAGATCTTTTTCGTTGACGATGCCCCCTCGGGCACAGTGGATAAACATCACCCCGTCCTTCATCTGGTCAAACTTTTCTTTATTGATGAAGCCGCGGGTCTCCTTGGTAAGCGGCACGTGGATGGTGATGAAGTCGGCCTGGGGGAGGAGCTCCTCAAGGCTCATGATCTCGATCCCCATCTTCGCCGCCTGGTCGGGGTTGACGTAAGGATCGTAGGCGATCACCCGCATCTTGAGCCCTTTGGCCCTTTCCGCCACCACGGAGCCGATACGGCCAAGACCTATGATACCCAGGGTCTTTCCCGTGATTTCCCGGCCCATAAATTTCTTCTTTTCCCATTTACCTGCTTTCATGGAAGCGGTGGCCTGAGGAATATTCCGGGCCAGGGCCAGCATCATCGCGATGGTGTGTTCTGCCGCAGAAACGGTATTACCACCGGGACAGTTCATCACCACGATACCGCGCCGGTTGGCTGCTTCCAGATCCACGTTATCAAGCCCGGTTCCCGCCCGGGCGATGAGTTTGAGCTTGGGGGCGGCTTCGATGACCTCTGCGGTCATTTTGGTGGCACTCCGGATGATAATGGCCTCTACGTCTTGCTGAAGTTCCTGGATCAGCTCCTCTTTAGACAGCCCGGTTTTGACCACCACCTCTAAGCCCGCGTCTTTCAAGATCTTTATTCCGTCCTCTGCGATGGGATCAGATACCAAAACCTTCATCTTAGGCCTCCTGGTTTTCCAAAAAATATTTTTGGGCCGCCGCCACACCGGCCCCCAAAGGAAGTTTGAAGCCGAGTTCCGTCAGAGCCATCTCTAAGGTGGCCAGGGCCAAGATTACGTCAAGCTCGCTCTGGTAACCCAGGTGCGCAATCCGGACCACCTTGCCTTTCAGTTTGGCTTGCCCCCCGGCCATAGTAACGCGGTACTTCTCGCGCATGAGCTTCATCAGTTTGGCCCCGTCCACCCCTTCCGGGACTTTGACGATGGTGAGGGCCTCAGCAGGGGCTTTGGCAAAGAGCTCAAGGCCCAGGGCCTTCACTCCTGCCCGGCAGGCCCCTGAAAGGCGCTGATAATGCCGGAAAAGGCGGGGAAGCCCCAGTTCCTTTATCCGGGCCAGGATTTCTGCCAGGCCGTAAAGGAGAGAAACCGCCGGGGTGAAGGCCGTGGTCTCTTTGGCTAGGGCCTTTAATTCTCGCCTGAAATCAAAATAATAACGGGGGGAAGTGACCTTTTGGGCCTTTTCCCTGGCCCGCGGGGAAAGGGCCACGAAGGAAAGCCCCGGGGGTAGGGCCAGGCTTTTCTGGGAGCCCGCCACCATGGCGTCAATCCCCAGTTCATCAAAGGGCAGGGGATAGACCCCAAGGGCTGAGATGGCGTCAACTACCAGTAAGGTCCGGCTCTGCCTGGTCAAAGGGGCGATCTCTGCTACCGGGTGTTTTACGCCGGTAGAGGTCTCGTGGGCCTGGATGAGCAGACCCGCGGCGTCTGGGTGGGAGGAAAGGGCTTCCTTGACCTCAGCTACCTTTACCGCTTCCCCCCAGGGTACGTCAATATAGACGGGGTTTAAGCCGTATGTTTCGGCCAGTTCTCCCCATCTTTCTCCGAACTTACCTCCCCGTACCACGATGACCTTCTCGCCGGGGTTGAAGAGGTTGGCCACGCAGGCCTCCATGGCCCCGGTGCCTGAGGAGGCAAAAAATATGACTTCTTCCCTGGTTTGGAAGAGATATTTGAGGTCATCCCTGATCTGCCGCAGAAGGGCTGAAAATTCGGGCAGGCGGTGGTGGACTACTGGTTTGGCCATGGAAAGTAAGGCTTTGGGAGGGACTGGCACTGGACCCGGAGCAAGCAGAAACTTTTTTTCCAAAAGATCCATTTTTGAAAGAACCTCCTTTTAAGAGGTAAAAATCTTAGTGAGATATTGCCCCAGAAGTGTTAAATCTTCAAGTCAGATGGGTCGAAACAGGAATAAAACCCAAGGAGGAAGAGATGAAAAAGACGCTTCTTTGCCTGTTGGCCTTTGTTTTTTGGGGTTTTCCGGGGTGGGCCCAAAAAGATTGTCCTGACCCTCAGACCTTAAAGAACGCTCTGCGTGGCCTTTTCACCAACCATAAATTCGAGATTGCCAGCGTGAGTAAGGCCCCGGTGGCGGGACTCTGCGAGGTCATTATTCAGACGGGGGGCAGCAAGAAGCTCACCTACGTTGACAGCTCGGGGCGGTATCTGGTGGTCGGCCGTATCATAGACATCAAAGCCCGCAAGGACCTTACCCAGCAGAGGGTCATCGACCTCAACCGTTTAAACCCGGCCAAACTAAAAGAGTTAGAAAAACTGGTCGCCTTCAGCGCAGGCAAAGGCCCTGAGGTCTTTTTAGTGACCGATCCGGACTGCCCCCATTGTAAACGGGCCGAAAAGATACTTTTGTCGTTGGTGCGGGAAGGAAAGATCAAGGTCAAGGTCATCCTCTTTCCCCTTGAGGCCCTACACCCCCAGGCCAAGGCCAAGGCCATCGCCATCATTTGCGACGGAAAGGGGCTTGAGGCCTTGATCGAAGGTTACCAGGGCCGGCAGTGTGCCCGGGGGAAAGAAAAGGTGGAGCAGGCCCTTGCCCTCCTGCCCAAACTGGGCATCCGCGCCACCCCGACTTATATTTTTCCTGACGGCAGGGTAATCTCTGGGGTCCTTGACGCCCAAAAATTACTCCAGATGGTGAGGTAGGATGGAAAAGGTAATAGGCTTGAACGAGGCAGAAAAGGCCCTTCTGCTCTATATTGCGCGGGAAAGTATCGCAAGCGCCCTTGAAGGGCGCCCGCCCCGTCTGCCTGAGGAAGTACCCCCAAAGCTCCTTGAGCCCTACGGGGCCTTCGTCACCCTTACCAAACACGGCCAGTTGCGAGGGTGTATCGGGACTTTTCACGCTGACAAACCCCTTTACCAGATCGTCTTCGAAATGGCCCGGTCAGCGGCCTTCAACGACCCCCGTTTCCCCCCGTTGGCCCCGGAAGAGCTTCCGGAAGTGGAGATCGAGATTTCCGTCCTCTCGCCCATGTGGCGGGCCCGAAGCCCGGAGGACGTGGAAGTGGGTAAACACGGCGTCTATATCGTGAGGGGTGTGCACCGGGGGGTTTTATTACCCCAGGTAGCGGTGGAATACGGCTGGGACCGGGAGACGTTCCTGGACCACACCTGCCTTAAGGCGGGGCTTCCCCCAGGGTGCTGGCAGGATCCGGAGACCGAGATCTACCTCTTCACCGCTGAAATTTTTAGCGAAAAAGAGCTCGGGTTGGGTCCGCTTTATGGGCCACATTAGGGCTTGACAAATCGAGCTTAGGTTTTATTATCTCAGCCGCACTTTAACTAAACTTTTGGTTTAAGTACGGTAATCAGGCCTGAACCGTACCTGTTGAGGTACGGTTCAGGTTTATTGGTTTAAGAGGCAAATTATTTCAGGGGCCAAATGCTCAAGATCGGGGAGAAGATCAAGAAATTGCGCATCGCCAACGATTTGACGCAGGAAGAGCTGGCCGCGCGGGCGGGCCTTACCAAGGGCTATATTTCGCAACTGGAACGGGATCTGACGCACCCCTCGATTGTTACGCTGAAGGATATTCTGGACGTCCTGGGGACGGATCTGGCCACCTTTTTCAAGGAAGACCACCAGGAAAGGGTGATCTTTCGCAAGGAGGACCGGCAAAAAATCGAAGGGCGCGGGGTGGAATTTCTGGTCCCTGGTTCGGGGCGGAGGCTGATGGAGCCGGTGCTGATCTCCCTTGAGCCAGGGGAACGCACCGAACCCGATGCGCCCCACGAAGGGGAGGAATTCGGTTTTGTAATGAAAGGGGTAATCGTACTCTGGCTTGGTAGCCGGGCTGAGAAATTGCGACAGGGAGAATGTTTTTATTTTCGGGCCGATCAGCGCCATTTCGTGGAAAACGTGGGGCGCTCCATGGCCCAAATCCTGTGGGTGGTTTCCCCACCCACCTTTTAAATCTAAAAGGGGGGACGGCCATGGAAAAAATCGAATACGGTTTCGGGCAGCACCTCATTCTTGATGGTTACGGGTGTAACCGGGAAAAGCTTATGGACATCGATTTTATTTACGACTTTTTGAGCAACTATCCGGCGGAAATCAAGATGACCAAGATCATGCCACCCTACGTCTTCAAATACCACGCACCCGTGCCGGAGGACTGGGGGATTTCGGGCTTTGTGATCATCGCCGAAAGCCATATCAGTATCCACACCTTTCCCGAAAAGCTCTACCTCAGTCTTGACCTTTTCTCCTGTAAGCCTTTCGACGTAGATAAAGCTATTCGGGATATCACCCGCCTGTTTGAGATAAAAAAGAGCGAGGTCAAGCTCCTTGATCGAGGGCATGAATTTCCGCGTTCCATCCGCACGGTGGAACGTTTTATAAGGGCGGAACGCAATCAACTCACCGTTTAGGAGAAGGCCGGGGGAAACCCCGGCCGCCCTCTTCTTATGACTTTTTTAGGTCTTGAAGAGGACCCGCAAAAAGCAAAGATCGTCTTTCTCCCTGCTCCTTACGACGCCACGGCCTCTTATCTTCCGGGAGCCAGGTTTGGCCCACGTCGTCTTTTAGAGGCAAGCCCTTACCTTGAATTTTTTGACGAGGAACTCCTCTGCTCTTATAAAGACCTGCCCCCTTTTCTGACCCTGCCTGAAAAGGAACTTCCGGTAGCGCCTGAGGAGGCCTTGTACACCTTAAAGGAACAACTGGCACCTCACCTCAAGGCAGGGCGGTTTCCGGTAACCCTGGGGGGTGAACACACGGTAAGTCTCGCCCCCGTCGAACTTTTACGGCAGGATTATCCTAATCTTTTGGTGGTCCAGATAGACGCCCACGCGGATTTGAGGGCCACTTACCAGGGAAGCCCCTTCTCCCACGCCTGCGTCATGCGCCGGGTCCGCGAACTCGGAGTGGAGGTGGTGGCCTTAGGGGTGAGGGCCATCTCCGAAGAAGAATATCTCTTTGCCCAAGAAGCTCGGATACCCCTCTTCTGGGCCTATCAGCTAAAAAAAGAGTTTCCTTCGGTCCTTAAAACTCTTGCCACTTTTTGCGCCCAAAGACCGGTTTACGTCACCATAGATCTTGATGGTTTTGACCCGGCAGAAATCCCCGGAGTGGGAACCCCGGAGCCCGGGGGCCTTTCCTGGTACGAGGGGCTAGCGCTTCTAAAGACCCTGGCACGTCACCAGGTAGTAGGCTTTGACGTGGTGGAACTCTTGCCGAAAGACGAACGTTCCGCCTTTTTTGCCGCTAAATTAGTCTATAAATTTATTTCCTACCTTTTTTGTCCTCAAAGGGCCTTCCCAGAGGGCGCCTAACGTGTTTAAGAAGAGACTATGGCCCCGCTGATCTCTATCAAAAACCTATACTTTTCCTACGGGGAACAATTGGTGCTAGAAAACATCAACCTGGACGTGAACCGGGGCGATTTTTTGGCCATCTTGGGCCCGAACGGCTCAGGCAAAACCACCCTCATCAAACTTATCCTGGGGCTGTTAAAGCCCCAAAAAGGAGAAATCAGGCTTTTTGGGCAACCTTCGGCGACCTTTAAAGAGAGGTGGCGCATAGGATACGTCCCTCAGCGGGCGATAGCCAGGGTAGACCCGGTCTTTCCTGTAAGCGTGGCGGAGGTGGTAAGCTTTGGTCTCCTGCCCAAGAAATCCTTTCCCAGGTTTATGAAGGCCAGCGATTGGGAAGCGGTAAGGAGGGCCCTCCGGCAGGTGGAGATGGAGGCTTACGAGAGGAGAAAACTCTCCCAACTCTCAGGGGGCCAGCAACAACGGGTCTTTATCGCCCGGGCCATCGTGGCCCAACCAGAAGTCCTCATTCTTGACGAACCTACCACCGGGGTGGACGTGACGACCCAGGAACGCTTTTACGACCTCTTGGGGCTTCTCAACCAGAAGGGGCTTACCATCATCATTGTCACCCACGATATCGGCATCGTCAACAAACACGTAAAACAGGTGGCTTGTCTCAACCGGAGACTGGTTTACCACGGCACCCACGAGGAGTTTTGTTCTTCTCCTCGTCTTAAAGAATACGTTGGTGAACACCACCTGGTCGTCCACAGGCACTGATGTTTTGGGACTTTTGGCAATATAACTTCTTTTTGCGGGCCCTGGTGGCGGGGTTTTTTCTGGCGGTAGCAGCGGCCATCCTCGGGCTTTACCTCATCCTGCGCAAAGACGCCATGCTAGGGCACGGGCTCACCCACATCGCCTTTGCCGGGGTAGCGGTGGCCCTCTTTTTCGACGTAGTTCCTTTCCCCGTGGCCTTGCTGGCGGCAGGTTTGGCGGCCTTCTTCATCCTTAAGATTCGGGAAAAGGCTGGTCTTTACGGGGATACCGCGGTGGCCATCTTCTCAAGCCTCGGTATGGCGGTGGGGATCATTCTGGCCTCAGTGGCCAAGGACTTTAACGTAAATTTGCTCTCCTTCCTCTTTGGGAACATTCTGGCTATCCGGGATATCGAGCTCTACGGGGCCGTCTTTTTGGCTTTTGGGGTAATCGGGGCCCTGATTTTTTTCTACCACGAGCTGATCTACGTCACCTTTGACGAAGAAAGTGCACGGGCCGCAGGGTTAGCGGTGGACCGGCTGGACGCTCTCCTGGCCTTACTGACGGCTATCACCGTGGTGATCGGTATGAAGATCGTAGGCCTCCTCCTGGTCTCAGCCCTTCTGGTCATTCCGGGTGCGGCGGCTCTGCAGCTGGCTGGAAGCTTCAAGAAATGCACCTTGCTCGCCGTAGTCCTAGGGGCGGTAAGTGTCGTGGGTGGCCTCAACCTGGCGATCATCTTAAACTGGCCGGCCTCCGGGGCCATCGTGGTCACTTCAGGGGGCATTTTTCTCCTGGTGGCCGCCCTGAAACGTTTACGTTCGGCTTAAACGCGTTATCCTTTCAGGGCCATGGTTGAACTGATAGATACCCACGCCCATCTCAATCTCAAAGATTCTTACAAAAAAGATTTGGCCGAAGTTATCAAGAGGGCTAAAGAGGCCGGGGTAAAACGCATTATTAACGTGGGGATAGATCTTAAGACCTCTATCGCCGCCCTGGAACTTGCGCATACTTACGAGGGCCTTTATGCCACCGCCGGCATCCATCCCCACGAGGTAAAAAAGATAAACGAGGCCACTTATGAAAACTTAAAGGCCCTGCTTTCTGACCCGAAAAGCGTAGCCCTAGGAGAAATAGGCCTTGATTACGCTAAGGAATACAGCCCCCGCCCGCTCCAGCAGGAACACTTTCTTCGCCAGCTGGCCCTGGCCCGGGAGATGGGGTTGCCGGTGGTGATCCACGCCCGAGACGCTTACCACGACATATTTGAGCTCTTAAAGAGCGAGCTTCCGGAAAAATTCGTCTTTCATTGTTTTGCAGGGGGCCTTGAAGAAGCACGCCAGGTGCTTGACTTTGGAGGATACCTTTCGGTGACCGGGATCGTCACCTTCCCTAAGGCGGAAAACATTAGAAAGGTAGTACGTTTCGCGCCCCTTGAGCGGTTGATGGTCGAAACGGACTGTCCTTTCCTTACTCCGGCCCCTTACCGGGGCAAACGCAACGAACCGGCCTTTGTGCGCCTGGTGGCCGAAAAGGTAGCTGAGGTAAAAGGCGTCAGTCTGGAAGAATGTGCCCGCGTAACCACCCAGAACGCCGAGGAATTTTTCGGACTGTAAAACCCCTGGTGCTGGCCTCCCAAAGCCCCAGACGACGGGAACTTTTGGCCTCCCTGGGGCTTTCCTTTGAGGTGGTCCCTGCCCGGATAGAAGAACCCGCCCCTTCCGGTGAACGGCCAGAAGCCTACGTCCTGGCCTTGGCCCGGGCCAAGGCGCGGGAGGTAGCAGCCAGGGTCGGGAAGGAGAAGGTGGTTCTTGCGGCAGACACCGTGGTATATTGTGCGGGAGAGATCCTCGGCAAACCCGAGGGGCCGGAGGAGGCCCGGCGCATGTTAAGGCCTTTATCCGGCCGGGCACACCAGGTCTTTAC
>WGCA01000047.1 GCA_015494065.1 Thermodesulfobacteriaceae bacterium | reverse complement strand
GAATAATTCTTGGTCTTAGAGATATTTTTCATGATATCGTGAAGATGAAGAATAGGTTTAAGAATATTAGGAAGGATAAGACGAACAAGCCAAAAAGAGACCATCATAGAAAAAAGTAAAAGAAAAATAGTAAAACAGAATCCAATAGTTATGCCTTTGTATACAGGTTTTAAGTTATATTTCATTACTAAAAAACCAAGTTGTTCCTTTTTGAGGTAAATAGGTTGCGCAATAAAAAAATTTTTGTCTAAGAAAAATATGTTGATAAGTTGGCTTACTGAAATCCTTGAGGAATGGGGAATATATTTTTCAAATATAGACGGGTCTTTTGGTATTTGCTCGGGATGAAAAACATTTAATGGGCTATAATAAGAAAAAAGTTTTCCATTTTTATCATAGATGGCAATCCATTGTATATCATTAACATGTTTTAGTGAAGATAAAATGTCTTGAGCAGAGATTTTGTCATTAAAAGCAAGAGAAGCATTTAAATTATCGGCTATAACGCGGGAAAGAACGACATTATTTAAATAAAACCTGCTAGTAAAAAAATAAAGGATCAAACATAAAAAGAAGAAGGAAATTAACAATAGAGAAAAGATAGAAATAAATTTTATAAGACGTTTTATCTTTTCTTCAATGCTTCCTTTATTGATAAAACGAATAATAAGTTCTTGGAAAGAAAACATCAGAGAACCTCCTCGGCCAAACGAAGGAGTCTAGAGCTAATAAAGAGGTGTACTTTTCTTGCCGTAGAAAGGTTGACTTTAAAACGAAAGCGATCTTGTTTTAAAAAAATCTCAATAATACCACCTTTTTTAGTAAATCCGGGTTTGTCACTAATAGTAAGAATAGGTTTTTGAGAAATTTTGTTAAAAAGTTTTTCCTGATCAGATTTTTTGAGTTTACCGATAAAAATAGCTTTACATTTAGTTAATTTTGGATTGCCAAATGGTAACTTGATAACTTTTAGAGGTTTGTTATTTAATTCTTGGCCGTTAAGATCTAATAAGTATGGCAATAGTGAAGTGTCACCTACGATACAAAATAAAAATTCTTTAGAGTTGGAATCATCGTTAGGCCAAGTAACAAATTTCAAAAAATTATAAATAAATGCAGCTTTGATCTCATATGGATCAATAGAAGATAAATTTTGAGCAAAAATAGGAAAAGAAAAAAGAATAATGAAAAGAAAGATAATAAATCCGCGTAAATTCATCTATTTATGCCACGTAAATTTAATGAAAAAATTTCTTTCAATTTCATGAAGAGGAGTTTTTAAAACATAACCTTGGCCAAACTCTGGATGACGCGGATCAAAAATATTCTGTCCACCAAAAGAAAGTTCAAAATTTGGACTTAGCTTCCAGATAAAGGCTAAATCAGTAGCAAGATAGGAAGGAACATGATAAGAAGATAGTTTACTGACATACCGAAAGCGACTCCTTAGACAAAAGGAATCTTTTACATGATAAAAAACCCTAAAAGAGAGAATATGTCTTGGCCATTGTTTTTCGAGTTCTTCTCCAAGCCACAAACTTGGTTTGTTAACGTGTAGAAAGAGTTTTAGATAGGTATAGCTAAGTTTAAAACGTACATTTTCATTAAGATCGGCATTAAATGCAAATTCCATGCCGTATGATTCACCATCCATAAAATTTACGTCTCTTGTTATGGCATAATAATGAGGTATCGGGGTAGAAAAGAAAACGGGTTCTTTCTCAGGGGTCCTCACCCCTATGAGATCGGAATAAAGATGTATAAACCCGCTTAAATCTACATAAAATTTCTTTTTAACGTTTGCCCTTATGCCGGCTTCAAAGGCGATAAGTTTTTCTGGGTTGAGGTCATCATCCCCTTCAATGCGCAAAAGGGTGGGGAAATTATTTTTTCCTTTCTCTGGAGGTAACCAAATATTTAAAATAGCGTCTAATTCACCCTTTGAAGGGATGCGCACCGCCCGGGAAATGGCTGCCCACAGTGTGGTTTTGGGATCAGGTTGCCAGAATATGCGCGCGGTAGGTTGGATCTCTAATCCGGTATCTTCGTGATATTCAAATTTAGAACCCAAAATCAGGCCCAAATTGGTATTAAAATAGATTTCGTCTTGAAAAAAGAAATTAAAAATATAAGTTTTACTCTTTGCGGGAACGAAAAGATAAGATTCAGTGTTATCTATATCAGTAACATAAAGCCGATAACCTAAGCCAAAACTTAACTTTTGTGATCTCTTATCAAGATTTAACTGATATTCCAGATCATATATGTCAAGTATCCAGTTGAGGAGAGGATAGCTTGCCGCACTGGAATGGTCATAATATCCTTGTAAAAACCAAGATCTTTTTTCTCCTTTTTTCTCAAGTTTAGTTAATATATTAAAACCAAAACCGTAGCCATCGTCTATGATAGGATAATCAGGAGCGTGATACATAATTCCGGTAGTCATTGCGTAAACATCGCTACTTAAACGAAAGCGGTAATTTTTTTCAGGCGCAGTATCTAGGCGGAAACCGGCCTGTAAAGTGCGCCAATCATCATGCGTATCATGGCCTATAGTGTCAACCTGACTGTCAGTTTCTCGGGCCTTTAAGTAAAGACGGTAGGCGAAGTTACCATAATGACTCCCGTATCTAAGGGCAGCTAGGGATTCTTTTTTTCCTCCCACTACTTTGGTTAAAAGGCCCTGGGTCTCCCAGGCACTCTTGGTGAGGATATTGATAATTCCGTTTACGGCGTTTGAGCCCCAGAGACTGGCGCCTGGCCCACGTATCACCTCGATTCGGGCTAGATCGTCAAGAATGTAGTCTTGCCTTTCCCAAAAGACTCCAGAAAAAAGGGGAGTATAAAGCGTCCGACCATCCATCATTACTAATAATTTGTTGGCAAAACGATCGTTGAAGCCTCTAATAGAAATAGCCCAATCACTGGAGGTAATCCTGGCTACGTGTACACCTGGAACATCACGTAAGAGATCCGGTAGCTGATTATCAAAACCCTGGAGAATATCTTCGGGGGTGAGCACATAGATTGCTGATGCGATTTCCCCCATCTTTTGAGGGCGTTTGGTTGCCGAGGTGACTTCTATTTTCATTAAATCTTCCAGTGAAAGCTTTAAAAGTGAGGGGTTCAATGCCAAAACCGGGGCCCCAAAAAACAAGACACAAAGCAAACTTAAAACACCGCAATAAACCGGCAATTTTAAACCTTTCACCTTTTACCCTTTTTCAATGATTAAATTTGGCAGGCTATTTTAATCCATCTTCCTAAATAGTTCGGCAACCGGGTGAAAAATTTAAAGATTTGACTGCAAAACCGGCAAAGTGTTTGGTTAATTTTGGAGGGAAAAATTCTATAACTTGGAAAGTTTGAAGGACGAAGGTAACCCCGCAATTTCAAACAAACGGGTTTTCTGGACGTAGAATTTTAGCAGAAAGGGGGAAATTAAAGTAGTAAAAGCAACTACGGCAATCATTACAGTGTAGAGATTTTCATCAAAAATACCGCTTAAACGACCAAATTCTGCAAAGATTATACCTACTTCTCCGCGTGGAATCATGGCTAGACCAACAAAAATGCGTTCCTTTAGAGTCCCATTGATTATTAATCCAGAAATTCCTTTACTTATCAAAGCTAATATCGAAAATAACAAAAAATAAAAGAATAAAAGGGGAGAGAAGCTCATATTTTGAAAATTTATTTGAATTCCTACATATACAAAGAAAAGGGGAGTAAAAACAAAAACTAAAGGATCGATAGTGTTTTTTACACTAGCTACGGTTAAAGGGGAAACTCTTAGGGATGCGGCAAAAGGAACAATAAAACGGCGTGAAAAAGCTAAACCACCTGTGAAAGCACCTAATATTTCCGGTGCGCCTACTCTTTTAGCAAGATAAGCTAATATAAAAATAAGAGAAAGAATGGTTGAAGGTACAAAATCAAAACTTTTTAATTTTCTTGCTAAGATATCAATTAATAAAGCGATAAGATGGGCTGTGAGCGGAGCTAAGAGAAAAAAAGTTAAAATGTAAAATAAATAAGTAAAGGTAGTTACTATTTTAATGGTTCCTGTTTTGGCAAATTCATAAATAAAAGTCAAAAGCAAAACCCCTATAATATCGTCAACCACTGCAGCAGCTAAAACCATTTGTGATGCCTCTGTTTCAAGGCGTCCGATGTCACGTAAAATTCGTACGGTAATTCCTATACTAGTAGCTGCTAAAGTGCCTCCTATGGTAAAAGCTACTAAGGCTGGAAGATTTAAAATAAAATAGCCAATTAAAAAACTCCCAAATAAAGGTAGAGAGACTCCCAGGATAGCCACTATTGAGGCACGCAATCCCGTCTTTTTAAGTCGGTCCAGGTCGACTTCAAGACCAATTTGAAAAAGAAGAAAGATAATTCCTATTTCAGCCAGAAGGATTAAAATGTCGTTTGCCTGAATCAAACCGAAAAGACTTGGCCCCAGAATTAAGCCTGTAAGGATTTCACCAATTATCGCAGGTACCCCGAAGCGGGCTAAAATAGAACCCAATAGACGAGCCAAAAAGAAGATGATAGCCAAATCCAAAAGGAAAGAATGTAAATTTTCTTTCATCGTGACCCCACAACGTTCGTGTGTTTTGCGATCGTGGTCTTCCCAGAAAATAATATCCGCTCAGGGGGCTACTAGGGGCAATAAATATTTTTGGCCGACTTACGCGTTTCGCTTAAAAAATGCTCCCCCTTTAGAGCACAAAACAGAGATCAAATCCCTTATGATTTAAGAAATTGGCTAATGGTTGCATGGACTTTACAGAAAGATAAAGATTAAAGGACATTTGCTCAGCGAGAAGGGATGGTGCCGAGGGCGGGACTCGAACCCGCACGGGCTTACGCCCACTGCCCCCTCAAGACAGCGTGTCTACCAATTCCACCACCTCGGCACGCAATCTTTATTTAAAACCTCTCAAGTTCTTCGTCAAGCCCGTGGGTTATTGCCAAGCGAATTTAATACTCCCTTTTATTTTTTACTTGCCAAACAAAAGGAAAATATGTTTGCTGAAAATAACTACCGAAAAGGAGGCTTATATGAGAAGGCCTTTTTGGGGGGTAATCTTTTGGCTGGCCGTCTTTGCCTGGCCTTTTTGGGCCAGGGCGGAGGTTCTTTCGGTAGAAGAAAAAGAGCTTTACGCCGCTTATTTCTTCGTTGATAAGGCGCCCCCGACCACCCTGGGTTATATCTTTACTGATTTCGGCCCGGGTAATATCAATTTTTTGGAGCGGGTAGACATTGTTTTAGACGAAGAAAGCCGGTTGGCCGGGGTCTTAATCGTCTATACCCCCAGCGATGGTTTCCGTCGCCACGTCTTTTTACCTCGCCCAAACGGTTGGATGTTCCAGGAAGTCCGTCCTAACGCTAAGGGCAAAAGGGTCCTAATACGGGTGGTTACCACCAAAGAGCTTAACAGGATTTATTAATGGCCAGAAAGAAGAAAAAGAAGAAAAGGGCAGGGCTCCCCTCGGATAAAGAGGTTATTACTGCCATGCGCAAGGCCGGGCGGCCCATGTTTTTGCGGGAGTTGTATCATCTTTTAAACGTCCCCACCGCGGATCGTAAAGAGTTCCGTACTCTGGTAAAGCGCCTTACCAAAGAAGGAAAACTCATCCATATCAAGGGAAAACGTTATGGCTTGCCGGAGCAGATGCAACTTGTGACAGGCAGATTAAAGGTTCATCCCGACGGTTACGGCGTCCTGGAACCGGAAGAACCCAAAAAACCGGTGGTTCACGTCCCACCCAACCGTTTAAAAGGGGCCCTTGACGGAGATAAGGTCATCGTTCGGGTCGAAACTCCCCACCGCAAAAGACCTGAGGGGACAGTTATCCGGATTCTGGAGAGGGCCAGACGTTATATCGTGGGTTTTTTCTACCGGGGGCGCCGGGTTTCAACGGTCATCCCTGAAGACGAAAGGTTACCTTTTGAAATCCTTATCCCCCCTGAGGCCACCAAAGGGGCTCAGGACGGGGAAATGGTGGTGGCGGAAATAACGGACTTTTCCCCGGGCCGGCGCATTCCTGAAGGCCGGATCGTTGAAGTACTTGGAGATCCAGAAGAATTGAGCACTCAGCTCAAAGCCGTCATTTACAAATACGAACTGCCCCACCGTTTCAGCAGAGCGGTAAAAGAAGAACTCAAGGCCCTGCCTAATGAGGTAACCCCGGAAGATATGGCCGGAAGAGAAGATTTGCGGAAGATCCCTTTTGTAACCATTGACGGGGAGACGGCCAAGGATTTCGACGACGCCGTTTACGTGAGGAAATTACCTAAAGGCTGGCGCCTTTACGTGGCCATTGCGGACGTGGCCCATTACGTGGCCAAGGGTTCGGCCTTAGACAAAGAGGCCTACGCCCGGGGTACCAGTGTTTATTTCCCCGGTACGGTGGTGCCCATGTTCCCAGAAAAACTCTCTAACCATCTATGCAGTCTCAACCCTTACGTTGACCGATTGGCCATGGTGGTCGTCATTGATTTTGACCGGGAGGGTAACCGCCGCCGGGTCCGTTTTACCGAAGCGGTGATTAAGAGTCACGAACGGCTAACCTATAACTTGGTAAAGGCCATCGTGGTGGATAAAGAGCCGGCCTTGCGGAAAAAATACCGCCGGCTCCTTACCCCCCTTGAAAACGCTGCCCGTCTTTGCGCTCTCTTGAGGGAAAAACGCCTGGCCCGCGGCAGCATTGATTTTGACCTCCCGGAGCCAGAGGTGGTTCTCGATACCCAGGGACAACCGGAAGATATCGTCCGGCGTGAACGGCATTTCGCCCATTTTATCATCGAGGAATTTATGATCGCTGCTAACGAAGCGGTAGCCGAGTTTCTAACCGAAAAAGGATACCCGATCCTTTACCGGGTACACGAGGCGCCGGATATGGAAAAACTGAAAGAATTTGTGGATTTTGCCGCCACCCTAGGGCTCCACTTGAAGCTTCCCCCTCAACCAGAACCCTCCTGGTTCCAGATGGTTATCGAACTGGTGGAAGGAAAACCTTACGCCTATCTGGTAAACACCATCCTCTTACGCTGTCTCAAACAGGCCAAATATTCACCCGACAATATCGGCCATTTTGGTCTGGCCTCGGAATGTTATTGTCATTTTACTTCCCCTATCAGGCGTTACCCTGACCTGGTAGTTCACCGTGCCCTAAAGGCCGCCCTCAAAAAGAAAAAACCGCCTTATTTCCTAGAGCAATTGGAAGAGATGGGAAGGCACCTCTCAGAGAGAGAGCGGGTAGCCATGGAGGCCGAAAGGGAGGCCCTTGACCGGGTGAGGGTAATGCTCATGAAAGAGCACGTTGGCGAAGTGTTTGAAGGGGTCGTTTCCGCGGTGACCTCTTTTGGTTTTTTTGTGGAACTTTTTGATATCTACGCCTCCGGGGTGGTCCGCCTGGTAGACCTTCCCGACGATTACTACGTCCTTGACGAAAAACACCACCGCTTAGTAGGACGCCACACCGGTAAGACCTTTCAGGTGGGGGACTTGGTAAGGGTGAAAGTTAAAGAAGTAAACGTCTCCCGCCGGCATATTACTTTTGAACTCGTCGAAAAAATAAATCCGCGAAATTAACCCTCCCTTTCTTTTATTCCGAAAAAGAAAACAAAGCCTCAAGGAGTCTCTCATGGGCCAGCCATTTTCTAAAAAAGAAATGGGCTTAAAGAACGTGGCCCACTTAAACGGTTCCCCCGTCATGCAGGGGGAGCTTAAAACCATCTCCTTGGCCGACGTTTTGCAACTTTTGGGCAATCGTTCAGGCAGACATTTGATCAAGATCTCACTCTCCCACGGGATCGGAAAAATTTATCTGGAAGGCCCCGCCCTTTACCACGTTGAAATTGTCGGGGATGAAGAAAAAGAGGGTTTCGAGGCCTTTGTCGGACTATTGCAACTGAAAGAAGGCCGTTTTGAAGTATATAAACCGGTGGTTTGGCCAGAAAAGGGTAACCTCAAAGGGCCGGTTCAGGCCCTTCTTATTGAAGCGGTCCGTCGTCAGGACGAAGCTACCGAAGAGACCTTTTTAAACGAAGATCTTTTTGATCAAGCCCTTGAGCTCAATCCCCCAGAAGCCCCAGAGCCTGAGCCATCTTCTTTTTGGACCAAAGTTCGGGAGACCTTACCGGAGATCCGTTTAGGGGCCGTAGTGGATCCGGAAGGGGAAGTGAAGGAAAGTCACGGAGAAGGAGAAGTCGAAGAACTTTCCGGTTTTGTTTCTTACGCTTGTTTTCAGCTCCGGGAAATTGGGGAGCTCTTGGGTATGGGTGAGTTAAAAGCCTTTGCTATTTCCGGCAAACGCAAGCTTTATGCGGCCCTGGTGGCAGAGGAAAAGATCCTGGGGCTGGCCGGGGTGCCACGTAAAGGTCTTCTCTGGTGGAGTAAAAAGCTCCTTGAACTAGAAAAGGGGACTGAGACGTGAAGAGTCTGCTTACAAGTTTAATAAAACTGGAAGACGTAAACGGCGTATTGGTGAGTCGGGAAGGGAGCCCGATTTTTGCTCATTTGCCAGAAGTTTTTGGGCCCGAACTCCAAGAAGTCCTTTTTCATTCTTTTGAAGAGCTTTACGCCACTTTTAAGCAGAGCGGGCGCGACCAGCCTGAGGAATTGGTGGTACTTTTTGAACGGGGCTCCCTGGTGGTCAAGGACCTTAAAGGTTATCAGGTGCTTTTGATCCTAAAAACTGCCACCCCCAGCCCTTTGGTAAGCGTGGCCTTAAACACCCTTTCCCTTAAGCTGGAAAAGCTGGCCCATAAGCCCCGTCTGCCTTCAGAAGATCAGGAACTCGTCCCCCTGGTCCTTTTTAACGAACTGGTCAAATTTTTGCTCCCATATTACGGACCGGCCGCCAAATTGATGGTCAAGAAGGCCCTAAAACAGGCCGACGCCAAAGAAAAGGGGCTCCCCTTAACTAACGCTTCTCTTTTCTTGAAGGTCCTGCGTTCGGAGATAGACGACCCCGCTTTAGCCCAAAAAGTCCTCAATAAGGCCAAAGAAATCATCCGTTCCGGGAGGATAAAATGAAAAAGATAAAGGGCCTCAGTCTCGCCGACAAAGTGGCTCTGTTTTTTATCCTGGTAACCTTCTTTAGCGGGATGGGCATATATTTTGCCGTTAAACAGGTCCGCGAAAAGGAACTCATCACCAACGCCCGGCGTTTTTCAACCTTTTTAGAAACCATCCTGGCCACTTCCGAAGGATGGCACGGCCTGTGGGTGAAAAGACCTGAGGGGCTCAAGGTGGTTTCTCAGGTGAGCGGGCTTTCCCTTGAGACCAACGACGAAGTGGAGCTTTTTCGTCTCCATGACCCCGAGGCCCTTAAATATTTAGCCTCTCAAGCCTCTGCCGAGAACTTCAAGTTAATATTAGATTTCCATAACCCAGTATTCTATCGTGAAAAATGGCAATTTGAAAAGCACCAATTTATTTATCAGCGCCCCCTGGTGGTGAAGAAGGGCTGTGTTTCCTGTCACGAAGTCCATAAAGGAGCTCCTCCTTTGCGTTTGGGAGAGACCATCGGTGCCATCAAAGTTTTTGTCCACTACCAAAGCCTTTGGTCCCTTTTGGGAGAATCGGTCTCCTTAGGGGTAGCTACCGTATTCTTTTTGGTAACGGTGGTCCTCTACGGGCTGGTGCGTTTTGAGTTACTCAGCCCCTTGGCCAACCTGACCCAAAAGGTACGGGAAATGAGCCTCGGGAACCTGGATGTAGATCTTGGGGTACGCAACCTTTCTGAAGACCAAACCAAAGACGAGATACTAAAGCTGGCCATTTCTATCGAAAGGTTGCGCAAAAGCCAAAAGACTATGGAAAAAATGTTAGATGACGATTCTCTGGTCCTTTAGTATCTCATAAGTTACCGCAGGGTCCCTCACTAGTCATCGCTTCGTGGGCATTTGCCCGCTCGCAATGACGGTTGAGGCTACAGAGATTGCTTCCCTCTACATGGGAATAGCTCGCGAGATTGCCAGCCTCAGTCAAGTGGGTCGCGAACAACCAGGAAAGCATTACATTGCCCCAATGTATTTTTAAAAAAACCGTTAAGGAAAGTTCCTTTTTGGTAAATGAGAACGAATTAATAATTTGTTCTTGCCCAAGTCCTCTAATGTTTGGCATTATTCTTTTTAAAAAGTTTACAGGAGGTCAGCGATGGGGGAGATCGTGCAAATAAGGGCCCGTGAAATTCTGGACTCGCGTGGTAACCCGACTCTAGAAGTAGAAGTGTGGCTGGAAGGCGGGGCCTTTGGGCGGGCGGCTGTTCCCAGTGGTGCCTCAACTGGGACCCATGAAGCCCTGGAACTACGTGACAAGGACGAGAGCCGCTACCACGGTAAAGGGGTTTTACGGGCGGTAGAAAACGTGAATAACATCATCGCCTCGGAACTTATCGGTATGGAATCTACGGCCCAGGCGGAAATAGACGCCCTGCTCATCGAACTTGATGGTACCGAAAATAAAAGGCGTCTTGGGGCCAACGCCATCTTGGGGGTCTCCATGGCCGTGGCGCAGGCTTCAGCCCAGGAGGTAGGTCTGCCCCTTTACGCCTACTTGGGCGGGGTAGGGGCCACGGTCTTGCCGGTACCTTTGATGAACGTGATTAACGGCGGCGTCCATGCCGACAACGACCTGGACATTCAGGAGTTTATGATCGTGCCCTTGGGGGCCCCGTCTTTTTCCGAGGCTTTAAGGTACGGGGCTGAGACTTATCATACCCTTAAAAAGGTCCTCAAAGAAAAGGGATACCGGACTTCGGTGGGAGACGAGGGTGGTTTTGCTCCTGAGGTGAAAAATACCAAAGAAGCCCTGGAAATCCTGGTACAGGCCATTGAAAAGGCGGGTTATCGTCCGGGAGAAGATATAGCCTTGGCGCTTGACGCGGCTGCCAGCGAATTCTTCAAAGAGGGTCAATATGTCCTGGCCGGAGAAGGTAAGACCCTTTCAGCAGAAGAGCTTGTCTCCTTTTACGCCGAGTTAATAAAGGAATTTCCCATCATTTCTTTGGAAGACGGCTGTGCCGAAGACGATTGGGACGGCTGGAAGATCCTTAACGAGAGGCTGGGGGATAAAATCCAGATTGTGGGTGATGACATCTTTGTCACCAATATTTCCCGGCTTACCCGGGGTATTACTCAAAAAGTAGCCAACGCCATCCTGATCAAACTCAACCAGATCGGTACGGTTACCGAAACCCTTGAAGCCATCAGGTTGGCGCAAACCTCTGCCTGGCGTACGGTAATCTCTCACCGCTCTGGCGAGACGGAAGACACCTTTATCGCCGATTTGGCCGTGGCGGTAAACAGCGGCCAGATAAAGACCGGTGCCCCTGCCCGAAGCGAAAGGGTGGCCAAATATAACCAACTCTTAAGGATCGAAGAGGATCTGGGGCCAGTGGCCCGTTTTGCGGGCAAACAGGCTTTTGTGCGTCTATGAGGGTCGGTCGGAAAGAGTTAGTGGAGCGCACTTACCGCCGGGTGGGCCGGTATTACCGAAAGGATCCACCCGGCCGTTTTGAAGTCAAGCTGGCCCTGGAGACCATCCTTTCTCTCATAGCCGAAGCCCTTTGGCAGGGGGAGCCGGTGACCATCAGGGCCTTTGGTACCTTTAAGGTGGTTGAAAGGGGTCCACGCCGTTGGCGGGATTTCAAAACCGGAGACGTAAGAAAAACCACGGCCCGCAAGAAGGTGGTGTTTAAGGCCTCTTCTAAATTTTTGCAGGAGCTAAATTTTTAGTTCTTTTATTTTGAGCTGCAGATATTGACGCCCTTGAAAATGGCTAAATTCCAGGCTTCCAGCCAGGGCTCTGATTCGGGCTGGAGGATTCTGGCCGAACCGGAAATAGATGGCGGGCAGTCCCAGCCCCTCCTGCCACAGATAAAATTTGAGGTGTTTCTCGTTTACCAAGTTGCAGGTGCGTACTTCAAAATCCTTTAAAGCGAAGAGGGGTTCTGGATAATCAGGCCCAAAGGGTCCGAGTTTGGCGTAATTTTCTAGAAAAGAAGGTTCAAGGAGGTGTCTTACCCGGACCCAGGCGTCAATGCTTAGTTTCCGTTTGGGTATTTTTCCCCGAAGGGCTTTGCGGACCGCCTCTTCAAAGGCCTGGGCGAAATCTTCAAGCTGTAGCGGGCTAAGCTTCAGGCCCGCGGCCGCCGGATGGCCTCCGAATCCTTTCAAGTGGGAACGACATTCCTTAAGACACTGGTAAAGATTAACCTCCGGGATACTGCGGCCTGACCCCCGCCACAGTTCACCGCTTTGGGATACCAAAATAACCGGTCGGTACAAGACTTCCTGGAGACGGGAGGCCACGATACCGATTACCCCTATGGGCCAGTTTTCCCCCGCCAGCACGTAGGCCATTCTTTCAAAACCCAGCCTTTCTTTTATCAAGTTCAGGGTCTCTTTCAGTATCTTTTCTTCCAGGCGCTGCCTTTCCATATTTAAGCGGTGTAACTGAAGGGCAAGCGATCGGGCCTCCTCTTGGTTTTCAGTAACCAGGAGTCTGAAGGCCAGCTGGGCCTCTTTAAGCCGCCCGCCGGCGTTAATCCGTGGGGCCAGGCGAAAAAGGATGCCGTTGGTGTCAACGGGCCCCTCTTCGAGGCCTACGATTTCTTTAAGTTTCTGCAGGCCTATTCTGGTCGTCCTCTCTATTTCGCGCAAACCAAAGTAGGTAATGAGGCGGTTTTCTCCTTTGAGGGGAACGATATCCGCCACGGTTCCCAGGGCTACCAGGTCTAAATATTTTCTCAGGTTGGGAATGGGGGTCCCGGAAAAATACCCCTCCTGATAGAGGACCTGTCTTAAGGCCCTCACCAGGGCGAAGGCCACTCCTACGCCGGCCAGGTCCCGGCAGGGGTAACGGCTATCTTCCCGTTTGGGGTTGATCACTGCCAGGGCCGGCGGAAGCTCCCTGGGTACTTCGTGATGGTCTGTTATTATCACCTCAAGCCCCAATTCCCGGGCCAGTTTGCAGGCCTCATGCCCGGTAATACCGCAATCAACGGTTACAAGGAGCCTTATGCCTTTCTCTACCAGAGGGGGAATGAAGTGGGCGTGAAGGCCGTAGCCGTCCCTTTCCCGGTGGGGGAAGATCACCTCGGGCTCAAGTCCTACTTCTTTAAAAAAGAGATACAGAAGGGCGGTTCCCGTAACCCCGTCTGCGTCGTAATCGCCGTAGATGGCCATTTTTTCTTTCTTTTTGACGGCCTTGGCCAGACGAAAGGCCGCTTTTTCCATGTCTGGCAGGAGAAAAGGGTCGGGAAAATGGGCCAGTTTGGGGTTTAAATGCTGGTAAATGGTTTGCGGGTCTTTAAAACCCCTGTTTACTAGAAGATGAAGCAGAAGGGGAGGAAGCCCAAGCTCTCTGGTGAGTTTTTCGACCAAAGGACGGTCAACCGGGGCGGCTACCCAAAAGGAATCTTCCATGGACTTAAAGAGTAATGAACAAAGCTTCACCCCGTCAAGGAAGGAAATCTTGGTAATCGTGAGTTTGCCGGCTGAAAAGGTTTATCTTTTTAAATTTTTACTTGAAGCCTGCGGGCACCTCGCCTTGGCCACTATAAAAAAGGGAGGGGTGGTTGAGCTTCGGCTGGACGCGGAAGAAAGGTCCCAGCTAGAAAAATTTTTGGCCAGTCTGCCCTTTGAAATCTCGTGGGAAACGACTGAATATTACTAATATCAAACAGGTGCTATCTTAAACAGTTCTTGAATTTAGCTGTGCTACAAGCTTGCCTTAAGCTAAAAGCTTATCTAAGCAATAAGTATGTCCTTAGCCTATGTAGAGACACTGTTAACCAATTTTGTAAGAAAACTCCGCGAAGAAAATTTATCTTCAGTTTACGTACATCCACAATTTGGTCCTTTGGCAGATAAAGAGGCGGTTTCTTTACCCTCAACCGGCGTTTATCCCCCGGTTAAGAGAGAAAACCCCCTTCTTATTCATCTGACGGTAACCGGTCGTTGTAACGCCCGTTGCCAGGGATGCATCAACACCACCCTGACCTGTCAGGACCGGGCTGAGGTTTTAAAGGTCTTTGAGACCCAGCCGGAAAGGGACGCCCGGGCCGTTCTTCAGCTTATCCATAAAACCAAGGCCCCGGCGGTCACTCTGGCCTTTTACGGTGGGGAACCCTTTTTGGCTTTGGAAAAGATGGAGGCCATTGTCTCCCGTTTAGAAGAGCTAAGCACGGTCCCTTTGCGCTACATGGTCTATACCAACGGCCAACTCATCGACCGGGCCGTTGACCGAGATTCTTTCCTTTTATCAAAGATCTGGCTCCTTTCGGTCTCTATTGACGGCCGGCCAGCCCAGCACGCCCACTTTCGACGCGGTACAGACCTTGAAACCATAAGGCATAATTTGCGCCTTTTTCGTTCCCGCTCGAGAGCCCTGCTCCTTCAGTGGTCTACCCTCAGAGAGGGCCAGTCGCTTTGGGACTGCTTTGAGGAATTTCTCTTTCTTTACGAACAGGGGCTTGCAGATTTCTTTTTCTGGCACCTGGCGGAAACTGATGAGCCCTTTAAAGACTTTTTGGGTTTTGCCCGCCAATACCACCGGGATTTACAAAAGATTCTGGCGGTCTACCTGACTTATCTAGCCAAGGGTGTTTTGCTCCCCATCGTGCCTCTAAACGACCTCTTGATTTTTTGGTTGACCGGGGCCCGGAGGGGACATTCGGCCTGTGGGGTGGAGCTGGCCACGAATTTTGATCTGGTGGGTGGAAAGATATTGGCTTGTGCGGATCTTCCCCCGGAATTGGCCCTGGGAGACGTTCTTCCTTCAGGAGAAATAAGGCTAAACGGGCAAGAGCTTTTAAGGCGTCTGGTGGCCTACCGTGAGGTCCTAGGTTGCGAACAGTGTGGCGTGTTTGCTTACTGTGGGGGGCGCTGCCCGGTCCAGGTTTTGACGGGCTCGGTGGAGCGTACCCTGGCCTATTGTCAGCTGACCAGGCTTTTCGTGGCCACCGTGGCCGAAGAGATGCCTGCTATTGAGCGTGCCTTTTCTCGCTTGGGGCTTACCCCCCAAAAACTTTACCATCATTCCGCTTTCCTCGCCTACTATACTGACGTCATCCCTTAATTTTGCTTGCCCCCCTCTCGGACCGGATTTAAATTTCTCGGCATGGGTCTGAAAGTCATCATCGTAGGGGCCGGAGAGGTCGGCTATTACCTGGCAGACCGGCTGGCCTTAGAAGGGCATGAAATCGTAGTGGTTGACCGCAGCGAGGATAAAATCAAGCGGCTTGAACGTTCCTTGAACGTAATGGCGATTAAGGGTTCCGGGGCTTCGGCCAAAGTTTTGGAAACCGCCGGGATAAAGGAAGCAGACCTCTTCGTAGCGGTAACGGATAGCGACGAGATCAACCTAATTTCCTGTCTTCTGGCCAGGGAATACGGAGTGCCCCGTAAGGTGGCCAGGGTCCGCAGTGAGGACTATCTATCCCCCGGGTCTCCGCTTAACGAACAAAAACTCGGTATCGATCTCATCATCAATCCCGCCCGGGTTCTGGCTGATGAAATCGTACGCCTGGCTGAGATTACCGAAGCTACGGACTGGGCGGAATTTGCCCGGGGCAAGGTGATCCTTCTGGGTTACCAGGTGAAAGAAAATTGTCCCCTGGCGGGCATGTCTCTCGCAAATTTGAAAGACCTGCGTGCCCTTTACGATTTCGTGATCGTAGCCATCGTCCGTGGGAACCAGACCATTATCCCCACCGGTAGGGACGTAATCAAGGTGGGGGACAAAATCTTTATCATAGCCAAAAAGCGGGATATTCCGGCCATCGAATATCTTCTGGGTTTTACCACCAAGACCCCTTCCCGGGTCTTTATCCTCGGGGGAGGGCAGGTGGGGGCTTGGGTGGCCAAGCAAATGGAGGCCAAAAAGGTAGAGGTATATTTGGTGGAAAAAGATAGTGAGCGGTGTGAGGAACTGGCGGAATTTTTAAAGCGGACCGTAGTCCTTAACCTTGACGGGCTAGACGCCCAGGAACTCTTAAAGGAAGGGATTGACCGCTCTGATCTGGTTATAGCCGTTACCGACATTGACACCGTTAACATTCTGGGGGCACTTCTGGCCAAACACCACGGGGCTAAAAAGTGTATCGTGCGGATTGATCGCCCCGATTTTATCCCCTTGCTCAGCGATTTGGGGATAGACGTGGCCTTAAGTCCCCGGTTGCTGGCCGCCAACCAGATCCTGCGTTTCGTCCGCCGGGGCCAGATCCTTTCGGTGGCCACGTTTCTGGGCAGCGAAGCCGAGGTGGTGGAAATGGTGGTCCCGGACACCGAATTCTTCAGAAAGGGGCCAAAATTACAGGAGCTTGACTTTCCCGAAGGGGCGATCGTGGGAGCGGTTTACCGCTCAGGTGAGGTTATTATCCCGAAAGGGGCTACCACCCTGCTCCCGGGAGATGATCTGGTCATCTTTGCCAAGAGAGAGGCCCTCCCCAAACTGGAAAAACTCTTTTCTTCATGAGAATCGGAACCGTCCTTTACATCCTTGGTTGGTTTCTGATCTTCTTCTCCCTGGCCTTACTGGTGCCGGGTGTGGTGGGCCTTTTCTACCATGAGAGTCCCAAACCTTTTCTGGCCGCGGCGGCCATCTCTTTGGGTTTTGGGCTATCCCTGATGGCCCTGCTTAAACCCGAGAAAGACATTGCGTATCGGGAAGGTTTTGCCGTAGTGGTCTTTTCCTGGACGGCAGCGGGAGTCTTTGGGGCCCTTCCCTTCGTTTTTGCCGGGAAACTGGGCTTTGTGGACGCCCTTTTTGAAGCGGTATCAGGCTTTACCACCACGGGCTCCACCGTCTTTTCTTCCTTGGAGGACTTGCCCCGGGGGCTCCATTTTTGGCGGGCCTTTTCTCAGTGGTTGGGAGGGATGGGGATTATTGTTCTTTCTCTGGCCATCCTTCCTCTGCTGGGCATCGGCGGGATGCAACTTTATCAGGCAGAGATGCCAGGCCTTACCAAGGACAAGCTGGCACCCCGTATTCAGGATACCGCCCGCATCCTCTGGGGAGTTTATATCTTTATCACCCTGCTTGAGGTGCTCCTCCTCTTGGCCGGCGGGCTTAGTCTTTATGAATCCGTGTGCCACGCCTTCACTACCCTGGCCACCGGAGGTTTTTCTACCCGGACCGCAAGCGTGGCCGCTTTTGGTAGCGCATATGTGGATTATGTGATCACCGTTTTTATGTTTCTGGCCGGGATCAATTTCAGCCTGCACTACCGTTTCTTGAAAGGGGATTTGGGCGCGTATTTCCGCAACGAAGAGTTCCGTTTTTATTGTTTGGTAGGTTTTTTGGCGGTTTTAATCTGTATGATCTTTAACTTTGTCTCCGATAATTACCGCGAAATCGGCCCCAACTTGCGCTATTCCCTCTTTCAGGTCTGGTCCATCATGACCACCACCGGTTACGGGACGGCGGACTTTGATCTCTGGCACCCGGTAACCCGCCTGCTCCTCCTGAACCTGATGTTTTTTGGCGGGATGGCCGGCTCCACCGGTGGGGGTATAAAACAGGTTCGGCTGCTTATCTTCTTTAAGTTTATAAAACTCCAGTTTCGTAAATTGATCCACCCTAAAGCCGTAGAGATTATTCGCTACGACGAGCATAAGGTTTCCAATGAGATTATCCAGGCGGTGCTGGGTTTTATGGCCCTTTACGCCCTGGTCTTTATGGTAGCTAGTCTGTTGGTCACGGCCCAGGGAATAGACATCCTGACCGCGACCTCTGCGGTGGCCGCTACCCTTAATAACATAGGGCCCGGGCTGGAAGGGGTGGGGCCTACCAAAAATTTCGGCTGGTTACCCAGTTTTTCCAAGCTGGTGCTAACTTTTTGTATGTTAGCCGGCCGGCTTGAGCTCTACACCGTGGTTATCCTCTTTACCCGCAGTTACTGGCGGGGGTTGCGCTTTCCTCTCTTTCGCTTCCCCCGGGGCTTGAGTTCTTAATTTTGGTAGCCGATAAGACTTAAAGTCTGATATCTGAGCAAAGAAAGCGGGGAGCATTTATGTCTACCGTACTTGAAGCCTTGGTATCTTCCGTCAAAGAGGTCATCAAAACCTATACGGGGCTGGAACCAGAGGTAGGGAAGCCCTTTGTGCGTACCGAGCCCAAGGCCCTAGGCGACGTTTCCGCGGTAAACGGCCTTGCTGGTTCAGGTTTTACGGGGATGCTTACCGTTACCTTTTCGGAGGACTGTCTTTTCAAGATCCTGGCGGTTCTCTTTGGCAGCGCCCCCAAGGAGCTAAACGAAGAGGTGGGGGACGCCGCCGGAGAATTGGCCAACCAGATCTGCGGGGCCTTTAGGCGACGCTTTGAAGAACAGGGGATTTCCCTCCAGGCCGCGGTGCCGGTGATCGTGACAGGTAAGGGGCATTCCATCACCCCTCTTTGTACCAGCCAGCGGATGGCCGTCCCTTTCAAGGTGGACGGGGCGCAGATGGTGGTAGAGCTCTGTCTGGACAAAAAGAAAAATAACGGCTAAAGCGGTGCCCTTTGGGCCTAGGGGCATGAGTTTCTGATCAAAGGCCACTTTTCAGGGGTTTCCCCCCGACCTACGCTGAGCCCTAGCGCGTAGGCCTCTTTTAGGGCCGAGGGGTGCTCTTTGATGGCCCCTTTCTTTTCGATACCCCGGTAAAAAAGCCCGCCTTCGTAACGGGCGTAAACGGCGTCAAAAAAATAACGAACTACCCTTTGAACGCCTTCAAAAAGCTTTTTGCCTTTGGTGGCACCAAGACTCAAAAAAATGCCCCTTTTTCGCGGCCAGTAGTGGGGGGCTTTTTTAGGACGTACTTTTTCACCCACCTGGCCTGGGCCCTTTCTACCATGGCCTGGGTGTAAGAGGTGACGTTGTAAAAAAAGATGGGAGAGGCCACCACGATTACGTCGGCTGTGTCTATTTTGGGGTATATTTTCTGGAAGTCATCAGGAATAACACACTCGCCGGTGGTGTCACATTCGCCACACTCAAGGCAGGGTTTAAAGTTTAAACGATAGAGGTGGATCTTTTCCACTTCGGCGCCGGCCTCCCCGGCCCCTTCTAAAAAGGCAGAAAGTAACAGGTCCGTATTGCCTCCAAGCCGCGGACTCCCCTGAAAGGCCAAGATCTTCATCTTGCGCTCCTATATTTGTTCTTAGATTAAAAAAACTTTAACTTAATTCGCCAATTTTGAAAAGGATTAATGGAAGTCTGCCTTTGCCTTGGTGGTTTTTTTGTTAATAAAAGGGTATGCCTGAACGTTTACTCTTTTGCCTTAGCGTTGTGCCGGAGAATCTTCTTGCCCTTGAGGCCCTGCTTAAGGAGGCCCAGGGTTTGGCTTCATATGCCTTTTTGGAATCCAGTCGTACCGGGGCTGAAGACCAGAGGAATTTGTTCTTCAAGGAACCGGTGGGCTTTCTGGCCTTAAAAGCCCAGGAAGACCCTGCTTCTTTCTTTTCTTCCCTGGAGGCAGCGCTCGCCCAGGGTTTTTGGGCGGTTGGCTTTCTGGCTTACGAACTAGGCTACCTCCTTGAGAAAAAATTAAGGCCCCTTCTTCCCCCGGTAAAAGGACCTTTAGCCTATTTTTTGCTCTTTAAAGCGCCAGAAATTTGGCCCGCGGGTTTGGTAAAGGCTTATCAGCCTCCGGAACTTTTCCTTACCCGCTTAAGGCTTAATATGACGCAGGCGGATTACCTGAAGGCGCTTGAGAAGATCAAAGGCTACATCGCTTGCGGAGATACCTACCAGGTAAACTTTACCCTGAAATACCACTTTGACTTGACCTCATCTCCCGAGGAGGTCTACCTTTCCTTGCGTCCCAAACAGCGGGTCCGTTACGGAGGCCTTCTAAAGACCGAAGATTTTGCGGTGGTGAGCCTTTCGCCGGAACTCTTTTTACGCCGCCAAAGAAAACTTATTTGGACCAAACCCATGAAGGGGACAGCCCCACGGGGCCTCACACTTGCCGAGGACCAGAAGATAGCCCACTGGCTGGCCCATGATCCCAAGAACCAGGCCGAAAACGTAATGATTGTTGACCTTTTAAGGAACGACCTGGGGCGGGTGTGTATGCCGGGAAGCGTTTACGTGCCTTCCCTTTTTGAGGTGGAAAAATATGAGACGGTCTTTCAGATGATCTCCACCGTAAAGGGCGAATTGGCCGGAAACAAATTGTTTTCCCTCTTTAAGGCCCTCTTTCCCTGTGGTTCGGTAACCGGGGCCCCCAAAGTACGTACCATGGAAATAATCGCCGAGCTGGAAAGAGAGCCACGGGGGGTTTATACCGGGGCCTTTGGATATTTCTCCCCTGAAGGGGACTTTGTCCTGAACGTGGCCATCAGGACCCTCTTCCTCCAGGGCAGGCGGGGGGAATTCGGGCTGGGTTCCGGGGTGGTGTGGGACAGTGACCCGGCAAAGGAATACGAGGAATGCCTTCTTAAGGCGCGCTTTTTAAGGGAGCCCCCGCTCTTTTTCCACCTGGTGGAGACCATGAGGTTTGACCCAGAAGGAGGCGTAAGGCTTTTGGCCTATCACCTGAGGCGGCTTAAGGAGGCGGCGGCCTATTTTGATTTTCCCTTCGTGGAAGAAAAGGCCTTAAACCTTTTGAAAAAGGCCGGGGAGGCCCTGACCAAGCCTGCCAAATTAAGGCTTTTGCTTGCCCCAGACGGGGGCTTGACTTTGGAAGCCTACACGCTTTCTTCCCTGCCCAGGCCCCTTAAAATAGGGCTTGCCCGACGAAACTTTGGTCTTTCTCCCTTTCTTTTTTACAAGACCACCTTTCGCCCCTGGTATGAGTCTTGGCGGGACTGGATCAAAGGGAAGGGGATTTTTGAAGTGGTCTTTTTTGACGAAGAAGAAAGGCTCCTTGAGGGCACCATAACCAACGTTTTCTTACGCCTAAACGGCAGGCTATACACTCCGCCAGCCGCTTTGGGCCTGCTGCCCGGGGTCCTGCGCCAAAGTCTTCTGGAAGAGGGATTAGTAGAAGAAAAGGTCCTTACTTTAGCGGATTTGGCCCGGGCTGAGGCTGTCTTTTTGGGCAACGCGGTAAGGGGTTTGGTGCGGGTGGATCAGTGGCATTTTTTAAGGGGGCCTGAACAGCCCGTTCTTTAAGGTGGCTCCTTCGCCGGGATAAAGGATGAGGGGTTTAAGGTCCGCCTTACGGGCCGCGAGTTTAAAGAGTTTAGGAGGGTCGTCCAGGGCTTCGTCTCCCAGTTTGTAGGCCCCCCAGTGGATGGGTACCGCCTGTTTGGCCTCAAGGTCTTGGGCAGCCTTAACGGCCTCTTTGGGGCTTAAATGAAAGGGGGCCATTAACCAGCGGGGCAAAAAGGCCCCGGCCGGGACAAAGGCCAGGTCAACGGGTCCGAAAAGCTGGCCCATTTCTTTGAAACCAAAAAAATAGCCGGTATCTCCTCCGAGAAATAGCTTAAGTTCCCCCTCAGTAACTAAAAAGCCGGCCCAGAGCGAGATATTCGTATCTGTGAGGTTCCTTTTAGACCAGTGCTGTAAGGGCAGGGCGACAAAACGAAGGCCTTCTTCCTCAAAACTCTCAAGCCAGTCAAGCTCAACCAATCTCTTCGCGGAGAGAAAATTTTTGGGAAGATAATGTCTCAAACCCAGGGGGGCGATGATCTTAAACGACCCGGGGATCTTTTTGAGGGTTTTTAAATCCAAATGGTCCCGGTGGGCATGGCTTATAAGCACGTAAGATATAGGGGGCAATTCTTCGGGGTTGATCGGGGGCGGGGTGTGTCTTTTGACCAGGCCGCCGATATGGGAAAAGATCGGGTCAAAGAGGAGGTTGCGCTGGTTAAGGCGCAAAAACACCGTATTATGCCCCAAAAAGACTACCAAAGGGGAAAGGTCTTTGGCCAATACCGGCCTAGGGTCAAGGACCGGAAGGCGGGGTTGTTCCCTGAAGACCAGGTGAGAGAGTTTCCACCGGATAATTTTCCTGAGGGCCGGGGCGTCCTGACGAAACCAGGGATTGGTGAACCGGCCATTGGGAAGATGGTGGGCTCTGGTCTGGACCAGATCTAACAGGCTTAAATTACAGGACATTGGGTCATTTTATAAACTCTTTCCGGCCTTACAAGCGCTAAGAAAGGGCTGCCTGAGGAAAATCCTTCAGGGCGAGTTGAATCTTCAACCTTTCAGCAAGACGGGTAATAGCCTGTGCAGCTTTTGCCTCTTTCTGGCGCACCAGCAGGGGTCTTTGGAGGCGAATGCTCTTTTCAAGCTCAAAATCCTTGGGAACCGCCCCCAGGTACTGGGGGGTAAACCCCAGGTAGCGGTTTATGACCCGGGCCAGGTGGGCGAAATATTGCTCTCCCTCTTTTTCGTCTGCCTGGTTGGCCATAAGCAAAAAGTTTCTCTGTCCGTAATCCCGGAATAGGACTTTTATTAAGGCGTAGGCGTCGGTGATGGAAGTGGGTTCAGGGGTAAACACCACCAGGATGTAATCCGAGAGGCAGTTAAACCAGAGTACCGCCGGGCTGATGCCAGCACCGGTATCATAGAGGATAAGATCATATTCCCGGGCCAAACCCTTGAGGCCCAATTCCAGTTGGCCCTTCATTTCGGAATCCGGCTGGGCCAGTTCAGCCACTCCCGAGGAGGCGGGCAGGATATCAAAGCCGTAACCACTGGCCACTACAGCTTCTTTTATAGCGCGCCCTTCCAGAAGAACGTGTTTTACCGTGACCGGGGGGGCGAGAGAAAGCATAACGTCCACGTTGGCCAGGCCCAAATCTCCGTCTACCAAAAGGACCCGCAGAGATTGGGCCAGGGCCAGGGCCAAATTAATTGCCAGAGAGGTTTTACCCACCCCGCCTTTGCCACTGGTAATGCTAATCATCATGGAGCCACACCCCTTTTAAGGCCTGTTTTTCGTCATAAGTGATGCCCTCAAGTTCATTCCCGAAAACCTGTTGGGGTTTCCTAGGAAAAATCTGGTTTCGTCCCGCCTGTTTGGCCTGATAGAGCAGTGCGTCGATACGCTTTAAAAATTCTTGGGGAGAAAGACCGTTCAATGGCCGGTAAGTCCCTAACCCCATACTGGCGGTAACCTTGATAGGCTGGGGTTGAGTGCCAAAATCCGCCTCTGATATCTTTTCTTTGAGCCGCCAGGCCACGGAAAGGGCCCCCTCAAACCCCGTACCAGGTAAAATGATGGCGAATTCTTCTCCCCCGTAACGGGCGGGGATGTCGATTTTGCGGATGCTTTTCTTTATCAAAGAGCCCACGCCCTTTAAGACCTGGTCTCCAGCCAGGTGGCCGTAGCGGTCGTTTATTTTTTTGAAGTGATCAAGGTCCAAAAGGATGAGAGAAAAGATGAGGCGGTCTCGTTTGGCCCTTTCTACCGAGAGTTCTAGCTCCTTTTCAAAAAAACGGCGGTTGTAAAGGCCGGTCAAAAAATCGATGGAGGCCTGGGCGTAGAGTTCCTCACACAACTGGCACAATTCTTCCAGATAGTGCAAAATTTCCTGGTCACAGGCCGGGGCCTGTTCTCTTAAAAATTTTTTTACTTCTGAAATTTTCCTTTTGATATCCATCTATTTTAACTTTTTCGGTTGCTTTTAAAAAAACCTTAGTTAGATATTTTAAAAATATCTTC
>WGCA01000046.1 GCA_015494065.1 Thermodesulfobacteriaceae bacterium | reverse complement strand
CCCCTACGTATTTATGAAGGCGTTCGGCCCGGGCCAAAAAGGCCTGCCCGTCGAGGAATTGGGTCAACTGCTCAAGAGCCGAAAAGGTAAGTTCCCCCTTCTCCAACCGGCGGGCCAGGTTTACCGCCAGCAACAAAATGGGATTGGCGAAAGGGTTTTCCCGAATCAGCAACCTGAAATGGGTAAGACTTTCCTTAAGGGACTGATAGAGGGCGAAAATATCGGTTTCATAATCTACCGGTTCGAAAGAAACCCCTTCTGTCGGGAGAAACAGCAACTTTTCCTTGGCCAAAAATTCTTTCAATAAACGACGCCACATGCCTTCATTTTTTCGCGACTCTGGCAAATTGCAAGCAAGAGTTTATGCTTAAACCATGTTTCCCGAAAAATTAAAAAAAGCCCTGATAGCCCTGGCGGAGGAAAAAGAGGTTTACGTGGCCGGAGGGCCGGTAAGAGACGCCCTCCTTGGCCGGCGCATAAAAGATCTCGATCTGGTCGTCCCTCAAGAGGCCGCTAGGGTTAGCCGGCATCTTGCCCAAAGGCTAGGCACCAAGCTGGTGGTCCTTGACGAAGAGGAAGGGGTCTTCCGCCTTCCACTGGAGGACGACTTCTTCCTGGATATCTCCCAGTTTCGCAAAAACGCCACCACTATCGACGAAGACCTCAAAGCCCGGGATTTTACCATCAACGCCCTGGCCGTAGAGTTAAAAATCTTTTTGACCAAGAAAGCCCCCCTTTGGCCCATCATCGACCCCACCGGGGGCTTAAAAGACCTGGAGAAAAGGACTATAAGGGCCATCAGCCGGACAAACCTCCTTGATGACCCCTTGCGACTCTTGAGGGCTTACCGCTTGGCGGCAGAACTTGCCTTTGTCATCGAGGCTGATACCCGCCAACAGATCCGCGCTCTGGCCCCGGAAATAAATAAAGCAGCCCGGGAACGGGTCGGTTTTGAGATCCGGCTCCTTTTTGAAAACCCCTGTGGCCGAATCGTCTCCCTGATGGCGGAAGATGAGCTCCTTTTTGAAATCTGGCCTGAACTAAAAGAGGCCGAAGGGGTGCCCCAACCCACCTTCCACCACCTGGATGTCTTGGGACACTTACTCTTAAGCCTTGAAATGGCTGATCTCGTCCTGGAAAACCCGCTCCAATATTTCCCAAGCCCTACGGGAGAAAACCCCTTTTCATCTTCTTTGAAAACCAGTGAGGCCCGCAGCGTAGTAAGACTGGCCGCCCTTTTTCACGACGTCGGCAAACCTCATACCTTTGCCATGCGGCACCGGATCACCTTCTACGAACACGACCGGGTAGGGGCAGAAATTTTTACCCAAATCGGGCAAAGGCTCTGTTTCTCCAAAAAATTTATTAAGCAGGTGGCTCTGCTGATCAAAAACCACATGCGCCCCTTTCATCTCCTGCGGGAGTTCCGGGCCGGGCGCCTGAGTAAAAGGGCCATGCGCCGCCTGCTCAAAGACTGTCCTGACTACCCGGCCCTTTTTGTCGTGGCCATGGCGGATAGCCTGGCTTCGGCCGGGCCTGATAAGGAAGAAGGGCTGGAAGCGGAACTAGCTAGCCTCTTTTGGGAAATCCACCGGTTTCATGAAGAGACGCTTTCCGTACAGGAAAAAGAACGCCTGGTTACAGGCCGGGACCTTATCGAACTCTTCGGCCTTGAACCAGGCCCGGTCTTCAAAGAACTGTTAGAAGCGGTGGAAGAGGCCCGGGTGGAAGGCTACCTCAAAACCAGGGAGGAGGCCCTTTCTTTTTTGGCGGAACTGATCAGAAAAAAGTTTGCCCAAAACCCTTAGCCTGCCGACTTCTGCTTTAAAAATTTTTTGGCTAGTTTTAAAGCAGGAAGGTTGCCTGGCCGGTGTCCTGCTGCAAAATTTATCAACGGGACGTTTCTTAGGCGTTTTGTAAAGAGGGATCTCAATTAAGCGTATAAGTTTGAAATGTTCTAATTGGTTTTAAAAATGGCCCGAGAGATTAGACGCTACCATAGTTTGGCGGAGTTTTTGCGCGCCTCCTTTGGCACGCGGGTACAGAAAGTGACCCTGGACGCGGGTTTTACCTGCCCCAACCGGGACGGTACCCGCGGCAAGGGGGGTTGCATTTACTGTAACGCGCTGGGCTCCGGCACCGGCGCGGCAAGGCTGGGGCTTTCTATCCGGGCCCAAATGTTAGCGGGGATGGAAAGGCTGGCCAGGCGTTACAAGGCCCGCAAGTTTATCGCTTATTTTCAGGCCTTCTCCAATACTTACGCCCCCAAAGAAATCCTAAGGCAGCGTTACCAGGAGGCCCTGGTAGACGAAAGGGTGGTGGGGCTGGCGGTGGGGACCAGGCCAGATTGCGTAGACGAAGAGGTGGTCAAACTCCTGGCGGAGTTCAAAGAAAAGGGTCTCATGGTCTGGCTGGAGATGGGCCTTCAAAGCGCCCACAACCGTACCTTGGCCCTTATAAACCGGGGGCATACCTTTGAAGACTTTTTACAGGCCCTGACTCTGGCCAAAAAATATGATCTTTTGGTGTGCACCCACGTCATCTTTGGGCTTCCGGGTGAAAGGCCGGAAGAAATGCTTGAGACCATTAACAAAATCTCCCAGCTTCCCCTTGACGGGATCAAGTTTCACGAGCTTTACGTGGTTCGCGGCACTCCTATGGAAAGACTTTACCGGGAAGGCCGCTACCAGCCCTTGGCTCAGACCGAATACGTGGACCTGGTTTGCGAGGCCCTGGCCCTTTTGCCGTGGCGGGTGGTGATCCAGCGCCTCACCGGGGACCCCCGGCCAGAAGAACTGGTAGCCCCGGCCTGGGCCCGTGAAAAACAACTAACCCTTAAGATGATCGAAGAAACCCTTATCAACCGGGATCTCTGGCAGGGAAAATATCTGGGCGAACCCGATCCTTATCTCAAAGAGGCCCCGGCCCCTTTAAGGAGGGCTATCAGCCTGCGTCAATAGCACGTAAATTCAAAGAGATGGTCTCGTTTCCTTCTTTTAAATAAAGACAACGTAAAAACCTCGTTTCTACCGAAATAACGGGAAATTTGGCCCTCTTCCCCTCTTGGCAAACAAAAGCGTCTTTTAGGAAAAGCCGGCCGTTCATACAGGCTATCAAGACACCCTGGTAATAGGTATCTTTGCACCCGTTTAAAGTAACTTTCTTGCCGAGAAATCTTTTGTACCAGTTCATAAAGAAGAGTTTTATTTTTTAAATTTTGCTTCATTTAGGCGAATTATTTACCTTAAAGCAATCACAGTTAGGCCCGATAATTCCTACCCAATTGATCTGGGATATCTTTTTGATCTCTTTTTCGGAAGTTTAAATAATTTTTTGAAATTTTTGCTCAATTTTTTTGATCAAAAGAACCCTTGCGGATTAATACGTCTCCGAGACCGGCGAGATCTTGGGGAGGGCCTTGCGAGGGTCGGAGAGCAAATCCTTTGCCTTTGAGCACAAGGGCTTCTTCTTCCTTGGGGGCCCAGAGGGGATAATCCACCCCGGCCAGGGTGTGCATAAGTTTGGCCTGTAAAAGAATTAATATCAGGGCAACAATAAGCCCCAAGAATTGTGAAAAATGGTCAAAATAACCCAGGGCCGCCAGCAAGGCGGTAGAAGCCGCAGGAGGGTGTAAAATTTTGAAAAAGGTCATCAGGGAACCCGCCACCCCCACGGTCAAAGCCGCTGCTGCTACCGTACTTAAGGCCAGGACTTCCTGGGCCCAGCCCAATTGTCTGAAAAGGAGTAAGCAGAGCATCCCGGTTATAGCGCCCAGCAAATGGCCTAGGAGCGCGTTTTTAGGGGCGGAGATGGCCCTTTGGGGTGCGTAGAAGGCCAGAAACAGGGTAGGCCCGAGGGAAGGGAAAAGCAGCGGCCAGGTGGTGAGGTGGGCGATGTAACCCAGGACGAAGATGGCCAGGGCGTTATTTAACCCGATAAAGAGGTAGAAAAAGACCGGATTCCCCCGGCGCGCCAGGTACCAAAAGCGCAACCGGTAAAGTTTGGCTAGCTGCCAAAAAAACCAATCCGCAAGTCTTTTCATCTTCAGGCAAAATTCCGAATAAGAACCTAGCAATTAAGATCGGCCAACCTGGAAAAAAGATGATTTTTAAGAACTTGGCCCAAAAGATGAACCGCTACGCCGCTCTAGCCACCGGTGATTTTGAAAAGATTTTTAAGGATTTTAAGGTCCCCTCCTTGCCAGACATCGTGACGAAAATTATGGCCATGATCCGCAACCCCGAAGCCTCTATAAACGAGATAGCCTCCCTTTTGGGCTATGATCCGGGCCTGGCCAGCCAAATATTACAAATGGTAAACTCTGCCTACCTGAGTCTCAGCAGACCGGTAAACAGCCTCAACCAGGCGGTAAATATCCTGGGGCTAAAACAGATTGAAAGCCTGGTGGTATCTTACGGCATCACCCGTATCATCAAAGACCCACACAAAGAAGGTTTTGACCTGGCCGCTTTTTGGACTGATTCCCTCTTCAGGGCCCTGTTCGCCCGCAAATTGGCCCCCACCGAAAAGAAAGAAGAAGTCTTTTTGGCGGCTTTGCTCCAAGACATCGCCCTTCCGGTGCTCCTTACAAACTGGTATGACGTTTACCAAAAGGCCTATCTCAAACGTGGCCAGGGGAAAAGACGCCTTAACGAAGTCGAAAAAGAGACCTTGAGCTGGCACCACGCCCAGGCCGGGGCCTGGCTGGCTCAAAAATGGCGCCTTAGTGAGACCATTATTTGTGCGGTGGGGCTTCATATTTCCCCACCTCAGACCCTACAAAATCTTCCCGTAAAAGACGAAGTCTTTGAAATAGTGGCTTTTTCCAGCAGCATCCCTTCGGTACTGGAAGAGGAACCTTCCTGGGAGGACTGGTTTTCTTTCACCAAGGCAGGCCTTTTTGCCGAAAAAGTCGCTCTTTCCGCCTTAAATTCAGCCCGGGAACAGCTACTGGACACGGCCAGGGGCTTTGGACTGAAGGTAAGGGAACCTATTGCCCCTCCTCACCGGTAAGGATCTCTAAGATCTCCTCAAGCCCCCTTTTCACTTCCAAAAGGACGTCTTGCGCGTCTTTTTTGGCAGAAAGTTTCTTTTTGGCCCCGGAAATAGTATACCCCTCCTCGTAAAGCAGGGACTTTATGCGCCGGAAAACTTCAACCTGTTCGCCGCGGTAAAGCCTCCTTCCGGAAACGCGCAAAGGCTTGATGAACTTACGGAATTCCTTTTCCCAGAAGCGTAATACGTGGGGTTCAACCCCAAGCAGGCGCGCTACCTCCCCGATGGTATAGTAGCGCTTGGAAAGAACCTGCTTGGCCTTCATAAGATTCAACGGTTAATAAACTCTTTAAGGGTAGGGCTTGGCCGAAAAACGGCGGTCTTCTTTCCCTGAATCAAGATCGGACTTCCATCCTGCGGGCTTACCCCTTTCCGGGTAGGCCGCTGATAAGGCTCAAAGATCCCGAAACGGACTATCTTGACCTCTTCCCCCCTCTCCAGCGCCCTCTTTATCTCCTCAAAGAGGAGGTCCACCACCCGGGCCAGGCTCCGAGCCGAAAAACCCAGTTCTTCGTGGAGATATTTCACCAGATCCCGTTTGGTAAGGGTCTTTTTCATCTAAGTCTTGCCTTAAAATGGGACAAAATGGCTTCGGTGACCTGTTGGTGCAAGTCGTTTACCTCTTCGTCCCGTAAAGTTCGTTCCTTAGCACGGTAGACAAACCGCAGGGTAAGGCTCTTTTCCCCGGCCGGGACTCCTTTGCCCCGGTAGACGTCTATCAGTTGCACGTCTTCTAGGTGAGGAAAGGAAAGTTTGCGGGCAAAAGCAAGGACGTCGCCCGCCGGCAATTCCTCAGGAACCACTAGGGCGAGATCCCTAAAAGTGGCCGGAAATTTGGGCAGAGGCTGGTAGGTCTTTTTGGTTTCTACCAGGTGACACAGTTTTTTGAAATCAAGCTCAAAGACAAAGATAGGCCCGGTTAAATCAAGTTTTTCCAAGACATCATCCCGTAAGGCCCCGGCAAAGCCTATCTTTTCCTCCCCGGCCTTAAGGGCCACGCTCAAGGCTGGCAGGAGAAAAGGCTCTCCGGCCCCCGGTTCAAAGCAAAGCCCCCTTACCCCCAGGGCCTGGAAAAGGCTCTCCAGCACTCCCTTTAAGTCGTAAAAATCAAGGAGACGAGGCCTTTGGTGACAGCTTGGCGGATGGGCCCGCCCGCACAAAAGCCCCGCCAAGAAGTGCCGTTCTTCAGGTAGGGGCTCCCCTTCCCGGGGCCAAAAGACCCGCCCTATTTCGAAAATCTTAAGGTCCGGGACCTCACGAAAAACGTTTACCCTGGCCGTCTGTAAAAGGCCCGGGATCAGCGTGGTGCGCATTACCGATTGTTCTTCAGAAAGGGGGTTGGCCAACGAAAGGGTCCGGGCGCGCGGGTCGTCCTCAAGGCCCAGAAGGCTTACAAACCTGGGAGAGATAAAGCTGTAGTTGATCACCTCAAAGAGGCCAAGCGCCGTTAGGATTTCTCTGGCCCGGCGCAAGAGCCTATCAAAGAGACGGGGGGGCCTTCCCACAATCTCCGCCCGGGGGACCGCCACCGGAAGCTTATCGTAGCCGTAAAGCCTTGCGATTTCCTCAATCAGGTCCTCTGGCAAGGTAAGATCGTGGCGGTAGGAAGGGGGCACACAGATAAGATCTTCTACCCCACGTTCCACTTTTACTTCTACTTTTTCCAGAAGATCGGTAAGCTTTTCCTCGGGAAGGTCTACTTTGAGGTAAAGGTTCACTCTTTTGGGGGAGAGCCTTATTTCCCGGGACACATAGGGCCTGGGGTATTCGTCCACCCGGCCAGGGACAATTTCACCCCCGGCCAGCTCTTGGATGAGGGAGGCCGCCAGTTCGAGCCCCTTGATTACCCCTTCCGGGTCAACCCCTCTTTCAAAGCGGTACGAACTCTCAGAGGAAAGTTTGAGCCTTTGGCTGCTTCGCCTGATGCTCGAAGGGTTAAACCAGGCACTTTCCAGAAAGACGTTCTTGGTCTTGTCAGAGACCGCCGTCTCTTCGCCTCCCATAATTCCGGCCACCGCCACCGGCCGCGATGCGTCGGCGATGACCATAATACTCTCATCAAGGGTCCTTTCTACCCCGTCCAGCGTAAGAATCTTCTCTCCGGGGCGGGCCCGCCGGACGATAATGCGCCGGCCCTCCAGCAGATCAAAGTCAAAAGCGTGGAGGGGTTGGCCCAGCAAAAGCAGGACGTAATTGGTGACGTCAACCACGTTATTTATGGGCCGCAGCCCGCAGAACCAAAGACGTTTCTGGATCTCAAAAGGGCTTTCGGAAACCCGAACCCCTTTTATAAGGCGCCCGGCGTAACGAAAACAAAGCTCTGGCACTTCGATTACTACGCTGGTCTCAGAAAAAATTTCCTCCCCCAAGGGCAAAGTCGGGGGTGAGAAGGGGCGCAGGACGCTTTCCGTAACCGCTGCGGCCTCTCTGGCCAGCCCGTAAATAGAAAGACAATCTCCCCGGTTAGGGGTTACCGCTACTTCCAAGACGGGCTCGTAAAGGCCCAAGACCTCAATGACCTTGCGGCCCAGAGAAACCTCGTCGGAAAATTCGATAAGGCCGTCTTTTCTGGCCTCCACCCCGAGTTCGTAAGGTGAACAGAGGACTCCTTCGGAACGAACTCCCCTGATCTCAGCCTCACTGATCTTCTCTCCCGTAAAAAGGACCGTGCCAGGAGGAGCAAAGGCGGTCTTTAACCCCTCCCTTACGTTAGGGGCCCCGCAGACCACCTGGTAGTCCCTTTCGCCGTCAGAAACCTGGCAAATCTTTAATTTTTCCGCGTGGGGATGGGGCGCCACCGAGACCACCCTCACCACCGTAACTGGGGCCACCTCTTCGTAAGCATTAAAAACCCCTTCCACCTCAAGCCCGGTAAGGGTGAGGCGTTGGGCCAGCTCTTCGGGCCCTTCTTTGAGATCCACCCATTCTCTGAGCCAGTTATAAGGCACTAACATCTAGAATTGCTCCAGAAAACGCAGGTGATTTTCGTAAAAAAGGCGGATGTCGTCTATGCCGAACTTGAGCATGGTAATACGTTCTACCCCGAGCCCAAAGGCAAAACCCACCCACTGCTCAGGGTCATACCCCACCGCGCGGAAGACGTTCGGGTGCACCATCCCCGCCCCCAAGATCTCAAGCCAACCTGTCTGCCCGCAGACGCGACAACCCTCTCCGCCACAGATCACACAACTGATGTCCATCTCCACACTGGGCTCGGTAAAGGGAAAATAACTAGGGCGAAAACGGACCCTGGTCTCTTCCCCAAAGATCTCCCGAGCAAAGACACTGAGAATACCTTTTAAGTCTGCAAAGGAAACGTCCCGGTCCACCATAAGACCTTCAATCTGGTGAAACATGGGGGTATGGGTCACGTCCGAATCGCAACGGTAGACCTTGCCAGGGGCAATAATCCTGAGCGGTGGCCTTTCCCGCTCCATGGTCCTGATCTGGATGGGAGAGGTGTGCGTTCGCAAAAGGACCTTATCGGTGAGATAAAAAGTGGCCTGCATGTCCCGAGCGGGATGATCCGGGGGAATGTTTAGGGCCTCAAAATTGTAGTAATCAAGCTCTACCTCGGGACCGGTGGCTATGGAAAAACCCATACGGAGGAAAATTTCGCAAAGTTCGGTCATTACCTGGGTGATGGGATGCAACTTTCCCAGGGTGTAAGGGCGCCCGGGAAGTGTAAGGTCAAACCCCGGAAGACGTGACTCCTTTTTCTTTTTGAGCTCCTGCTGGGCCTCTTTAAGGGCGGCTTCCAGTTCTTTCTTTATCTGGTTGGCCAGGCGCCCGATAACCGGCTTCAGCTCCGGGGGAAGCTGAGCGATGGACTTAAGAATTTTGGTCAGCTCACCTTTACGCCCCAGAAACTTGACCCGGGCCGCCTCAAGCCCCTTTTCGTCCTCCGCTTCTTTTATCTCGGAAAGCGCCTTCTTTTTGAGCTCTTCCAGGCTCTTTTCGTCCACCATGGCCTATTGCCATTTAGAAGCCGCAAGCTCCACCAGCTTTTTGAAGGCCTCCGGTTCAGTAATGGCAAGGTTGGCCAGCATTTTACGGTCAAGCTCGACCCCCGCCTTTTTAAGGCCCCCCATGAAACGGCTATAATTTAAGCCGTGAAGCCTGGCCGCGGCGTTAATCCTGATCTGCCAGAGACGGCGAAAATCTCTTTTGCGCTGACGCCGGTCCCGGTAAGCATAGACCAGGGCCCTTTCCACCGTTTCCCGCACCCGCCGGAAACAATTTTTGCGCTGCCCCCAGTATCCTTTGGCCATTTTGATATATTTTTTATGCCTTCTTCTGGTCTTGGGACCACCTTTTGCCCTGGGCATGACCTGAACCTCCTTAAAACTTATAAGGAATCAAACGTTTAACGGCGGCCAAGTTTGCGGAAGAAAGTACCACCGCTTTTTTGAGATTCCTTTTCCTTTTACGGTTTTTTTTGCGTAAAAGGTGGCTTTTACCCGCCCGGAAATGCATCACCTTACCTTTGGCGGTGACCTTAAAGCGTTTGGCCGCAGAACGGTTGGTTTTCATCTTTATTTTCGCCATAATTTCACCTTCCCCCAAATTATGTTCCCAAAGGAATAATGCGGTTTGAGGCTTTTGCAAGCCTTAAGATTTCTTAGGGGCCAGGATCATGATCATCTGCCGCCCCTCCATGCGGGGCTTCATCTCCACCTGAGCCTCCTCCTCTACCGCCGCCAGAATTTTATTGAGCACCTCCTGACCTAGCTCGGGTTTGGTAATCTCCCGCCCCCTGAAAAAGACCCGGACCTTTACTTTGTTTTTGTCCTTAAGAAAACGTTTGATGTGGCGTATTTTGGTCTCCAGGTCGTGGACGTCCGTCTTAGGCCGGACCTTGATCTCTTTAACCTCTACCACGGTTTGTTTTTTGCGGGCTTCCTTGGCCTTTTTGGCCTGCTGGTAAAGAAACTGCCCGTAATCCATTATGCGGCAAACAGGGGGGTCTGCCTGCGGGGCCACCTCCACCAGGTCAAGCCCCTGGTCTTGAGCCCTACGTAAGGCCTCTTCCCGCGAAACTATCCCCAACTGCTTACCGTCTGCGTCCACCAGCCTTACCCTAGGAGCCCTTATTTTTTCGTTAACCCTGAACTTCCTTTTGTCTATTTTGGCCACCTTTACTCCTAGTTAATGACTTTTGCCGAAACTTCTTCCTGAACTCTGGCGATAAAATCCTCTATGGTTACCAAGGGAAGATTTTCGCCTTTTCTGGTCCGGACCGTCAAGGCCTCATTTTCCACTTCCTTATCCCCAATGATGAGCATGTATGGAATCTTTTGAAGTTGGGCCTCCCTGATCTTAAAGCCGAGTTTTTCGTTACGGAAATCGGCCTTGGTCCTGATACCCGCCCCCTTAAGGCGTTCCAACACCCGCTCCCCGTAGGGAACGTGGCGGTCCGCCACGGTGACTACCACGGCCTGGACCGGGGCCAGCCAGACGGGAAAGGCCCCGGCGTAATGCTCTATTAGGACCCCAAAAAACCGCTCAAGTGAGCCCAGAAGCGCCCGGTGAATCATAATGGGCCGGTGAGGGCGGTTGTCTTCCCCGATGTAAGTAATATCAAACCTTTCAGGGATGTTGAAATCCACCTGGATAGTGGAACATTGCCAAAATCTGCCTAGCACGTCTTTGATTTTGATGTCGATTTTGGGCCCGTAAAAGACCCCTTCCCCGGGGTCGATCTCGTAAGCCAGCCCCTTATCTTCCAACGCCTTGCGCAGGGCCCCTTCGGCCTTTTCCCAGATCTCCTCACTGCCGACGTATTTCTCCGGCCGGGTGGAAAGATATATCTGGTATTCCGCAAAGCCAAAGGTGCTCAGGAAATAGACCGTAAGGTCCAGACACTTGAAGATCTCTTCTTCTAACTGGTCCTCCCGGCAGAATATGTGGGCGTCGTCCTGAGTAAAGCCCCGCACCCTCATGAGTCCGTGCAGGACCCCACTTCTTTCGTAGCGGTAGACGGTGCCCAGTTCACACCACCTGATAGGTAACTCCCGGTAACTGCGCCGCCGACTTTTGTAAATGAGGATATGAAAGGGGCAGTTCATGGGTTTTAACTGGTATTCGATCTCGTCAATCTTCATGGGGGCAAACATGTTTTCGGCGTAAAAATCAAGGTGGCCCGAAATCTTCCAGAGGTGGCGGCGGGCGATATGCGGCGTGACCACCAGCTCGTAACCGCGCTTGAGGTGTTCTTCCTTCCAGAAATCTTCGATTATCTTACGCACCAGGGCCCCTTTGGGGTGCCAGAGGATGAGGCCCGGGCCTACTTCGTCTTCAATACTGAAAAGCTCAAGTTCTTTGCCCAAACGGCGGTGGTCTCTCCTTTTGGCCTCCTCCAGCCGGTGGAGATAGGCCTCAAGGTCTTCTTTTTTAAAAAAGGCCGTACCGTAAATGCGCCAAAGCATGGGGTTTTTCTCGTCACCCCGCCAATAGGCCCCGGCTACCGAAAGGAGTTTAAAGGCCTTGACCCAGCCGGTGTGAGGCAGATGGGGCCCGCGACAGAGGTCCAGAAAATCTCCCTGGCGGTAAATACTGACCTTCTCTTCTGGGATCTCTTTGATGAGTTCGATTTTGTAGGGTTCGTTAAGCTCTTCAAAGAGCCGCAAGGCCTCTTCTTTGGCAAGCTCTTCCCGCCGGATAGGTAGCCTCTTTTTGACGATCTTTTTCATGCGTTTTTCTATCTGAACGAGGTCCTCCGGCGTAAAAGAGCGCTCGTAGTCAAAATCGTAGTAAAAACCCTGTTCGGTGGCTGGCCCGATACCCAGCTTGGCCTCTGGAAAGAGCTCTTTTACCGCCTGGGCCAGGACGTGGGCCGCGGTGTGACGCAAAATCTCAATGGCCTCAGGCTCATCAGGAGTGAGCGGGATCAAAACCCCCTCTTCATAAAGGGGGGTCTCTAAATCGATGACCTTATCGTTTAGTTTGGCCCCGATCGTCTCTTTGGTAAGAAAATCTTTTAAAACCTCCGCCGCCTTAACCCCAGCCTCAACTACGGTCTCCCGTCCGTCCGGCAAACTGATCTTTATTTCCACTTCCCCTCCCTAGCAATATAAAGAAAAGGCATCTTTTGGGCCTCAGCCCAAAGATGCCTTCTGACTCACATCACATGGTAGGCGCGGGCGGGATCGAACCGCCGACCTCTTGCGCGTCAAGCAAGCGCTCTCCCACTGAGCTACGCGCCTACCCTTTTGGCTAAAATCTCTAGCAATCTTAGTTAAGCTTGTCAAGCACTCCGCCCGTCAACTCTTTGCAGCTCTTCCGCAAGGTCTTCTATGACTTGAGCCACTTTCTGGCGGGCCTTGGGAGAAAAGCCAGCCAAAATCACCTTTACGCTGTTTTTGGCCGGAAGGATGGCCACCCAGTAGCGCTGGTGGGCAAAGAAGAGGGCGGCAAAGATTCCCAGAATAAGTAAGGTAAAACCGGTAAGTACGATCGGTACTCCCGGATCCTTCTTGACCTGGAGCCCCGTGGCGTAAACCGGTTCAGCCTCTTCCAAAACCACGATTACCGGACCACTTTTGAGTTCGATGCGCCGGGGATGCCCCTTAAGGACCCAGAAAGAAAGAGGGGCCTCACCCTTTTCACTCAACCAGATACGGGCCGCCGGCAGACCGTGAGCCATTTGAAAATCAAGGAGGCCTACCATGATCCCTTCTTCTGGCCAAAGGGCCTGACTAAAGGGCTTGACTTCCAGCTCTTTCTGGCGAGGCCCTTTCAGGAGTCGAAGCTGCACTTTGGCGAAGGTGTTATAGCTGGCCTGGTAAAAGGTGATCCCCCGGTAGGTAAAAGGATCATTTACGCGAATGGCGGCCTTGGTGACCTCTTTTCCGTTTTCAAGAATGGTTACCTCTGAACGATATTCTTTAGGCATGCCGTTGGGATAAAAATCAATGTAAAACTTATCACAGCGTATGGAAAAATCTAAAGGAATCGAAGCGTGTTGCCTGCCCTGCACCAGCACCTGGTTGGTACTCTCTCCCTCCATCAAGGTGATATGACCTCGAAAGCCAAAAACCGCCCCAATGATAGCCCCCGCGATTACGATCAAGAGAGAAAAATGAACCACGTAGACAGAAAAATAACTCCAGCGGAAACGGTCCTTCAAAAAAAGGACACCATCCGCAAAGGCCGCCTTTTCCAGCCGGCCAAGTTTTTTTAACAATACTTTTTCGACCTTTTCTTTGAGGTGGGCAAAATCTCCCGGAAGCTTGACTTCTTTGGCCACCGGCATGCGTAATAGCTTCTCCGGATCAACCGCTAAAGGATCACGCCGGAAAAGTTCCAGGGAAAAGGGAAGTCTTTTTAGGGAACAGAGGGTCAGATTCACGCTAAAGAGGGCAAGCAAAGTGACGTACCACCAAGAATGGTAGGCGTCGTATAATTTGAGAAATTTGATAACCCGGCCCAGGCTCTCCCCGTAACGCTGAAAATAAAAGGCAAGCGGCTCTCCCTGCGGGATTAAAGTGCCCAGGATAGAGGTGGCCGCTAAGGTCAGGAGGAGAAAAATGGCCAGCTTGATAGAGCTTAAAAAGCGTATCAAGGGGTTTTTAAACACTATTTTTCAACCTCCTTCTTTTCTTCTGGCTCCTCTTCTTTGACGGCCTTGCGAAAATTCTTGATCCCTTTACCCAAGCCTTCGCCAATTTGGGGCAAACGGCTGGCCCCAAAAAGGACTACTATAATCACCAAAATGACCACTAGTTCGGGCAAACCCAGGCCAAACATAGCTCCTCCCTCAAAAATCCTACAAAATTAAAAACGTATAAAATAAAAACCGAATTTTGAGCCTATCCCGTGTGTTCTTCCTTGGCAAGTTCAAAAGCACCTGTCTGCCAAAAATTCCTGAAAAGGGGAAAAAGGGCGGAGGTGGCCCTTCTGATAAGGGCCGGAGGGGCTTTGACGTAAACAGGCCACAGTTGATCCGAAATGATATGCAAGCTCGCCACCGAAAGTCCCAGGGACCTGGCCACACTGAAAAGGGCCGAGGTCTCCATGTCCACGGCAGAGGCCGCGGCAAAGCGCTTTCTAAATTCATCTGTTTCGCGAAATAAGGCGTCTGTGGAAACGATGGTGCCCACCTCGAAGTCAAGACCAAGGAAGATTAACTGGTGGTAAAGCCACCAGAAAAGAGAAGGGGTAGGCTCAGGGAAGAAACCGTAATGGGCCGAAGTTCCCTCCGCACTCAACGCCCTTTCTGGTAAAAACAGACCCCCCAAGGGTAGTTCGGGCCCAAAGGCCCCGGCCCAGCCCAGGGCAAGGATTTCCTTAACCCCGCAGGCCTTTAGATATTCCAAAACAATCGCTACCTGCGGGGCGCCCAGGACGGGGCCGCAGAGGACAGCCTCTTCGCGCTGGAAGACCTCGGTCAAAAGAAAGGAACCTTTCTTTTTGAGCTTAAAGGCCTTCTTCAGAAGCAAAACATCAGGCCTGGTGTAGACCAGGAGCACCTTTTCCGGGAGGGAAAAGGAAGGTTTAGGTTTTATGCTCTTTAAGCTCACAGAGGGCCTCTTTGAAGGCCTCGATTTCGGCCTCGTATTCCCGGGCCGGCCTTTCCATCCCACAGGTGAGACACCTCACCCGGGCTGAGGTTCAGCGACCTACGATCACCGCCGGGCCGCCGCAGTATTTGCAATTTAATTCCCCGGCTAGATCTCTTCCCGGTGACCACACTTTGGACAAACCTTAAACTCCTTTCTCCTTTCCTTTTTGCGTATCAAAAAAGGGGCACCGCAGGCCGGACATTCCTCCTTTAAGGGTTCCTGCCAGAGGATAAAGTCACACTCTGGGGCCTTACTGCAGCGGTAGTAAATTTTGCCGGTACGGGCCCGCCGTTTTAGCAGTTGGCCGGAACAACCCTCTTTAGGGCAGGGGATTCCGGTGCTCAGGGGTTTGGTATTGCGGCATTCAGGGTAGCCGGAACAGGCCAGAAATTCCCCAAAACGGCCCCTTTTGACCACCATCGGGCGACCACATTTCTCGCACACTTCGCCGGTTTCCCGGCTCTTCTCCACCACCTTGATGCTTCCCTTCTCGTCACGTACGTAGTCCCTGGTCTCTTTGCATTCGGGGTAACGAGAACAGGCCAGAAAAGCCCCCGCCTTCCCTACCCTGATAATCATCTCCTCCCCGCAGGCCGGGCACTTTATCCCGGAGGGAACGCCGGCCTTCAAGGAAGCCATCTCTTCCCGGGCCTTATTGAGTATTTCTTCAAAGGTCTGATAAAAATCCTTTAGAAGTTCTACCCTCTGGCGTTTGCCTTCTTCGATTTCATCTAGCGCCTCTTCCAGACGGGCGGTGAAACCCGTCTCTATCAGATGAGGGAAATGGGCCACCAGCAAATCGTTGACCAGAAGCCCCAGTTCCGTGGGCTTGAGGTAACCCTTTTCGGTCTCCACGTAACCCCGCTCTTTGATGGTGGAGACAATCTGAGCGTAAGTGGAGGGCCTGCCGATACCCTTCTCTTCCAAGGTCCGGATGAGGCTGGCCTCGGTGTAGCGGGGCGGTGGCTGGGTAAAGTGTTGCTCGGGTTTTATTTCCAAGAGTCTAAGCCCTTCGCCTTCTTTTACCGGAGGAAGGTTCTTTTCTGCCTCTTCTTCCTGACGGTAGAGGACCAGAAAACCTGGGTGAACGAGTACAGTGCCGCTGGCCAGGAGCTCAAAATCCCCACCAGCGATATGGACCTCCGTGCGCTCAAAGCGGGCCTCAACCATCTGTGAGGCCACAAAACGGCGAAATATCAAGTCGTAGAGGGCAAGCTCATCTTTACTCAAATAGGCCTTGAGTTTCTCAGGAGTGCGCTTAAGCGAAGTGGGCCTTATGGCTTCGTGGGCCTCCTGGGCAGTCTTACGACTCTTATAAACGTGAGGTTTGGGGGGCAAAAATTCCTGCCCAAAGGTCTGGGCCACAAAGGCCCGGGCCTCATCCACGGCTTCTGAGGCCACCCGCACGGAATCCGTGCGCATATAGGTGATGAGCCCCACCGCCCCTTCCTCACCAAGCTCCACCCCTTCGTAAAGACGCTGGGCGAGCAGCATGGTCTTTTTGGCGGAAAAACGCAGCCGTCGCCAGGCCTCCTGCTGTAGGGTACTGGTAATGAAAGGGGCCGGTGGTTTACGCCGGATCTCTTTGCGTTCAACCTTGGTGATACTAAAAGAGGCCTTTTTGAGGGCCGCTACCAGGGCCTTAGCCTCTTTTTCCGTCTTGGGTTTTACGGGCCCGCCCTGGTAACGCTTGAGCTTGGCCACCAAGGGCCCGGCTTGAGTTTCAAAAACGACTTCAATGGTCCAGTATTCTTCCGGCTCAAAGGCTTCCCGCTCCCGCTCCCGCTCACAAATCAACCTGAGAGCCACGGACTGGACCCTTCCGGCAGAAAGACCGCGTTTGACCTTCTCCCAAAGGAGAGGTGAAAGGTTATAACCCACCAGGCGGTCCAAAATACGACGGGCCTTCTGACTTTCAAACTTGAGGGGGTCGAGTTCGCTGGGCCGGGCCAGGGCTTCTTTTATCCCTTTTTCCGTAAGTTCGTAGAGTAAAAGCCGTCTAATAGGTTTTTTAAGCCCTTTTAGTTCTTCAGCGATGTGCCAGGCTATCGCCTCCCCTTCCCGGTCTGGATCCGGCCCCAGGTAGATCTCGGCCGCCTTTTTGGCTGCGGCTTTTAGTTTTTTAATGACTTCCCTCTTTCCCTTAATGGTAACGTATTCGGGCTCAAAGCCGTTTTCTATTTTTACCCCCAGCCGGCTCTTGGGCAGGTCTTTGATATGCCCTACCGAAGCGGCCACTTCAAAATCTTTGCCCACTATCTTTTTAATGGTGCGAACTTTTGTAGGTGATTCCACGATAATGAGTCCCTTTTTCATCTCCCCAGAGTCCTACGGTAAGTGTTTCCCGGAAGCCTTTCCACTAGGCCTTCAATTTCAAGACTGGTCAAAGCGGCCACCACCTCTTCTACCCCAAAACCGGTAAGATAAACCAGCTCGTCCACGCTCAAAGGCTCCCTCTTCAGGTGCTCTAAAACTTTGGCTTCCTCCGGGCCAAGTGTCAACTCCTGAGCTTCATCTCGGACTTGGCTCACCAAGGTGCCAAAATAGGCAAGAACGTCGTCCGGCTTATCTGCCAGTTGTGCCCCCTCACGTAACAAGAGGTGGCAGCCATGGCTGCGTAAAGAATAGACCGGCCCCGGCACGGCGAAAACCTCCCGGCCTTGTTCTCCGGCCAGACGGGCCGTGATTAAAGAGCCGCTTTTGGGACTGGCCTCTACCACCAATACCGCCTGGCTCAACCCGCTGATAAGACGATTCCTGATGGGGAAATGGCTGGCCTTGGGCCTGGTCCCCAGGGGAAATTCCGTAAGCAAACCGCCGCCTTTTTCCACTATCTCTCTCCTTAAGGCCGCGTTCGGGGCAGGATAATTTACGTCCAACCCGCAGCCCAAAACGGCAAAAGTAAGCCCGCCGTTTCTCAGAGCACTTTCGTGCGCTGCCCGGTCTATCCCCAGGGCCAGACCGCTGACCACGGCTAACCCGGCGCGGACGAAAACCGAGACCCAATCTCTGGTCACCGTAAGACCGTAAGAGGTAGCAGCCCTTGAACCCACCACCGCAAGCGTTGGTTCCAGCTCGGGCAACCTTCCCTGATAAAAGAGTACCGGAGGAGGATCCGGTATCTCCCGCAAAAGAAGAGGGTATTCCTCATCGTAAAGGGTGACGTAAGAGGCTCCAAGCCTCCCAAGAGCTTGTTCTTCCCTCCTGGCCCGCAGGAGGGCCTCTTCAAGCTTGGGCGGATCTCTTTTAAAACCGCAGTTGTTCAATTTTTCCCTGGGAAGAGAAAAGATCTCAAACGGCGTCTTTACCTCTTTTAACAAGCGCTTGATAGTAACCGGGCCAAACCCAGGGCTTAAAACGAGGGCCAGGAGGGCCTGTCTTTCATTCATCAAGGGGTTTTGAATTTGAGGGTGACGGTTTGGTCTTTTTGCTCTATCTCCGCAAAGGGAGAAAGCAGTTCCTTGGCTGCCTGGAGTAAAGGGTTATCTTGAGGAAGGGAAGCCCCTTTGACTCCGAGCGTTACCTGCGGACCTTCGGCAGTTTTTACCAAAAAAGGTCTATTTTCCTCGACCGCCAGGGAAACAAGGGCCCAAAAAAGGGCACAAAACCCCTGGGTTATCTCACCAAGGGGAGCTACGATCTTAAGGGGGGTGGCGCTTAAATTGATTTCTTTGGGAATTTGGTGTTTAAATTTCAGGTCCCCTTCCCAAAAAAGGAGCATTTTTTCTACCACTTCGTTTAAATCCACCGGTCCCGGGCTGTCCTGCGTGATCTCGCTAATGGCTTCCAGCAACCCCTTAAGCCGTTGAAGCTGGGCCTCGATCTGAGCCAGTCTTTCTTCCTGTTTGTCCACCAGGGTCTGTTCTTCCGGGGGTAACGCCTGCCGGAGCTTGGCCTGGGTCATACGCAAAAGCTCCACTTGCATGGAAAGGATCTGAAGCGGCCCGCTCATATTATGCACCAGCCCCTGCACCAAATGGCCGCAGGCTGCCTTATGCCACAGATTCTTGTCTTCCATCTTCGGCCTCCATAGGCTCTGTTCCCGCTAATTTTTTTCGCCATACTTCGCGGAAAACTTCAACGATCTCCGGGTCAAACTGGGTGCCAGAGCAGCGCAGGATTTCTTTAAGGGCGGTCTCCGGCGTAAGCGAAGGGCGATAAGGACGCTTAGTAGTCATGGCGTCATAAGCGTCAGCCACCGCCAAAACGCGGGCCAGAAGGGGAATATCCTTTCCTTTTAAACCCTCAGGGTAACCGCGCCCGTCGTATCTTTCGTGGTGGTAACGGATAATACGCGCCTCTTCCTGGAGAAGGCCAATATGGCCTACTATCTCGGCCCCTATCACAGGGTGTTGTTTGATTATTTCGTATTCTTCCCGGGTAAGACGACCAGGCTTCAAAAGGATGGCATCTGCTATACCCACTTTGCCCACGTCGTGCAGGTGTCCTGCAAAACGCAAAGTTTCCAGGGCCTCCTGGCTGAGGCCCATTTCTTCCGCCAAATATAGGGCGTAAGTCGTCACCCTTTCCGAATGTTCCTTGGTATAAGGATCTTTGGCCTCAAGGGCCTTTACCAAAGCCCGTAAGGCGTCGTGCAGATTTAAAACTATGCTTTCGTAAAGGATAAAATTTTCCGCCAGCGGGCCTGCCCGGTCTAAAATGAGATTGACAAAAAAAAGATCGTCTTTATTGAAGGACGCACCGCGGCACAAGGTAAGGACCCCTAAGTTTTCACCTTTTATGGTAAAAGGACTGACCAATAGGGCCTTTTCCTTTCCTTGTGCTGGGATTAGATAAGGGAGAGATTCCCGCAGGCTTTTGCTGACCGGATTATCTTCCTCAAGCCCTAAAGGAGGGGGTGGAGAAGAAAAACCCTTCCAGGCTTCAGGTAGCAACCTTTTCTTTCCCAGGTCAGTAATATAAAAGACCGCTTCTTCGGCGTTGGTAAATTCTACGCTTAAAGAAACTATTTCCTGGTAGAGTTGAGAAAGGCTGGTACAGGAAGTCAAACGGTCACTTACGGTGAAAAGAAGGGTCTGTTCCTTAGTCTTTTGTTTGAGAAGCCGCAAAAGTTCCTGGTATTCTTCCTTGGTTTCTATTTCCCGTTTATGTTTAAAACGTTCAACCGTTTCGTAAAGCTGTTGGGAAGTAAAGGGTTTGATCAAAAAGTCACTGGCTCCCCCCCTCAAGGCCTCCACCGTAAGGTCAAGGGAAGGGTATCCCGTCATCAAAACCACCGGGGGGCTTGCATTTTCTTTACGAATCAATTTTAGAAGATCAAGCCCAGAAAGCCCGGGCATATTCACGTCCAGCAAGACCAAATCGATGGGATATTTCTGCAGGACCTCTAGGGCCTCGTAAGCATTGGCCGCTTTAAAGACCTGCGTGGCATTAAAATTAGAGAGCAGAAGGGCCAAATTCTCCCGTAAAATATCCTCATCATCCACGACTAAGACATTAAAGTTATCAGCCATAATGCGCCCTTTCGATCAAAATCTGCTTGACCGCCTCGAATTCCTCTTCGTCTAAAAAACCTTCCCGCCGGAGCTGGGCCAACCTTTCAAGCGCGGCTAAAAGGTCCTCAGGCCTGGCCTGTTCCTTAGAAGCTACTACTTCTTTCAATCGCTCGTAGGCCTTTTTCAGGTCTTCCAGTAATCGTTTGTTTTCTCGCTCTAGGAAGATCTTAGTACAGGCGTTGTTGACACTTACTTTTAACTCCTCCAAACTGAAAGGTTTACGGATATAATCGTACGCTCCTTCTTTTAAAGCCAAAATAGCCGTCTCAAGTGAGGCGTAACCCGTAATGACGATGACCAATAGGTCAGGACGTATCTTTCTGGCCTCTTTTAGAAGTTCAATCCCTCCCATCTCCGGCATCTTTAAATCGGTGATAAGGATGTCAAATTCCTCCTTTTTGAGGAGATCCAAGGCCTCCAGCCCGTTGGCCACCGCTTTTACCTCACGGTTTTCGTCTTGGAGCTCCTCAGAAAGGAGGATCCTAAAGGCCCTTTCGTCCTCGGCGATGAGGATCCTGATTTGCTCCCTTTCTTCAGACACCCTATACTCTAACGTCGAAAAGGATACCTACGATTTCATCAAGCTTTTTACGAATCTCCAAAAGTTCTTCTGGAGGGATCTGCTTAATCACCTCGTTGGTTTTTGGATCTACCACTTTCACTACGATTTCTTTGGTATCCTCGTCTACGTTAAATACCAGCCTGACGTTTAACTTTTCAAGTTCTTCTTGTACGGCAAAAACGACCTCCTTGGCTTCCTGGGGCCCTAATTGCTCTTTCCCCCTGTTTTCTACCCCTTCTTTCCTGGATTCTCGGGGCCATTCTTGGGCGGAAGTTTTGGAAAAATCCTGTTTAACCCCGGGGCCTTCTCTTATAGCCTCTATGGCACCGGAAACCTCTCTTATTTGCATAGCAACCTCCTCAATGGAGATTAGACGCCAAACGTTGGGTCAAACTCCTCTTTTTGGAAAGGGTAAGCATTGCAAGTTCTTCTTCCTGCCTGAGGGCCCTTTCGATGGCGGGAAGATCTTCTTCAGAGAAGGGAAATTTTTTGAGCAAGGCCAGAAGCTCTTTTTTCAACTGCATCAGGGCCCTGAGCCGGGCAAAATCTTCCTCCTCAAGGGCCTTACGGCAGCTGTCATTGAGGGTCACCAATTGGAAAATTAATTCTTTACCTGACACGTCCGCCTCCTCCGTTAGTTTTGCTAATACCTATTTCGGCGGAAGAAGAGGCGGACTAAAAATTAGATCTTAAGGAGTCCAAAAATTCGTCGATGGTAAAGATCGTCTCAAAGGAAAGCCCTTCGGCTTCGATGGTTTCACGCCCCCCTTCCAGGCGGTCCACCAGGGCCACCACCGCCAGGACCTTGAGCCCGAAATCCCGGGCCCGAGCAACCGCCTTTAGACTTGAGCCCCCGGTCGTGACTACGTCTTCCAGGATGACGGCTTTCATCCCGGCCGAGACCTTGCCCTCGATAAACCTTTGGGTCCCGTGTCCCTTGGCCTCTTTGCGTACGATAAATCCCTCAAGCTGATAACCTTTAAGACCCGCCGCGTAGCAAACCGCCGCCACCAGGGGGTCGGCTCCCAGGGTCAACCCGCCCACGGCTTCAGGGCGGTAAGGAAGCACCTTGGCCCAAAGAAGCTCACCCAATATAGGTAGGGCCTCCGCACTCAAAGTGGTCTTTTTACAATCCAGGTAATAGGGACTTATCTTGCCGGAGGCCAACTTAAAGCCCTTTTCTGAATAGAGGAACGAACGCTCAAATAAGAGCTTAAAAAGCTTATCCCTCAGGTCTTTCATCCTCTCCCTCCACTATTTCCGTTCCCACCCCGCGGTCGGTAAAGATTTCAAGCAGGATGGCGTGGGGAACTCGCCCGTCAATGATGTGGGCCTTTTTCACCCCGGTCTTAAGGGCCTTGCGGGCGCTTTTGAGCTTGGGAATCATGCCGCCCTTGGCTACTCCCTGTTCGATGAGTTCTTCGATTTCCCCCGTCTTTATCGTGGAAAGAAGCCGCCCTTCCCGGTCTTTTACCCCTTCTACGTCGGTCAGATAGATGACTTTTTCCGCCTTTAAGGCTCCGGCGATCGCCCCTGCCACCAGGTCGGCGTTGATGTTAAAGGCCTCCCCATCTGGCCCCACCCCTACCGGGGCGATCACCGGCAAAAAGCCTGCTTCCATAAGGGTAACCAGCACTTCGGGGTGTACCTCTTTTACTTTGCCCACCCGCCCGATATCGATGATCTCCGGGGGGCGGTCATCCCCGGTATATCTATAAATCTTCATCTTTTCCGCCCGCACCAGGTTGCCGTCCCGGCCGGAAAGACCCACGGCGCGGCCACCGTGCCGGTTAAGGAGTCCTACGATGTTCTTGTTGACCGTACCCACCAACACCATTTCCACCACGCTCATGGTGGCCTCGTCCGTTACCCTTTGCCCTTCCACAAAGACCGGTTTGATCCCCATTTTGGCCATTACCTCGCTTATCTGTGGGCCACCCCCGTGGACGATCACCGGTTTAAGGCCTACGTACTTCATGAGCACCACGTCCTGGGCAAAGGCATTTTTAAGTTCTGGGCTCACCATGGCGTGGCCCCCGTACTTAATCACCACGGTCTTTCCGCCGAACTGGCGTATGTAAGGCAGGGCCTCAATCAAAACCCGGGCCCGGGTTTCGTAAGTTATTTCCATGGATCCCCCTTCTCAAAGAGATTTCCTGCTTTATAAACACCTGTTAACTTCAACGGCAAGGAAGAAAATATGCCGCCTAAAAGCCCCTTACTCCAAGTAGGTCCCCTGAGCGCCCAAAGGGAGGGCCGATACCTCTTCCGTCAGGTCTCCCTCCTCCTTTATCCAGGTGATTTTATTCACCTGAAGGGGCCTTCGGGGAGCGGCAAAACCACCCTTTTGCGCCAGATAGTGGGGCTTGAACCAAGCCAGGCCCAGCGTTTCCTAAAAGGACAGCCCTACCCTCCCGCCAGGCTCTCCCTTTTCCGCAGCCGCTGTCTTTATCTGGCCGCTGAGGCCCCGGTCCTTGAAGGAGATATCTTAAAAAACCTCCGCTTTCCCTTTGAATTCAAGGCAAACCGGCGAAAATTTTTGAAAGACCCCGAGGCCCTACTTAAAGAACTGGGGCTGACCTTACCTCTTTCCACGCCCGCGCGCTCCCTTTCCACCGGAGAGAGACAAAGGCTTGCCCTGGCCCGGGCCCTCCTCTTTGACCCCCAGGTAATCCTCGCCGACGAGCCTTTTTCTGCCCTGGATCCCAAAAGTTTTCGTAAAGCCTTTTCCTTGCTATATGATTTTGCCCAAAAGGGTCACCGGGCCGTGGTCTGCGTAAGCCACCACGATCTTCCCCAGAAGACCAAAACCCTTATCCTCCAGGACGGCACGTTAAAGGAGGCCCCGTGAAGACCATCGTCCTCTCTCCCTTGGACTTACTGGTGGCTTCAGGCTTCATTTTGCTGGCCGGTGGTCTTTCGGTGGCCATGCGGTTAGGGGTAGAAAGGCGCCTTTTCATCGCCGCGGCCCGGACGGTAATCCAATTAACCCTCCTTGGTTTTTTGCTAGAGGGGATTTTTAAGCTGGCTAACCCCTTTCTGGTCTTGCTCCTCTTATTTTTCATGACCTTCATGGCAGGCCGGGAAGCCGCGGCCCGGACCAAAAAGCGGTATCTCGCCATGATGTGGGACACCACCTTGGCCATGGGGGTTTCGGCCTTTCTGATAGGGGCTGTGGTGACCCAGGTGGTGGTTGGGGTCAAACCCTGGTACGACCCCCAGTACGTCATCCCCCTCCTGGGCATGATCCTGGGAAACGCCTTAAACGGGGTCTCGCTGGCCCTGGACGCCTTTTTAGATTACGTGACCACCCGGCGGGAAGAGCTTGAACTTTTCCTGGCTTACGGGGCCGAAGCCCGGGAGGCCCTCGCCTCCCCTTTCCGGGCGGCGGTAAGAAGGGGGCTCATCCCTATCATTAACGCCATGTCCGTGGCGGGGGTGGTCTCTTTGCCTGGCATGATGACGGGCCAAATACTGGCCGGGGCTCCCCCCTTGCAGGCGGTAGCCTACCAGATACTGGTCATGTTCATGCTCGCCGGGGCTTACGCCTTGGGGGCGGTGGGAGTCGTGTGGCTTTGCGGGCGGAAAATCCTTGGCCGGGATCTTAGGCTCAAACTGGAAATCCTGCGTTAGCCACCAAGAGCTGCCAGAGTTTGGGCCCTTCAGGGGGGAAAAGGTCCAAAATTTCCCGAAGCGTGACCAAGGCCTGAGGGATATAAGCACGAAACCACGCCTTGCCCGCCAGAGTCAGCTTGGCAAAGGCCCCCAGTATTTGAAAGTTCCTGAAGAGGGCCAGGGCCCAGAAGGCCTCCTCGGAGACCGGAAAGAGCCTCTGGGCCTGTTTGAAAAGACTTTCCCGGACCTTGCGGGACAGGGCCACGTAAGGGTCTAACAAAAGGGAGGCCAGGTCATAAGCCGCCGGGCCCAGGCGGGCGGCTTGAAAATCGATGACGTAAAGCCGGCCGTCTTTGAGCATGAGGTTTTTGGCCTGAAAGTCCCGGTGCAAAAAGGCCTCAGCCTGAGAAAATCCTTTTAGCCGGCCCCAAAGAGCCTTGAGCAAGCCTTCAACCTCCTCCAGGACTTGGGTTTCAAGGCCACAAAAATCCCCCAAAAAAGAACGTTTGAAATAGAGGGCCTCCTTTTCCCACATAACTGCTTCGTCGTAAAAGAGCCCTTCAAGGGCGGCCTCTTTGGGAAAACAGGCAGGCAGCTCGGGAAAGGTAGCCCAAATATTTAAGGCCTCAGGGTAAAAAGAAAGGCGGCGCTCAGGTGCCAGGTCATAAAGTCGCACCTCCCCTAGGTCTTCCACCAAGACAAACCCCTTGTCTTCCTCAAAGGCCATCATGCGGGGAACAGGTACTCCTGCCCGAAAAAGAAACCCGCCCAGAGCCACGTAAGAACGGGCCTCTTTAAGTCCAAAGGCCCCTTCCTGGGGCAGGATCAGGATGTAAGAATCTTTCCCCGTCCTGACGCGGAAAAAACGGCGGGCCGACCCGTCTCCCCTTAAGGGCACCACCTCCTTCGGGAAAAAGCCTTCTTTTTTAAGGAATGAGTAGACCTCTTCTAACATTCGGGGATAAAGAGGGTGTCCACGTGGGTCCCTTGAGGTATATGGGCCCCGGCCCAGGCCACCACCCGTTTAAGCTTGGTCTTGGACGCTACCCGGACCCCGGGTTCGAGAAAGACCCAGTCTTCCAAAATGACCCCCGGGCCAAGTTCTGCCCCTTGCATGACCTGGGGCCTTTCAGGGGAAGGAAGCCCCGGCACTACGGCCCGCCTTTTTAAAAGCTCTTCGTGGGCCAGAAGATAAGAGGATAAGGTGCCCACGTCGCGCCAATAAAAACCCGCGGCCACCAGGGCCGTAATAGACAAACCTTTGCGCATAAGCCGCGTGTATGCCGGCACCAGGTCTCGATCCTCCGGGGTTAGTTGGGCCACTAGCTCCGGGGTGACTACCTGAAGCCCGGTAAAGGCCAAGCCCTGGCCCGACCGAAAACCCTGCACTTCGTCTCCGTTCACGATTACGTTCCGGTACTGTGGATGGTGGTGAAGCAGCAGGGTTGCCACCCCTCCCAGGCGTTTGTGGGCCTGAAGCAGGGTCTTTAAGGGGAAATTCGTAAGAATATCGGCGTTTATTACCAAAACCGGCTCCTCTTTAAAAAAAGAAGCCGCCCCGTAGAAGGCCCCCACCGGTCCCAGCAATTCTTCCTCCCGGAAGAGATAAAAACGAAGCTCCGGGTGTTTAGCGGCGTAGGAGGAGACCAAGGCTTCGATTTTGTCCGGGAGGTGGTGAAGGTTGAGGCCTATCTTTTTGAAACCCGCGGCCCTTAGTTGGTCAAAGAGGAGCTCAAGCAGGGGTTTTCCCAGGATACGGAAGAGGGGTTTGGGGACTTTTAAAGAATAAGGCCGGAGACGGGTGCCCAGCCCGGCGGAAAGGACAAAAGCCCTTTCCCCCATCAGGAACTTACGTTTTTCTTTTCCATCTCTTGGGAAGTGTCTCCCTCTTTGAGCCCTTCTTTAAAGGCCCGAATCCCTTTTCCAAGCCCGGCGCCTATTTCTGGGAGCCTTTTGGCCCCGAAGAGAATAAGGGCGATAAGCAGGATGACCAAGAGTTCCTGGGTCCCTAAACCGAACATGGAGCTCACCTCCTTTTATCTACCCACTAATGCTACCAGAAAAACACTCAGTTCGTAAAGGAAAACCAGCGGGATGGCCAAAAAAAGCTGGTTCACCACGTCGGGGGTGGGGGTGAGGATGGCGGCAAGCACAAAGGCCAAAAGCACCGCGTATCTCCTGAAGGCCCTCAAATCGCGGGCAGTGATAAGACCGAGCCTTGCAGCCACCGTCAGGGCCACCGGGACCTGAAAGGCGATTCCAAAAATCAAAAGCAGCCTTAAGGAAAAACTCAGGTAATCTTTGAGGGTGGGGACCAGGCGCAAATTTTCCCCACCAAAGCTGGCCAAAAATGCAAATGCCTTGGGAAATACCAGAAAATAAGCAAAGGCCGCTCCCCCTAAAAAGGCAAGGCAGGAGAAGACGACCATGGGCAGGGCAAAGCGCCTTTCGTGTTCGTAAAGTCCCGGGGCCACGAAACGCCAGATTTGAAACATGATGAAGGGGCTTGCCAGGATCACCCCGGCGATTATGGCCAGTTTGAGGTAGCTGAAAAAGGCCTCCTGGTAGGCCGTAAAGATGACCTTCTGGGAGGGGGGAACGACCTTAAGGAGCGGGGCCAGTAAAAAGGCCAGCAGGCGGTCGATCTGCCAATAACACAAGGCGGCGCAGACCGTGGTCGCCACCAAACTTTTAATGATCCGGTCTCTTAATTCCCTGAGGTGTTCGGTTAAAGGAAGTTCCTGGTCAGGCGTTACCGCCGTCAAGAAAGAAGCTCCTTCATCGCGCTTACCAGGCTTTCTGGATCAAGCCCCTGTTCCCGGTATAGGTCATCAGGTTTGCCTGAACTTCCGTATTTAGTCACACCGCGGCAGGAAAGTTTCGCCGCAACGCCGTTTAACGCTAGGGTTTTGGCCACCAGGGCCGACAAGCCGGTCTCAACTACGTGGTCTTCCACCACCATGACGGGGCCTTTACGGGCGGCGGCCAAGATGGCTTCTTCGTCAAGGGGCCTTAAGGAAGCCATATTGAGGACCGCCACCTCAAAACCTTCGGCCTTTAACTTTTCCCGGGCCGTCAGCACCCGGGGCACCAAAGAGCCGTAAGTGATAAAGGTGGCGTCCCGGCCGGGACGCAAAAGGTCTGCCTTTCCGGGTTGAAAGACGTAATTTTGGTCAAAGAAGGGGGTGCCGTCTTCTTTTAAGACCACGGGTAACTTGGAACGCCCCATACCTACAAAGACGTTGCCGGAAGAAGTGGCCACGTACCTGATGATCCGGTCAGTCTGGTTGGGGTCAGCGGGGAAATAGATCTCTAGGCCCATGAGGTTCAAAAGCAGGCCGAGGTAATCCACACATTGGTGGGTGGGGCCGTCTTCCCCCACGTCCAGACCGCAGTGGGTGGCCACGATCTTCAAGGCGGTCTGGTTGAGCACGTTTAGACGGTGCTGGTTGATGGTCTCATCTACGGCGAAGACCCCAAAAGTGGAAAAGAAGACCAGAAACCCTTCTCGGGATAAGGCCCCGGCCAGAGAAGCCGCGTGATGTTCCTGGATCCCCACTTCGTGGAAGGCCTCAGGGCTTTGCTTGCGGAAAGCCGTCATCTTGACCGAACCTTCAAGATCACAGGTGATTCCAAGCACCTTGGGAGGGCGTCCGGAAAGGTTGTTTCGTTCCGCCAGGCTCACCAGGGCCTTCCCGTAGGCGGAACGACAATCGGTCAAAGTGTCCGCCTGGTACAGGATGGGTTCACCGGGGTCAATTTCTACGGGCTCCGGCTCGTGGGGCTGGTGCGGGAAGGAAACAGGGTAATTTTTCCGTTTTTCCAGCAACAGATCGAGCTCACTCGCCTCAAAACCCAGCTCTTCCAGGGCCTTTTTGGCCAAATCCACGGGCAGGGCCATGCCGTGCCACTTTTCGTCGTCTTCCATGAAAGAGATCCCCTTGCCCATGGTGGTGGTGGCCAGGATGGCTGTGGGTTTTTCCGGGCAGAGGACCTCTGCGTTTAGGAAGCGGCGCAGGGCCTGGTAAAGGTCGTTGAAATCATGGCCGTTGGCCTCGATCACGTTCCAGTAAGTGGCCTTTATTTCCTGGGCGATGTCCTGGGGCATCACCCGGTAGATCCGCCCCCCGATCTGTAGCCGGTTGTAATCGATTAAGGCACAGAGGTTATTGAGCCCGAACTTGACGGCAAAACGCCGTGCCTCGATTACCTGCCCCTTTTGCTGTTCCCCGTCTCCCATTACGCAGAAGACCCGGCGCGCAAGGCCTTTGAGTTTCAGGGCCCGGGCCATGCCACAGGCCGCTGAAAGCCCCTGGCCCAGGTTTCCGGTATTCCACTCCACCCCCGGGACGGACTGTTCCACGTGCCCCCCGAAGGCGGAACTGGCCCGGCGAAATTCCATAAGAAAGGCCTCTTCTGGAAAATAGCCGTATTCGCAAAGCACCGCATAAACCCCAGGGCTTATGTGCCCGTGGCTGATGACGATCCGGTCTCGGTCCGGACGCCGGGGAGCCTTGGGGTCGTGATGGGCCAAGGCGTAAAGTAAAAGAAGCACATGAAGAGAAGAAAGAGAACCACCCGGGTGTCCGCAGCCCGCCAGCGTAGTGGCCAAAATGATGCGGCGGGCACAACGCCGCCACATCTCTGAGAGGACCTCAAGTTCTTGAGGGGTTAGTCTTTCTTTGGTCGGATTAAGCTTCAGCATAGCCGCACTCCTTACCTTAGGAAAAACTCTTATGATTACGGCTCGACCTATAGCGCAAGTGGCCCAGAATGCAAGACATAAAAAATCTGGTTGCCAAAATCCCTTGAGGACTTATCAATTCAAAAAAACAAAAAGGAGAGGCCAGATGCAGACCGTCATCTTCGCCATCGGCAAACCAGAGAAGGTAGCGGTAGGGCGCTTGAGTCTGGAAGAAAAAGAAGAACTGCTCATGAAAGAAAGCCTGGATTTAGACGAAGGGGTGGGAGACCGGAGCGTCTTTGATATTAACGATTATCTTGAGGAATTTGGCGTAGATTTTGATTCCATAGAAGATTTTGAAGGCCCGGGCCTTTTAGGGCTTGACCCAGACGAACTCAAAAGAAAGGCGGTGGTCCTCCCCTTTAAAGCCCCAGAACGTGGAAATTTTTTGGTCTTTAAAAGGTTTCTGATAAGCAAAGAAGAATTTGCGGCCCGTTTTCTCTTTCCTTTTCCCAGGGCCCAGTTTCAGCCAGCGCGCCTCATCCCCCTGGTGTTTGACTTCAGCGAATTTTGCGGGGCCGAATCCTTGCTAGTGGGCTTTTTCTACGTCCAGGAGGAGGAAAAGACCGAAGAGGTGGTTGAGTTCTTACGTCTCCAGTTGAGAAAGGTCCCTCCGGCCCGTCAGCCAAGATTCAGTAGGGAGCTTGAGGCGGCCCTTCTTGAAGGAAGACTCCCCCACGGTCCGTCCCTGCCGGCGCCTCTTTCCTTCCACCCGGCCCTGCCCCTGGAGGCTGATTTTGACGAAACCTACGAAGCCCTGATTTTAGAGGTGCGGCCGGGAGAAAGCGAGTGTTACAGCCTGGAAATAGAAAAAGAAAGGCCGCTTATTGAAGGCTAACCGGGTCGGTAAAAAAGCCAGAAACCATGAACGAACCTTTGAGCCGTCTGATACGGTAAGAGGAGAGTTTGGGGGCCTCAGCCAGGGTCAGGACACCCTGGCCCTCAATAGCTGATGGGGCCTCCTTTCCGCCAATCACCAAAGGCCCGTAAAAAAAAGCAATTTCGTCCACCAGCCCCTGATCGAAAAAGCTTCCGTGTACCGCGGCCCCTCCTTCCACCAGGACACTTAAAAGCCCCGCCTCATAGGCCTTACTAAGGCCCTGTCTTAGATCGATTCCGCCCGGGGCAGGCTTAAGCCGCCATACCTCCACCCCCCTTTTGGCTAGCCTTTCTTCTCTTACGCGGGGGGCGTCTTCCCGGGTCCAGACGATGGTTTTCCCCGGTAGACTAAAGACTTTGGCCTCCTCGGGGAGACGAAGATAACTGTCAAGGATAATACGCACCGGATTCCGCCCCTTTACCATACGGCAGGTCAGGGCCGGATCGTCGGCCTCTACGGTCCCGCGGCCTACCAGGATGGCGTCGCAGATGGCCCTTAAACGGTGCCCTACCCGCCTGGCCTCTTCCGAGGTGATCCACTTGGAAGCACCACTGCGGGTGGCGATGCGGCCGTCAAGACTCATGGCGGCCTTGGCCAGGACCCAGGGAAGCCCGGTTTTGACCCCCTTCAAAAAGAAACGACAAAGAGTGGCACATTCTGCCAGCAGGACCCCGGTCTCCACTTCAAGCCCCCGGCTCTTTAAGATATCCGCTCCGCCCCGGGCTTTAGGGTCGGGGTCCCGGCACCCGATTACCACCCGTTTTATCCCGGCGGCCAAAATGGCCTCGGTACACGGGGGCGTGCGCCCGTAATGAGCGCAGGGCTCTAAGGTAACATAAAGGGTAGCCCCGTAAGCGGCTTTGCCAGCCGCCTTAAGGGCAAGCACTTCGGCGTGTGGGGTGCCGGCCTTTTTGTGGTAGCCCCGCCCTACGATGCGCCCTTCCTGCACCACTACCGCCCCCACCGGGGGGTTGGGGGAGGTGGTGCCCAGGCCCTTTCTCCCCTCTTTTAGGGCCTCACGCATGAAATAGAGATCAGCTTCCCTCACGGCCGGCCAGCAGCTCCTTTACGGTAGGGAACAGGTCAATGTTGGTGTGGGGCAGAAAGAGGGCGGAGACGTAATAGTCCATGTAACCCGGGTGGGCCGAAAGCTCAAAATGGGTCATCATATTGGCCACCCTTTCCATCTCCTTTACAGCCTCGGCGGAAAAGGCCGCCAGCCTTGCCCCGAGTAGACTGGCGTTACCGATGAAATAAAAACGTTCCCGGGGCAGATCCGGCAGGAGGCCGATAGTGATGGCCTGTTCCAGGTCCAAAAAGCTGCCGAAATTACCCGCCAGGATCACCCTTTCCACCATATTGATTTCCAGGCCAACGGATTCAAGCAGGGTCTGATAACCGGCAAACATGGCCCCTTTGGCCCGTATGAGATTATCAATATCCGCCTCGGTAAAGACGATGTCTTCTCCTGTGGCCGAGTCTTTACCCCATACCAGTACGTATTCGTAGCCGTCGCGCCCTTCCCTTATCCGAGGGTGTTTAAGATCGCGCCGGTACTTGCCGGACTGGTCAATGACCCCTTCCAGAAAAAGGTTGGCCAAGAGAGAAATTATCCCTGAACCGCAAATCCCCTTGGGTTTTCTATTGCCGATGGTAAGGATCATGGGCTCCAAAGTGGCAGGGTCAATGTGCACCGCCTCAATCGCCCCCAAAGTGGCCCGCATGCCGCATTTTATCCCGCCCCCTTCAAAGGCCGGCCCGGCGGAGCAGGCGGCACAGGCGAGAAAATCCCGGTTGCCGACCACGATTTCACCGTTGGTCCCGATATCAATGAAAAGACTGAGGGGTTCTTCCCGGGCGATACCCGCCGCTACCACCCCGGCCACGATATCACCGCCCACGTAGCTGGCCACACAGGGGGCCAAAAAGACCCTCGCCTTCCGGCCTCCCGGGAGCCCAAGCTCTTCTGCCGGCAGATACGGGAACCTAGTGGTTACCGGTACGTAAGGGGTCTCCCGGAGGAACCTGGGCTCAAGCCCCAGAAAGAAATGACTCATCACTGTGTTTCCAGCGACACTTATGAAAGAGAGATCCTGAGGAGAAACTCCCTTTTGAGCACCAAGTTCTTCGATAAGTTTTCTCACACAAGATAAGATCTTTTCTTGCAGAATTTGTAAGGCCCCTTCCCGACGGGCGTATTCGATCCGGCTAATCACGTCTTCACCGTAACTTATCTGGGGGTTATAGTCAGAAGTTTCGGCCAGGATCTCTCCGCTAACCAGATCAAGGAGCTGCGCACAAACCGTGGTGGTACCCACGTCCACCGCCACCGCCCAAAACCGGGCCCGCTGGTCCCCGGCCTCCACTTCTAGCAAATAAGGCAAAGGTTCTTCATTAAAGACCGTGGCCGTAAGTTTGAAATCCTTTTTTCGCAAAACATAAGGGAGCTTTTTCAAAAGCCGCCAGTCAAGGTCGAGTTTTTCCGCCTGGATCCCTTCTTTGGCCATCTCAGCCAGCAGGGTGGTTTCCAAACGGGGAAAATCGGGCAGGTTATTTTCAAGAGAAGGAGGGTCAAGCTCAAGGTAATATTTTTTAAGGATGGGAGCTAAAGGAAATTCCGCCGGCCCCCGTGCTTCAAGCCAGGAAGTAGCCACTTTGCCGATAGGTCTTAAAAGTGCCCGCCGGTCTACCTCACTTTCCACAGGCACCCTTATCACCAGGTCTGTTTTGGGCGTTAAGGTACAGGCCTTAAAGCCCCCTTCGGGAAGAGGCTCTCCTTCGGCCTCTCCCTCCTCAACAAAGACCCTGCATTTTCCGCAAACCCCTGCTCCGCCGCAGGAGGCGTTGATATGGACCCCGGCTTTCATGGCCGCCCGGATGACCGTTTCCCCGGCGGGGACCTCAACGGTAACGTTGGCAGGCAGAAAAGTAACCTTAGGCATCAACCCTCCTACCATCCAGATCTTGAAAGGGAAAGAGTACCGAGAAAAGAAAAAAAAGCAAAGAGGATCTGCTTTAGGAAGGCAAAACAGGCACGATTTTATTCAGAAGAGACCGTTTCTTTGATGGTCTTAAAGACGTTCTTAAAGACTTCCTCAAAAGAAGCCGGAGAACAGCGGCCCATCTCGATAAATTTGACCACGATTTCCTTGGTGGTCTTAAGGACTACTTCGTTTTCCGGGGTGAGGCGGGGAAGCCTTTCTTCGCGGGCGATATTTTTTACCAATTCCGGTCGTGCCATTTAATTTTCCTGGTTGGTGGAGCCGGAGGGACTCGAACCCTCGACCTCGTGAATGCCATTCACGCGCTCTCCCAACTGAGCTACGGCCCCACGCTTTTCAGTCTCAAAAAAAAGCTAACCCGAAGTTAAAGAACTGTCAACCGGCTCATCCGCTCCCTGGCCTTCCCCTTCAAGGGGACATCCGGCCTCAGGAAAATGTTTTTCCACCTCTTTGGTCTTTTTGACCAGGTCTGCCAGGGTGATCTGGGAAAGAGTCTCCCTGATGGCTTTGCTTACCAGGCTCCACACGTCCCGGGTGGGACAGATGTGGCTACGTTCACAGATATCGGGATTGGGTACGCAAAGGGTCACCCCTTTGCTTCCCTCAAGGACCGAAACTACGTCCCAGACGGTTATCTCTTCCGGTGGTCGGGTAAGGATATGCCCCCCTTTGGGGCCCCGCACGCTCCTTACCAGCCCGGCCCTTTTGAGAGGGATAATCAACTGCTCAAGATATTTGACCGACAGCCCCTGTTTACGCGAAATCTCTCCGATCTGAAGGGGGCCTTGGTCATAATGGGCCGCCAGCTCAACCATCATCCTGGTACCGTAACGGCTACGCGTGGTAATCTTCATCGTCCAAACCCCTTAGCAAATTAGATACTAACTATAATATATTTTTTGATTAGACAACTTTGACCTGTATTTTCCGATTGCCAATTTGGCTAAAAATTATGTTAAATTTGCTTTGATGGATACCAGTTTAGAGGTCATCCGGGAAAGGATAAGGACTAAAAAGAAGCAATATCAAGAATACGCCTTTTCCGTCGACCAGGTCAACGCCATCTGGGCCTTTTTTGATTTAGCTCAGGAATACGCCACCTTGGAAAATTTTTACCGGGTCTGTGTCTTGGTCCCCAAGGAATTTTTGGCCTGTCAGAGCAGGCTCTATCTGGTGGAAGAAGACGATAAGGTCTTACTCGTGGCTGACAGCGAAGAGGGCCTTATTTCTCCTCCCCGGGCCGTCCCCGATCTTTCCCCAAGGGAAGAGGCCTTTTCCCAAAATGGTTCTTTCTTTTTTTCTTTCAAAGGAAACCGTAAACTTTTGAGCCTACTGGCCCTACCCCAAGAAAAACCCCTGCTGGGGATGCTTGAGGTCCGCCCTCCGGCGCCTTTGCAAAAAAACGATTTTCTTTTTTTTCAAAAATACGCCAACCGGATCGGCTACAACCTGCACATTAAACTGTTAATGACCCAAACCTTAGAACACATAAAATTTGTCAACGAACTGGTGGCGGACATCGAACACAACGTGATCATCCCCAATATGTATTACCGCTATCTTTTCCGGGGGTTAAAGAAAAAGATCGATTTTATCAAAGAACTGAGAGAAAACCTAAACCGCCCCACCTTCTCTCCGGAAAAGGTGGCCGGCGCCCTGGAACACCTTTATCAGGAACTGCTCAACCATTATCAGCAGATAGAAAAACATTATGAGACCGTAAGTCTCTTCTTGGAGAGTCTCCTGCGCCGGGAACACTTCGAGAAAGGGCGGTTTGTCCTGAGAAAAAGGCCCTGTCGGTTCGCCAAAGAAGTCATCGAAGCCCAGCTTGAAAGATACCGCAAACGTTTCGAGCAAGCTGGTATCAAGATCGATAACCGGTTAGGAGGAGTGCCAGACGAAGAGTTTGTGATGGCGGTGGACGTGGGGCTCCTGTCCCAAGTTTACGCCAATCTTTTCAGTAACGCCTTGAAATACACCCGGGAAGTCAGGGACGAGACTGGAAAGAGGGTAAAATTTATCTCTTTTGGCCGGGAAATTATCCCGGATTTTTTTGGGCCAGGGCGTCCTGGGGTCAAATTTAACGTCTTCAGCACCGGGCCCCATCTGCCCCCGGAAGAGGCCCAGAAGATTTTTGAAGAGGGTTGGCGGGGGACTAACACCCAAGGGCAACCGGGAAGTGGCCGGGGGCTTCACTTTGTCAAAAAGGTGATCGAATTACACGGCGGTGTAGTGGGTTACGAACCTACTCCTCTGGGTAATAATTTTTATTTCATTCTCCCCCTAAAAGTCGATCCCAAAGAAGCTTCCCGAGAATTGACTAAAGCCTCCTGAGCATTATTTTCCTGGGAGACGGGCAGGAGGTAGGCCTTTGGAAGAGGTAAGGACTGAGGGGCCCATCATTGAAGAGGGTGATCGAGTTTTAATCCGCTACCGGGTAAGCACCGAGAAAGAAGTGGTAGATTCTGCGAAAGAGCCGGTATGGATAGAAGTTGGGACAGGTAACTTCATGCCGGCGGTGGAGAAGTCCCTAATAGGTCGGCGCCCCGGGGAAATTATTTCCGTCTTGGTCCCGCCGCAAGAACATTACGGACCTTATGACCCTAAAAAACTCCAGCTGGTTCCCGTAGAAAAGGTTCCCCAGGGGGTAAACCCGGGGGCGGTGATCAAACTCCAGGACGAATACGGGGTGGTACATCCGGCGGTTTTGAAAAAGGTGGATGAAGGTCTGGCGGTGGTTGACTTTAACCACCCCCTGGCCGGGAAAACTTTGCGTTTTGACGTGGAAATAATAGACGTCCAAAAAAGATCACAGCCTGAAAAAGAGCAAGAGGAAACGCGGGAGGGGAGGAGCGAAGGATGAAATATATCATCTTAGTGGGCGACGGTATGGGGGATTTTCCCCTTAAAGAATTAAACGGCAAAACACCGCTTGAAGCAGCACTTACTCCCGGGATGGACTTTATCGCCCAGCACGGTGACCTGGGGTTAGTACAGACCATCCCACCTGGCATGGAACCGGGCAGTGACGTGGCTAACATGTCCCTTTTGGGTTACCGGCCAGAGGAACAATACACTGGGCGAGGACCTATCGAAGCCGCCGCCCTGGGCATTTCCTTGCGCCCCGAAGACGTGGCCTTCCGGTGCAACCTGGTTACCATCAAAAAACAGGAAGACCGGTACATCATGTATGATTACAGCGCCGGCCACATCTCCACGGAAGAGGCCCACGTCCTCATCAAAGAACTCAACGAACACCTGGCCAACGACAAGCTCTTCCTGCACCCGGGCAAAAGCTACCGCCACATCCTGGTATGGCGCGGAGGTCCGGAAGGCATAAAGACCTACCCGCCTCATGATCTCTTGGGGCGGGACATCTACGAGGCCTGGCTGGTTTACGAAAACGAACCCATCCTGCGGGACTTTCTCTTAAAGGCCATGGCTTTCCTCGACAAACATCCCATCAACCGCAAGCGCCGGGAGGAAGGTAAATTACCGGCCAACGCCCTTTGGCCGTGGGGACAGGGACGTATGCCCCGCCTGGAGCCTTTTGAGGAAAAATGGGGCCTTAAAGGGGCGGTGGTAGCGGCGGTAGATTTGATAAGGGGACTGGGTGCTCTGGCTAAACTCGAAATTATCGACGTCCCCGGAGCGACGGGATACCTTGACACCAACTATGAAGGTAAGGCGCTGGCCGCTATCAACGCCCTTAAAGAGGGGGCAGATTTCGTCTTCGTCCACGTTGAGGCCCCTGATGAAGCTAGCCACGAGGGTTCCCTGGAATTAAAGATAAAGGCTATCCAGGATTTTGACCGTTACGTGGTGCGCACCGTCCTTGAAGAAACTACCGCTCAAATTGGGGATCACCGACTAATGGTGGTCACCGACCATTACACCCCGCTTTCTTTGCGCACCCACGCCTCTAAACCGGTCCCCTTTGCCATCTACGACTCGCGTAACCCTCAGGTAAAACGGGCCACGGGTTATCACGAAAAGAGTGCGAGCGAGACCGGGCTATTTTTTGAGAGCGGAGAAAAACTCCTGAGTCACTTTTTGGAACGGGAACCGAGGCTTTCTGAAGAATAATGACCCATTTTACCGATTTTTTGGTGATAGGCTCAGGGATTGCTGGTCTGTCTTTTGCGCTCAAGGTGGCAGACCTGGGACGGGTCACCATCATCACTAAAAAAAGGGCTGAAGACGCCAACACCACGCTGGCCCAGGGGGGTATCGCCTGCGTTTTGGGGGAAGACGATTCCTTTGAACTCCACATCGCCGACACCCTTCGCGCTGGGGACGGACTGTGTAAGGAAGAGATCGTCGCCCTGGTGGTACGCCAGGCCCCGGAAAGGATCCAGGAACTTCTGGAACTAGGGGTCCCCTTTACGAGAGACCCTAAGAATCCTGAAAAATTACACCTCACCCTGGAAGGGGGCCATTCGCGGCGTCGGATCGTACACGTGGAAGATCACACTGGCCGTGAGGTAGAAAAGGTCCTTTTGGAGCACGCCCGAAACCATCCTAATATAGAGATCAAAGAGGGGCACCTGGCCGTTGACCTCATCACCCTGTGTAAGGTCTACCGGGGTTGTCCCAAAGAAGTTCTGGGGCATGAGCGGTGTCTGGGGGCTTACGTACTGGTAGAAGACACCGGTGTCATCGACACCTATCTGGCCAAAGTAACCGTTTTGGCCACCGGGGGCGCGGGCAAAGTATACCTTTATACCAGTAACGCAGACGTTGCCACCGGGGACGGAATCGCCCTGGCTTACCGGGCTGGTTGCCGGGTGGCCAACTTGGAGTTTGTCCAGTTCCACCCCACCTGTCTCTATCACCCCAAGGCCAAAAATTTCCTGATCTCTGAAGCCCTCCGGGGCGAAGGCGCCATTCTGCTTGACCCATACGGCAAACCCTTTATGCACAAGTATGATCCAGAAAGAAAAGAGCTTGCCCCCCGGGACATCGTGGCCCGGGCCATCGATTTTGAGTTGAAAAAGAGCGGCAAAGAATGTGTCTATCTGGACATCTCCCATAAACCGAAGAGTTTTATCCTCTCGCGCTTCCCCTATATTTACGAGACCTGCCTCCGTTTCGGTATCGATATCACTAAAGAACCGATCCCGGTGGTACCCGCCGCCCATTATTTTTGCGGAGGAGTGGTCACGGACCGCTTTGGCCATACGGACATCAAGGGGCTTTACGCCTTGGGCGAATGTACCTGCACCGGACTTCACGGGGCCAACCGTTTGGCCTCCAATTCCTTGCTTGAGGGCCTGGCCTTTGCCCACCTGGCTGCTACCCACGTGCGCAAGGAGTGGTCTTTTTACCGTAAGTTTTCTTTTCCAGCGGTTCCCGCCTGGGACCCGGGTGGGGCCGTGGATATGGAAGAAAAAGTCCTCATTTCGCACAACTGGGACGCCATCAGGCGTCTTATGTGGAACTACGTAGGCATCGTGCGGACGGAACAGCGGCTGCGCCTGGCCAAAAAGAGGCTCCAAACCATCCTGGAAGAAATCGAAGCCCACTACTGGGCCTACATCTTAACGGCAGACTTTATCGAACTGCGCAACATCGCCCACATAGCCAAGCTAGTCATTGAATGCGCCCTAAGGCGCAAAGAAAGCCGCGGCACCCACTTCATGGTGGAATATCCCCGCAAAAATGACACCGTCTACCGCAAAGACACCATCCTCTGGCGCGCCCAAGAACCATTTTAGACATTTTTAAGGCCTAAATCTCCCGAGTTTTTCAACTTATCCAGCTTTAATCAATTTTTGCTTCATCTTTTGATCAATTATTTTGAAAATCAAATGTATACTAAAAAAGTCAAAAACCATGTTCGATTTTTCTTGACATTTTGATCACTCTTTTTCATAATCCCTTTTAACTGAATATTACTGATCTTCTAAGATTATTGCTAATCAATTTCAATTATCTTAAAAAATCTATTCAAAAGGAGGGTTTTATGAAGAAATTTTTGGCTGTCCTTCTGTTTTTGTTGGGTTCGGTATTGTGGTTAGGAAGCAAGGGTTGGGCAGGACCGCCCTTAACCAACGCGGAAGGGGTGGGAGGATGCGCTTTGAATCCTTTTGCTTACGTGGCAAACCCTATTAAGGACGATAAAGGGTTAATGGACACCAACTTCGTTGGTTATCCTCAGATCGGCATTTGGAAAGTTGGCTTGTATGATAATAAACCTGTCGGACGAATTGATTGGCTTGCCATCGGGGCCAATATCAGCCTTTTTAATCGCATTGAGCTTGGCTATAGTCATGAATATGTAGATATTGAAAACCTCAAAAACGTAGGAAAAGACAATCTTTCTGTCAAAGTAAACCTGATAAAAGAAGGCGATTTCAATATGAAATTTTTACCCGCGCTTTCCGTAGGTGCCATTTATAAAGATACCAACTTAGATCCTGATAAAGTTGGTGCTGACGATGATAGTGACATAGATTATTACATTGTAGCAACTAAAATGTTTCCAGACTTGCCTATTCCTGTGATGTTAAACGCAGGACTTCTTTTTACTAAAGGTATTGTTAGAGGCGTTCTTGGCTTTGGAGACGATCGGGATACCGTATTCTTTGGAAATATAGAAACGGTAATTTTAAAAAAATTTATTGTGGGCTGGGAATATGAAGCCAAAGTTGATACCGAGGTTAATGATCAAGACATACGAACCCATGCCATGTGGGAAGCTCATATAGCCTATATGCCCGACGAGCATCTTATGTTAGTAGTCTCTTATGCCTATACAGGTGATAAAGATCATACGGGAGAATATGCCTTTGGTAACGCCTATGTTCTCTCCTTCCAGTATAGCTTTTAAGCTGGATCTTTAACCTGTCACGAATTAGACGACTTTTCGTGAACAAACTAAGCCGGGGAGCAAACCCCCGGCTTAACTCATTTTTCTACCTTTCTGGTCCCGGTCTCAAAAACAAGTAATTGTTGATCTCCATCCCCGATTTTGCTATCTGAATAAAAGCTCGGACCAAGGGTTATCATTTGTCTCGAACGGGCCGAAAAAGATGACATAAAGACCAAGGAGGTGGAGATGCGCGGGCTCTTAGTACTTTTTCTCTTTTTGTGCTGGCTTTCGCCGGTTTTGGGAGCCCCCCAAAATAACGATCCTTTTGACCGGGACGAAAATATCACCGAAGAAAGGCTTCAATTGATCGAAGACGATATTCCCTCTTCCGATATCCCCATCACCCTTAACGAAAAGGTGGAATATTTCATCCGTTACTTTACTACCACCAAAAGGGAAGTCTTTGCCCGTTGGTTGGCCCGGTCCGGAAGATATCTCCCCATGATCAAAGAGATCTTTAGAGAATACGGACTGCCTGAAGACCTAGCATATCTGGCCATGATTGAAAGCGGTTTCAACCCCTTTGCCTATTCCCGGGCTGGTGCCTGTGGGATCTGGCAGTTTATCCGTTCCACGGCCCGCAGGTATGGGCTCAAAATCAATTATTGGGTGGATGAAAGAAGAGACCCGGAGAAGGCCACCCACGCCGCGGCCAAATATCTTTCGGAACTCTACCAGGAATTTGAATGCTGGCACCTGGCTTCAGCCAGTTACAACGCCGGGGAAGCCAAATTAAGGCGGGCCATCAGGCGCTACGGGACCAGAGATTTTTGGAAGCTCTGTCGCTACCGTTACCTCAAGCGAGAGACCAAAAATTACGTCCCCAAGATGATAGCGGCCATGATCATCGCCAAAAACCCGGAAAAATTCGGCTTCGACGTTGAGCCTTACCCGCCCCTGGATTACGAAATTATTGAAGTCCCCGGAGGCACGGACCTGAGGGCCGTGGCGCTCGCCAGCGGGACAGACTACGACCTGATCCGGCTCCTCAACGCCGAGCTGAGACGGGGCAGGACCCCGCCCACGGTAGCCTCCTATCCGGTAAAGGTCCCCTTTGGCCGGGGGGAAGAGACTCTGGCGGCCTTAAGAAACATCCGCTTTGTCTACTACCGCCAGAACCTTCATCACCGCGTACACCGGGGCGAAAGCCTTTACAAAATCGCCTCCTATTACGGAGTCTCGGTCCGGGCCCTTAAGCGGGCCAACCACCTAAGAGGCCACAAATTAAGGGTCGGGCAGGTTTTGCGTATCCCAGTACGCACCCAGGCCGTGCTTTACGTTTCGGCCAAACCCGTCTCTCCCCGAGGCCAGGCCATGGTTTACCAGGTCAAACCCGGAGATTCACTCTGGAAAATCGCCCGTAAATTCGGGGTACGCCTTTACGACCTGAAGGCCTGGAACAATTTGAGGGGCAATCTCATAAAGCCGGGACTCAAGCTCCTTATCTGGCCGGAAGCATGACCCGAGCGGTTTTAATTATCTTGTTCCTTTCCCTTTTGCTGGGGAAGGTATGGGCTGGTCCCAAACCCCTCATAGTGGCCAGCATCTATCCGCTGGCTGAAATAGCCAAAGAGATAGGCGGGGAGGCGGTGGAAGTAAGGCTCCTTTTGCCTCCCGGGGCGGACCCTCACGCCTGGGAACCCACCCCCCAGGATATCCTGTCTTTAAAAAAGGCAGCACTCCTCTTTGCCGTGGGGGGCGGCCTTGAGCCCTGGCTCGATGACCTGCGCAAGGGTCTTAAAATCCGCCATCTCTTCCTGATCTTCCCTCTAAAAACCAGTTATTCCGGCCATGGGCCAGACCCCCACGTCTGGCTTGATTTCCCAAGAGACGCAGAGATTTCCTGGGCGCTGGCGCAAAAGATGGCCCAAATCATACCTGATAAGGCTCATCTTTTCCTGACAAAGGGAAAAAAACTCCAAGAAAAATTCCTGAAGTTACACCACCTCTTCCAAGAGGCCCTTGCCACCTGCCGTTACCGGACCGTGGTGTTAGCCGGGCACGATGCCTTCGGCGCCTGGGAAAAAAACTACGGAGTCCGTTTTTTCACCCTGGCCGGCCAAAGCCCAGAGGCGGAACCCACCCCCAAGACCTTGCAGCGTCTTGTCGAATTAGTAAAACAGAAGGGACTTAAGGCCGTCTATTACGACGAACCTTCCGCCCGGCGTTTTGCCGAAATTATCGCCGAGGAAACCGGCGCCAAAGTCTATTATTTGACCCCTGCCGCTTCACCCACCCGGGAAGAGCTGGCCGCTGGTCTTTCCTTTTGGAACTTTATGTTTCGCAACCTCAAATATCTCAGTTTGGGTTTGTGCTGCCGGTTAAATATTGGTCAAATTTAGCCAAAACCAACTCCTTCTAAGTTTTATTCTTGCCAAGGCATCTTCTTTGCATTAGAAACTCCAAACCAGTACGGCGATACAAAGGGGGAGTTCTATGCCGCGGATGCTCAAATGGAAGATAGCTCTGCTGGCCTTTCTAACTTTGCTTTCCGTATTGTTGGTATTGCCCTCTTTTTACCCCAACCTTCCCTCCTGGTACCTCAAACACATTTACGGGCAGCGGTTGAAGCTTGGGCTTGACCTTCAGGGAGGCATGCACCTGGTATTGCAGGTAGATATAGAGAAGGCCATCCAGAACGCCCTAAACGCCCGGCTCAAAGATCTTCAGCAGGTACTGGCCCGTAAGGGCATAAGGGTAAAAATTGGCGAAGCCCAAGAACCCCACCAGGCCGTCCTTATTTTTCCCAGCAAGGAAGCCCTGGCCCGGGCCAAGGAAATTATTAGCAAAGAGTTTGGTTCCTTAAAGATCGTCCGGGAGGAAGAAGGTAAATTTCCCAAGCTGGTGGTTTCTCTTACCGAAAAACAGATAGCCTTTATCCGTGAAAACGCCCTTGACCAGTGTCTGGAAATAATCAGAAACCGGATCGACCAGTTCGGAGTCACTGAACCGGTAATCGTAAAGCAGGGCACAGACAAAATCGTTGTCCAGCTCCCCGGGGTAAAAGACCCGGAGCGCGCCCTCAAACTAATCGGCCAGACGGCGCAGCTGGAATTCCACCTGGTTGACGAAGAAGCCATGGCCCGCATTGATCTACCTGGCCTCATCGCCAGGGCCATAAAAGAGGGCCGGCTCAAACCCGACGCCTCCCGGGAAGAAATAAACAGGGTTTTGCGGCCCTATATCCCTCCTGACGACGAAATATATTTCCTCGTGGAGCGAGACCGGCAGACCGGCCGGGTAATCAAAAAGCCCCTACTCCTTAAGAAGCGCGCGGTCCTTACTGGAGACATGGTCAAGACGGCCCGGGTACGCATCGGGGGCGTCTACAACGAACCATACGTGGCTCTTGAATTTACCGACCGAGGGGCCAGGATATTTGCCCGGGTAACCGAGGAAAACGTAGGCAAGAGGCTGGCCATCGTACTTGACGACGTAGTCCGTTCGGCACCGGTGATCAGGGAAAAGATCCCCGGAGGGCAGGCCCAGATCACCGGCTCTTTTACCTACGAAGAGGCCGCTGATCTGGCCATCGTTTTGCGGGCCGGGGCCCTGCCCGCACCGGTCAAGGTGATCCAGAACATCACCGTGGGGCCCAGTCTGGGCCGGGATTCCATCAAGAAAGGCCTTATTTCGGGGCTGATCGGGGCCGCGGCGGTTATGCTCTTTATGATCGTTTATTATCGCTTCTCCGGGTTGGTAGCAGATGTGGCCTTGATATTGAACGTGTTGATGCTTTTGGCCGTACTTTCCCTTTTTAGGGCCACTCTCACCCTGCCGGGTATCGCCGGTATCATCTTGACCATGGGGATGGGGGTGGATTCAAACGTCCTCATTTTTGAACGGATGCGTGAGGAGCTGGGACTGGGGCGCCCTCCCCGGGCTGCCATCGTGGCTGGTTATGACCGGGCCTTTTGGACCATCGTGGACGCCCATATCACCACCCTAATTACCGCCCTGGCCCTCTTTCTTTTCGGCACCGGCCCGATCAAGGGTTTTGCCGTCACCCTTTCGGCCGGTATCGTGATCAACCTCTTCACCGCCATTTTCGGAACCCGCATCGTCTACGATTACCTCATTGCCAAGGGTAAAACCCCCAAGATCAATTTTATGTCCATCATCAAAAACCCCCGCATAGATTTCATGGGGGCCCGGAAAATAGCCGCCGTGGTCTCGGGGATTCTGGTCACCCTGGGCCTCATCGCCTTTATACAGATCTCTAGGGGAGCTGCCAATTTAGGGGTGGACTTTGCCGGCGGGGTAATGGCTTATTACCGGGCGGAAAAACCCTTTAGCCTTGACGAAATAAGAAAGGCCTTAAAAGAGGCCGGAATAACGGGTTTTCAACTCCAGGACGTCAAGGGAGAGAATCTCCTGATCGTCAAACTCAGACGCAAGGCCGAAACCGTAGGCGACCTTGAGGCCAAGGTAAGGGAAATCCTCAAGGAAAAATTCCCTTCGTATAATTTTAAGCTTGAAGCCAAGGAGGAAATCGGCTCGGCCATAAGTAAAGAGCTTAAGAGAAAGGCCTTAATCGCCATCGCCATCTCGCTGGCTGGCATCATCGGTTATCTAGCCTTCAGGTTTAACGTGAGCTTTGGGGTGGCCGCAGCCGCCGCCACCTTTCACGACGTGTTGGCGGTCCTAGGCCTCTTCTACGTATTAAACCGGGAAATAACCCTGCTCCTGGTAACCGCCCTCCTTACCCTGGCGGGTTACTCCCTCACGGATACGGTGGTTATCTTTGACCGGATTCGGGAAAATATAAAACGCTACCGGGGCAAGATGAGTTTTGTGGAGATCATCAACCGCAGCGTAAACGAGATGCTGGCCCGCACCATTATCACCACCCTCACTACCCTTTTGGTCATCCTGGCCATCCTCTTCTTCGGCGGGGTGGTACTCAGGGATTTTGCGCTGGCCCTGGCCTTGGGCGTCATCGTGGGGACTTACAGCTCCGTTTTTGTGGCAAGCCCCATCGTGTACCTATGGCATAAGGGGGAAACCCCTAAAGTTGGCGGTTAAAGGGAGGCGGCCTTCCGGCCGCCCCTTTATTTCTCTTCCTTTTCCGTTTTGGCAAAAGAGCGGGCCAGCTCGGCCAGCTCCCTCAATTTCTGGTCCACCAAATAAAATATCGTCCCTTCCGGATAGGTACCGTCTGGGCGCCGCTCTCCCGCCGGCTTGCCAGTAAGGATCTCCATCCCCTCTTCTACCCGGGAGATGGCCCAGATATGGAATTTGCCTTCGGCCACGGCCTTTACGATGTCTTCTTTGAGCATGAGTTCTTTGACATTGGCCTGCGGGATGATCACTCCCTGTTTCCCGGTCAGCCCCTTCTTTTCACAGACCTTAAAGAAGCCTTCGATCTTTTTGTTTATCCCCCCAACGGGCTGGATGTCCCCCTTCTGACTTATGGAGCCCGTAACTGCAATCCCCTGATAAATGGGCACTCCGGAAAGGGCGGAAAGCAGTGCAAAAAGCTCCGCCCCGGAGGCGGAGTCTCCGTCGATCAACCCGTAACTCTGTTCAAAACAGAGGGTGGCCGTAAGGGTAAGCGGCTTGTCGTAAACAAAACGCTCCCTCAAGAAGCCAGCCAGGATAAGGACCCCTTTGGTATGGATCTTTCCGGAAAGTTCTGCTTCACGCTCTATGTTGACCACCCCTTCTTTGCCCAGCGAAATGTTGACGGTAATGCGGGTTGGCCGGCCAAAGGAGTAGTCTCCCAGGTCGTAGACCGAAAGACCGTTGATGCTCCCTACTTGGTACCCGTCGACCTGGATCTTTAGGAGATCCTTTTCGATCATCTCCTGGATGTGTTCCTCAGGCAGGCTGGCCCGGTATTCCCGCTCCTTGATGGCCCGTTCCAGGTGTTCGGCCTTGATCTGGGAGGCCCCTTCGCGCTGGGCCCAGAAATGGGCTTCCTTGATGACGTCTTGTATGACGGGCAGTTCCAGCGAGAGTTTGTCCTGCCGGCCGGCAAGCTCACAGGAAAATTCGATCAACCGGGCAAGGGCCGTGGCGTCCAAGGGCAGGAGTTTGTCCCTTTTGACCATGGTGGCCACCGCCCGCAAAAACTGCTGGGTCCGCAATTCGTCCCGGTCAACCCACCGGTCCAGGTGGGCCTTTACCTTAAAGACTTCCCTAAAAGTCTCGTCAAAGAGATAGAGCAGATGGTAAATGAAGGGATCACCCTGCAGGATCACCTTGGCCCGGAAAGGAATGGGCTCTGGTTTTAGAGTCTTGGTAGTGAAAAGGCCAATCTGTTCGGCCAGATCTTCAAGATATATCTTGCGGGTCTTGATGGCCCGCTTGAGATTCTCCCAGCTGAAGGGGTATTTCAGGAGGTCCAGGGCCCTTACGATGAGGAAGCCACCGTTGGCTTTATGGAGGCTTCCTGGTTTCAGCATGGTGAAATCGGTGATCAGCGCCCCAAACTGGGCCTTTCGTTCGATAGCCCCGAAGAGATTGGTATAGGTGGGGTTGGGTTCAAAAACCACCGGGGCCCCTTTGGTCTCCGAATTATCGACAAAGACGTTTACCTCGTAGCGGGTAAAGGAGGGCTGAGGGGTAGGTATCGGAAAGGGCATCGGCGGCGGAGGGGCTGGTCGCTGGCGGAAATCATCCAGGTGTTTGACAATGTCCTCTTGCACCTCGTTCAAATAAGAAGCCACCCCGGGGATGCCTGCGTATTTTTCCCTAAGTTCCTGGATATAAGTGCCTACTACGTTTAGGACTATTTCGCGGTCAAGCCTTTTTAGCTGTTCCCGCAATTCCTTCTCCAGCTGCTGAATACGCCGGGCCGTGGCGTTCAGTTCCTTTTGCAGTTCCTCGCTCTTTCGTTTGAGGAGTTCTTTTTTCTCCTCGGGCAAGGCCTGGACATCCTGAGGGGTCATAGGGGAGCCGTCTTCTTTGGCAGGGATAATCATCATCCCCATGGGTTCTACGTTCAGGATAAAACCCTCGGCCTTTACCTTCTGCTCGAGCTCCTCGAATATCTTGGCCCGGCGTACGTTGAACTCACGAATAATGTTTTCTTTACGGTTGAGATAAGCTTCGCTTTCAAAGGCCTCGGGAATCCGTTGCTTGAGGTTCTCTACCAGGTCCGCCATATCTTTTTTGAGTTCCCGGCCCCGGCCAGGTGGGAGCTCAAGGGCACGGGGCGCATCGGGATCCTTGAAGTTGTACACGTAGCACCAGTCCGAAGGAGTGGGCCGCTCCTTAGCCTGAAGTTCTACCAGCGAACGGGTGATATAGCTGGTACCCAAAGAAGCGGTTCCGGCCACGTAAATATGAAAATCGAGGTCTTCAAAATTGAGCCCAAAATCAAGGGCCCTGACCGCCCTTTCTTGGGCCAGGATACGCTCTTCCAAGAGTCCTATTTCTTCGGTAGAAGTTACCCCTAAGGTCTTGGGATCTATCTTCAGACGAACCTCTTCAGGTTGAAGGATTTTTCCCGCCATAACCCCTCCGTTTTTAAAGGAGTTTTTGCACGGCTTCTAGGGCCGCCTCATAATCTGGTTCAGCGGTAAGCTCGTGAACAAGTTCGCGGTAGCGTATTACTCCTTCTTGGTCAAGTACCCAGACTGAACGCGCCAAAAGCTTAAGCTCTTTGATGAGCAACCCGAAGGCGTAAGCAAAGGAACGATTCAGGTAATCGGAAAAAATCTTTACCCGACCCACCTGAAAGGCCTCGCAAAACCGCTTCTGGGCAAAGGGCAAATCCAAACTAATGGTCAGGATTTCCACCCCGGAAAGACGGGAAGCCTCTTCGTTGAAGCGTCTGGTCTGGAGCTGACAAACCTCGGTATCAAGGGAGGGAACGCTACTTATTACGCATACCTTGCCTTTAAATTCAGCGAGACGGTGGGGGGTGAGTTCCAGATCTACCACGGTAAAATCCGGGGCCTGTTCCCCTACTTCCGGGCGCCACCCAAGAAGGGTGAGGGGAGAGCCCTGAAAGGTTATCTCCACCGGTGGAGGCTGTTTTTCAAGCACGTCCCACACCCAGCTCATGACCGCCGCGGTACGGGAAAAGCCAAGCTGGTTAACCAGAAGGATTACGGCCTCCTCCACCTCTTCGGCCGCAGCGCCAGCCGCCAGGGCCCGCCGGGCGTGGGAATGGACCCCGCCTTCGGAGCCCAGCGCCGCAGAGGCCGAAAGCTTGAGCAATTCCACCTCCTTGCGGTTAAAGCTCGTCTTTTCCCTGAGGGTCTGCCCCAGCCTTTCCAGGCTTTCCATTATTTCTGGAAAACGCCTTTTGAGCCTTTCATAAACCGGAGGGTAACCCATACCTCTCTCCTTTCGCATTAATTTCTTCTTCCACCATAGTTTATTTTTTTTGCCTTTGACAAAGACTTTTTTCCTTCGTTATTATCACCCAAAATTAACGCAGGAGGGTCCTCAATGAAAAAGTGGTTTCTGATTCTTTCGGTCGGTCTTTTTCTTTTGGCCAGCGCCAGTATTTGGGCCGGAGAACCTTACCGCATCGGTGGTCTTTTCTCCGTTACCGGTCCTACTTCTTTCATCGGTGAGCCGGAAAGGAATACCTTGGTCATGCTGGTTGAAGAAATAAACAAAGCGGGCGGAATTAACGGACACCCTATCGAGGTCATCATCTATGACACTGAAGGAGAAGAGACCAACGCCGTCAAAAAGATAACCAAACTCATCGTCCACGATAAGGTCCTGGCCGTGATCGGCCCCAGTCGTACAGGCACCACTTTGGCGGTTATCCCTTTTGTGGAACGCTATAAAGTCCCCCTCATTTCGTGTGCAGCGGGCATCAAGATCGTGGAACCGGTGAAACCCTGGGTCTTTAAGACCGCCCAGAGTGACCGCCTAGCGGTAAAGAAAATCTATAGTTACTGCCAAAAACACGATTTCAAGAAGATAGCTATTATTACGGTTTCCAACGGCTTTGGCCAGAGCGGACGGGAACAACTCAAGGCCCTGGCCCCTCAGTACGGCATAGAGATCGTGGCAGACGAACTCTTTGGCCCCAAAGACGTCGACATGACGGCCCAGCTCACTAAAATCCGGGCCAAAAATCCAGACGCCGTGGTCTGCTGGGGTACTAATCCCGGGCCGGCGATAGTGGCCAAGAATATGAAACAGCTGGGGATGAAACAACAGCTTTTTATGAGCCACGGCGTAGCCTCCAAAAAATTTATCGCCTTGGCCGGCGAGGCGGCTGAAGGGATCATCCTCCCAGCGGGTAAAATCCTGGTGGCTGATCAGCTCCCTGACAACGATCCCCAGAAAAAACTCCTTTTGGATTACATTGCCAAATACAAAGCCCGCTACGGGGAAGAGCCTTCGGCCTTTGGCGGGCACGCTTATGACGCCATGCTCCTTCTAAAATATGCTCTAGCCAAGGCAGGGGCAGACCGGGCTAAAATACGTGAGGCCCTTGAAAACGCCAGAGGCATCGTGGGCATCCACGGTATTTTCAACATGAGCCCCAAAGACCATAACGGTCTTGACGAAAAGACCGCTTTTGTCCTGGTGAGGATAGAAAACGGCGACTGGAAACTCATTAAGTAAAAGGCAGGGGGCCTCCCGCCCCCTTGCTTAATCCCCAACCTGTAATAAAGTCTCCTTCGGCTTCACAAGCTCCGACTGACAAGAGGCTTAATGGAAGAGATTTTGCAATATCTTTTTTCTGGCCTTACTAGCGGGGCTATTTATGCCCTTATCGCCCTTGGTTTCACCATTATTTACAACGCCACCGAAGTCATAAACTTTGCCCAAGGCGAGTTCGTAATGCTGGGGGCCATGCTGACCGCCACTTTTTGTGGCCTGAATCTTCCCCTACCTCTGGCCTTTGCCCTGGCCATCCTGATCACGGCTTTGGCCGGGATCCTGATAGAACGGCTGGCCATCTATCCGGCCCGCAAAGCCAGCCCCATTACCCTCATCATCATTACTATCGGCCTTTCCATCCTGATCAAAGGGCTGGCCATGTTTATCTGGGGAAAGGATCCTTTACCCGTGCCGGCCTTCGTGGGAGAAAGGCCTATTTCTGTATTAGGGGCCACTATCATCCCCCAGAGCATCCTAGTGCTCGCCACGGCCCTAATCGCCGTCTTGACCCTGGAGGCCTTTTTTAAAAAGACCCTTACAGGCAAAGCCATGCGGGCTTGTGCGGCCAACCGCTTGGCTGCAAGACTTTTGGGTATAAAAGTAGAACCTTTGGTCCTTCTGGCCTTCGCCTTAAGCGCTGCCGTCTCGGCGCTCGCCGGGGTAATTATCTCTCCCATTACTTTTGCTACGTACGACATGGGGACCATGCTTGGTCTTAAAGGCTTCAGTGCAGCGGTATTGGGAGGGCTTACCTCAAGCAGCGGGGCGGTGCTGGGTGGTTTCATTTTGGGAATTTTAGAGGCGCTGGCAGCGGGTTTCCTCTCTTCGGCCTATAAAGACGCTGCGGCCTTTATCATCTTAATCTTGATGCTCTTTGTCAAACCAGAAGGTCTTTTTGGGACCAAAGAGGCCAAAAAACTATGAAAAAACAGTACCTGGCCCTTTTAATCCTCGGCACCTTTCTCCTGACTACGGGTTTTATTAACCGAAACGATTACTACTTTAACGTCCTAAACATCCTGATCTTAAACGGCCTGGTGGTAATCGGCCTTTCCCTCCTTATGGGATACGCGGGCCAAGTCTCCTTGGGACACGCCGCTTTTTACGGCCTGGGGGCCTACACTTCCGGCATACTGACGGCCAAATACGGTTTGAGTCCGCTTGCAGCACTTCTGGCGGCCCAGGGGGTTACCCTTGTCGCCGCCTTGCTTATCGGGATCCCGGCCCTCAGACTCAAGGGACACTATCTGGCCATGGCCACTTTGGGTTTTGGCATAATTGTTTACGTAATCTTTAAGGAATTGATTAGTCTGACCGGCGGGCCTTCGGGTCTGGTAGGGATTCCCCCTTTGCAGGTAGCCGGATTTACCTTCTTGGAAAGCAAACAATATTATTTCCTCTTCGTGGGGGTCCTTCTGGTTTCTCTGCTTCTGGCCTTGCACTTGGCTCATTCCCCTTTTGGCCGCGCCCTTTTGGCCCTGCACGACAGCGAAGCCGCCACCATGGCCCTGGGCTATGACACCGGACGCCTCAAACTCATCGTGTTTCTCCTTTCCGCCGCTTTGGCCGGCCTGGCAGGGAGCCTCTACGCCCATTTCGCCATGTTTATCAGCCCCATGAGTTTTACCTTTATCCATTCGGTTAAATTTGTGACCATGGTGGTGGTGGGTGGCGTAGCCAGCCTCTGGGGGGCCCTCCTGGGGGCGGTTGTCCTTTCCCTGTTGCCGGAAGTACTTACCGTCTTTGAAGACTATGACGTCCTGATCTTTGGCACCATCCTGGTGGTGATCATGATTTTTCTGCCCGAAGGCTTGTTTAAGGGTCTCGGAAATTTATTTTTGAAGCACAAAAAAACATAATTTTTTGGTTTTTAAAATAATTATAATTTGTTAGAATAAAGCTATGGCTAAGAGGAAGATACGCATCTTAGGAGACCCAGTTTTAAGGGAAAAGGCTTTACCGGTAAAAGAGATCGATGGTCAGCTTCAGCAGCTTATCGATGACATGGCAGAGACGATGTACGAAGCCAAGGGTCTGGGGCTGGCAGCCAATCAGATAGGGGAAAAATTAAGAGTTTTCGTCCTTGATCTCAAACAGCGCGAAGGCAGCCCCGAACTCCTAGTCTTTATAAATCCGGAGATTGTAGCCGCCGAAGGAGAAATTTACGAAGAAGAGGGCTGTCTTAGCATTCCGGGTTATTCGGCCAAGATCAAGCGCCGGGCCAAAGTGTTAGTGCGGGCCCTTGACCGGGAGGGTAAGCCCTTTGAAATGGAACTTGAGGCTCTAGGGGCCAGAGCCGTCCAACACGAACTAGACCACTTAGAAGGGGTGCTTTACGTTGACTATCTCTCTCCCCTCAAAAAGAGCCTTTTTAAACGCTGGTGGAAAAAACACAAACCCCGCTAATCTTTAAAAAGGACCAGCGGGCCTCCTATCTGCGGGAGGGGCGGGCGAGATGGTAAAGGTAGGCCCGCTGGTTTAGAAGACCAGACACCATCCCCCACCTTCTTTTTCAAAAAGAAAAAGCCCTTGGGTTTCCCCAAGGGCTGCCATAGCCCACAAGCTAAAATTAGCTTAAACCTACTTGACGAAAATTGTCAATAAAAAATTTAAGTGTCAAACGCAAATATTTTGAACGCGCCTTAAACAAAGTCTCTTTAGGCCTGCTCGAACGTATCCGTTGTCCGGGTTTCTTTCCTCTGCTAGCATAATTTTATGCCTCTTAAACTCCCCGTTGGCATCCAGAGCTTTGAAGTTATTCGCACCGAAGGTACTACTATGTCGACAAAACCCCCTTTGTCAAAAAACTCGTAGACGAAGGCAAATACTACTTTCTTTCTCGCCCAAGACGCTTTGGCAAATCCCTCTTTCTTGATACCTTACGCCAGGCCTTTCTTGGCAAACGCGAGCTCTTTGAAGGCCTTTTTCTTGAAAAAAACTGGAATTGGTCGGAAAAATATCCTGTTATTTATATTTCTTTTGGCGCAGGTGTGGTAGAAGGGGTAGAAGATCTCCTCGATATCATATTTTTTATCCTCGAACGAAATCAAGAAAGCTTAGGGCTAACCTAAAAGCTTAGGGCTAACCTATAAGTCCACTAAAAATTACCGAAATTGTTTTTATGAAATTATCCTCCGGGCGGCGGAAAAGTTCTCCCGAAAGGTCGTTGTCCTCTCCCTCTTCTCAGGTCTCAACAACCTCGAAGACATCACCCTTTCTCCCTCCTACGCCACCATCTGTGGCTACACGCAGGAGGAATTCGAAACCGTCTTTGCCGACCGCTTAAAAGACGTTGATCTTGCTGAAGTCAAACGTTGGTATAACGGCTATAACTTCCTTGGTGAGCCCCTTGTATGATTTTAAGAGACGACAAAAATGAAACGGGGAATAGTGGGAAGGGTTGGCTGAGCTGAGCCCCGGAGCGTCCCTTTACCAAATGATAGAGGGACAGCTCGATGTAGAGATGAACCATCCTT